>JAIXWM010000012.1 GCA_027491255.1 Rubrivivax sp. | reverse complement strand
GAGCTCTGGGGCTACGCCCCGGACGAGGCGCTGTCCAACGAAGACCTGATCGCCGAGAAGTACCGCGGCATCCGCCCCGCCCCCGGCTACCCCGCCTGCCCCGACCACCGCGTCAAGCGGCAGATGTTCGAGGTGCTGAAAGCCGCCGAGATCGGCATGGGCCTGGCCGAGAGCCTGGGGATGACGCCGGCGGCCAGCGTCAGCGGCTTCTACCTCGCTCACCCCGACGCCAAGTACTTCAACGTCGGGCGCATCGGCGACGACCAGGTCGCCGACTGGGCGCGGCGCACCGGGCTGGACGAAGCCGAGGCACGGCGGGCGCTGGCGACGGTGGTGTGAGGGTCTGAGGCCCCGATCGCATGGCCCCGAGGAATTGCCGGCGTCGCCCCTCCACGGCCCCCATCGGAGTCACCCATGCGGGTGTAGGCAAGCTCGGCAGCGTGGGCGACGCTGTGCAGTCCCGGACTGCACGGCACTCCCACCATGTCGATGGCCCGCCGGCGGCCTGCGCAAGAGGCGCCTTGCGCCACCCATCCCGCCCCAGCCCGAGCGCTGCACCACGAGCGCCACCGCCCCGAGCAGACCACGCTGTACCGCCTGGTGCAGCAGCACGCGGCCAGCTTCATTGCCCACACCGAGGCCAGCACCGGGGCCGCGCTGCCGCGCTTCATCACAGAAGAATTCGGCGCCTTCCTCGAATGCGGCATCCTGGCGCACGGCTTTCCGAGGCTGCGCTGCGGCGAGTGCGGCCACGACAAGCTGCTGGCCTTCAGCTGCAAGCGGCGCGGCTTCTGCCCGTCGTGCGGTGCGCGCCGGATGCCGCAGACGGCGGCGCACCTGGTGGACCACTGCCCATGCGGTGCCGCCAGGCCCTTCGCCAGGCTCAAACAATCCACCGGACTGTTTGTGTCCGGACTCGGCTTACCGCATCGCCTTCGGCCCCCGTGCAGGGCAGTAGGTGCTCACCCTGCGAGGCGCAATGCCGCGTGAGGACACGGCGCGCCAGCCCCTGTGGCCGACATCGACGGCTTCAGCCTGCGCGCCGTCGTGCGGATCGACGCACATGACCGCAAGCGCCTGGAGCAGCTGTGCCGCTACGTCACCCGGCTGGCTCTGTCCGGGAGGGCGTTTGAATTTCCTAGCGCGGCCTGCGGCCGCAACCAAGGTGCCGGCGCTTTGATCCTGGCATGCTGATCCTCCAACGGCTGGGTAGTCCCAGGAGGCTGGCATGAAGGCGTTCATCGACATGCACGAAGACCGCATCCACGGCGTCCTGTCCTGCTTCGACCGCATGCTGTTCCGCGGCTACCTGCCGATCATGTCGGACTGGCCGATGGCGCAGTTGCTCCAGGCGCACGAGGTCGACTGCAGCAGCGTCAAGCCGTTCCTGCTGGCCAACGCTGAGCGCGTCAAGGCGCATGCGGTCGCGCTGGCCCGCAAGCACGGCCGGCCGTTCGAGTACCTGAGCGCCAGGATGCGCAAGGAAGATGCGGCCCGCAAGATTGCCGAGCGCGACGACATCGACGAAGGTTTGGTCTCAGCCACAGCACGCTGTGCTTCGGGGCCACGGAGGTGATGAACTTCCTCGGGCGCAAGATGGTCGGCAACTTCCGCGGGGAGGTGGTCTCCGATCTGTCGAGCCTGGTGTGCCGCCGCGTTGGTGGCTCGAGGATCAAGCATCGGGTCAAGCAGAACGGGCTGAAGAGGTATGACAAAGCGGGACTGGTACTGCGAGTTGAAACGGTGATCAACAAGCCCGAGGAGTTCCGCGTGCGCAAGCAGGTCTTGCGCGATGGCAAGCAGCGCGCCGAGTGGGCGCAGCTGCGCAAGGGCGTGGCGTATCTGTTCCGATACCGCGAGGTCTCGTTGCAGGCCAACGCCCGTTACCTCGATGCCCTGGCTGCGGTCGATGACCCGACCAAGGGCAAGCAGGCGCTGCAGCGCCTGACCACGATGAAGAAGGATGCCGCGGGACGCTCTTGCCCGGGGTTCAATCCGATGGCGCAAGACGACGCCACTCTGTTCAAGAGCCTGATGGACGGTGAGCACTCCTTGCGCGGGTTCACCAACCGCGACATCCGCTCACGGCTGACGACAACGCGCTGGTTGCGTTCGTGTGCCGACGACCCGAAAAAGGCCAGCGCGAAGGTGGGCCGCTGCTTCAGGCGCCTGCACGCGCACGGACTCATTGCCAAGATCCCGCGCACACGCCGCTGGCGCGTCACGGCCTACGGACACCAGGCGATGGGCGCGTCGCTGTACCTGCGCGAGCATCACTTCCCCAACGTCTACGCCACTGCGCCAGCGGCCTGATCTTCCGCGCCAAAGACAAAGAACTCACAGCAAAAGAATCCATGCTCCCTCGTGGGGGTGCAGGGCCTGCAGGGCCTGCTGCAGCGCCGGCACGCACTCGGCCGCCGTCTTGATCAGCACGGGCCACTCCTGCGCCGTCTCGACCGCGCCGCCCCAGCGGTAGACCGAGGTCGCCGGCGAGAGGATGCTGGCGCAGGCGACCAGGCGCCGGCCGACCAGAGCGTGCGCGATGCGCTCGGCGCCTTCACGGTCGGGCAGGGTGGTCAGCACCAGCTTCAGGCGGCTGCCGGTGGCCAACGGCGTTTGCATGCGCAGATTGCGCCCGCCGGCTGCTCCGGGGTGGGCGGCCGCCCCGACCATGGGTTTGCCCCGGATTCCGGGCCCGCTGCGGGTCCTTATGATGCGGGGATCGATCGCCGCAGCCAGCCGGCGACAAGCCCAGGGGGCCCGGCCCCCGATGGAGGAGACATCTTGGCCATGAATGCCCCGCGAGGGCCCGCTGCCGCATCGCGGTGCGCGGCTGAAGGAGCGTCGGCTTGAAGTTCGGCGATTTCGTCAAGCTGAAATCGCTGCAGGACCCGGCTGGCTTCCGCGAGAACCTGCAGCGCCTGGGGCTGGCCATGCCCTGCGACGACGCGCTCGAGTCCGGCCCCACCGCCCCGCTCGCCGCGCCGCTGGCCCTGCACGGCTGGACCATCGGCAACCGCTGGTGCGTGCATCCGATGGAAGGCTGGGATGGCGAGCGCGATGGCCGCCCGTCGGACCTGACGCGCCGCCGCTGGCAGCGCTTCGGCGCCTCGGGCGCCAAGCTTGTCTGGGGCGGCGAGGCGGTGGCGGTGCGGCACGACGGCCGCGCGAACCCGCAGCAACTGCTGCTGGACGAGCGTACCCAGGGCGACATCGCGCGTCTGCGCGAAGAGCTCGTCGCTGCCCACCGCGCGGCAATCGGCAGCGACGAGGGCCTGGTGGTGGGCCTGCAGCTCACGCATTCGGGGCGCTTCAGCAAGCCCGACGACTGGGGCCGGATGGAGCCGCGCGCGCTGTACCGCCACCCGCTGCTCGACGGTCGCTTCGGCCCGGCCGACCGCATCCAGCTGCTCGGCGACGGCGACATCCGCCGGCTCGTCGACGACTTCGTCGTCGCGGCGCGCCGGGCCCACGATGCGGGCTTCCAGTTCGTCGACCTCAAGCACTGCCACGGCTACCTCGGGCACGAGTTCCTCTCGGCCAAGACCCGGCCCGGCGACTACGGCGGCCCGCTCGGCAACCGCACGCGCTTTCTGCGCGAGCTGGTGGCCGGCATCCGCGCCGAGGCGCCGGGGCTCGAGATCGGCGTGCGGCTGTCGGCCTTCGACTTCCTGCCCTACCGGCCCGACCCGGCCCGGTCCACGCCCGAGGCGCTGGGCCCGGGCGTGCCCGTGATGCCCGACCCGGCCGCGCCCTACCGCTGGGGCTTCGGCGTCGACGAGGTCGATCCCACGCGCACCGGCCTCGACGAGGCGGCAGACTTTCTCGAGGTGGCTCGCGGCCTGGGCATCCGCCTGTTCAACATCACGCTCGGCAGCCCGTACTACAACCCGCACCTGACGCGCCCGGCGCTGTACCCGCCGTCCGACGGCTACCAGCCGCCCGAGGACCCTCTGGTCGGCGTGATGCGCCACCTGGAGGCCGTGCGCGAGCTGAAGCGCCGCTTCCCCGACCTGGTCTTCGTCGGCAGCGGCTACACCTACCTGCAGGAGTTCCTGCCGCACGTGGCCCAGGCGGCGGTGCGCGAGGGCTGGACCGACTTCGTCGGCCTGGGCCGGATGGTCCTCGCCTATCCCGAACTGCCGGCCGACATGCTGGCCGGCCGCCCGCTGCAGCGCAAGCGCCTGTGCCGCACCTTCAGCGACTGCACCACCGCGCCGCGCAATGCCATGGTCTCGGGCTGCTACCCGCTGGACGCGCAGTACAAGAAATCGCCGCAGATGGCCCGGCTGACGCTGGTCAAGAAGGAAGCCCGGCTGTCATGAGCATTTCGCCCGCCCAGCCGGAGGCGTCGCTGCCGGCTGCGTTCGACGACGAGGAACACCTCGAGGAGGTGATGTCGCGCCCTTCGGCGGCGCTGGCGGCCGACCTCGCGCGCGTGCCCGGCGACATCCTGGTGCTGGGCGTGGGCGGCAAGATGGGCCCGACGCTGGCGCGCATGGCCCGCCGCGCGGCGCCCGGCCGGCGCGTCATCGGCGTGGCGCGCTTCAGCGAGCCCGGGCTGAAGGCTCGCCTGCAGGCCCAGGGCATCGAGTGCATCGAGGCCGACCTGCTGTCGCGCGAGGCGCTCGCGGCCCTGCCCGAGGCGCCCAACGTTGTCTACATGGCCGGCCGCAAGTTCGGCTCGCAGGGCAGCGAATGGCTCACCTGGGCCATGAACGCGCACGTGCCGGCGCTGGTGGCCGAGCGCTACGCGCGCTCGCGCATCGTCGCCTTCTCCACCGCCTGCGTCTACGCCTTCGCCGACACCGCCGGCCCCGGCGCCGCCGAATCGGCGCCGCTGACGCCGCCGGGCGAGTATGCGAACTCCTGCGTCGCGCGCGAGCGCATGTTCCAGCACTTCTCGCACGCCCACGGCACGCCCGGCGTGCTGTTGCGGCTGTCCTACGCGATCGACATGCGCTACGGCGTGCTGCACGACCTGGCTGCGGCGCTGCTGGCCGGGCGCGAGATCCCGCTGGCCATGGGCCATGCCAACCTGATCTGGCAGGGCGACGCCAACGAGCGCGCGCTGCGCGCGCTCGCGGCCTGCGAGGCGCCGACGCGGCCGCTGAACCTCAGCGGCCCCATCGTCCCGATCCGCGAGGCCGCGCTCGGGCTGGCGCGGCGCCTGGGCTGCGAGGCGCGCTTCAGCGGCCGCGAATCCCCCAGCGCCTGGCTGGTGGATTGCGCGCAGACCGATGCGCTCTGGGGCCCGCCCCCGGTGGGCCTGGGCACGCTGCTGGACTGGACGGCCGCCTGGGCGCGGCGCGGCGGCCGCTCGCTGGGCAAGCCCACGCATTTCGAGGTGCGCGATGGGCAGTACTGAAGCCCTCGCACCCGCGCCGGGCGCGCCGGCCCTGGACCCGGTGGTCGCGCGCATCCCGGGCGCGGTGCGCGCGCTGCTGCAGCGCGGCACCGTGATCCCGGCCCACCTGCTGGCACTGGACGCGCAGCGCCGGCTGGACGTGCGGCGCCAGCGCGCGCTGACGCGCTACTACCTCGATGCCGGCGCCGGCGGGCTGGCCGTGGGCGTGCACTCGACGCAGTTCGCGATCCGCGACGCCGGCCTGTACGAGCCGGTGCTGCGGCTGGCCCTCGAGACCGCGCGCGACTGGGTGCCGCTGGGCGGTGCGCGCCCGCTGGTGATGATCGCCGGCCTGGCCGGCCGCACCGCGCAGGCCCGGCGCGAGGCCGCGCTGGCGCGCGACCTGGGCTACCACGCCGGGCTGCTGAGCCTGGCGGCGATGCGCGGCGCGGGCGAGGACGAGATCCTGGCGCACTGCCGCGAGGTCGCGCAGGAGATCGCGCTGGTGGGCTTCTACCTGCAGCCGGCGGTGGGCGGCATCGCGCTGTCGGCCGCCTTCTGGGAGGCCTTCGCGCGGCTGCCGCAGGTGGTGGCGATCAAGATCGCGCCCTTCCACCGCTACCGCACGCTGGACGTGCTGCGCGGCGTGGTCGCGGCGCGTGCCGAGGACCGCGTCGCGCTGTACACCGGCAACGACGACCACATCGTGCTCGACCTGGTGACGCCGTTCGCGCTGCCGCGCGACGGCGGCGAGGTCGTCGTGCGCATCCGCGGCGGCCTGCTCGGCCACTGGAGCGTGTGGACGCGCCGCGCGGTCGAACTGCTCGAGCGCTGCCATGCGGCGGCGGCGCGCGGCGGCGTCGACGCCGAGCTGCTGGCGCTCGATGCCCGCGTGACCGACTGCAACGCGGCCTTCTTCGACGTCGCGCACGACTTCGCCGGCTGCATCGCCGGCTGCCACGAGGTGTTGCGGCGCCAGGGCCTGCTCGAGGGCATCTGGTGCCTGGACCCGGCCGAGGGCCTGAGCCCCGGCCAGGCCGAAGAGATCAGCCGGGTGCGCGAGGCGCACCCGATGCTGAACGACGACGGGTTCGTCGCCGCCCACCGGGCGCGCTGGCTCGCCGACTGAAGACCGAGGACCTCAGACCGACCGAAGGAGACCCCCGATGCTGAACCGCAGATCCCTCACCCAGGCGGCGCTGGCCGCTGCAGCGCTGGCGCTGGCCGGCACGGCGCAGGCGCAGTGGAAGCCGAACAAGCCGATCAACCTGATCGTGCCCTGGGCCGCCGGCGGCTCGACCGACCAGGTCACGCGCGTGACCGCGGCCGAGCTCGAGAAGGTGCTGGGCCAGAAGATCGTCGTCGTCAACCAGCCCGGCGCCTCCGGCTCGATCGGCAGCAAGAACGCCTGGGAGGCACCGCGCGACGGCTACACCTGGGTGGCCGGCGCGGCGCAGGACCTGGGCGTGTACCAGACCCTGGGCATGGTGAACGCCGGCATCAGGGACTGGCACCTGTTCCTGAACGTGGCCAACATCGCGGTCGTCGGCGTGAACCCCGGCACGCCCTGGCAGAACATGCAGCAGCTGCTGGACGCGATGAAGACCCGCTCCGACATCAAGGTGGCCACCGCGGGCGTCACCTCGAGCGGCCACAACGCGATGGAGGCGATCGCCCGCGCCACCGGCGTGAAGTACCGCCACGTGATCTACGACGGCGGCAACCCGGCGGTGGTGGCCACGGTCTCGGGCGAGACCGAGGTGGTGCCGCAGTTGGCGGTCGAGCAGGCCGAGATGATCCGCGGCAAGCGCATCCGCCCGCTGGCCACCGTGTCCGACCGGCCGCTGGAGATCGAGGGCTACGGCGTGATCGAGCCGCTGAGCAAGACCATCCCCGGTTTCAAGGCCCCGCCCAACTACTTCGGCATCTTCGTGCCCAAGGGCGTGCCGGCCGAGGTGATCGCGACGCTCGAGAAGGCCTGGGCCGAGCACATCGTGAACAACGCCGCGCTCAAGCGCTACGCCGCCAACCGCGGGGCCTTGTTCGCCCCCGCGGCCGGCGAGGCGGCGCAGGCCGCGGTGTTCCCGGCGGTGCAGGCCAACGCCTGGCTGCTGCACGCCGGCGGCAAGACCAAGGTCGCCCCCGACACCGTGGGCATCCCCAAGCCCTGACGGCGGCACCGGCAGCATGACCGAGCCCGCAGACGCGCCGGGCCGCCCTGCGGGCGGTGACGGCCCCGACGAGGCGGCGCCGCCGCCTCGCGCCGACCTGGCCGCTGCGGCGGCGTGGATCGTCGTCGGCGCGGCGATCGCCGTCGGCGCCTGGCGCATGGACCGGCTCGAGCGGCTGAACATCAACCCCTACGAGGCCCCGGGTCTGGTGCCGGGGCTGCTGGGTGTGCTGCTGGTGATCCTGGGCGTGATGCTGGCGCTGCGCTCGCTGGCGCGCCTGTCCGGCTGGTCGCCCCAGGACGCAGTGCTGCGGTCGGCGGGCGGCGGCCCGGCAGCGGCGGCCACCGGAGACGGCGCGCCGGCCGGCGCCGCGCGGATGGCGCTGGTGTTCGCGCTGACGCTCGGCTACGCGCTGCTGCTGGTCGGCACGGGCCTGCCCTTCTGGCTCGGCACCTTCGTCTTCGTCACCGTCTTCGTGGGCCTGCTCGACCGCGAGCGGCAGCAGGCCCTCGGACGCGGGCGAACCGCGCAGTGGTCGCGCGCCGCGATCTACGGCGCCGCCTGGAGCGCGATCGTGACGCTGTCCTTCCAGCACATCTTCCTGGTGAGGCTGCCCTGATGTTCTCGGGCCTGACCGCCTTCGGGCAGTCGCTGGCGTCGTTCCTGACGCCCGAATCGGTGTTCTTCGCGCTCGCCTCGTCGCTGGTGGGCGTGATCATCGGCGCGTTGCCGGGCCTGACGGCCACGATGGGCGTGGCGCTGATGACCACGCTGACGATCAAGCTGCCGTCCAGCCAGGCCCTGCTGATCCTGGTGTGCACCTACGTCGGCGCCATCTACGGCGGCAGCCGCAGCGCCATCCTGCTCAACATTCCCGGCACGCCGGCTTCGGCGGCCAGTTGCCTGGACGGCTATGCACTGGCGCGCCAGGGCCAGGCCGGCCGCGCCATGGGCATCGCCACCAGCGGCTCGGTGATGGGCACGCTGATCGGCATGTTCTTCCTGGCCTGGTTCACGCCCCTGCTGGGCGACCTGGCATTGAAGTTCGGCGCCTACGAGTTCTTCTGGCTCGCGATCTTCGGCGTAATCATCTCGGCCACGCTGACCGGCGGCGACGCGCTCAAGGGCTGGATCACCGGCATCGCCGGGCTGTTCATCGCCACCATCGGGCAGGACGGCATCCACGCCTTCGAGCGCTTCAGCTTCGACAGCCGCGACCTGGCCGGCGGCTTCTCGCTCGTGCCCGCGCTGGTGGGCGCCTTCGGCTTCGCCGAGGTGCTGGTGGCCATGCGCGAGCGTCGGTCGGTGCCCCGCGTCAACCCCTTCGACACCGTGATCCCCCGGATCCGCGACGTCCTGCAGTACCGCCGCACCATCGTGCGATCGGGCTTCATCGGCACCTTCGTGGGCATCGTGCCCGGCGTCGGCGAGGACGTGGCCGCCTGGTCTTCGTACGCCGCGGCCAAGCGCGCCAGCAAGGAGCGCGAGAAATTCGGCAAGGGCTCGGTCGAGGGCCTGATGGCCGCCGAGACCGGCGACAACGCCTGCGTGCCGGGGGCCATCATCCCGGTGCTGACGCTGCAGATCCCGGGCTCGGCGCCGGCCGCGGTGCTGATGGCGGCGATGCTGATCCACGGCGTCAAGCCCGGGCCGATGATCATGGTGGAGTCGCCGCAGTTCGTCTACGACATCGTGGCGATGATGCTGATCGCCACGCTGGGCATCCTGCTGTACGGCCTGACGCTGACCAAGCTGCTGGTGCAGGTGCTGAAGGTGCCGACCACCATCATCGTGCCGATGATCTTCGTGCTGTGCGTCGTCGGCACCTACGCGCTGGCACAGCGCCTGTTCGACGTCTGGACGATGCTGGGTTTCGGCGTTCTTGGCTACCTGCTGCGCCGCTACGGGTTTCCGGTGGCGCCGCTGGTGCTGGGCATCGTGCTCGGCGACCTGATGGAGAAGAACCTGCGCCGCGGCCTGGTGCTGTCCGACGGCGACCTGACGCCCTTCTTCACGCGGCCGATCTCGGCGGTGCTGTTCGGGGTCATCGTGCTGGTCGTGCTGCTGCGCGTGCCTGCCATCCGTCGCCGCCTGCCCTGGGAGCGCTCATGAGGCTCGCCCTGTGTAACGAGGTGCTGGCCCCGCTGGACTTCGAGTCCCAGTGCCGGATGGCGCGCGCGATGGGCTACAGCGGCCTGGAACTGGCGCCCTACACCGTGGCCGAGCGCCCCGAGGCCCTGGGCGAGACGCAGGCTCGGACTTTGCGCGGCGTGGCCGCAGACCATGGGCTCGAGATCACCGGCCTGCACTGGCTGCTGGTGCAGCCGGCGGGGATGTCGATCACCAGCGCCGACGAAGTGGTGCAGCGCCGCACCGTGGATTTCATGCGCCGGCTGTGCGAGTTCTGCGCCGCGCTCGGCGGGCGCTACCTGGTGCACGGCTCGCCGGCGCAGCGCCGCCCTCATGCGCGCCAGTCCCCGGCCGACGCGCTGGCGCGGGCGACTGCCGCCTGGGCGGCCGCCGGTGAGGCGGCCGGCCGCCTGGGCCTGAGCTACTGCATCGAGCCGCTGTCGCGCGACCAGACGCCGCTCGTCAACACCGTGGCCGAGGCCGTGGACGTGGTGCGCGCGGTGGGGCTGCCCGGCCTGCGGACGATGATCGACACCAGTTCCGCCGGCCTGGCCGAGACCGAGCCGGTGCCGGCGCTGATCCGCCGCTGGTGGCCCACCGGCCTGCTGGCGCATGTGCAGCTCAATGACCCGAACCGCCGCGGCCCGGGCCAGGGCGCGATGGCCTTCGGCCCGGTGCTGCAGGCGCTGCGCGAGGTGGGCTACGGCGGCGTGCTGGCGGTCGAGCCCTTCGACTACCAGCCCGACGGCCCGGCCTGCGCGGCGCGCGCGGCGGGCTATCTGCAGGGTCTGCTCGAGATGCAGCCCGGCGCCGCGTGAGCAGCGCGCCGCGGCTGCGCATCCTGGCGCTCGAGCTCTTCGAGGCGCCGGTGGCGCTGCGCATGCCCTTCCGCTTCGGTGTCGTCACGCTGACGCACGCGCACCAGGCCTGGGCGCGCGCGACGGTCGAGCTCGACGACGGCCGCCGCGGCAGCGGCGCCGCGGCCGAGATCATGGGCCCGAAGTGGTTCGACAAGAACCCGGCGCTGAGCAACGAGCGCAACGTCGAGCAGCTGCGCGAGGTGCTGCGCCTGGCGCGGCAGGCCTACCTGTCCGACACCACGCCCGACACCGCCTTCGGCCACTTCGCGCGCCACCACGAGGCGCACCGCCGCGCCGCCGAGGCGCTGGGGCACAACCCGCTGCTGGCCGCCTACGGCCCCGCGCTGCTGGACCGCGCCGTGCTCGACGCGCTGTGCCGTGCCTGCGGCCTGCCGTTCGCCGCGGCGATGCGCGCCAACCTGCCCGGCATCGGCCCGCGGCACCCGGCTTTTGCCGGCCTGGACTTCGGCGCCTTCCTCGCCGGGCTGCGGCTGGGCGCGCAGGTCGAGGCGCGCCACACGGTCGGCCTGGCCGACCCGATCACCGACGCCGACGTGACCGAGCCGCTGCGCGACGGCCTGCCGCAGACGCTGCAGCAGGTGGTGCGCCGCTACGGGCACCGCTGCTACAAGCTCAAGGTCGGCGGGCGGCTCGAGGCCGACCTGGAGCGCCTGCAGGCCGTGGCGGCGGTGCTCGACGCCGAGGCCGGCAACTACGCGGTCACGCTCGACGGCAACGAGCAGGTTGCCGGCCTCGAGGCCACGGGCGAGCTGCTCGAGCGCCTGCGCCGGACGCCCGCGCTGCAGGGCCTGGCCCGGCGTGTGCTGTACATCGAACAGCCCATTGCCCGCGACCGCGCGCTCGGTGTCGACCTGCAGCGCAGCCCGCTGCCCTGGCCGGTGATCATCGACGAGTCCGACGGCACGCTCGAGGCCTTCGAGCAGGCCCGCGACTGCGGCTACCGCGGCATCTCGATCAAGACCTGCAAGGGCCTGTACAAGGCGGTGCTGAACGCGGCGCGCTGCGCGCAGTGGAACGCGCAGCGGGGCCAGCCCGGGCACTGGTTCCTGTCGGCCGAGGACCTGACCACGCAGGGCGGGCTGTCGGTGCAGCAGGACCTGGCGCTGGCCAGCCTGCTCGGGCTGACGCACGCCGAGCGCAACGGCCACCATTACGTCGACGGCCTGCGCGCGCGCCCGCAGGCCGAGCAGCAGGCCTGGGCCGCTGCGCACCCCGACCTGTACGAGCGCGCGGCCACGCCCGACGGCGAGCCGGTCACGCGGCTGCGCATCGCCGGCGGCCGCATCGCGATCGGCTCGCTCGACGTGCCCGGCTTCGCCAGCGCCGTGCTGCCCGATTTCGGCGCGATGGATCCGCTGCACCCGCCATGACCACGCTGAACCTCGTCACTGCCGACGGCCGGCTGGCCGCCTACACGCTCAGCGGCCGCAGCGTCGTGGCGCCCGCGGCCACCGGGCGGCCGGCCTTCGACCGTATCGCCTACTCGGCCGCGCACGTGGTTGCCGACCCGCGCGCCGACATCGACCCCTGGCTGCAGTGCGCCGTCGACTGGGACGCCACCATCGCCTACCGGCGTCACCTGTGGTCGCTGGGTCTGGGCGTGGCCGAGGCCATGGACACGGCGCAGCGCGGCATGGGGTTGGACTGGGCGGCTTCGCTGCAACTCATCGGCCTGTCGCTGCAGGCCGCGCGGGACTTTCCCGGCGCCCGGCTGGCCAGCGGCTGCGGCACCGACCACCTGGACCCGGCGCAGGCGCGCTCGGTCGACGACGTCATCCGCGTCTACGAGGAGCAGATGGGCGCGATCGAGGCGCTGGGCGGGCGGCTGATCCTGATGTGCAGCCGCGCGCTGGCGCGCGTGGCGCGCGGGCCGGCCGACTACGAGCGCGTCTACGACCGCCTGCTGCGCCAGGCGCGCGAGCCGGTGATCCTGCACTGGCTGGGCGACATGTTCGACCCCGCGCTGGCCGGCTACTGGGGCCACGGCGACCTGGACGCGGCGATGGAGACGGCGCTCGGCGTCATCGCCGCGCACCCGGCCAAGGTGGACGGCATCAAGATCTCGCTGCTGGATGCAGGGCGCGAGGTGGCGATGCGCCGCCGCCTGCCCGCAGGCGTGCGCATGTACACCGGCGACGACTTCAACTACCCGGGTCTGATCGCCGGTGACGGCGTCGGCAGCGAGCCGGTGCACCGCCACAGCGACGCGCTGCTGGGCATCTTCGACGCCATCGCGCCGGCCGCGAGCGCTGCGCTTGCCGCGCTGGCCCGCGGCGACCGCGCGGGCTTCGACGCGATCCTGGCACCCACGGTGCCGCTGTCGCGCCACGTCTTCAAGGCGCCGACCCGCTTCTACAAGACCGGCATCGTCTTCCTGGCCTGGCTCAACGGGCACCAGTCGCACTTCACGATGGTGGGCGGCCAGCACAGCGCACGCTCGCTGCCGCACCTGTGCGAGCTGTTCCGGCTTGCCGATCAGGCCGGGCTGCTGGCGGCCCCGGATCTGGCGGCCCGCCGCATGGCGCTGGTGCTGGAGGGGCACGGCTGCTGACGGGCAGCGGCCCGAGCCCCGGCCTCGCCGCCTGCCCCTGCTCGCCTGCCTGCTGTACAGCGCTGAGCACCGCGTGCATCTCAGCCTGTCCGGGCTGTGGAGTTACACCACGCGATGGGACACGATCCGTCCTGAGCCTCACTCCGGCTTGATGTCGGCGTCCTTCACCACCTTCTTGTTGAGCTCGAATTCGTCGTTCTTCGCCAGGGCGAATTCGCGCGCTCGAGCCGACGGGAACCACACCGCGGTCGCGCAGCTTGGCCTGAATGGCGGGCTGGGCGATGAAGGCCTGGATCTCCTGCGCCAACCGGTCGACGGTGGGCTGGGGCGCGCCGGACGGTGCCATGACGCCTTGCCAGGAGGGCTTGACGTCGAACCCGGGCGGGGTGTCGGCGATCGGCGTCAGGTCGGGTGCGAAGAAGGTGCGCTGCGCGGTGGACACGCCGAGAGCTCGCAGCTTGCCGCTCTGCACAAGAGGCCAGGAGGTCGCGGCGGCATCCAGGGAGGCCACCACCTGCCCGCTGAGCAGGTCGGTCAGCATCGGCGCGGAGCCCTTGTAGGGGACATGGATGGCCGTGGTGCCTGTCCTCTGCAGGAAAAGCTCCATGCCCAGATGCAGCGACGAGCCAATGCCCGAGGAACCGTAAGCGACCTTGCCGGTATTGGCCTTCAGATAGCTGACGAATTCGGCGATCGTCTTGGCTGGCACCTTGTCCGCACGACCGGGACCGGCGGCGTCACCCCTACCAGCGCAACACACCCCGATCGACCGACGAGCGGTACACGAACACGGCCTTGGTGGCGAGCATCGAGTGGACCTTCTTCAGGCGGCGGTGGCGCTCCACCACGTTCCCCTGTTGGAGTGGACCCTGCGGGTGTAGGCAGGCTCGGCTGTGCGGGCTCTCAGGCAGGAGCTCACACCCCATTGCTCCCGGCCACCCCGCGCCAGTCGCGACCACCGCGTCAAGTCACCGATGTTCGAGGTGCTGAAGGCGGCCGAGATCGGCATGGGCCTGGCCGGGAGCCTGGGGATGACGCCCGCAGCCAGCGTCAGCAGCGGCTTCTACCTCGCGCACCCGCAGGCGAACTACTTCAACGTCGGGCGCATCGGCGACGACCAGATCGCCGACTGGGCGCGGCGCACCGGGCTGGACGAAGCCGAGGCACGGCGGGCGCTGGCGACGGTGGCGTGAGCTCAGCGGCGCGCCAACCGGGAGTCGAGTTGCCCCACCAGGCGATCCAGCGCGCGAGCGGCCAGGCGGGCTTCTTCCAGCACGGCGACCCTCGCCTCAGGATGGTCCGGGTACTCGTGGGTGAGTGAGTTCCTCAGGGCGCGCCAGCGCGCCCACTGCGCGGCATCGAGGACACCGTAACGCTCCAGGAGGGCGAGCACATCGATCAGCGGCAGGTCGCTCACCGGCTCGGCCAGCACCTCGCTGGCGAAGGCCCTGAGGACATGCTCGCCCAGGGTGTCCTGCAGCTTGATGAAACGCAGGACGAACTGGTCGATGGTCCTGATCAGCGGGCCGTTGTCGCCAGTAACCCTAGATTCGGCAGTTGGGCGCGCCCGAGCGGGCTGTCATCGGCCGCGATGGCAAGGCGCGAACCGCAGCCATGGCCTGTGCCATGGCGAGGATACGCAACGCCGCCAGCGTGGTCGAGGGCAGCTCGAT
>JAIXWM010000135.1 GCA_027491255.1 Rubrivivax sp. | reverse complement strand
CGGGCTGCGTGCTCGCTTTGGAGTCGCGCCGCCGCCTTCGCTTCGCGCTCGAAGCGCGCGACGACCTCCGGAGACTCGCTCGCCTCGCGCCTCATCGTCGTGATGGCGACACGGTGACCGAGCGCCACGTGCGTCGCCGCGACGACGACACCCATGCCGCCCTTGCCGAGCACGCTCTCGACGACGTTCTTGCCTCCGAGGATCGAGCCCGGGGCGATCACCGCCGCACCAATGCGATCTTGGGCGCGCCGACGCGAATACGGCTACTTCTTCTTCTTCTTCTTCTCGTGGCCGGTGCTCGACGTGATGGTCAAGTCGGTCGAGTGGCAGTCGTGAAACTCAGCGTGCCAAATATCCTCACCATCCTCGAGCACGATGGCGAACTTGCACGTCGGCACATGCGCGGTACCCGTTTCACCATCCTCTAGGTGGCCTTCCTGGTGACCTCCACGTCCTTCGTGATGCACGGCATCGTCGGTGAAGACGTACACGTCGACCGCGTGGCCGGTCATGTTGTGGATGTGCAGCTCGTGGTCCTCAGCGGCCGAAACGGCCGACGGGGTGCCAAGGAACGCGAAGGCAGCAGCGCATACGAGCATAGTCAGACCCGCTCTTGATGACTTCATCTCTAAACTCTCCGGTCAACGACGACAGCCTACGCCTCAACGTTGTGTTGATCCCAGGCCGACGCCACGTTCTGCTCTGGACGACCCAGCCAGACTTTCGATGCTCTCGTCCATCTGGCGCCAGCGTCAAGGTCGCAATTGGCCTGGCCATTGGACTCATGTCTTTCCGGAAACAGGTCCGGATCGCGAAGAGCTATCGCGATTCCCTCCACCATCCAGCCGAGGCGCTCGAGCCCACGGCCGAGCGTAGTCGACCCTGGCGGCCCCGCATCTTCGGGATCTGGTGGTCGTAAGCGAAGAGCAGGAGCGCGACGACGATGAGCTCCAAAACCCAGTCCGCACGCCTCCACACCGCCGGCCGCTTCGCTCTCGCGAACCCCCGCAGCGTCTCTTCGGTGGCTCTCACCGAAACGCGAACATCAATTGACCCGGCGGTCCTCGCGGTGGCCCCCGGGGCCTCCATCTCGCTCACGGGCTCCCCTCGCCTGCGTCGCTCGTCGCGGATGATCCGCTTGATGGCCGCTGCCACCGCCCGCGATCTCTACGAGGCACAACTTGCCTGCACAATGCACGCAGACGAGAACCTCCACGGCGAAGACTCGCCGCAAGAGCCAGGCCCATGGGTGCCGCGACGCACGCGCTTCCTTGTTTTCTTGCTCGCAGAAGAGCTCGCCCTGCATCGGTCCTTTGGGACAATCTTGCTGATGCAAGCGGCGACCCCAAGAAAGCGCTCGTCTGCGTGAGTGCGTGGTCGCGAGACTCTTCGTTGGCCTTCGCGATGCCGAAGTCGAGGACCTTCGCGACGGTGCGACCCGAGGCGCGCCGCGCGAGGAACACGTTCGACGGCTTCACGTCACGGTGGACGAGGCCGATCGCGTGCGCCTCGTGAAGACCGATGCAGCACTGCATGAACAGCGAGAGCGTGTCACCGACCGGGAGCGGCCCGTCGCGCTCGATCCGCTGCGCGAGGTCCTCGCCTTCGAGGAACTCCATGACCATGTAAGGCGTGCCTTCGTCGAAGCGGCCCACATCGGTCACGCGGGCTGCGTGCTCGCTTTGGAGTCGCGCCGCCGCCTTCGCTTCGCGCTCGAAGCGCGCGACGACCTCCGGAGACTCGCTCGCCTCGCGCCTCATCGTCTTGATGGCGACACGGTGGCCGAGCTCCACGTGCGTCGCCGCGACGACGACTCCCATGCCGCCCTTGCCGAGCACGCTCTCGACGACGTACTTGCCTCCGAGGATCGAGCCCGGGGCGATCACCGCCGCACCAATGCGATCTCGGCGCGCGCGTTGACGAGCGGAGCTCTGCCCCCGCCGCACACGACGCTTCGTTGCAGGCCGATGCGAAATGCCCTGACACTCCAAGGTCGCAGCGGTTTCCGCCGTTTGGAGAGGGGTATTCAACGGGGGCCTCGAGGAGATCTCCAGGCACGGGATCCGCGCAGACCTCCGTTCAGCTGCGTGCCGCCGTCGCAGGCACCTTGGACAACCGAACCACGGCGGTGAGCACCGCGGAGGACAGCCTCTTCCGGGCCGGGCGCTCGTCGCCACCTCGACGCGTGATCATCGTCGCGCATACGCCTCGTCGAAGAGCGGCGCACGCCGATGCGCCCAGGGCATCGCCTGCTCGAGCTGTCGCGCCACCTGGAGCACGCGCAGATCGTCGCCGCACCTCGCCCCGATCTGCACGCCAATCGGGAGCCCACACCGCGACACCCCGAGCGGTACACTCACCGCCGCTCCACCGGTCACGTTGAAGAGCGCCGTGTGAACGCCCAGGATCGCCGCGGCCCGGAACGTCGCCTCGGGGTCTTCGCGCTCGAACGCACCCACGCGCGGCGCCAGGACGGGAACCGTGGGGCTCAGCACCACGTCGCACCCCTCGAGCCACCGCTCGGCGCGCCCCGCCATGCGCCGCTGGCGCGCGAGCACCTCGCCCGACGAAAGACGCTTGCCCGCCTTCCCGAGCCACCGCGTCACGGGCTGCACGCGCGACCATCGCACCGCCGGCGGCGACGACACGAGCTTCTGGTAGACGGGCAGGAACTCATCGAGCTCGCCCGCGAATGGCGGCGCCTCGTCGACACGGTGGCCCAGCGCCTCGAGCGCCTTTGCCGCCGCGAGCACCACCTCGCGCACCTCAGGATCGAGCGCGCTCGAAGGGTTCTCGAGCACCAGCCGCACGCGCAGCCCACGCGGCGCCTCGTCGAGGAGCGACGCGAACGGCGCCGGAGGCGGCGCGAGCACGTAGGGCGTTCCCACGGTGATGCCCGCCATCACGTCGAGCATCGCCGCGGCGTCGAGCACCGTGCGAGCGATCGGCCCGCACGTGTAGAGGATCGCATCGTCGGGGAACCCGAAAGCGTTGCGAACGCGACCGCGCGAGGGCTTGAGGCCGACCAGGTGGCATAACGACGCGGGGATGCGGATCGAGCCCGCCCCGTCGCTCCCGTGGGCGATCGGCAGGAGCCCCGCCGCCACCGCCGCCCCCGATCCGCCACTCGATCCGCCCGCGGTCGCCCGTGGGTCCCAGGGGTTGCGCGTCGGAGGGTGCGTGTCGGGCTCGGTCACCGGCATGACGCCGAGCTCGGAGGTCGCGAGCTTGCCGAGCACCACGAAGCCCGCGTCGCGCAGCCGCGCCGTCGTGCGATCATCGATGGGCGACCAAACCGACAGGCCGCGCGACCCGAACCCCACGCGCGAGCCGCGCACGAAGTTGAGGTCCTTGATGCCCACGGGTACCCCGTGAAACGGCGGCAGCGCCCCGCGCGAACGGGTGAGTCGCGCGGCGTCCTTGACCGCCGCATCGAGGAGCGCGCGCCGCGCGAAGACATCGACGAACGCCGCCACCGCCGCGTTCGAACGCTCGATGCGTGCAAGATACGCCGCGACGAGCTCGCGCGACGAGACATGCCCATCGCGTACCGCCCTCGCCTGCTCGACCGCCGAAGCCCGCACCACGTCGTCGAATGCGCCGCCCATGGCTCGGAGAGTGACCACGCGCGTTCGTTTACCACATGCAACGCGACATGCAGTCGGCGCGGAGAGCTTGGCCCGCGCACTTAAGGGCGCAGGCTTGCTCACGGACCTTGCGTTGGCGCTCGAACTCCGCCTCCCTCTTCTTCGAATCGGCATCTTGCTGCGCCGCGGAGCGCACCGCGAGGATCTCACCGGAGCGCCGCCACGTGACTTCATCGCCGTCGGCGTAGGCCTTCCCCTCGAACGTATGCGGACCATTCAGGCGCACGCGCGTCGGAAAGGCGACGTGCTCTTCCCAGTCGAGGATCTGATCGCCCGCGCGGAGCTCGAGGTCGCCGTAGCGCACGGGGCCGCCGAGGACGATGCCGGCAAAGCGATAGCCGGCGTACGTGATGAGCGAGTTCGCAGGAAACTTCCGGTCGAGGATCATCGCCTCGGCGCCGAGCGCGAACCACTTGGGGTAGCCGTTGTACTGGAAACCGATCGCGGTCCCCGCGGGGAGCGGCCCGATCGTCGGGTCACCCTTCAGCATCTGCGGCGACTTCAGCACGGCGACCTGAGGGGTGCTCGCGACTTCTTCTTTCAGCGCTCTGAACCGCGGCATCTCGATGAGCCGCGCCGCTGGCCCGGCCTTCGCCGCTACGCGTTCGTCTTGGCCAACGAGCTGTACCTGCGCTTTCGGAATCGCTTCGAGCGGCGACGCACAGCCGAACGCGGCGAGGAGCAAACCGACCGAGAGCGAGGACGCGAAGCGAGCTTTGGTCATGGCGAGTTACCCTATCGTTGCAGTCTGCACATACGAGCTTCCGCGGGGGCTGCCAAGCGCTCGAGGCGACGTGGCGACGGTCCGCGCCCCTGCGCGGGGTGGACCGGGGACACCTTCTCTGACGAAGGGGGGGGCGGTCAGTGCGCGTCCATCGACGCTACGAGCGCTTGGAGCTTGGCGAGCAGATCCTGATCGCGATGGTACCCTCGCTGCGTGATGAGCCGAAGGCGGTCGCGCACCTGAGCGAGGTCGAGTGAGCCCATCGCGATGAGGTTCTGGGCGTCGATTCGATCTTGGAGTCTCGCGTCGCGCATCGAGAGGATCTTCATCGCGAGCAAGTCACCGGCTTGCGCGACGGGCACCTGGCTCTCGCCGAGCGTCACCGGCGAGGCTGCATTCGCGATCTCGTCCTCGATGCCGGAACTTGCGACGAGAAGATCCACCACGACGCCCGACGTCGACCGAAGGCGACTGATCGCGATGCGCCCATGGCGTTCGTCCTCGACGATCGCGACGGGGACGAATCCGTCGCTCCGCAAATCCACGACCAATCCCTCCGCATCACGGTCATCGCGCACCGGCACGACGATGTCGACGTCGCGTGTGAAGCGCACTTCAGCTCGCAGCGACACGGCGAGTCCTCCGACGAGCGCGAAACGTCTACCGCGGCGGTTAAGCGCATGCGCCATGGCGTGCAGCGCGACCTCCGGTGTCATCGCGCTTCCGCGAGCCAGGCGAGGAGCCTCTGTTCGACGTCGTGTTCCGTTGCGTTCGCGAACCGCGCGCGGAGTTGGCAGCGCTTCATCTCGATGCCGAGCTTCATGACCTCGAGCGCTTGGCGGAGCTTGGTCTCCGCGGGCGTGTCGCGCGCGTTCCCGATGTCGTCTCGACGCAGCCGATCCATCCTGCCAGGGTAGCACGACAATGCTCGTGCACGACGCGCGCGCCGCTCGTACGTTCCCTGGGCGCCTAGGGAATCCAAACCACGAATTCCGTGAGCGTGCCTTCGGTCCCCGCCCGCACGTTCGCCCTGAACCGCACCGGTTGCCACCAAGACGACCCTCACACCCTTTCCCTCGCGCAGCCGAACGCGGCGAGGAGCAAACCGACCGAGAGCGAGGACGCGAAGGGAGCGTTGGTCAGGGGAGGTGACCCTATCGCTGCAGTCTGCACAAACGAGCCTCCGCGGCGGCTACCAAGCGCTCGACGTGACGAGGCGACGGTCCGCGCCGCGGCGCGGGGTAGACCGGGGACACCTTCTCTGACGCAGGGGGCGACGTGGCTCACGCGGCTTGGGCCATGGCATCGGCGCCTGTGTCACTCCGCAGCGAGCGCCCGCGATAGGCGCGGCATTCCTACTTCTCGTCAAGCCGAACGATGCCGCGGCTCGAGGGCAGTGCGTCGTCGCTGGTCGGAGCCGACTCCTTCCCGAACCGCATGAATGAACCACCGGTTCGCGGGCCCGCCGTCGTTCAGCGGACCGATCGCGCCGACGAGCAGCGACGCGTTCCTCGCGCGTTATGCCAGGGCCGACGGCCGACTCGGGTGACCGGATCCGACCGCGAACCTCGGATCCGAGCAGAACCCTTGGCGCCACCGCGTCGCGCATCACCTCGCCGTTGCTGCCGAAGCCGGGCCAGCCGCCCTCCGCTCACACCGCGGCGACGAGCGCGGCCATCGCGTCCTCGAGCTCCGGCGCGGGCAGCGCCGTGAAGCAGAGGCGCGCCCACGCGCCGTACGCCTCGCCGCACGCGGCGCCGGGGCACACCAGCACGCCCGCTTCCACGAAGCGCGCGAAGAGCGCGTTCGCGCCGCCCGCACGCGCCGCCGCTTCGGAGAAATCGGCGAACACGTAGCTGCCGCCCGGCGCAGGCAAGTGCGGCACGCCGGCCGCCGCGAGCGCCCCCGCGATGACCGCGCGGGCCTGCGTGTACTCTGCACGCGCCTGCTCGACCCACGCCTCGGTCTCGAGCGCCGCGAATGCGAGGCCCTGCGCATGGTGGCTCGGGTGGAAGGCGCTGTGCGTCGCCACCTTGCCAATCGCCTCGAGCACCGCGGGCGCGCCGCGGAGGAAGCCCACGCGCGCGCCCGCGAGGCCGTGGCTCTTCGAGAACGAGGCGAGCGCGATCACACGCTCCTGCGCGAGGCTCGCCGCCGAGACGAAGGACGCGTCGTACGCGTAATCCGCGTAGACCTCGTCGGCAAAGACCCAGAGCCCGTGCGCCTCGGCGATCGCCACGAGGGCCTCGAGCTCCGCGCGCCCGTACACGGCGCCGCAGGGGTTGTTCGGCGAGGCGAAGTACAGCGCCTTCGTGCGCGGCCCGATCGCCGCGCGCACCGCCGCGAGGGCGGCGTCGAGGCCTTGCGCGTGGAGCACCGACGTGAACGGCACCTCCACGGGTACGGCGCCCGCGCTGCGCACGACGCCCACGGAGAGCGGCCAGTACGGCGCGAGCACCACGACCTCCTCGCCCGCCTCGACGCACGCACGCACCGCGCAGAGGAGCGCGTGCGTGGCCCCCACCGTGACGAGCCCCTCGCCCGCCGCCGTGGGTACGCCGCGCGCGCGCGTGAAACGCTCGGCGATGCGCTCGCGAAGCGCGGGCACGCCGCCGAGGGGACCGTACGCGTAGCTCGCGGGCGCCGTGGCCCACGCGGGCAAATCGCCGAGGGCCGCTGCGGGCGCGCGGTGCGTGTCGCCAATGTGCAGCGGCGCGAGGGGCAAGCCGGCCTCGCGGCGCCGCGCGATGGCGGGCGCGAGCCCGGCACTCGTGATTTCGTTTTCCAGCAGCGTGATGTTCGACTCGATCACCTTGTAGTTTCGTTCGAGTCGGTGCGCGGCGGTCAAGGATGCTCGGGCCTTGTCGAGCTGCTCTTGTGCGCCCTTGATGCGGTTTTGCTCGACTGCGCGGACAAGAGCGTAGCGAGGGCGACGGATACGATGCGCACGGGTAATCCTCCAACACGGGTCGATGGGATCGGACGTCCGACTGCGCCAACCGACGGAGCCCTCAGCATATCGAGCTTGGGACGTTCACAGCGCGATTTCCGCCCCGGCGGGCCCCGCGCCTCGCTCGAGGGGGTCGCGACGCCCGCGAGACGGCGCGCGCGAGCGAAGAGGGCTCCGGCGCAGTAGCCCGAGCGTCAGCGCACGCAGAGCGCGCCGATGGTCCCGCGGGTGCTGATCTCGGCCTTGCCCACCTCGCCGTTCGCGTACACGAACCAAGCGAACCCCGCATCGGCGCAAGTGCCCGACCACGTGTACCACCGCGTCGGGAGGCGCGTTGCGCCGTTCCGGCAGGTGGCGCGGTCCGCTTGAATCGCGAGCGCTTCGGCCTTCGTGGGCAAGCGATAGCCGCCCGAGCCCTCGCACTCCTTGACGGCGGCGGCCCAGTCGCTGGGGTAGTCGCGGTACCAACAGTCGAGGCTATCGACCGTGATGCCGAGCGCTGCCGCTGTTCCGTCGTCCTTCGCGCCGGTGCGGCAGGTCTTCGTGCCGTTCGGGAGCGTCGCGATTCCGCTCGCCTCGTCGCTGACGGGACGCTGCACCGCGTTCGCCGAGTCGTCACCCGACGAGCACGCGGCGATTGCGGATGTGCACGCGACGAGAAGGAGGCGCGAGAGACGGGGGGCACTCATACGGGCGGCCCTTACAGCACGTGCGCGTGGCGCGGAAGGATTTCGCCGCGTCGATTCCATCGGCCCCGCGCGGCGCATAGGACATTCAATCCACGAATCCCCGCCACACGTCTTCGAGCGATCGCTTCGACCGTCCCGCCACTCGCTCGATTTCCGGCCATCTCGAGCCGCGGGTGAAGCTGCGACCGCGCTGCCCATCGTTTCCACGAGCGTACGTTCTTCTTGGATGAGCGTGCGCAGCTTGACCGGGTCGAGGGGCGTATCTTCGCGGAGGTGCAGCTTCACCTGCTGCGCCGTGCTGCGCGACGAGCACCCGGAGGGTGGCCCCATCGCGTGGTGGTTCCTGCGCTTGCAGCACGAGCTGGTCGAAGGCGAGCCCTCACCGGGGGGCGTCGTGCGCCTCGCGGAGAAGTAGCCACCGCTCCCGAGCTCGCGGTCGCTGCGCGAAGAGTCGCTCACGAAACCTCCCGTCGCCTGCCTGCCGATCCGCGTCGCACGCCTTCGTTGCTCGGCCTGCTGCGTAGAACGACGACGCATTCGG
>JAIXWM010000065.1 GCA_027491255.1 Rubrivivax sp. | reverse complement strand
TATCGGTCTTCCCCGGCGCCACGCTCCACCTTGCCACGGATGCCGTGCTGGCGCCAGGAGTTTCTTCGGGACGATTTGCGGGCGGGGCGGGCCGATTGGATCGCTAACCCTACGCTCAAACGTACCTGCCACAGCGTGCCGCTACCGGCCGTCATTTCATTCTCGGTCTTCCACGCTAATCTGCGGCAGGTCGCTTAACTCCAAACGTTAGGTACGTCAATGCTGAAATTGCTTGGCAAATTATTTAATAGAGACCTCATCGGGCCATCTGAGCCGATAGATACGAATGTATCGGAAGATGAGATTTGGGAAATATTGCATCCTACAGATAAGGCAAGTCTTTCGCGCAAAAAGAAGAATCTAAAGAAATTCATTAAATTTATTACTACACACTTGAATAGAAGCGAGACGGAGCGTCTTATAAGGGTTGCCTACAAAGGTTTGGATGATTGTGATTATGCATTTGACGAATATAGCGCATTTTTGGCATTGGCCGAAATAATTTCTGGAGAAGGTGGCCAAAAAAGAGGGCAATGGGTATTTATCCAGATAGATTGTGGGGGCGATGATGAAATCGCATGGCAGGCATCTGAAATACTGAGTTTGTATGGAATAGAAGAAAAATGGACATACGTAGGCTCCCCCCAATATAGCGATGCTCTAAAAGGTTTTGGAAATCTATCCGAGTGGCTGCACAATCGGGGTTTTTCACTTGTCCATATAGACACTGGTGGCGATTGGTACTGCTGTTTTATTGTAAAAATTTCAGATATGGCTACAGTCAGAGATCTTGCTAGGGCGGCCGAACTAAAAGTCTACGATCACTATGAATTTACAAATCAAAATATTTAGCCCATCCATTGGGTCGGATGCTATGCTGACGCGCGCTGCCCTTTATTTTGGGCTTTAGGATTGGTAGAATATGATTTACGAATTTACGAAGCGACAGTCCACTTTTTGGGAATTTAGAGACCATGATAATCTCTATCGTGTGAGATTTGGAAAATGGGCAATAAAAAGGTACGATAGCAAGGACATAAAATTTCTGAGCTATTCTTTGAAACCTTTGCCTAACTATGGTTTTCTTTGGTCAAGAGATTGGATGAAGCTCTATTTGTATGTCAATGACGTACATCAGCGCAAGGTGCTTGTTGCTAAGATTCATGAAATTGTGCGCCAGGAATTTTATGGTTGGCCCAAGAGCGATTACTTTTTTAACAGGAGCTATCCACTTGAAGATGTGATTTCAAAAGGTGGATTGCTAATTAATGGTCCGAGGGAGATTGTGGGAAAAATTGAATATTTACTTAATCAATACGGTATCGTGTATTCGGCATTTCACGCGGATCGAGAATGGGTTAATTTTGGCAGGAATGCATTTGTAATTGATGCTGGAACAACTTATGTGATTGGACTGCATGATGTATTCGTTGAGACGTACAAAGAAAAATCCTAACAATTCGATCAATTCAAATGGCCTGCGGGCATGCTCGCGCGCCGCTAAGCGCCGCATACTATCGTCACGTTAAGCGTCACAAAATGCACATTCCCGAACTCGCTCCTCTGCTGGGGAAGATTCACCCTCTCCGCGAGAATGCCGCGACTCGCGAAATTGCGATTTTCGTCGAAGGCCTCGTGGAACGCGCCAACACACCTTCCATGGGCCAAAGCGTCTGCGATGAAATCATAACCATGTGTCACCCTAAGGGTTGGGGAGACAGACACGTCAGAGGATTTGGAAGTGACTGGGCTGCATGGAGCCGTTATCTTGAAGAACTGAGAGGACTGGCAGAACTCCGTGGTCAAGCTATCTACAACAACGGTAAGAAGGAATAGCCCCGTCTACCCGGTCGTTCCCTGAAGCCGGCACCAAGAGCGGCGATGTTGCCGCGGCGCAGGAATGGACGACCGCTGATTTTCTTGGTACGCCAATAATGACGCCTAAACCCTCGCTCAACCGGACGCGCAACATTCTGAGACCATCCCGACCTGCCGCGCATTGACCAGCAGCATGGCGAAGCCGCGCGCGTCGAGCAACTCCAACAGCGGGATCCGGTGCACCCCGGTGGACCCGATCGCCACGGTGTCCACGCCGCGGGCACTCAGCCCATCGGCCAGGCGATGCAATTCGGCGGTGACCGAGGCGAGCTCGCGTACCGGCTCGTCGTCTCGGTCAGGCAGGACGGTCACGTACGGTCTGGCGCTGCCGGTGTCGACCACGGCGGCATTGGGGTGTGCCAATTCCAGCCCCTTGCGGTTCAAGGCCCGACGGCACCAGCAGCGCGGTCGTGCACTCAAAACCTGACGCCACCGCCCGCCCCGCTGCAGGCCTCCGCCCGTAAGCATCGCCTCATTCCCGCCCTTACACTGCCCCACGTTGGTGCTCGCCCAGCCCCGTCGAGGGCCGGGCAGTTCAACGGGAATCAGGAAGGGTGCGGCGCACGGCGATGCGGCCGCGCCCCAACCTGAGCTGCCCCCGCAACGGTAAGCGGACGGGAGCCCTCGCGGGTTCCCCGCTCGTGTCGAACATCCACTGGCGGCCACCGGCCGCTGGGAAGGACACACGGGTCGCCTCCGCCAGCCCGGATACCGGCCAACGAGGGGTGCGGCGCGCAGGCGCCGCGCCAGAGGTGCGCACCGGCGGGGAGGCCGGCAGCACGGTTGGGGCGAGGGGTTTTCCATGAGGAAGTTCGACGAGGTGTCGCGTGCCGCGGGGCTTGCGATGGATGGGCGCGCGCGCGTTCGCCGTGCGCTGGGGTGGGTGGCGCGGGCGGCCTGGGCGATGGTCGGCGGCTTGCTGGGGGGCGGCACTGCGTGGGCGCAGGCGGCACCGGGGGCCGCAGCCGCGGTGGGCGCCGCAAACGTGGAGACGGTGGTTGTCACCGGCACGCGCGTGCCGGAGCCCTTGTCGCAGACGCTGGCAGACATCTCGGTGATCGACCGGTCTGCGATCGCGCGCAGCGGGTCGACCGCGGTGTCCGACGTGCTGGCCGGCCTGCCCGGCATCGGCATCACCCGCAACGGGGGACCGGGCGCCACGACGAGCGTCAACATCCGCGGCGGCGAGCAGCGCCACACCGCCGTCTACCTCGATGGCATCCGCCTGGATTCGCAAGCCACCGGCGGCGTCCTGTGGGAGCAGATCCCGCTCGAGCAGATCGACCGCATAGAGGTGCTGCGTGGCGCCGCGGCCGCCGTGTACGGCTCGGACGCCATGACCGGCGTGGTCCAGTTGTTCACGAAGCGGGGGGCGGGTAAGGCGCGGCCGTATGGCTCGGTAAGCCTGGGCTCGTACGGGACCGCTCAGGCCCAGGCCGGGGTCAGCGGCTCCAACGAGGTGCTGGACTACGCCCTGTCGATCGCGTCGGGCCGCAGCGACGGGTATGACGCGCGGACGGCAGCGGCCGCCGGCCACAACACCGACAAGGACGGTTGGACGCGCCATTCCTTCCAGGGCCGGATTGGCGCGCAGATCCACCGGGACCACCGGCTCGAAGCCTCGGTGCTGCAAAGCGGTCTGAGTTCGGGTTACGACAACGACTTTTCCACGATCGCAGGCGCCGATGATCAGAACCGCCATCGGCTGCGAACAGCGACCCTGGCCTGGGAAGGGCACTGGACTGACGACGCGAAGACGCGGCTGCGTGTCGGCGAAACGAACAGCATCCTCGAAACCCAACCCAGCTTTTACCGAACCGAGACGACGCTGCGCGACCTCACTCTGCAGCAGGAGTGGTGGCTCGGCGCGAACCAGCTGACGGGTCTGCTGGAGCGGCGGGAAGACCAGTTGTTGAACCCTAACAAGGACGGCGGTATCGATCTGCGCGGCCGGCGCCATCAGGACGCTATCGGCCTGGGTTGGCGCCGGGACTTCGGCCCCCTTGGCTTGCAGGCCCACCTCAGGCAGGACCGGGACAGCGAATTCGGACGCAAGGGCACGGGCAGCCTGGGCTGGGGCTGGGCCTTCCTGACCGGCTGGAGGATGACCGCGTCGACCGCGACCACCTTCCGGGCGCCCACGTTGTACCAGCGCTTCAGCGAGTATGGCGACCCCACGCTCACGCCGGAATCGGGTCGCAACATCGAATGGGGCCTGCGCTGGAAATCCAAGGGCGGCGAACTGAGCCTTAACGCCTGGCGCAACGAGATCCGGGATCTCATCGATTGGCGGGGGGGTGTCGGCACCTGCCCGAGCCTGGTCAGTGACCCCGTGTGGGGTGGCTGCTACGCCAACGTCGGGCGGGCCCGGTTGCAGGGCCAGACCTTGACGGGCAGCGTCCATGTGAGCCGCGTCAAACTGCGGGGCTCCATGGACTGGCAGGACCCGCGCAACCTCGTGACCGACAAGATCCTGCCGCGTCGCGCCAAGCGCTCGGCCGCGCTGGCGGCGGAGACGGCGCTTCAGGGCTGGACCCTGGGCGCCGAGTGGAAGCTGGCGGGCTCGCGCTTCGATGACGCCAGCAACACGAAGACGCTGGCGGGTTATGGCATCGTCAACATGTACTTCAGCCGCGTCTTGCGCAACGGGCTGACGCTGGAAGGCCGGATCGACAACCTGGGCGACAGGCCGTACGAGTTGGCCAGCACCTTTGCCGCTGGCGGGCTGAGCGGACATGTGGGCTTGCGTTGGTCGATGCGATGACCGCAGCAGCGTCTCGGGGTCTGGCATGACGCCCGCTCCGCGTCGTCTTCGCGCACTCACATGGCGAACGGTGGGCAGACGCCTTCTGCTCGGTGCAGTCTGCCTGGCAGGTGCCTGCAACAGCGCGATCGCCGGACCCGTCAACCACGCGCCTGTTTCGGCGGGCAACTCCATCACCATCACCGACGATCGCCGCGCCACCGTCACCCTGCGCGCGCCTGCGCGGCGCATCGTCAGCCTGCTGCCTTCGCTGACGGAAACCGTCTGCGCCCTGCAAGCCTGCGACCGCCTCGTCGGTGTGGACCGGTGGTCGAACTGGCCGGCCTCGGTGCAGGCGCTGCCGCGGCTGGGCGGGATGGACGACGTGGAGGTCGAGGCCGTGGTGCGGCTGCGGCCCGATGTGGTGCTGGCGGCCACGTCCACGCGCGCGGTGGCGCGGCTCGAGGCGCTGGGCCTGACCGTGGTCGCGCTCGAGCCGCGGACGCCGGACGACCTGCGGCGCAGCCTGGACGTGGTGGCCGCGCTGCTGGGCACGCCGCAGGCCGGGGCGCAGGCCTGGCAGCGCATCGACGCGGCGCTGCAGCAGGCCGCGGCGCGGGTGCCCGCGGCCTGGCGCGGGCGCGCGGCCTATGTCGAGGTCGGCAGCGAGCCCTACGCGGCCGGGCCGGGCTCCTTCGTCGGGCAGATGCTGGCGCGCTTGGGCCTAGGCAATGTGGTGCCGGCGTCGATGGGGGCCTTTCCGCGCCTGAACCCCGAGTTCGTCGTCCGCGCGCAACCGGCCCTCGTGCTGGCGCAGACGCGCGCCGCGGCCGAGATGCCGCAGCGCCCGGGCTGGGGCGCCATCGCGGCGCTGCGGGCCGGCGCCGTCTGCGCCTTCGAGCCCGCGCGCTGGGACCTGTTGGTGCGCCCCGGCCCGCGCCTGGGCGAGGGCGCGATGGCTGTGGCCGACTGCCTGGCGGGGCTGCCGGCGCCGGCCCCGGGGCGCCCTCCGGGCTGAGCAGCCAGGAGCCCTTCCCCATGCCCGCCCTGCAGCTCCCGAGCACACTCGTCGTCTGAACTCAGGCCCGAGCGTCGAACGCCCCCCGCCGCGAGCACCAGTCCGATGGACCCGCCCACCCTGGCCCAGCCCCGCCCGGCGCGCGCTGCGATCACCCCCGCCCGCCTGATCGCCGCGCTGGCTGCGGCCGCGGCACTGCTGATGCTGGCCGGGCTGGCCACCGGCAGCGGCGGCTGGTCGCTGGCGGCGCTGCGCGCCGACCTGGCCGACCCGCAGGCCGCGCTCCTGTTCGCCCAGGTGCGCGCGCCGCGCACGGTGGGCGCGCTGCTGGTGGGCGCGCTGCTGGGGCTGGCGGGCGCGCTGGCGCAGGGGCTGTTCCGTAATCCGCTGGCCGACCCCTACCTGTTGGGTGCGGCGGCCGGCGCATCGCTGGGCGTGGTGGGCGTGCTGGCCGCGGGCACGCTGGCCGGGCTGTCGCTGGGCTGGGCCGCGGCCGGGGCGCTGCAGCGCGTCGGGCTGGCCGGCGCCGCCTTTGCCGGCGCGCTGGGTGGCGTGGCGCTGACGCTGCTGCTGGCGCGCGGCGCGCAGCAGACGGTGCGGCTGCTGCTGGCGGGCGTGGTCGTCGGCGTGCTGCTGGGCGCGCTGGCCGATGCGCTGACGGTGTTCTCGCCCGAGGCGCTGCGCGGCCGTCAGGCCTTTCTGCTGGGCAGCACGGCCTACATCGGCTGGAGCGCGGTGCCGCTGCTGGCCGGCGGGCTGGCGATCGCGCTGCCGCTGGCGCTGCGCCTGGCGCGGCTGCTGGACGCGCTGACGCTGGGCGAGGACGGCGCCGCCAGCCTGGGCCTGGACCTGCCGCGCGGCCGCGCGCTGCTGGTGGCGCTGCTGGCACTGTGCACCGGGCTCGCGGTGGCGCAGGCCGGGCTGGTGGCCTTCGTCGGCCTGGTGGCGCCGCACCTGGTGCGGCGGCTCGCGCCTTCCACCCACGCCCCGCTGCTGGCCGGCAGCGCCCTGGCCGGGGGCGTGCTGCTGCTGGCCGCCGACATCGCCGCGCGCGGCCTGCTCGCGCCCACCGAACTGCCGGTGGGCGTGGTCACGGCGGTGCTCGGCGGCGGCTACCTGCTCGCACTGCTGCACCGGGGGGGCAGGGCATGAGGGCGGCGCAGGGCGGGCCGCCCCCCACCTTCGAGTTGCAGGGCCTGACGGTCCACCTGGGCAACTCCACTGCGCTCGAGCACATCGACGCCCGCACCGGCCCCGGATGGACCGCCGTCGTCGGCCCCAATGGCGCGGGCAAGTCGACGCTGCTGCGGGCGCTGGCCGGCCTGCAGGCGCCCGGCGCCGGGCGGGTGCTGCTGGACGGCGCCGACCTGGCCACACTGGCGCCGCGCGAGCGCGGGCGGCGCATCGCCTGGCTGGCGCAGGGCGGCGAGTTCGGCGCCGAGCTGACGGTGCGCCAGACCGCGATGCTCGGCCGCCTGCCGCATCTGGGCCTGCTGGGCCACCCGGGGCCGCAGGACGAAGCCGCGGTGGACCGCGCGCTGGCGCAGGCCGGCTGCGCCACCTGGGCCCAGCGCCGGCTGCAGACGCTGTCCGGCGGCGAGCGCCAGCGCGCGTTGCTGGCGCGCGCGCTCGCCACCGAGGCGCCGGTGCTGCTGCTGGACGAGCCCACCACCCACCTGGACCCGCCGCAGCAGGTGGCGCTGGTGCGGCTGGCGCGCCGCCTGGCCGCCACGCATACTGTCATCACCGTGCTGCACGAATTGCCGCTGGCGCTGGCCGCCGACCGCGTGCTGCTGCTGCAAGCCGGCCGCCTGCGCGCGCACGCGCCCCCGTCCGACCCTGCGCTGCACGCCGCGCTGCACACCGTCTTCGGCGGCGCGGTGCGCGTGGAATGGCGCGACGGGCGCGCCTGGGTGCAGCCCGAGTTCGGTGCGGAAGACGACCCCATTGCCGTGGCGGGTCGGCTCTAGCCAGGGGCCAGGCATCACGTCTGCGCAGGGCAGTGGCTGCTAGACTCGACCGCATGAACGCCCGTGCAGCCCACCTCCTCGAGGATGTGCTCCGCCTTCCGGCCGAGGAGCGCTCGGCCGTCGCCGCGGCGATCATCGACAGCCTCGAAAACACCGACGAAACGGCGATATCCGAGGGTTGGCGAACCGAGCTTCTGAGGCGGCGTGACGATCACCGCGCTGGGCGGGTGACCGCACAGCCGTGGGCCTCTGTCAAGGCTCGGCTCGGCAGCCTGTGAGTCGCTTCGCCGTAGAAGTCCTCCCTGAAGCCGAGCAGGAGCTTCGAGAGGCATTCCTCTGGTACTTCGACCGCAGCCCGATCGCGGCATATGCGTTCCGGTCTTTGGTGGTCTCCGCCATCGACGCGCTGGCCCATGACGCGGACATGTGGCCGATCAACGAAGACGGGTTTCGGTACCACGTCCTCTCTCGCTTTCCCTACACCGTGTGGTACGACCTGCACGGCGACTCGGTGACGATCTTGGCCATTGCGCATCAACATCGCCGCCCCAGGTATTGGAAGGCGCGCGGGACCTGACGGGCCTTGCTCGCGAAGCCCGACCGGTCATGAACGAGCGCCGTCTTCGGCGGCGCGGTGCGGGTGGAATGGCGCGACAGGCGCGCCTGGGTGCAGCCCGAGTTCGGCGCCTAGGCCGAGTTTGTCATCCTCTCAGCGCAACCCCAATAAAATCAACAGCTTAGCTCGTCACGGAGGCGCGTATGGCACTACGCTTGCTTTGCCCGCCGCCTTCTTGATTTGACTGCTGGCTCTCAGCTCAG
>JAIXWM010000199.1 GCA_027491255.1 Rubrivivax sp. | reverse complement strand
TGCCCGCCCGTTCGCCGCGGATCACGTCGGGGGACGCGGCGCTGACCGTGCGGTCGAAAGCTTGCAGCGGTGCGGCCGGTGCGCCAGCGCGCGCGCCCTCGCCCGCAGCCTCCTGCCCCGGCGTCGACCCCTTCACGCCGGCCGCCACGAACGCATCCGCTCGCGCCACCGGGATCGACCCAGGGGGCAGTGAGGCCGAACCGGACACCGCCGACGTGAGGCCTGGCTCGGAAGCCTGAGGCGGCACCGAGCCGGGCCGGCCGAGCCCGGCGCGCCGGGATGAAAACTCCACGGGCAAGGGCGAAGCGGATGCCTGAGCTCCGCGCGCTCGTGCCCGCGCGCCGGCCGGCTCCAGGCCAGGGCGCGGGTCAGCAGCCGCCCTCCCCCCACCCGCAGCAGCAGCATCAGCCGTCACGCCAGGCACCCACAGGGTTATCGGCTCGGACGGCCCTTGCACCGGCGTCTGCGCCAGCGGCGCGGCCTCGAACCGGGTCGCAGACACGGCCCGCGCCTGCAAGGCCGCGCCGCTGTCGGTGCGAACGTCTTGCTGCAACGGGGCAGCCTGCGGCGCAGCGCCGAGTGCGGACACCGCCTGCGCCGATTCAGCCGACGCCGCATCCACATCGAGATCGGTGGATGCGCGAGACCGCGCCGCGGTGTCGATCGCGCCGACCGGGAACGCCCGGGCCCGGGCCGCGACGTCCGCTTCGACCGCGCGCGCGGCGATGTCGACGGGCGGGCCGTCGCCGCGCGCCAGGAGCTCCGCGCGCAGGCTGGCGCCCGCGAGGACTCCATCGCCCTCGGCACGAGCGTCTCGATGCGGCGGTGCACCGTCCGCGGCCTGCGCCAGCTGCCGTCGGCCTGCCCACGCCCCCTGAGCGTCGGTCGGCGCCGCAGCGGACAGCGCCGGTGCGCCCTGGGGCGCAGACGACTCCACCGCCTGCGGCGCCCGACCCGCTTCAGGGGTGGGGCCAGGCACGGCCCAGGGCCCGGCCGCCGCACGGGCGGCAAGCGCAACCGCGGTGGCCTCGACAGGGACGACGCCGGCGCCCCCACGCGCAGGCACCTGCGCCGACGCCGAGGGAACACGCCCCGCGAACCCCTGCGCCTCTTCGAAGGACCAGACTTCGGTCCGCCCGGCGGTCAAGTCCCGCGCGGCAGGCGATGTCGGCACGCCCGGCGGCGGCACGGCCGCAAAGGGATCCAGCGGCGAGGGCACCGCTTCCGCCACGACGTCGTCGGGCGCCACACCGGCCGCACCCATGCCGGACGGCAACACCATGCCGCCAGGAGGCGGCATGACGGTGCCCTGCGCGCCGGCATCGGCACCAGGCGCCTCACCGCGCTGAAGCCTGCGGGCGCGCTGCAAGTGCGCGTCGAAGCTCTCGCCGACCGCCTCGGCGGACGCCGGCACGCCGGGCGCACGGGCGGCGTCGCCGCGCACGAGCGTCGCCGGCGCAAGGAAATCGGCTCCAGTCGCCGGCGCCGCAGCCGGGGACAGCGGATCAGCCATATGAGGGCCCTTCTAGCATTTGCTCTGAATACACGTCTTGCACGGATGTCTCAGGAAAGAACCGTGACACCACAAAGCAAGAACCGTGACCGGCAAACCCTTGCCGGGAGCGGACGCCGCGCCCGCCGAAGGGCGGCGGCCCCGGGGGGTGTCGGAAAAGCATGGCACAGCGGTTGCTTCACTGCGTGGCGGCGACCCGCCGCCGACGACATGACCGATGGCCGACACCCTGGCGATCTTCCGGCAGAGCATGCGCAGGTTCGAGCCTTCGGGCTTGGGCATACCGGCATTGGTGCTCGCCATCATGGCGATGCTCGTCGTGCCGCTGCCGCCGCTGCTGCTCGACATCCTCTTCACGTTCAACATCGTGGTCGGGCTCGTCGTCGTCATGGTGGCCATCGCCACCCGGCGCCCGCTGGACTTTTCCTCGTTTCCCTCGGTCCTGCTGTTCGCGACCATGCTGCGCCTGGCGCTGAACGTGGCTTCGACGCGCGTCATCCTGGTCGAAGGCCACAAGGGGCCCGACGCGGCCGGTCAGGTCATCGCCGCATTCGGTCATTTCGTGGTGGGCGGGAACTATTTTGTCGGTTTCATCATTTTCATCATCTTGATGATCGTGAACTTCTTCGTCGTGACGAAGGGGGCCGGTCGGGTTTCGGAAGTCAACGCCCGCTTCACGCTGGATGCGATGCCGGGCAAGCAGATGTCGATCGACGCCGACCTCAATGCAGGCGTGATCGACCAGGAAACGGCCAAGCGCAGGCGCGAGGAGCTGTCCCAGGAGGCGGACTTCTTCGGCTCCATGGACGGCGCCTCCAAGTTCGTCAGCGGCGACGCGATCGCGGGCCTGCTGATCCTGATCATCAACATCGTCGGCGGCCTGGCGGTGGGCCTGGCACAGCACAACCTGCCGCTGTCGGAGGCGACCCGGATCTATGTCCTGCTGACCATCGGTGACGGTCTGGTGGCACAGGTGCCGGCGCTGCTGATGTCGCTGGCCACGGCGATCATCGTCACCCGGGTCACCACCTCGGAGTCGATGACCGAGCAGGCGCAGAGCCAGCTCGCCAACCCCTCGGCCTTGTTCATTGCCGCGGGCATCCTGACCCTCATCGGCATCGTGCCCGGGATGCCGCACGTGGTGTTCCTGCTGCTGGCGGGGCTCACCGTGGCCATCGGGGCGGGCATCGTGCGCAGCCGCGCGATCGCGGCGCAGCGGCCCGCGGCGCCGGCCGCGGCCGGCCCTTCGACCACGCCAGAAGCCGCCCGGGATCTCGACTGGGACGACGTGGAGCACGTCGACCCGATCGGCATGGAAATCGGCTACGGCCTGATACCGCTGGTCAATCCGGAGAGCGGCGGCCAGATGATGACGCGCATCAAGGGCGTCCGCAAGAAGCTCTCCTCGGAGCTCGGCTTCCTCGTGCAGCCCGTGCGCATCAGGGACGCGCTGAACCTGCCGCCGGATTCCTACCACATCGTGCTCAACGGCGTGGTCCGGGGCCGCGGCGAGGTCAAGGTCGGGCGCGAACTCGCCATCAACCCCGGAACGGTCTACGGCAAGCTCGAAGGGCAGCCCACCAAGGAGCCGGCATTCGGGCTGGACGCCACCTGGATCGACCCGTCCCAGCGCGACTACGCGCGCACCCTGGGCTACACGGTGGTCGATCCGGCGACTGCGATCGCCACGCACCTGAACAAGGTGCTGCTGGACAACGCCGCGGAACTGCTGAGCCACGACGAGACGCAAAAGCTGCTCGACAAGGTGGCGGCGAAGTCTCCCAAGCTGATCGGGGAACTCGTCCCCGGCAAGCTCTCGCTGGGCGTGGTCACCCGCACGCTGCAGAACCTGCTGGCCGAAGGGGTGACCATCCGCGACATGCGCACGATCGCCGAGACGCTCAGCGACGCCGGCGGCACCACCCAGGATCCGGATCAGTTGATGGCCATCGTCAGGCCCCGGTTGGGCCGCATGATCGTGCAGGGGCTGGTCGACAACGGCGACGTCCTCACCGTCATGGCCCTGGACCAGGGGCTGGAGCAGTTGCTGCACAACGTCGTGCAGCAGAGCAACCCGCGTGCCGGCGTGATGCTGGAGCCCGGTCTGGCCGAGCGCCTGTTCGGCGCGCTGCGCGAAAGTGCCGCAGAGATGGAGACGCAGGGGCTGTCGCCGGTTCTCGTGGTCTCTCCGAGCATCCGCACCTGGCTCGCGCGGGCAGCCAGGCATCGCATTCCCACGCTGACCGTCCTGTCCTATGCCGAGATACCTGACGAGCAGTCGGTGAAGGTGATCCGCACGGTCGCGGCCGAGAGCGCCAGCCGTCTGGCCTGAGCCGAAGAACCACGCCTCGAGACGCCATGGAACTCAAACGCATCGTTGCCCGGGACCTGCGCGCCGCCTCGGAACGCGCAGTTCTCGAGCACGGCAAGAACGCGCTCTTCATATCCAGCGCCGAGCTGGAGGGGATGACCGAGCTGATCATCGCCGTGGAGACGACGCAGGCGCCAGCGGCAGTCCCCGACACGGCCGCGACCGTTGACGTGGAGGCGGCGCGGGCCGCCGCCGGGACGAACGAGCGCAATCGCCCGGGCGCGCCGGTCCCGGCCGTGCGCGAACGCGACATCGTGGACACCATCAAGTCCGAGATCGCACAGCTCCGCCAGGACATGCTGTGGAGCAGCCGGCTCGGCGCGGACCACGCGATCGCCACCGCCCACCCCGAGGTGCGGGCCGTGGTGAACGCGATGCTCGACGAGGGCGTGCCCTCGCGCCTGCAGGCGCGGCTGGCACCCGCGCTGGCGCAGGCGCAGACCGCCACCGAAGCCTTCGGCCGCCTCGGCGAGCACCTGGGCAGGTTGCTGGAGCCGATGTTCTGCACCACTTCGGACACGGACTGGTCCGGCATCCACGTGCTCTACGGTCCGGCGGGCGCCGGCAAGACGCTGATGTGCGCCCGCCTCGTGGCCCAGGCCGCCTCGCGTCTGGGCCCCGACCATGTGGTCTGGATCAGCTACCAGGACGCGCGCATGGGCGCCTGGAGCCAGACCCAGGCGCTGGCCGCACAGTGCGGCGTCGACGCCTACCGCGCCCGCGACCCCGAAGCCTTGAGCGTGCTGCTCGACGAGCTGTCCGACCGCTCGGCGGTGTTCGTCGACACCGCGCACAGCGACGGACGACAACTCGCTGCCGACCTGGCCTCCTTCCTCACCGCAGAAAACGATGCCCAATTCCATGCAGTGGTCGCCGCCGACGCCTCGGTCCAGACCCTGCGCCGGGTGGCCGCCACCGCAGAAGGCCCGAACATGCTCGTGACCCGACTCGACATTGCCGAACGGCCCTGGCCGCTGATCGACCACCTGCTCGACGGCAGACCATGGCAGGTGCGCGCGGTCTCGGGAACGCGCTGGGCCACCTCGGGGGAGACATCTCTGACCGTCAATACGCGTAAACTGATTGAAGATACTCTTACGCCATTACTCGAAAATAGAAGCGAGACCAGCGTGCCAACAGGCGAACTCGACAGCGCGGGGGTGCGCCATGCCTGACTATTCACGGCCCATGGTCATCGGCGTGGCCAGCGGCAAGGGCGGCGTGGGCAAGACCACGGTCTCGGTCAGCCTCGCCATTGCGCTGGCCGAGCGGGGGCTGCGGGTCATGGTGCTCGACGCCGACCTCGGGCTGGCGAACGCGCAGCTGGCGCTGGGCGTGCGCGCAAGCTTCAACATGGGGCACGTGCTGCGCGGCGAGAAGACGCTGGGCGAGGTGCTGGTCGATGCGGCGCCGGGCGTGCGGCTCATCCCGGGCGCGTCGGGCCTGCGCGAGCTGGCGTCGATGGACGAGGCGCAGGTCTCGTCCGTGATCCACGTGATGGACAACCTGGACGAGCCGGTGGACTGCCTGCTGGTGGACGTGGCGGCCGGCATCACGCCGTCGGTCGTCTCCTTCATAGCCGCGTGCCAGCGGCGCTTCGTCGTCGTGTGCGACCAGCCCGCCTCCATCGCCGACGCCTACGGCCTGCTGAAGATCCTGACCCTCGAGGAGGGCCTCGAGGACGTCTACCTGCTGCCCAACATGGTCAACAGCCAGGCGCACGGCCGCAAGTTGTTCAACCACATGGCCGACGTCGCGCAGCGCTTTCTCGGAGCGAAGCTGGGGTATCTCGGGTCGATCGAGCGCGACGACGCGGTGCAGGCCGCCCAGGAGCGCTACCTGCCCGTCAGTCGCCATGCGCCTGACAGCACGGCGGCGCGGAGTTTCCGGCAGCTGGCCGGCAAGGTGGCCGCACTCGGGCCCGCGCTCAAGCCCTCCGGGCGCATCCAGTTCCTGCTGCCGCGCATGGTCGGCCTGCCGTCCGCCACCGCCTGAGCGGCAGGCTCTCGGGATCTGGATGGACGCCGCCTTGAAGCTCTACCGACCGGCGCCCAGCGTGACCGAGGCGCTGGTCCGGGAGCATATGCCCATGGTCAAGCGGGTTGCGGTGCACCTGAAGGTGCGCCTGCCCCCGTTCATGGACACCGAGGAGCTCGTGCAGGTCGGCATGGTGGGCTTGATCGAAGCCGCGCAAGCCTTCGACCCTGCCAAGGGAGAGGAGTTCGAGCGTTTCGCCCTCAGTCGCATCCGCGGCGCCATGGTCGACGAGGTGCGCCGCATGACGGGCATGCCGCGCTCGGCCGTGGCGTTCCAGCGCATCGAGGAAGCGGCGGTCAACGAGGTGTCCGGGCAGGTGGGACGGCGCGCGCGCTCCAGCGAGGTCGCTGCGCACCTGGGGATGGACCTGGCCCAGTTCCACAAGGAGCGCGATGCCGCGCACCGCTATGAGACGCACTCGATCGAGGTCGTGGACGAAGAGGCGCTGAACGTCGCCGACGACGGCCGGCGGCAACCGGACGCGCTCCTCGAGCACCATCAGATGGTCGACCTTCTGGCTCGCAGCATCGACGAGTTGAGCGAGCGCGAGCGGCTGGTCCTGAAGCTCTACTACGTCGAGGAGCTGAACCTGAAGGAGATCGGAGCGGTTCTTGAAGTGACCGAATCCCGCGTCAGCCAGATCCTGTCTGGCTTGACCCGCAAGCTGCGCGCGCAACTGCAGCCGGCCCCCTGACCCTTGCGACACCGTCCATGATACTGAAGCGACTCTTCTCATCGGGCCCCGGCGAAGACCAGGAAGAAGCCCGCCTCACCTACGAGAAGGTGGTGACCGCCAGCCACGGCGCCAACCCCGAAAGCGCCCGCAGCGCGCGCACTCGCATGGCGCTGCTGTGCCGCGCCCACCTGGACAGGACCTTCGTCGAAGGCGCGGAGCAGACCGCAGCCCACCGGGCACAAGCCGCACGGGCCCTGGTCGCCAGGAAGGAAGCCCCCCCGGCCCCGGTGGCGTCGGAGTTCCAGCGCGTCGCCGCTGGCGGCCGTCAGGTCTGGGTCTACCTGCCGCAGGAGTTCGCCCAGCGGGCCTTCGACCTGGGCGGCCAGTACCAGCTCGTCGAAATCAATGCCGAACAGGCCATCGTCCAGATGCAGGACCTCGCCGATCGCGTGTTCCTGATCGAACTCAGGCTCGAGCAACCGTTCCAGGTGCTGCAGTTCCTGAGAGAAGAACTGGACGACACGTCGCCAGCGGACCACAGCGGCTCTTCGGGCCGTGTCACGGGCCATTGAGTTCAGCATGGACCTCGTGCTCCTGGGACTGATCGCGCTGGCCATGCTGCTGGTGCTGCTGCTGACCATCTACCTGATCGACCGCGTCAACAGCATCGAGCGCAGCACGATGGAGGCCGTCAAGGGCCTGAGCGGCGCGCAGGCAGCCACCGCCGCGCCGAGCGGCCCCTTCGGCAGCCTGAGCGGCCGGGCCCTGTGGGACACGATGACGAGCGAGGCGAACCCGCTGGATGCGATAGAGGATTCGATGCTGCGCCAGCGCTACGAACCCGTGCTCACCCGCCACATCGAGGGCCTGTTCGAGGACGGTCGGCGCGACGGCCAGGCCGGCAAGTTCCAGACGCCGCAGAGCGCGCGGCGCATCAACACCGCCCGCGGCAGCGTGGAGTCGTGGCTGCCGTCCAACGTCTCGCAACTCGTCTACCAGTGCGGGCAGGACTTCGCGACCCAGGGGCCGGCCCAGTGGGCCTCGGTGCGCCAGACGCTGGACGACGCGGTGCGCGACCTGTTCAGCAAGGCGCGCCTGGAGGTGCGGAGCCGCCTGTCGGACACGCTCATGGGGCCCGACCCCGACGCCGCGCCCCCGGCCACGCCGTCCCTGCCGGCCCCCGCCAGCCCCCCGCGCTGAAAAGCTGGGCGCAGGCCGCGCGACAGCGCCACACTCAAGTTGCGGGGCCTCGAGTCGAATCCTTCATCAAGACGTATTCGATTCCCGGAGGTTGGAATGCAGCACCAGACCCGCGCCATCAGGAGCTACGGTTCCGTCCACGCCGCCAGCAGCCTGGCAGGCGCTCGCGGCGCGCAGTTGACGCAGATGCTGTTCGACGGCCTGGTCGACGCCTTGGTTGCACTTCGCGGGCACATCCTGCACCAGTCGACGCAGGCCAAGTCCGTCCAGGTGAACAAGGTCCAGCGGATCGTGATCGGGCTGCAGTCCAGCCTGGACTTCGAGCGCGGCGGCGAAGTCGCCCGCAATCTCGACGAGTTGTACCGCTACGTGATCCGGCGTCTCGTGCACGTGCACGCCTACAACGACCTCGCCGCGCTCGACGAGATCACGGAACTGATGCGCGAGATCCGCGACGCCTGGCGCACCCTGACGCCGGCGGCCGGTGCCCCCGTGGCGGCGCCTGCGCGCCCCAGTTGATCCCAGGGCGGGTCCGCCCTGCCCCTTGCCGGCGCGCCGCGGCCAGGAATGCCTGTCAGTCAGCCTCCCCGTGACCCGCCCTCCTGCTGGCGCTGCAGGCACCTGGCCATCAGCTACGACGTGCGGCTGCCCTACCTCTGCCGCAACATGCAGATCAAGACCCGGGCCCTGCCCTCGGAGGAGGTCTACCGGGCCTCGGGCCAGGAATGTCGCGGGTTCGATCCCAAGCCGCCACAGAGCGCGGGCCGGTGAGTGCACGCACCACCTGCGGGCCCTATGAGCGAATCGGCCCGCGGGCAGCGCAGGCACGACAACACACGCCAGCCGCAAGCGTCAATAAACCGACACACGCTGTTATGCTGTTTTACCCGTTTTGACGTTTTTTCAACTCTTTGGTGATGAAGTCACCGCTTGACCTGCTTTGAATTGCTGGCACGGTAATTGCGCTCACGCAATCATGGCGCCGGTGGGCTTGATCAGGCATGTGCTGTGGATTGATTCGTCCGAATCCCCGGACGATGTCCAGCTTGCCATGCTCGCTGCAGCCGGATGGCACGCCACCGAAGTCCCGGACCCGCAGGACGTCGCCCACCATGCGCCGGCGTCCTACGACGCGATCGCCTTCAGGGCAGCGACGGACCGCCAGGTCACCGCCACGGTCCTGGGCGAACTGGTGCGCATGGGCGGCGCACGCCCGGTGGTCGCCCGCGTTGTGCCGGGTGACCTGACATCGGCAGCGCTGGCGGGACGGTGCGGCGCCACCCAGGTGGTGGCCAGCGACGACTTCTCCGCGGCGAGCTGGCGCGACCTGAGCGCCCTGGCAGGTGTCAGGGCGGCCGCGCCCCAGGCCGCCGGCGACGCTGCGAACGCGCAGCAAGGCCGCAAGCTCAAGGCCGTCTTCGTCGATCCGGCGAGCCGGCATCTCCTGGCGCTGGCGCGGCGCGTGGCCGGTGCCGAGGTCACCACCCTGGTGGTGGGGCCCACCGGTGCCGGCAAGGAGGTGCTCGCGCGCGTGCTGCACGACGCTTCGCCGAGGGCGCACGGGCCTTTCGTGGCTTTCAATTGCGCGGCGCTGCCGGAACACCTGATCGAAGACCTGCTCTTCGGCCACGAGAAGGGGGCGTTCACCGGCGCGCACCGCGACCACCGCGGCCTGTTCGAGCAGGCGCAGGGCGGCACCCTGTTCCTCGACGAGATCGGCGACATGCCCATGCACCTGCAGGCGCGGCTGCTGCGGGTGCTGCAGGAGCGGCAGGTGACGCGCCTGGGCGGCACGGCGGCGATCACCCTGGACGTGCGAGTGATCGCGGCCACGGCGGCCGACCTGCGGCTCGCCATCACCGAGCGGCGCTTCCGCGAAGACCTGTTCTACCGCATCGCCACCTTCCAGCTGCGGCTGACGCCGCTGGCCAGCAGGCCGGGCGACATCCTGCCGCTGGCGCAGGCGATGCTGGAGCGCCACCCCGCGCCAGGGGGCGGCTCTTGGGTCATCAGCCAGGACGCCGCCGACCTGCTGCTGCTGCACCCCTGGCCCGGCAACGTGCGCGAGCTCGACAACGTCGTGCGCCGCTGCGTCGTGTTGGCCGACGGCCCGGTCGTCACCCCGGCCCACCTGCTCTTCGACGAGATGGGTATCGACGCCTTCGTCGCGGGCACGGGCACACCGTCGATCAGCGCCACGACCACGGGCCTGGCCACCGCCACAAGGCCGATACCCGCCGCCGCCCCACCCGCAGCCGACGACGCCACGGCCGCCACCCTGCCGGCCGCCGTTCGCGACAACGAAGTCCGGATCGTGCGCGCGGCGCTGGCTTCGAGCAGCACCAAGGACGAGGCCGCGCGCCAGCTCGGCATCAGCCCGCGCACGCTGCGCCACAAGCTGGCGCAGTGGCGCCAGCAGGGCCTGCTGACGGCCTGACATCCGCACACCGACCTCCCACGCACCGATTTCCCCGCCATGTCCGACCGCATCACCTCCCCTGCCAACATCCTCTCGATGCTGCAGACCATGCGCAAGCTGCAGGCCGAGGCGGGCGCAGGCATCGAACCGGGCAGCGCCGCATCCGCCCAGGCCGCCCCCCAGACCGCGCCGCCCTTCGCCGACCTGGTGCGCCAGGCCCTGGCCGAGGTCAACGACACGCAGCTGGCCTCGCGCGGCATGCAGGAAGCCTACGAGCGCGGCGAGGTCCCGCTGACGGACGTGGTGCTGGCGATGCAGAAGTCCTCGCTGGCTTTCGAGGCCACGCTGCAGATGCGCAACAAGGTGCTCAAGGCCTACGAGGACATCCTCAACATGCCGGTGTGACGATGGGGCCCCAACGCACGACGACCGAGCGATGACGAGGCCTGGACGCACGTCGGTCATGCCACGCCCGATCCACCTGACGATGGACCGCTGAGCCGTGGCGACCTCACCCGCATCGACATCGGCCACCCGCGAAGGCGCAGGCGCGGCGGGCAGCGCGGCGCTCGTGCCGGCGGCCGGCTCCGCGGTGGCCGCGGCGCCGGGCTCGGCGCCCGCGCTGCGCCCCGGGGGCGGCGCGCTGCAGCAGATGACCCAGGCGGCGCGGGCCGTGCTCGCCCAGCCCGCGGTGCGGCGGTCCCTGCCCGCCATCATCATCGTCGCGGTGCTGGTGATCTTTGCCATCACCTGGGCGGCGATGCAGGCCACGCCCTACCGTTCACTGCTGCCGGGCATGAACGAAAGCGACCGTCAGGCGGCCTTCGACCTGCTGCGCAACGCCGACTTCAAGCCGCGCATCGACACGAACAGCGGCGAGCTCACCGTGCCCAGCACGCGCTACCACGAGGCGCGGATGCTGCTGGCGTCACAGGGCCTGCCGCGCACCAGCAACACCGGCCTGGACGCGTTGAAGGACCAGTCGTCGATGACGACGAGCCAGTTCATGGAACAGGTTCGCGTCAACGCGGCGATGGAGCAGGAGCTGGCGCGCAGCGTCATGCAGATCGCCACGGTCCAGAGCGCGCGCGTGCACCTGGCCCAGCCCAAGCAGAGCGTGTTCGTGCGCGACCGCACGCCGCCCAAGGCTTCGGTGGTCGTCGCGCCGCACCCCGGCCGCGTGGTCTCGCCCTCGCAGGTGCAGGCCATCGTGCACCTGGTCTCTTCGAGCGTGCCCTACCTCGCGCCCGAACACGTGACCGTGGTCGACAACATCGGCCAGCTGCTCACCGAGTCGGCCTCGGAACTGAAGCTCGGCATGACCGCCGCCCAGACGCAGCACAAGCAGCAGCTCGAGGAGGTCTACCGCAACCGCATCGTGCAGATCCTGGCGCCGGTGGTCGGGGAGACCAATGTGCGCGGCCAGGTCAATCTGGTGCTCGACTTCACCCAGGTCGAGAGCACGACGGAGGACTACGACAGCCGGGGCCAGGGCCCGAGGACGCGTTCGGAGACCCTGGCGCAGGACCGCGCGGCCAAGCGCGACGCCGCGGGCATCCCCGGCGCCCTGTCCAACACCGCGCCGACGCCGCCCACCACGACCCCCAACACGACCGCCAACGCGGCCGAGGGCCGCAGCGAGTCGGACCAGACGATGAGCTCGCGGTCCACCCGCAACTACGAGCTCGACCGCAGCGTACGCCACGTCAAGAACGCCACCGGCAGCATCCAGCGCATCAGCGTCGCGGTGGTCGTGAACGAGCGCCCCGTGCCGCCACCGGCCGAGGGCGCCTCGGCGCCTGCGCCCGGCGCCCGCGTGGCCTACACCCCGCAGGAACTCGACCGCATGCGCGACCTCGTGCGCAGCGTCGTCGGCTTCGACCAGCGCCGTGGCGACGAGGTGACGGTGGTGCCCGCGCGCTTCGAACCGGCGCCGCCGCTCGAGACCATCCCCTGGTACATCGAGACCCGTGTCCACGAGGGGCTCAAGAGCGGCTTGATCGCGCTCGCGTTCATCGCCTTCCTCTTCGTCGTCGTGCGGCCCGTCCTGCAGCAGTTCTACGCGGCGCGCAAGGCGGCCGCCGAACAGGCAGCGGCCGACGCCAAGGCGCGCGCCGAGTCGGGCGAGCTCACCGAGGAGGACCTGCGCCTGATCCAGATCGGCGAGGGCGAGAGCCTGGAGCAGATCAAGGCCAAGCTCAAGCCCAAGAAGTCGAGCATCTCGGCCGACCTGCTGGACACCGCCAACACCTACGACGACAAGGTGGCGCTGATCCGCATGCTGGTGGCCGAGGACTCGGGCCGGGTGGCCAACGTCCTCAAGGCCATGATCCGCGTCAGCTGACGCTGCGGCCCCACCCTTTCGCGCACCGCCGACGCCATGGCCGACAAGAAGGACCCCAAGGACAGCAAGGGCGCCGCCGCCGACCCCAAGGCCAAGGGCGCCAAGGGCAAGGAGGCGCCGGAGGGTAAGGACGCCAAGGGCCCCGAGGAAGGCGCCGCCTCGCCCGACATCGTCATGACGCCCGAGCTCCGCGAGGAGCTCGACGCCCTCACCAGCACGCAGCGCGCCGCGGTGCTGATGCTGCTGCTGGGCGAGCAGCAGGCGGCCGAGATCATCCGCTACCTGAACCCCAAGGAGGTGCAGGCGCTGGGCGCGGCCATGGTGTCGGTGGCCGACCTGTCGCAGGCGGCGGTGAACGTCGTGCTCGACGACTTCGTCGCCATGCTGAAGAAGCAGACCAACCTCGGTCTCGGCACGGGCGACTACGTCGAGAAGGTGCTCAAGCGCGCGCTCGGCGAGGACAAGGCCGCCTCGGTGCTGAGCCGCATCATGCCGGGCCAGGGCAACAAGGGGCTGGAGATCCTGAAGTGGATGGACGCGCGCTCCATCGCCGAGATGATCCGCAGCGAGCACCCTCAGGTGGTGGCCATCATCCTGTCGGTGCTGGAGTACGACGTCGCCGCCGACGTGCTGAACTTCCTGCCGCCCGACGCCCGTCCGGAGATCATGCAGCGCGTGGCCAGCCTCGAGACCGTGCAGCCCTCGGCGATGGAGGAGCTGGAGTCGATCATGAAGAAACAGTTCTCGACCAGCTCCTCGGCCAAGTCCTCGAGCTTCGGCGGCATCAAGGCCGCCGCCAAGATCATGAACTTCGTGAAGGTCGACCTGGAGTCGCAGATCATGGTCCAGCTGACACGGCTGGACCCGGACCTCACGCAGAAGATCCAGGACAACATGTTCACGTTCGAGAACCTCTCGGCCGTGGACAACCGCGCGATCCAGACCCTGATGCGCAACGTCGAGCCCGACATGCTGATGACGGCGCTGAAGGGCGCGCACGAGTACGTGAAGGACAAGTTCTTCGACAACATGTCGGCACGCGCGCGCGTGATGTTCATCGACGAGATGGAGTCCAAGGGGCCGCTGCGCATCACCGACGTCGAGGAGGCGCAGAAGGCCATCATGCGCATCGCGCGCAAGCTCTCCGACAAGGGCGAGCTGGTGCTGTCGGGACGGGGTGATGACTTCGTCTGAGGCCGCAGGGCGGCAGGTGGCCTGGCAGCCCGATCCGGCGCTGCTGCAGGCGCCGCAGGTCGGGCCCTTCGTTCCCTGGCCGCTCGACGCCCGCCTGCCCCCCACCTTCAGCGTCCTGGAGGTGCCCCAGGTGGTGGCCGTGCCGGCGCCGCGCGCCGAGGACGCAGTGGACATCGTCGACATCTTCGCCGAGGCCTCCGACGGCCAGCCCGGGACGTCCAGCCTGGGCGCGGCGGACGGCGAGCCCGGTCAGGACGCCCGGGCCGCGACCGCCGATCCCGCCGCCGCGCCGCTCGCGCAAGGCCTTGCGCAGGCGCGTCAGGAGGGCTGGGACGAAGGTCACGCGCTGGGGCTGCGCGAAGGGCAGCGCCGCGCCGAGGTCGAACGCACGCGCCGTGAGTCCACGCACGAGGCCGCCAAGGCCGCCAGCGCCGAGCGCCAGGTCGCCCTGCAGCAGCAGATCCTGCACGCGCTGCACGAGCTGCGCGGAGATGCGCGGCGCCTTCACGCGCCGCTGGCGCGACTGGCCCTGCACCTGGCCCAGCAGCTGATGCGCGCGGAACTCCAGTCGGGTGGGCAGGCCGCGGCGCGCCTGGTCGAGCACACGCTCCAGGCGCTCGGGCCGCATCCCTTGAAGGTGGCGGTGCGGCTGCACCCTGACGACCTGGCAGCGCTCGGGCCGCTGGCGCAGACCTTCGGGGCGCACATCACGCTGGAGGCCGCAGACCACCTGCGCCGCGGCAGCGTCGAAGCGGTCTCCGACGGCACGCTCGTGCAGGACCTGGTGGAGAACCGCCTCGACGCCCTGGCCGCGCAACTCCTGGGCGCGGAGCCTGCCGCACCGGACACCGGATCGGGAACGCCATGAACGCCTTCGACGTCGAGGTCGACCGCCTCGTGCAGGAACTGCAGGCGCCCGGGCCGGCGCGCTGCGGCGTGGTCACACGCCTGGTCGGGCTGCGCCTGGAGACCAGCGGTCTCGTCGCGTCCCTGGGTGCCTGCTGCGAGGTCACCGGCATCGATGGCCGCACCGTGGATGCCGAAGTCGTCGGCTTCCAGGGGGAGAACCTGCTGCTGATGCCGTTCACCGAGCCCCAGGGCATCGGCCCGGGCAGCCGCGTGCGCGTCACCGGGACGTCGGCGCGCGCGGCGCTGGGCCGGTCCCTGCTCGGGCGCGTCATCGACGCACGCGGCCGCCCGCTCGACGGCCGCCCGCCACCGCAGTGCACCGACTCGGGCGCCCTGCAAGGCGACAGTCTCAACCCGATGGAGCGCGGTCCGATCCGCGAAGTGCTCGACGTGGGCGTGCGCGCGATCAACGGCTTGCTGACCATGGGCCGCGGGCAGCGCATCGGCCTGGTGGCAGGCTCGGGCGTGGGCAAGAGCGTGCTGCTGGGCATGATGACGCGCAACACCGAGGCCGAGATCGTCGTCATCGGCCTGGTGGGCGAGCGCGGGCGCGAGGTGCAGGCCTTCATCAACGAGTCGCTTGGTCCCGATGGCCTGGCGAAGTCGGTCGTCGTCGCGGCGCCGGCCAACGTCTCGCCGGTGCTCAGGCTGAAGGCGGCCCAGCTCACGCACCTGATCGCCGAGTACTTCCGCGACCAGGGTCGCCACGTGCTGATGCTGGTGGACAGCCTGACGCGCGTGGCGCATGCCCAGCGCGAGATCGGTCTGGCCATCGGCGAGCCGCCCACCGCCAAGGGCTACCCGCCCTCGGTCTTCGCGCTGCTGCCCACGCTGATCGAACGTGGCGGTCCGGGGCGTCGGGGTCACGGGTCGATCACGTCCGTCTACACCGTGCTCGCCGAGGGCGACGACGGCAACGACCCCATCGTCGACATCGCCCGGGCTTCGCTCGACGGTCAGGTCATGCTGTCACGCCGGCTGGCCGACGCCTCGCACTACCCGGCCATCGACCTGATGGGATCGATCTCGCGCGTGATGCCGCAGCTGCTCGCGCCCGAAGAACTCGAGCGGGCCAACCGCTTCCGCCGCCTGTGGACGCTGTACCAGCAGAGCCAGGACCTGATCCAGGTCGGCGCATACGAGAGCGGCAGCAACCGCGACCTGGACCAGGCGATCAAGCTGCGCCCCGCGCTCGAGGCCTACCTGCGTCAGGACATGCACGCGCCGGCACCCTACCCCGAGTGCCGGGAGGCGATCAAGCGCCTGCTGGGCCCGTGATCGGCGCCGTGGGCCCCATGCATCGAGCCCGTCGATGAGCGATCCGAAACCGCTGGACGCGCGCGCCGTGCTGCTGGACAAGGCGCAACGCCGAGCCGAGGAGCGTGCCCAGGTGCTGGCGCAGCACCAGCAGCGCCTGGCCCGGCTGCAGGCCAGCGCGCAGCGCGTGAGCGAGATGCTCGCCGACTACCAGCGCCGGCTGGCGCAGGACCACCGCCGCCCCCGGCCCATGGCCGACACCCGCAACGACCGCCTGTTCCTGCATAACCTGCAGGGCATGGCCGACAAGCTGGGGCAGGACCTGCGCGCCGCCCACGCCCACCGCGACGCGGCCGCCCAGGCCCTGGGCGAGGCCGAACGGGCCGTGCTGCAAGCGCGCAAGCTGCTGGAGCTGGCGGAACAGGCGCGCATCGCGCAACGCGAGCGCCGCGAGCAGGCGGCCATGGACGACTGGAGCACGATGCGCCATGCGCACAAGGCGCACGCGCATGACGCCGCAGGCGGCCGTCAGTAGGTGATCCTGGCCGAGACGCCAGGGCGCACGCTGCCGTCCGCGTTGTCGAACTCGGCGATGACCTCCACGAGACCGCTGGCCGGGTCGGCCACCGGCGCCACGAACACGACCCGACCCTGACGCGCGCGGCCGCCTTCTTCGGCGCCGATGCGCAAGGACACCGAAGCACCGGGACGCAGGCGCGAGGCCGACTGCCACGGCGTCGTCCCGAGGAAGCGCACCTTGCCGACGTCGACCACGTGCATGGTGACTTCGTTGGGCGAGACGCTTTCGCCGGGACGGTGCAGGATCTTCGTGACCACGCCTTCGATCGGCGAGCGCAGGTGGCGCCGCTCGAACGTCTCCATCGCGAGCTCGAGCTCCACCTGTTCGCGCTGCTTGGCAGCCTCCAGCCCGCGGCGTTCGCCCGCCACCGCGCCCAGGGCGAGTTCCTCGTCCTCCAACTGCTTGCGCGGCGCGCTGCCGGCCTCCACCAGCGGACGCAGGTTCGCCACCTGCTCGGACAGCACGCGCTCCCGGCCGCGAAGCTCGGCCAGGCGGGACTCGTCGCGCAGCTGCAGTTGGCGGCGCCGGACCTCCAGTTCCTCCAGGGTCCGGTCGAGGTGCAGCAGCACCTGTCCGACCTTGACGCGGTCGCCCTCGCGCACGAAAAGGCCTTCCACACGTCCGGCCACCGGCAGCCCGAGCTTGAGGTCGCGCTGGGCCTGGGTGATGCCCTGCACCGCCCCGCCCGTGCCCTGCGCGTGCAGCGGCACGGGCGCAGCGAAGGCAGCGAGCAGCGCCCCCAGGGCCCAGCCTAGGCGGCCACGGGACCACCCGCGCCCGCCCGCGGGACGACAGACCGACAGATCAAGCACCTCGAACCTCCTTGGAATGAGCAGCGGTCGAGGACCCGGGATCCGTCGCCGCCGCCACGCGGCCATCCACGGCGTCGATCGCCGGCGAGTCGCCGCCCGGCGAGGTCGAACGCTCGGCCTCACGCGCGACCTCCGAGGCAGCCACCGGCGCCTGGCGCGGCCCGAACAGACGGCTCCACCAGGTGCCCGCCTGGGCCAGCCAGCCTCCGGGACGCCCCCCCGAGCCCGCAACAGCGTCCGACATCGTATCCACCTCCGTCGGGTCTGACGCGGCCTTGGTCCCGTTTGGATCGTCCGGCGTTGCCGACCCCGACGTGCCGTCGCCACCCTCGGTGCCCGCACCACTGCGCGGTGCCGCGGGGGCTCCCTCACGGTCCCCGGCAGGGGGCTGTGCGGGTGTGGACCCGGGCGCCGGCGCGCCGGCCTCAGGAGTCGCGGGTGCCGCAGGCGCGGCCGGCGCGACCGGCGCCTCCGGCACGGTCCGCGGGGCTGGCGCGGGCTGCTGCGTCGGCCCCGGGACGGGCGCCGGCGCGTCGCCACGGGGCGGCGTCACCGGCACCGTGGCGGCGGGCTGCGCGTCGGGCGCCGGCGCGCGGTCGCCCGGCTCCGGCACGCGGTCCTGCGCGGTCCGCGCCAGCAACTCACCCAGACTCGTCTGGTCCACCTGGCCGATCCAGGGACTGCGTTCGGTCACGCGCAGCGCCGCGTCGAGCATGACGGCCGTGGAGCGTCCGACCAGGCTCGCAGCACCAATGGAGTAGCCCTCGCTCACGCGGTCGCTCAACTGCTGGGTCGACGCATTGCCCGATTTCACAGCCGCCGCATTGCGCCCGACACCGGTCTGCCCGTTGGCGGACGCGCCCGAGGCGGACGTGGTGCCGTCCTCGCCACCCGCGAATCCGGTCTGGGCCGGCGCACTGCCCAGACCGCCCGAGGCCGTGCGCGGCGCACCGCCCAGGCCCGTGGGTGAACTCGACAGGCTGGGCGCCGACACCGTCAGGCTCGGCGCCATGCCGTCGGTGCCCTGCCCTGACGACGCCCCGGCATCGGAGCCGCTGAGAGAGACCGAGGGCGGGTCGGTGGCCGGCATGGACAGCAGAGCCAGCATGGACTCCGTTTCCTTCTCCGTCAAGCCGGTCTTGCCGGAGAGCATCAGCAGCCGCCCGCTGGCACTCTCGACCTTGCCGGGCTGCACCCGGCCGCTCGCGGAGAACAGGGCCACCCAGCCCTCCTCCGAAGCCGACACCACACCGGCCGGGCCGAGCGTGAGGCCGCGCTCACCGGCGATGACGACCGACCCGCTGTCGCCGTTGCTCGCCTCGACAGTGCCGACGTCCACACGCAGTTGCGCGCTGCCGAAACCGCCGATGCCGCTGCCCGCCTGCAAGGTCAGGCTGCTGGTGCTCTGCAGGTTCACCAGGCTGCCGTCGGTGGTCTGGTAGATCCCCTCTCCGGCGGCCACCTTGATCGCACCGGCGCCGCTGGCGACCACGGACAAGCCCACCGAGCCGCCGGCAGCCAGGCTGACCTCCCCGCCGGCCGTGTTCAGCGCGGCATCGGGCGCCATGATCAGGTCGCCCGCCTGCACGTCGATCGACACCGGGCCGGCGCCGCCCAGGCTCACGCCCGCGCCGACGATCTCCAGCCCGTCGGACTCGGCGATGTCGACGCTGCCGCCCTGGCTGCTGATCTCGATGCGGTCCACGGAGGTGGCGATCGGGGCGTCAGGAGAGCCGACGCCATCGCGCGCCGTCATCCGCAGGAATTCGGCCAGGATGCGGGCGCCCTCTTCGGCCTGGATGTCGCCTTCCTCGGCTTCGAGCCACACCGTGCCGCCGCTCACCTCGGCGCCGGGCGCCAGGCGGATGCCCCCCGACACCGGCGCGAGCTGCACCGCCGAGGAGGAACCGCCCTGCAGACGCTGGACCTCGATGTCCTGCAGGCCTTCCAGCCGCACGTCACCGCGGGCCGAGGCGACGTCGATCATCGGCACATCGATGCGCAGCGGCAGCGCCTGCCCGGACTGCCCGCCGATGTCCCCACCGGCCTTCAACTCGAGCAGGCCCGCGGTGCTGAAGCTCGTGCGCTCGCCTGCGGTCGTGTCGTAAATCGAGCCGGCCGCGCCGATCGTGATCTTGCCCGACTGCGCCGACACCGAGGACACCCCGACCGATCCCCCGGCCGTCAGCGTCACCGGTCCGCCGGCCGAGCGCACCTCGCTGTCGGCCTGCATCACCAGATCGCCGCTGCGCACGGCCACCGAGATCGTGCCCGTGCCGCTGTCCAGCCTCAGGCCATCACCGACGACCACCAGCCCGTCCTCTTCGGCAAGGTAGATGTCGCCGCGGTCGCTGACAGCCTCGATGCGGTCGATGTCCGTGTTCAGCGGCGCGCCCCCCGTACCGACACCCTGACCGGCATCGACGATGAGCGAGCCGCCGCTGATCAAGGAGCCCGGCTGCGCCTCCAGCCGCCCTTCACGCGCCTGCAGCAGCATGTCGCCCCCGGACACCCGGGCATCGGCCGCCAGCAGGATCGAACCCGTCAGCACGCTCAACCCGATGTCGCCATCGGCACTCGTCACCAGGTGGGCGACCTCGACCGTGTCGGGCAGCTGGATGTGGGCGCTGCCCGAACGCGCCTCGATGTCGATGACCCGGGCGTTGACCTGCAGCGGTGCATCGGCACGACCGAGGCTCGACTCGGAGCGCAAGCGCAGCGTGTCGACATCGATCGTCAGCGGCACCGGCCCGCCGGGTTCGGGCAGGGTCAGCGTGTCGTCCGCGTCCAGGGCCAGCGTGTGCAGCCGCAAGACGACCTCGCTGCGCCCGATGGACGTGGTCAGCGTCAGGTCAGGCCCCGAGACACGGATGCTGTCGGCTCGCGTGCCGTCAGAACTGCTGACGGTCATGCGGTCCACGCCCTCCAGGGCGAAGCTGTTGCTGTCGCCCACCGCCAGCCCGGCACCGAAGCTGACGCGCGCGCCGGCCTCGGCGGCCGTCAGTTCGATGCGGCCGGCCGCAGCGGCGTCGCCGCGGTCGAGCACGATACCGGTGTTGAAGAAGAGCTGGGCCGCCCCCTCCACGATCAGGCGCCCGCCATTGAGCAGCACCAGATCGTCACCGAACAGCACGTTGCCGTCGGCGCGGATGACGATGTCGCCGTCGACGACCACCCGCTCCGAGAAGACGACGTCCATCGCGCCCTCGACGACCAGACCCTCCAGCGCGCCGACCGCCGTGACCTCGACCTGCACGCCCCGGCCTGCGCCGGACAGGTCGCCGAGCGCCGAGCGTGCCACGCGCAGCACGTCACCGGCCGCGTAGCCGGCACCCGCGCCACGCAGCGTCACCGCGGTCACCGTCCCGCCGCTGACCGTCACGGTCGCGGTCGCGCCGCGACCGCTGCCGCCGATCAGGTCGACGTCGGCATAGACGCCGTCGACGTAGCCTGTGCCGCCGGCGCGCAACGCAATCGTGCCCACGCCGTGGCCGATCGCACCCTCGACCGTGACCGTGCCGCCGTTGCTCTGCAAGGTCAGCACGTCGGCATCGCCCAGGCCGCCGTTGATGCGGCCGGTCACCATGAGGTCGGCAGCGGTCACCGAGGCGTCGCCGGCGCTGACCGTCACATCGCCCTCGGCGCGCACCGAGTCGTCGATGAGGATGTCGCCGCTCATCACCAGGCGGGTGCCGGGCGCGAACGACGTGGTGTTGCCCGGGCCGTAGATCTGCACCGTCTGGCCCGAGACCGAGCCGCTGACCGCGATCGCGCCGCCCGCGCCCTGGGCCTGCACGACCAGCGGCGTCGACAGGTTGAGCCCGGCGCCTGTCGCGCCCGACATCGAGACCGGGTTGGAGCCGCCGTTGGCGCCGACCACCAGCACCGGCACCGACGAAGACAGCGTCGACGGGTCGAGCCCGATGCCGCCGGCAGCAGACCCGCCCGCGGACAAGGTCACCGGCGTGCTTGGATCCGCAGGCACGATCTGCAGGCCAGCGCTGCCGGCACCGGCTGCCAGCGCGGTCAGATCGGCCGTGCCGGCCCCCACCAGCACGGGTCGCGCGATCCGGGCCGAGCCCGACAGCGGCTCGGCACTGATCAACTGCCCCGAGACCAGGGCCAGGCCGCTGACGTTCAAGGTGATGGCCTGGGCCTTCACGTCACTCGTGACGATCAGGCGCTCGGCCTCCACACGCAGGCGCGTCGAGCCCAGGTCGATGACGTTCTGCCCGTCCAGCGGCTGGAGCGTGACGACATCGCCGATCACGACCAGCTCGCGCAGGCCCTCGTCCCAGGTCACGCGCTCGATACCGCTGAGCACCTGACCGGCGCCCAGTCGCAGCACGTTACCGGTGGCCGAGAACTGCAGCGACTTCAGCCGCAGCACGAGCGCGTCGTCGGCCAGGTCGCCCGCCTCGGAATCGACCAGGCCGAAGGTGCGCACGGTCTCCGCCTGCGTGCGGCCCAGATCGACGACATAGCGGTCGGCACCGCCGGAGGCCGTCACGAGCAGCGGGGCTTCCGCCAGGCCCGCGATGGTGAGCTGATCGGCCAGCGGGCCGAGCGTGGTGTCGCCGAGCGTGAACCGGTTCAGGCGCAGGTCGTTGCCGCGGATGTCGATGACCTCGAAGGCGCCACTCGACGACGACAGCTCGAGCGCCAGCGGTCGCACCGCCGACAGCGGCACGCTGACATCGCGCAGGGCGCTGCCATCGCTCGCCGTGACCCGCAGCACCGGGTCGACCGCCCCTGAGGCCACCTGGACCGACACATGGCCTTCGGTGGCCATGTAGGTCTGCAGCGCCTGCTGCGAGCCGCGCAAGGTCGTCTGTCCCGCCTGCGTGGTCGCCTTCAGCCCGGCTGCGGTGGCCGCCTGAACGTCGACGGCGAGCGTGCCCGCCGCGGGGTCACCGAGCGCCAGGGTCATCGTCAGCAAGGCCGAGTCGGCATCGACCAGGCTGCCTGGCGTGAACACGATCGGGCTCGCCCGGCCGGCCTCGACGGCGAAGCTCGTCGGCAGCGCCAGGGTCGGCGCCGCTGCGGTGGCGGGCAAGGGAATCGCGAAGACCCGATTGCCCGACGCGACGGCGTAGACCTCGGTGGCGTCGGCGTTGAACACCGCGGAACGCCAGTCGAGGTCCAGCGGCAGTTTCAAGACGGGCACCTCCGGCGCCAGGCCGGCCGTGTCGACGGCCTTCCAGCCCGCGCGCGGCAGCAGGTTGACCTCGGCGATCTGCGCCGAATTGGCCGCCGCCGCGTCACGCACCTTGGTGAAGACCACCTTGTAGTACTGGAAGCTGCTCTCGTTGGCGAAACCGACCTCGCTCGTGGCGCCCCGCGCCGTCGACAAGCCGGTCTTCAGCCCCGTGGCCACCGCCGTCCAGTTGGCGCTGCCCCAGGCCAGCGGCGTGTTCGAGCCGTAGACCGCGATCTCCGTCGGGTCCCGGTCCGGACGGTCGTTCGCGGTCGTCAGCGCGATCGCGTCGATCGCCGCGGGCCCGCTGAGCGTCAACACCAGGCCCGAGCCCGCCTTGTCGAGGTTCATGTACTTCGTGTCCGATGCGGCGTCGATCGCCTTGTCGGCGCCCTGGCCCGCAGGCGTGTTCGATGACGAACCGACCGCCGAGACCATGCGCAGCGCAGCATCGGCCTCGCGCAAGACGAAGATGCCGGCCGTGCCCAGGCCGTAGGCCGTGGCGACGACCGACTTCCCGTCGGCAGACACGGACAGCGAATTCCAGTCGCGCGCGCCCAGGCCGCTGGAGACCCAGGACCAGCCGGAACGGGTGATGTCGGCCGACCAGACGGTGCCGCCCAGGCTCGCCACGTAGACCCGCTGACCGCCCGGGTCGATGGCCGCCGCCGACCAGTTGGCGTTGGCCGGCAAGGCGCGCGTCTCGTTCGTCCACGTCCACGCACCCGCGGTGTCGGCACGCCCGATCCAGACCGCACCGGAGGCCGCGCCGAAGTCGGCCGCCGACGAGACCGCGACCACCGTGCGGCCGTCGGCGCTGGCAGCAATCTCGCTCCAGTTGGCGTTGGGCAGGCCGCCCAGCGCCGTCCAGGTCTTCATCTGCGGGTCCGAGATCCGCGCCGTGCCGGTGGTGTTGCGCCAGCCCTTGTCGTAGGCGCTGTTGAAGTACTGCTCGCGGATCGCCCGGTCGGCCGCCAGCACCCGGCCGTCGGCCAGGATGCTGACGTCGGTGTAGCTGTCCGTCGGCGCGCCTGCGTCGGCCCAGGACAGGCCGCCGTCGTTCGACGCGAGCAGGCCGCCGCCCAGGACGGCAGCGACGATGCGCTGCCCGTCGGCGGAGACCGCCACCGCGGTGTAGTTGCGGTCGGTCGGCGCCTTGGACAGCGTCCAGGTGACGCCGCCATCGGTCGACGTCCAGATGCCGCCCGACGAAGACTGCAGCAGATCGGCGCTCGGCACGGCGATCGCGACCTGCCTCGAGGCCGAGACCGCGACGTCGCGCCAGGCCCGCATCGCATCCAGCGTGCGCACGGCCGTGACCGTGGCGCGCGCGGAGTTCGCGAGCGCACCGTAGGCCACCTCGATCTCCAGCGGCCGGCTGGCCTCCTTGCTCTCGTAGACGTAGACGACGCGACGCGGCGTCGTGAAGAAGGCGTTCAGCGCCGCCACCGTGCCGGTGAAGACCCGCTCGCTGGCCGTCCCGCTGATGGTCACACCATCGGCCGATTCGGCCTGAACCTGCCCGTCGGGCACGCGCACGGTCACCGTCAGCAGCTTGTCGGCCGGGCCGCCGAAGGCAAAGGGCGTGCCGCGCAGCAGCAGCCAGGACGGGCCACCGCGGGTGGCGGTGAACGTCGCCGGGATCGACACCGTGGGCGCGTCGACCACCGGGCCGGTGAAGCGCAGCAGGTCGGCCGGCACGGTGCCCGAGAAGTCGAGCTCGGAAGCCTGGTCGCCCTTCTCGACAATCTGGTTGGCGCCCAGGGTGCCGATGAAGACGTAGCGGTCGACGCCGTCGCCGCCCGCCAGCCGGTTGCTGCCCTCGAGCGCATAGAGCACGTCCGCACCCGCGCCGGCGGTGATCGCATTGCTGCCCTCGCCGCCGATCAGCACGTCGTCACCGGCACCGCCAGTCAGGGTGTCGTCACCCGCGCCACCGACCAGCGTCACCGGCGCCGACCCCACGGTGGCCGCCTTCAGCGTGTTGTGGCCCTCGTCGTCCCAGGCGGTGCCGCCGGCACGGCCGAGGACGATGGTGTCGTTGCCGCTGCCACCGCGCGCGCTGACGACCACGCCCGACAGCCGCGAGGCGTCGAAGTTGTCGTCGCCTGCGCCGAGGTCGACTTCGATGCGCTGGACCCCGGTGTACTCGTGGTAGAACTTCCCGTTGAACTCCACCTGCACCGTGCCGCCCGAGCCGCTGAGCTTCCAGGTCTCGCCGGCGTCCGCGGTGTCGATGTAGGTGCGGTCGCCCGCGCGCGGGCCCGAGAACAGCGTCAGCACGCCGTTGTTCACCGACCCGAGTCGGGGCTGGACCACGGGCGCGTCATAGGCGAGTTCCAGCAACTTCAGGCTGAAGAGCTTGGCCTGCACGCCCACGGAGAACCAACCCACTCCGATGCGCCCGAAGGCCTTCGCATTCAGGCTGAGATCCGCGTCGAGATCGAACAGGTTCAGCGGCCCGAGCCCTTCGTACAGCAGCATCGTCAGCAGTTCGGACGCGCGCACCTTGCCGTCGCCGGTGTAGGTGATCAGGTTCGGGTCGACCTGCCCGTCGGCATCGCGCGGCACGCTGGCGTAGCGGATGTCGTTCAGGTCGGCGTCGACGCCGATCGCGATCGAACCGCCCAGACCCACCGTCGCGACCCCCGACAGGCTCACCGCGCCGGTCAGGCCGAGCTCGAGGTCGATGCCGAACTCCGGCTTCTCCTTGCCGCCCGTGCCGGGCACGAAGGCGCCGTCCTTCACCAGCGGCAGCGAGTAGTCGCTGATGTAGAAGCCGTCGAAGATGTCGAGGAAGTTGTCGGTCTCCCGGAATTTCTGGATGCCGTAGGTGTCGAAGCCGAAGGCCAGGTCGACGTAGCCGCGCGCGCTGCCGAAGGCGCCGATGACGATCTGCACCCACGACACCGGCGGGAAGGGCAGCGGAATGCGAGCGAGCTCGACGTCGAAGCCGATGCCGAAGTCCAGCAGCGGCAGCTCGTAGGTGAACAGCGTGGCGTTGCCGCCGTTGAACATCTTGGCCCAGTTGCCGATGTCGAGGATGTAGGGCAGGAAGACCAGGCCCGAGCGCTCGACCGCCTTGCCGCTGGTCTTGACCCCGCCCGAGGCCTGGTCGGCCAGCTTGCCCACGTCGATCGTCAGCTTGTCGAGGATGGAGCTGTCCTCGGGGTTGCCGTCGTCGAGATCGGCCGCCACGAAGCGGAAGTTCGGCGAGCCGATGTTGTACAGGCTGCCCAGCGGCACGCCCGAGCCGGCCGCCGCCAGCGTGCGGACCATGGCGGGCATGTCGAGCGCGAACTTCACCGCGTCGAGGAAGGCCCAGTCGATGGGCGGCTGGCCCGGGTTCTTGAGCTCGTAGACCTTGCTCAGCACCCCGCGCAGCGTCGGGTCCTTGGGCACGATCTGGTCCAGACCGGGCAGCGGCGTGGTCAGCGCCGCGACGATGTCCTTGAAGGGCTGCACGCCCTTGGCCACCTTGTCGGCGATCGGCAGCAGGAAGTCGAGCACGGCCGAGTTCAGGTCCAGGCGCAGGTTCTCGACGTTGATCGTCGGGAAGTCCACCGTGGCGTCGCCCAGCGCCCAGTCCCACTTGAAGACCAGGTCGGCCTCGAGCTTGGGCAGCCCGGTGGCCGTCAGGAAGACCCCGAGCTGCAGGTCGGCATCGACCTCGAAGCTCGGCTTGAGCACCGACAGCCCGTCGGCGAGCACCTTGCTCAGCGTCAGGCGGCCTGCGCCGTCGCCCACCAGGTCCAGCGCCAGCTGGCCGGTCAAGGCGCTGGGCTGGTGCCCCGGACGGTTGATGTCGTGGTCGATGTCCTTGACGCCGGCCTCGAAGAACAGCAGCTCGCCGCGGCCCTCGAAAGGCGTGATCCGGTCCGGATCGGTGGGGTCCCCGTCGAGATACAGGCCCAGGTCGAGGCGCAGCTCGGGCTTGCTCTGGTCGGCGTTGACGCCGAGGTAGAAGCCCTCGGCCGACGACAGGCCGAAGGAGAAGTCGTAGGCCCAGCCGATGTCGAGGGCAAAGCCGCCGTCGATGTCGAGCGCGAAGCCCGGCAGGTCGAGCTCGAGCGGGATGTCGAGACCGCCGCCGAGGATGCGGCCGCCCAGGTCCATGTCGAAGCGGATGGCGTCGACCGCCCCCTTCGGGAAGGGCATGCCCTTGACCCAGGTGACCAGGCGCTTGCCCTGGGCGTCGTAGAAGCCGATGTCCACGTCGGACAGCGCGATCTTCCCGTCGGCGTTCGTGTCCTGCAGGATGCCCAGGCCGGAGAAGGCGTCGAACAGCGTCTGCTGCAGCATCTCCACCGGCTTGCCGGGCACCGGCCGGCCGTCGGCGCCGAGCAGCGCCTGGCGCAGGTCGAGCAGCAGGCCGCCGCGCAGGTCGCCGATCATCGTGCCGACCTCGGCCAGGCGATTGCCGACGAAGGGCAGCTCGACGTCGAGCGTGCTCTCGAACAGGCTCTGGACCTCACCCAGGCCGAGGTCGATGCCGTCAAGCACCGGCGTCGGGTCGTACAGCATCTTCAGCAGCGCGTTGTCCACCGACAGCGAGCGCTCGAGGTCCGGCACTTCGACCAGCAGGGCCGGGGACTCGCCCTGCCCTTGCCCGATCATCTGCTCGAACAGCGTCTGCAGACCCGCCTTGCCGAGCACCGGGTCGGTGTAGACGCGCAGGTTGCCCAGGGGCACCTCACTCTTGCTGAGCGCCAGCATGAAGGGCAGGTCGATGTCGAGCGCACCCGTGGCCTCCACCGTCGGCGCGCCGTCGCGCAAGGCGATGCGCAGCGCCGCCGGGGCCGTCGTCGATGCCTGGCCGTCCTCGTCGAGGACGATCGAGCCGTCCTGCACACCGACCTGGAACGAGCCCGCGCGCAGCTTCAGGTCCACATTGGCGGCTCGCAGGCCCGCGGTCAGCTCCAGGCGGGTGCCCTTGCCGGTGGCGTCGTCGAAGTCGAGCAACTGGACCACCGGGGTCCCCGCTGCCGCGCCGGGCAGCGCAATGCCCACGCTGGCCACCATCGCCACGCCGGCCGACAGCGTGCCGGCGGCCGAGCCGGTGACGTCGAACATCTCGGCGAAGGCCGGTGGCAGTTCGAAGCCCTCGCCGGCCAGCGCCAGCAGCGACTCCAGGTCCAGGGTCAGGCCGAAGTCTTCGGCGTGCTGCAGGCCGTAGGCCAGGTCGATGACCAGCAGCTTGCGCTGGTTGTCGATCGACAGATCGAACACCGAGGGGTCGATGGCCAGCGCCTCCTCGATCATCCGCTCGGCTTCGTCGAGCGCGGCGGCCGGCGTCGCGCCCGCCTTCTCGATGCGGGCCAGCAGGGTGTCGGCGAAGCCGACGATCTCCTCCAGCGAGCGGTCGATGACCGGGATGGGCTGGGTGTAGAAGGGCTGGCTGCCGAGCGCGGCCTCGACCACGTCACCCACCATGCGCAGGCCGCCGACGATGTCGGCGAAGCTCAGGCGGCTGACGTCGAGGATGGAACCCAGGTCGGGCACCACGGCGACGATCTCGTTGCCCTGCAGGCCATGCTTGGCGCGGTCGGCCGCGTCCTTGATGTCGAAGCCGGAGTCCAGCACCAGCTTGAAGTCGCCGATGTCGGCGAAGTCGGGCACGTAGATGCCCAGTTCCAGCCCGCGGCCGATGTTGAAGCCCGCTCCGCTGCCGGACTTGATCGTCAGATCGCGCAGGCGCGCATAGGCCTCGCCGGTCAGGTCGAGTTGCAGGTTCGACAGGCCCTCGGTGAGCAGCTGTCCGATCTCGAACCGGGCGCCGCCTGGCACTTGCGGCGTGCGGTCCAGCGTCACGCCGGCCTTGCCGGCGATGTGCAGGCCCGAGCCGGTGCCCGCGCCGCCGGCGGTCATGCCGAGGAAGCCGAGCCGGGCGTTGACCGCCAGGTCCTTGACGTCGGCCGCGATGCTGGCGTCGAGCTTGAAGTTGTCGATCGCCACGGCAGGCGCGCTGCCGCCGAGCATCACCACCAGGTCCAGGGTCGAGCCGATCGTGAAGCCCAGGCTCGCCTTGGCCTCGGTGGACAGCGACAGGTCGCCCGAGCCGAGGGCGAAGTCGACCGGCAGCACCACCGGGGTCAAGGTCGTGCCGAGCGCCACCGGGACGACGAGTTCGCTCGTCAGCGCGTCATAGCTCGCCTTGCGGTCGCCGAGCAGGCCGGAGCGGTTCAGCGCGTCGACGAACTCGCCGACCGTGCGGATGCGCTCGCGCTTCTTGTGCACCTCGTAGCCGAGGTCGCTGCCGGCCTTGCGGAACGAGGCGCCGACAGTGAGCGTGCTGCCGTCCTGCGACACCTCAAGGATGGGCAGCGGCTGGCCGCCGATGGTGACGAAGTAGCCGGCCATGGACGCGGAAAACTGCCCGGGCTGGCCCAGGATCTCGTTGCCTTCGGCCTGGACGCTCGCGGTGCCGCGCGCGACCGCCTTCTCGCCGGGCAGGGGCACCCAGGGCTTGATCGGACGCATGAAGTCGATCTTGTCGACGACCTCGGTGCGGAAGACGTCGGCAACGTTCAGCACCTCGCTCAAGGCGGTGTCGAGCAGCGGGATGTTGCCCAGGCCGAGCTTGTCGAGGTCGACGGTGTCGAGCACCTTCAGCATGTCCGGCAGCGCGAACAGGATGTCCTCGATGCGGATCTTGGTGAAGTTGGTCAACACCTCCATGCCTTCGGTCGTGACCGCGAGCGTGCCGGCGAACGGGTCGCCGTCCACACGCACCGTCGGCACGGTCGCGCCGCCGACCAGGTCCAGGCCGGCCACCGACGCGTACAGAGGGAGCTCGACCTGCAAGCGGTTGACCCCCGGCTCGAAGGCGAGCACGCCGTCCTTGAAGCTGACCGAGCCGCCGATGTCGCCGCGCAGCTTGCCGCGCTTGAAGTCCGCGCCCGCGTCGTCCTTGCCGGCACGGCCGATGCTGACGTCCACCGGGCCCAGGGTCGCCGCGAGCACGACGTTGTCGGCCGCCAGGCTGCCCTGGAAGCCGAGCTCGTCGAGCCTGAAGTCCGCCTTCAGGCCGTCGGTCCAGTCCAGCGAGAAGCCGAAGTCGACCTCGGCCTGGAACCTCGCCTGCACGTCCAGCCGGGCGTCGAAAGCCAGCCCGATGTCGGCGAAGCCGGCGTCGAGCTCGATCGGCAGCACATCGGTGCCGAGCTTGACCGAGCCGGCGAAGCCGAAGTCCAGCCCGCTCTCGTCGAGGCTGAAGGTCAGCCCCGCGGTGACGCCCGCCTTCGGCGCCCAGTGCTGGTCCAGATAGGCCTGCAGCCCGCGCATCGTGGGCACGCCGAGCGCCGCATACGTGGGCTTGGGCAAGCCCATCGGCGACACCCACTCGCTGTCGCGGTAGGTGTTGATGTAGTTCTGGACGTAATCACCGATGCTCACCAGCGGCGACAGGTTCAGCACATCGTCCAGGGTCTTGTCGAGCACCGGCAGCTTCTCGCCGGCCTGGAGCTGCTCGCGCAGGTCCACCAGGCCGTCGGACAGGCCGACGAGCTGGGAGCCGAGCACGTTGTCCAGCGAGGCGTCGAGATTGGTCAGCGAGAAGCGCGTGGTCTCGCCGCCGTCGGCAAAGTTCAGACGGACTTCGCCTGCGCCCACCGCCATCGTCCGGTTGACCGGGGCACCGGTGCGGTTCATCTCGAGCGCCACGTCACCGAAGAGCGCCACGCCGTCGAGCCCGGGCACGGGCAGCGAGGCCGTCGCCGCGAGCGACAGCGCGAAGCCCTCGCCCGGCAGCAGCAGCGCGATGCTGCCGTCCAGCAGGCCCAGGTTCTGGTCGCCGACGCGGGCGGTCGCGGTCAGCCCGCTGCCGGCCAGCTCGATGCCTGCGGGCGACTGGCGGAAGGCGAAGCTGCCGCCGGCGGTGAAGAAGGCCGGCGCATCGGGCGTGGCCGGGTCGGCGAGCTCGATGCTGAGCGTGCCGCCCGCCTCGATGCGCGGGCCGTCGAAGTCCAGCGTGGCCACGGTCTGGCCGCGCAGCTTGACAGGCGTGGCGCCTGCGGCACGGCCATCGCCGTCGAGGTCGCCGCGGGTGAAATCGACCACCGAGCCGGCAAGCGCGCCCGCGGACGGGCCGAAGTTCAGCGCCAGCGACAGATCGCCCGCCTCCAGCGTCAGGCCGTCGATGCCGGCCAGCCCGGTGCGCTCGGCGCCTGCGCGCAGGCCTACGAAGGAGCCTGCGCCGTTGGCGTCCTCCAGCAGCATCAGGCCGACCTTGCCGCCCTCGAAGAAGACGCCGACGAAGTCTTCGTCGCTGCGCACGTTCGTGCCGAAGCGCACGTCGACGTCGCGCGCCGACAAGGTGCTCGCCGTCATCGTGCGGGTGCTGCGGTTCTTGTCCTCGTCGACCGTGGTCACGGTGCGGGTGCCCAGCCGAGCCAGGGCAAAGGTACCCTGCATCAGCGCGAAATCGCCGATGCCGATCTCGGCGTCCAGGGTGACCGAGACATAGGGGCCGCCGGAGGACGCGTAGTCCAGCGTCACCGCGGCGTCGGCGGCGGTGGCGGGCTTGCCGGTGCGCACGGCCAGGGCGCGGTTCACGGCCTGGGTGCCGCTGCCCGTCGTCCCCATCTCGAGCACGGTCTGGTTGGGGTTGGAGCCGGTCGCCCCGAAGGCGAGGTTCATCTCGACGCCGATGCGATTGGCCTCGATGACGAGGTCGTCCGCGCTCAGGCCGAGGTCCTCGGCATCGAGCGCCACCTGATCGACCTCAGCCTTGAGCGCGAGCCAGGAGCGGGTGTCGTCGGCGGCGGCGTCGGCCGGCTTCAGGAGTACGAGGCCCATGTCGAGCCCAGTCACGTCGATGCCCTGGACCGAGGCGGACACATCGGCCGCGCCGATGTACAGCCCGGTGGTGCGCACCGTCTGGCCGCCGACCAGGACGTCTCGGTCCTTCTTGGACACGAGCACCGTGCCGCTGGCGCTGAAGACGCCGCCGACCTCGATGAGCATCGTGCCGCCGACCTCGAGCACCTCGCCGGTGAAATCGATGACCGCAGCCGGGCTGTCGCCCGCCTGCAGCGTGAGCTTGCGCGCGCCGCTCCAGTCCAGCGTCGTGCGGTTGGCGCTGCCGTCGGCCGCGCTGCCCAGGCCGACGTTGGCCGCGAACATCACGTTCGTGCCCGACAGCGTCACCCCCAGGGCCTGCGTGCCCAGGATGGCCACGGAATCGGCCTGTCCGCGCACCGACAGCCAGCTGCGCGCGTCGCCCGGCGCCGAAGCCTGCGCCAGCACGAGCCCGAAGTCCAGCCCCGTCATCGCCACGCCGATCGCGTCGGCGCCCGAGGAGGTGGCCAGGCGCGCCGAGACGTCGGCGCCCGTCAGCACCATCAGGCGCGAGTCGACGGTGCCGCCGCCGCTGAGCGTGACGGTCTCGCGGTACTGCTCGAAGCCCAGCGTGCCGCCGAGCGAAAGGAAGTCACCGACCCGCACGTCGAC
>JAIXWM010000089.1 GCA_027491255.1 Rubrivivax sp. | reverse complement strand
TCTCCGCCACGCTGCCGTCGGCCACAACACCCGCGATCATCAGCGTCGACGTCTCCTTCACGTCGCTCACCGTCACCGCCACCGCCTTCGTCGCGGTGTTGTCGTCGGCGTCCGTCGCCCTCAGCGTGTAGTTGTAGATGTTGTTCGCACCCGCGTCGGCGGGCGCTTCGAAGTCGCGCGCCACCATGGCCACCGCGCCCGTGCCGGCGTCGACCGTGAACCTCGCCGCGTCCGCGCCTTCCAGGCTCCAGACCACCGCGCCGATCGCGCCGCTCACGCTCGGTGCTGCCGCCGCGTACGCGGCGTTCTCCGCCACGCTGCCGTCGGCCACAACACCCGCGATCATCAGCGTCGACGTCTCCTTCACGTCGCTCACCGCCACCGCCACCGCCTTCGCAGCGGTGTTGTCGTCGGCGTCCGTCGCCCTCAGCGTGTAGTTGTAGACGTTGTCACCGCCCTGGTCGGCCGGCGCCTCGAAGTTCGCCGCCGCCTTGAACCCCACGGCGCCCGTCATCGGGTTCACCGTGAACTGCTCCTTGTCCGCGCCCTCCAGCGTCCACGTCACCGCCCCGATGGGCGTGCCCGTCAGCGTCGGCGTCACCGCGTAGGCGGCGTTCTCCGCCACGCTGCCGTTGCCCACGCCCGTGATGTCCAGCGTCGCCAGTTCGATGACGTCGGTCACCGTCACCGCCACCGCCCTGCTCGCGCTGTTGCCGTCGCCGTCCGTCGCCCACAGCGTGTAGTTGTAGACGTTGTTCGCACCCGCGTCGGCGGGCGCTTCGAAGTCGCGCGCCACCATGGCCACGGCGCCCGTGCCGGCGTCGACCGTGAACCTCGCCGCATCCGCGCCTCCCAGGCTCCACACCACCGCGCCGATCGCGCCGCTCACGCTCGGTGCTGCCGCCGCGTACGCGGCGTTCTCCGCCACGCTGCCGTCGGCCACAACACCCGCAATCATCAGCGCCGACGTCTCCTTCACGTCGCTCACCGTCACCGCCACCGCCTTCGCAGCGGTGTTGCCGTCGCCGTCCGTCGCCCTCAGCGTGTAGTTGTAGACGTTGTCACCGCCCTGGTCGGTCGGCGCCTCGAAGTTCGCCGCCGCCTTGAACCCCACGGCGCCCGTCGTCGGGTTCACCGTGAACTGCTCCTTGTCCGCCCCCTCCAGCGTCCACGTCACCGCCCCGATGGGCGTGCCCGTCAGCGTCGGCGTCGCCGCATAGGCAGCGTTCTCCGCCACGCTGCCGTTGCCAAGGCCCGTGATCTCCAGCGTGGCCGTCTCGACCACATCGGTCACCTCGATGGTGACGTCGCGTGCCGCCGTCTGTCCCAAGGCGTCTGCCGCGGTGACCTTCAAGTCATAGACGTTGTCGCCTCCAGCGTCGAGACGCGCCTCGAAGTTCGGCGCAGACTTGAAGCGGACGGCACCCGTCGCCTCGTCGATGTCGAACAGGTCCTGATCAGCGCCACCGGTCAGCGTGTACCTGACGGGCCCCGAGGCATCGCTGGCATTGGCGACGTAGGCGGCGCTGGTGCCGTTCTCGGCGAAGCGGGATGACGCCGTCCCCTGGAAGACGGGAGCCTTGGTGTCGATGGCCTGCACGTTCTGGGCGGCCGCGACACTGGGGTTCGCGGCCGGGTCGAGCGCCACGCCCGCGGCCACGGTCACGATGACATGGCCCTCGACGCCAGCTTCAGGCGTGACCAGGAGCGTGTAGACCCGGCCCGCTTCACCAGCGCCCGTGCTGGGGACGAGGACGCCCTTGCCGCCCCCCGTGACCACCACGTCTTCGACCGTGAAACCGCTCACCGCCTCGCTGAACGCAAAGGTGTAGGTGACGGGAAGGTTCGTGACCTCGGCGCGGTTGTCGGTGATCTCCACCGTCGGCGCCCGGAAATCGTACGTCTGCGGCCCAGCCTGCCGGGCCACGCTGCCGTTGCCCGCGACGTCCTGCACGGCATCGGCGGCCACGCTCACGCCCAGCAAGCCCTCGGTGCCGGCGGTGGGCAGGACCACCAGGCGATAGGCCGTCGCGCCGAGGCTCGAGAACGCGTCCTTGGCGCCGCCGGTGACCGTCACGTCGTCGGCCGTGAAGCCGCTCACCGCCTCATCGAAGGTGAACGTGTAGACGATGCCACCGCCCGCGATGTTGGCCACCGACGGCGGCGCCTCGTCGTTGGTGATGACCAGGCCCGGGCGGGACGTGTCCAGCACGTAGGCCACGCTGAGCTCGGTGGCGTTGCCCGCCAGGTCGGTGGCGCGCAACGTCAGCGTGTTGCTGCCTTCGGCCAATGCGCCGGCGGGCACCTTGACTTTCAGGGCGTCGCCCGCGGCGATGGCCGTCAGGGGTTGGAAGGTGCCGCTGCCGACCCGTCCCTCGTAGGAGAGGCCGGGCTCGGCCGTGAATCCGAACTCCGGGCTCGCCTGGTTGGAGATGCCGTCGCCTGCCACACCACTGTCACTGCCGGCCACGGGTCCGGTCGACGAGAGCACCGGCGCGACGGTGTCCTTGCCCACCAGCGCCGAGGCCGCCGCGGAGCGGTTGCCATAGGCGTCGCGCACTTCCGCGCGCAGCGTCGTCGTCCCCTCCACCAAGGTGCCCAGTTCGCCGGCGTTGAAGCCGACCGTCCAGCGTCCACCCTGCACCGGGGCCGAGCGGCTGATCGCTCCCAGCATGACGTCGACGCCGACCGCGCTGCCGCCGGCCGTGCCGGAGACGAAGACGCCGTTGCCGGCGTCAGCCGCACTCACCCAGGCGTCGGCGGCCTGTGTGACCGCGTTGGTCACCAGCGCCCGCCCGGCGCTGCCGTCGATCACCGGTGATGCAGGGGCTTCGAGCGCCAGGATGAAGGCGTCCTGGATGTTGCCCGTGCCGACGTTCCCCGCTGCGTCCGTCGCCGTGATCACCAGGGACTTCGCTCCCCCGCCCCCCAGCTTCGCCGCATCCGCGTCACCCAGGCGCAGGCTCCAGCGAGAGCCGACGATCTCGGCCGCCCCAAGGAGCGTCCCGCCCAGGCTCAGGCTCACCTGGGTACCAGCTTCGGTCGTCCCGGAGAGCACGACCCCCGCCGCCAGTTCGGCCGCGGAGATCGCGCCATCGCCGGCTACCGTGGCCAGGGTCGGCGCCAACGGCGCAACCGTGTCGACCGTGATGCTGCGCGTGACCGCCAAGGACGCATTGCCCGCCGCGTCGGTCGCCACGACGGACAGCGTCTCGGGCCCCTGCCCCATCGCCACCACGTCCGCCGAGGTCAGCGCATAGGTCCAGCGGCCCTGCGCGTCGGCGGAAACCAGCCGGGTGAAGCCCCCGATGCTCAGCGCCACGCTGGCGCCGGGCTCGGCGCTGCCCGACATCGACGCCGATTGCTCGCTGGCGTTGACCCGGTCGTCACCGGCCACCACCGCGATCGTGGGGCTTGCCGGCGCCACGGTGTCGACGACGATCTGGGTGCTGGCCTGGCTCTCGTTGTTCGCGCTGTCGCGCGCCCGCACGGCCACCGCCCGGGCCGCCCCCTCGCCAAGGCCGAGGTAATCGTCGGCCGTGAGTGCGTAGCGGAAGATGCCGTTCTGCACCGGCGCCGACCGGCTGACCGCCGCGCTGCCTTCGCCCCAGGAAAGCGTGACCGTGCTGCCGGTGGCCACCACGCCGGCGATCTCGACGCCCGCGGCCTTCTCCGCCGCGTTGACGCGGCCGTCGCCGGCGACGGCGCCGATCACGGGTTGCACGGGCGGCGCCACGCTCTTGACCACAGACCGGACGAATTCGCCAGATTCGTTGCCGGCGCGATCGACCTGCGTGACGCGGACGTCCACGATGCCGTCGGCCAGCCCGGAGACCGTGCTCGCGGGGATGGCGAGACTCCACCGCCCTTCCTGGCCAGCGAAGGTCTGCTCGGCCGCCAGCGCCGCGATGCGGACGCTGACGGTCGCCCCCGGCTCCGCCGCGCCGCCGAGGACGAGCACCTGCACGGCTTCGGCGGCGTTGACCACGTTGTCGCCGGCGACCGGGTCCAGCGTGGGTGCGGCCACGGTGCGGTCGAGCACGAAGGCCAATGCCGCGCTGGACGGCGACGGGTTGCCGGCCGCGTCGAACTGGCGCGCCAGCACCGACTGCGCGCCTTCGACCGGCACGTAGACGCTGGCCCAGGTCTTGCCTGCGTCCGCGCTGTACTCCACCCGGTTGCCGGCGTCTGCGGAGGGAAGTTCGACGACCAGGCGCGCGTCGCTCGTCACACCGTAACCACCGGAGGTGTCGGCCTGCAGCCGGATGACCGGCGCGCTGGCTGGCGCCACCGTGTCGAGCTTGGCGCTGCGGGAGACCGCCGGAGAGGCATTGCCGGCGGCGTCGGCCTGGACGGCGCGAAAGCTCAGGTCCCCTTCGCCCCAACCGGCGATCCGCTGCGGCGTGACCACCACGGACCACTGCCCGTCGACGACGGTGACGGTGCCCAGGCTCTGCGCGGCCGTGCTGCCGGACGGGAACGCCTCAACCGTCACCAGCGCGCCGCTCTCGCCGCTGCCGCGCAGCGTCAGCCCGGCGGCTGCCTGCGCCTCCGCTCGATTGATCATGCCGTCGACGGCGATGGCGGAAATGGTGGGCGCGGCCGGCGCGACGGTGTCCTTCGACACGCTCACCTCGCGCCAGGCCGAGGCATTGCCGGCGGCGTCGGTCTGCCGCAACGCGAGCACGCTCGCACCTTCAGGCAGGGACTCCACCTCCTGCGGTGAGAGCGCGCGGCTCCACGAGCCGTCGACCGCCACCGTCAAATCGATCGCCACGCCGGCGAAGGAGCCGCCGAGCCGGGCGCCGGCTTCGCCGGTACCGCGCAAGACCACGCCGGCATCGGCGTCAGCGCGGGTGATCAGGTCGTCCCCGGCGACCTTCTCCGCGTTTACGGACGCCGGTGGCGTCATGTCCACCGTCACGACGCGGGGCGTCGAGTAGGCGACGTCGCCGTAGGGATTGATCGCGGCGGCGACGAAGCTGTAGCGCCCGTCGCCGAGGTTGCCGACCACGCCGCCGTCGATGGCGCTCAGTTCGGAGGCATCGATCCGACCGTCGAGCCCCCCGGCGTCGACCCACCGGAAAAGAGCCACCCGCGCCCCCGGCGTCGAGGTGCTGCCGGCCAACGTGAACGAGCGGTCGGAGGTGATGCCGTCGGACGCCGAGGCCCCGGTGTCCTCGAAGCCGCTGAACGCGAGGGTTGGCGCGGCGATGCCGGCCTTGACCGTCAGCACGCCGCCGTCCAGCACCCAGGCGGCGGCATCACCGGCGACCGCCGCGCCGATGTCGATGAATTCGCTGCTGCTGCCCTGCCTGCTCAATTGCAGGAAGGCGCGCCCGAGCGCCGCGTCCTGCACCACGCTCCACGACGCCCCGGTGCCGATGTCGATGCGGTCCAGGATCTCCAGGTCGTCGATGCGATCCACCGCCGCGCGATCGGCGGACGAGTCGCCGGCGCGGAACGCGAAGGTGTCGACGCCGGACCCGCCCGACAGGACGTCGGCCCCGGCGCCACCGCGCAGGGTGTCGGCACCGGCACCGCCGACGAGGCGGTCCGGGCCGGCGCCGCCGCTCAGGCGGTCGGCACCGGGCGTGCCCAGGGCCACCACCGAGAGCCTGGCGTCGACGAGCCCGCCGCCGTCGACGTCGAAGGGCTCGTCGGCGGCGCGCGAAGAGGCGTCGATCGACACCGTCTCCACACCCGTGACCTTGGTGCCGAACAGGGCCGCGAGCGAGCGGCCGCCGACCAGGGCCGCGGTGCCGGCCGCGCCGCTCGAAGAGCGTGCCGCGACGGCGATCTCGACGCGGTCGCTGCCCGCACCGCCGTCCAGGACCGACAGTTCGCCGAGGCTGGAGGGGGAGACGCGGAACAGGTCGTCGCCGCCGCCGCCCTCGAGGGTGTCGGCCCCGCCGCCGCCCACGATCTGGTCGGAGCCCGCCGAGCCGACGATGCGGTTGGCTGCGCTGCCGCCCAGCACCTGCACGCCGGCCAGCGCCGCGGACGCGTCCAGGTCGGCGGCACTGAAGAAGTTGGCAAAACTCAGCCGGGTCCCGTCCGTCGTCATCACCGGGACGAGGACGCCGTCGCCCGTCACCGAGCCGGCCGCCAGGTCCACGCGGACGCTCTGTCCGGGCGCCGACCCGGCCAGGCGCAGGAGCCCGTCGGCGACGCTGGCATAGGGCGAAGCCTGGACCGTGACGTAGGCGACGGTCTGCGGCGCGCTGGCCGAGCCGCCCTCGTCTTCGACCCGCACCTGCAGCGCCCGCGTACCCTCCGGGGCGTTGGTCGCGGCCTGGAAGCTCAGCCCGCGCAGCAGCGTCGTCGCCAGTTGCGTCGACATCGGGGCAGATCCGAGGCTGGACGCGACGTCCAGCGTGAAAGTGCCGGCGACCGGGGCCGGCAGCGCAGCCTGGGGGTTGCCGACCGCACCGCGCCACGCCGCCAGGGCCGAGGCGGTGAGCCCGGGCTGGTCGCCATCGACCAGGCCGCTGACGACGATGCGCGAGAAGCTGACGCTGTCGGCGTCGGACAGCGTGGCCGCGGGCGCCAGGGCCACGGCCGCGGTGCCCTTGACGTAGGCCGTGGTGACGTCGCCGCCGGTCACCGCGGGACCGGAGAGGTCGACGACAGGGGCGTCGGCGATCGATTGAACCGCCAGGCTCCGGATGACGGGGTCGCTGACGGCGCCCGCCGCGTCGGTGGCCGTGATCGCGAGGGTGCGCGCCACGGTGTCGGGGCGCTGGCTCGTGTTGCGGTAGGTGACCGCGGCCAGCGCGACGGCGGCATCGGCGTGCGAGGCGGCACCGCTGAGCGTCAACTGGCCCGCCACCGCATCCCAGCGCGCGGTCACCCCGGCGACGGTGCCGCCGTAGGCCAGCAGGTCCTCGCCCGCTCGGTAGCCCGAGGCGATGCGCACGGACACCAGGGCCGGCGCGCCGTGGTCGACATCCGACAAGGTGAACCCGGCGGCCACGGGCAGCGCAGCGGCATCCTCGACATACGCCAGCGGCGCCGAGCCGACGCCTGCCTGCAGTCGCGGGGCATCGTTGACCGGGGCCACGGTGATCGCCAGGGCCTGGCCCAGGCGGTCGACGCCGCCGAAATCGCTGCCACCCGAGTCCCGGACCTCGAACGCGAAGGTCGACGGTCCACCGAACGCGTCGGTGGCAGCCTGGAAGCGCATGCCCTGCAGTTGAGCCAGCGTGTACGCACCCGGCGCCACCGTGGTGACGCCATCGGCCAGCAACACGCGGCCGAGCGCGGCCTCGGGCACCCGGGTCACCGCGTACGACAGCGTCTGTCCGCTCTCGTCGCTGCCGCCCCCGGCGCCGTAGCCGAGCAAGTCGGGGAAGAGCGCCGTGGCTGCCGAGTCCTCGGGCACCGACAGGTCACGCAGCGCACCCAGGGTTCGCTGCGGCGCGTCGTTGACCCCGGTCACGGTCACGGAGATCGTGGAGGGCGCGGACAAGAGCTGGGGGTCCGTCGGATCGACGACGGCGTACACGATCTTCGCCTCGCCGACGAAGTCGGCTGCCGGCGTGAACCGCAGGTCCAGGGCCTCGTCGGCGAGGGACAGCAGCGATCCGCTCGCGCCCGTGGCCACCGCATTCCCGTAGATGTCGGCCACGGTGCCGCCCTGCACCGACAGCAGGCGCACGGCCCCCGGGGACAGCCCGGAATCCAGGTCCACGGCGGCGATGCCGTTCAGCGTCAGCGAGGTGGCGCGGGCGTCTTCGAGGATGGAGGCGGGCGCGCGCAGATCCCCACCGGGGATGGGCGGCGCATTGGCCAGCACCGTCAGCAGCAAGGTCTTCGAGGCCGCCTGCGAGACCGGATCGCCGTCGTCGGCGCTCAACCGGATCTCACCCAGCGTCACGTTCGTGCCGGGCCTGAACTGCAGGCCCGCCAGCACCTGGGCCACGCCGCCCACCGGCCCCTGGACCGTGAAGCCCGTGCCGACCGGGGATGAGCTGACCCCCGAAGGCAACACCGGCAGCACCAGCGCGCCACCGGTGGCGGACAGGGACACGCTGAGCGCAGCACTGTCCTGGTCGGCCACCGACAGGCCGAAGACCGGCACCGCCTGCCCGGTGCCGGAACTGATCACCGCGGCATCGGGGCCGCCGAGCACCGTGGGCGCACCCACGACCGACACCGCCACCGGCCCCACGCGCGTAACCAGGCCCGAAGGGTCGGTGGCCGTCACCGTCCATTGCGCGGTGCCCGAGGCGCCCGGCGTGAAAGTCATCTGGTCCAGCGCCGCGCGCACCGTCTCCAGGGAGCCGCTGACCAGCAGAGCACCGTCTGCCAGCCGCGACACACCGCTGGTCGTCGGGCTGGCGGCGAGGCCGCCCCCGGCAGCCTCGACGCGCAGCGTCAGGTTGCCGGCAACGCCGGCAGCAAGCTCGAGGTCGTCGACAGCGACCCTGCCCGCCAGGCGCAGGGGCTGGCCAGCCACGGCCGCTGCGGTGGGGGCCGTCACGGTGACGGCCGGCGGGTGGTTGACATGGATCGGCACCGAGGCCGATCCGGTCACGGCGGTGGCCAGCGGCCGGCCGAGGTCGTCGACGGCGGCGCGCACACTCGAGCTCAGGACGACATCGGTCAAGCGGCTCGCCGGGTCGACCGCGACCGTGGCCGCCGGCAGCGCGGCCAGGATGTCCGGCACGGTGGCCGAAACTCGAACGACGTTCGGCGCGGGGTCGAGGTCGCGCAATCCGGGCAGCGCCAGGGTGACGCCCGGCTCGCTGCGCCACTCGGCGGTCACCGACTGCCGCGTGCCGTAGTAGTCGATCGAGACCCCGGGCAGGGGCGAGGCTGCCTTGCCGGCCACGAGCGAGAGCCCCGACGGCAGCTTGATCGCCGGCACACCCGGGTCGTCGTCGAGCACCGACAACTCCAGCGTCACGTCGGGCGCCAGGCTGCCGTCTGCGCTCACGAACTGCACGAGGCCGGCAGACGCGTCGGTCACGGCCAGGGTGTAGAGCCGGTCCGGGCCGCGCAGGTCATCGCCGGCCAGGTCGAGCGCGATCTGCGCCACGGTGACGCCGGATTGCAGGACGAGGCGCCCCACCGCGGGCCGGTCACCGACGTCGGCGCCAGCCAGCGTCACCGCCAGCTCGACGTCGGAATTGACGTCGCCGTCGCGGAACACCTCGACCACGAAGCGCGACCCGGCGCTGGCACTGCCCTCGAGCTGCTGCGAGGCGCCGAGCAGGTTCACGGTCACGCGGGCGGGCACCAGCGTGCCGACCGGGACGCCGGAGTAGTCGGCCAGGCGCGTCGTGTCGGGCGGGGCCACGGACGCGGGATCGCGCACATAGGCCAGCAGGGACTCGCCCACCTCGCCCTGGGCCAGCGCCTGGACCTGCGTGACCTCGCGCAGCGCGCGCATGGCCTGCGCCGGATCGGCCACGGCCTGCACGTCGATCTCGACGCCGTGCACGAGCGTGGAGGCTGCCGACAGCACCTCGCCCGCGGCGGCAAGCCGCGATTCGAGCGTCGACACGTCGGCCTGCGGTGCCGCGCGGCCGAACAGGTCGCGCGCGGCGCCCTCGAGGATCCCCTGCACGGCCTGGGCGTCGCCGAGCAGCGACTTGATCGTCGTGCCCGCGGGCGCGTCCCGCAGGGCGAGCGCGATCTGACGCGCGACGTCGATGCTGGCCTGCTCCGGGGTGACCCCGCTCGCGCCCAGGCCGGCGGCCATCGCCGCCAGGGTGGCGCTGCCGGTGTCGAGCACGCCGGCGATCGAGACCGACGCCTGCTGCGCCGCGATCGCGGCCACGCGCTCGCTCGCGGTGACGCTGCCGGCCGCGGCCGACGCGATCTGCAGCGGGTCGTAGGTGGCCAGGTCGACAGCATCGACGGCCGAGCCCAGCACCGGCCCGAAGACCCCGAGCTTGACCACCCGCTCGGCCTGGCCCAGCACGGCCTGCTCACCGGCGGTGGTGTCCTGCGGGGCCAGCTCGCGCACCAGCGCGCGCACCAGGGTCGAGACCGGGTTGACGACGCCGTAGCCCTGCGGCGCCTCGTACCGGACCTCGAAGGGAAGACCGGTCGAGATGTCGACACCCCCGCTGAGCACGAGCGGGCCGCCGCCCAGCACGCGGAAGGTGCCCGAGGCGCTGGAGACCGAGAACGACTCGCCGGCATCGAAGGTGCCGTCCCGGTCGACGTCGGTGAAGACGAGGGCGCCTGCCAGGTAGCCGTCCTGGGGCGTGACCGACTGGCTGCCGTCGACCTCGACGGCCGCCGTGAGCCCGCCGGCGATGGCCGCGACAGGATCGGTTCCGAGGGGGTTGCCCGCCAGGTCGGTGATCTGCGCACCGCTGCCGCGCAGCAGCCGCGACAAACTGATCCCCGAGAACGCGTCGGCATCGGTGACCGTGTACGCGAACTCCAGCGTCGCCGTGCCGCTGCCCTGCAGGTAGCGCGCCGAGCGCAGCGCCGAGGCGGCGGTGTCGGCCGAGAACTCCAGCGCTGGCGCGCCCTCGACGAGGACGGCCTCGCCGAAGGTCAGTGCAAAGCGCAGTTCGTCGCCACGGCCGTAGCGTGTGTCCACCGCGGGCAGGTCGACGCCGCCGGCCGACAGGCTCGGGGCCGACAGGTCGACGACCACGGTCTTGTCGCCCGACCAAAGGGGCTGGCCCTGCGCGTCCGTGAGCTTGGAGCGCAGGCTCAACGCGAGCGGGCCGTCCGCAAGGACGAGCCCATCGAGCTGCGCCCGGAACCCGCCGAGGGCGTCAGCGCTGCCCTGCACCGTTCGGCCAGCGGCCTCGATCACCCAGGCGGTGCCGGCCGGCAGCGTGCCCGGGGCGGCGACGATCTGCAGCGGCGAAGCCGCCTCGACGGCCGAGACCCGATCGTCCGAGGCGACGGTCACGCCCCGCAGGTCGGCCCCGCCCGACCAGAGGGCGAGGATCTCGGCCGCAGCCCGCGCGTCGAGGGCGCCGTCGGCCACGTCGGCGGCGATCGCCTGCTGGGCCACCTGCTGCATGCGCGTGAGGGCGGCCAGGTCCACCAGCGGCGTGCCGTCGGGCAGCGCGGGGTAGGCATTGGCCGCGGCGATGGCGGCAGCGGCATCGGCGCCGACGGCGGGTGCAACGCCCTTGAGCAAGGCGCTCAGCTGCTGGGGGTCGGACAGGTTCACCGCGGGGGCTTGGGCCAGGGCCTGGAGCACCCGGTCCCAGGCAGCCGCGGCACTGAGCGTCGGGTCCGCGCCTTGCACGGCGGCGGAACCGGCGACGAGCACATTGGCGAGCTGCGCCGCCCGCGCCTGGGCCTTCAACGACAGCGCGTTGCCGGCCGCGGCCCCGGCCCAGGGGTCGTCGTGGAGCAGGTCGAATCCACCCAGCCCCAGGGCAGTGGCCAGTGGGGCCGCCTGCGCCGCGCCCCCGGCGGCTTGCAGCAGGGTGGTCAGCGGGTTGACGACCGTGGCCCCTGCGGGCGCCGACAAGCGCCCCTGGAAGGGCAGTCCGGTGTCGACGTCGACCGTGCCGGCGATGCCCAGCGCGATCAGCGGGCCGCTGCCGGCCAGTCCGCTGAAACGGCCCGTGGGCCCGGTGGTGACCGCCGGCTCGCCGACGTCGCGCTGCCCGTTGAGGTTGGCGTCCCTGAAGACGAGCGCGCCGGCAAGCCGGCCGTCCGTGACCACCCCGTCGACGGTGGGCTGCGGACCGCTGCCACCGCCTGTATTGCCACCTCCACCGCCCCCCGAGGACGGAGCGAGGCCACCGCTGCTGGCGCAGCCGGCGAGCAGCAGGATCCAGGAGACGGGCAGCAAGGCCGCGGGCGCGGCCCCGCCGCGTGGCAATTCGATCCGCGCCGCCACGGCGCCACGGCCCCGGCCCTCGACAGCGACTCGCGATCCCGCGGCGCGCACGGCGCCGGCCTCGGTGCTTGGCTGCACTGCGCGACCGGTCGAAACCTTCGCGAGGCTCCCGTCGGTGCGGTCGTCACGACCGTTCATCCCCATCTCCCCCCTCGAACTGGCTGCCGCCGCGCTGCTCGCGCGCCCTGGGCCCCGTGTAAACCGACCGACGGCCGGCTTCGGGGTTGGCGGGCGCGCCCATGAATACCCCTTTTACAATATCAAATATTTGCGACACATTGCATCTTTGTTTTGCAAATTTTTCAGTTACAAACCATGAAGTGCGCAAATCAAGAACAGACCGCAATGGCACCATCGTGGACTGCAAGGGACGGCGCCGAGCCGGTGGTGGCGCCCCTGCGCCGCGCGCTCGGGCTGGCGCTCGGCATCGCCGGTCTCGCCGCGTCAGCGGCAGCGGCACCTGCCGGGCGCGTGGAGTTCGTCTTCGGCGAGGTCAGCCTGCTGCGGGGCGGCGCGGTCGTGCTCGCTGCCAAGGGCACCGAGATCCTGGAGGGCGACACCGTCCAGACGGGGCGCACGGCCTCGGCGCAGCTGCGCATGAAGGACAACGCCTTCGTCACGGTGCGGCCGAACAGCGCCTTGCGCATCGACCAGTACCGCTCGGCAGCGCAAGGCGATGGCGCGAACCAGGTGTCGGTGGGGCTCGTCAGCGGCACCTTCCGCTCCTTCACCGGCGCCATCGGCAAGGCGCAGCCGGAGGCCGTGCGCTACGTCACGCCCACGGCCACGATCGGCATCCGGGGCACCGGCAACGTGACCTCGCTTGCGCCGGGCGGCGCGACCTACAACTACACCATCACCGGCCAGCATGCGGTGTCCTCGCAGAACGCCGCGGGCCAGGTGCAGACCGTGCTCACGCAACCAGGCCAGACGGTGGAGGTGCGCCCGGGGCAGGCCCCGCGCGTGGTGCCCACGCCTCCAGCGCTCATCCGGCAGGCGTCGCCACCCCGTGGGGGCGAAGACGAGGGTGGCTCGACGAGCAGCTTCAGCCAGACCCTCGTGGTCTCGCCGTCGATCACGCTCAGCCTGACGGCCGCCGCCGCGGGCCTGTCCGACCGCCAGAGCACGCGCTGCGTTGATTGCGACGGCGCGCTGGTGGCGGGCACCGCCTTCCAGGGCGGGGGCAGCAGCGCGGGCAGCGGCACGGCCCAGGACGATCCGCTGCTGCAACTGGGCGCGGCCAACCGGCGCTACGTGGCCCACGTCCTGGACGGCGGCGCGAACGCGGCGGCGCGGCAGATCGCCGAGGTCGGCATCGACCGCGAGAACCTGGCGCGGGACCTGGATGCGATCGACGGTACCCCCATCGGCTACGCGTTGCCCTCGAATGTGTCGGGTGGCGCCTCGCGCCGGCAACTGGTGGGCGTGGTGGCCGCCAACGGGCTGCGCCTGGCCCCGGTGGTCCAGGAGCCCCCCCTCGAGGCGCCCAACGTCGCCTCGAGCGGACTGGCGGTCGGCCGCGTTTTCGCCCGCGGCCTCGAGGAGTCCGGGGTGCAGAAGCTGGGCGCAGACGCGCGCCCCTGGTCGCTGACGCCGTTCGGCGACACCGGATCCCTGTATTGGGTGGGCGTGGGCCCGGTCGGGGCGGCCAGCGTCCCGGGCTCGGCCCTGCGCGCGGCGGACTTCGTCCGGCGCGACGCCACCTCCAGCGCCCTGACCGGCTTCGAGACCCAGACCCTGTTCGGCTACACGGGGGGCCGCTTCGGCTACGAGAGCGTCACTTTCGAGGGGGACGCGCGGGTCGACGGCGCGACCGGCGGCAGCGCCGCCGCGGCGGGCACCTGGCGGGAGGGCGACCTGCGCACCACGCTCGGCTGGGCCTACGGCAGCGGGGTGAGCGTGCCCTGGTACACCATCAACGAGCCCGGGCCGGTGTACGTGACGCAGATCCTCACCGGCGACAGCGAACTGAGCCCGGCCGTCTGGACCCGGCCGTTGGCTGCGGACGGCACCACCGGGGCGCTGCGCGCCTCGACGCTGCGCATCGACTTCAGCCGCCAGACCGTGTCGACACGCCTGGAGGCGACCGTCGGCGCGGTCGGCTGGCTCGCCCAGTTGACAGCCGCGCCCCTCGGGCGCGACGGTTCGTTCTCGGCCACGGCTCAGGCTGGCTGCGACGACTGCGCCTTGTCGGTGTCGCGCACGCTGGGCACGCAGCAGGCAGCAGCCGGCAGTGTCCAGGGCCGCCTGGGCGGCGTGGCCGCCGAGAGCGCTGCCCTGGCCTACGAACTCCACACCGTGGCCGGCGCCTGGGACAGCCTGCAGGGTGCCGTGGGCTACACGGCGCCCCGCGGCAGCCACGACGCGACCGCCGCGCGCCGCACGGTGCTGCTTGCGGGTGAACTCGGCGCCTGGGACGCGGCAGCCGGGCGGCGCGAGACCGCCGCCCAGGCGATCGAGGCCGCTGCCGCGCGGGTCATCGAGCCGTCCGGCGCTGCGATCGCGGCGCGGGTGGACGCCTGGATGGGCGCGGCAGGCACCGGCGGGGACCGGCCCGTGACGCTGACGGCCACGGGCGCAGGACCCGTCAGCGACGGCACGGCAGCCGGCCTGAACTGGGGGCGCTGGGCCACGGCCGACTACGCCGACCGTGCCGGCGGCGCGGCCGCGCCGCTGGGCGGCGTTCTCCACATCCTCACCGGCCCGGTGCAGACGGCACTGCAGACCTTGCCGCAGACGGGCACGGTGGAGTACCGCTTCGCCGGCGGCACCCTGCCAACGGGGGCCGCGGGCCAGGTGGGCACGCTCGAGGCGGCGACCCTGCGGGCCGACTTCACGCGCCAGACCGTGGACGCCAGCGTCACGGCGGCGGTTGGCGGCGCGCGCTTGAGCGCCCAGACGATGCCGATGCCCCTGCGCTCGGGCGGCTTCGAGGCCGCCAGCGCCGCGGGCACGCTGGCGGTCGGCTGCACCGGCACCTGCGCGGCGGGCGCCGGCTCCGGGACGCTCGCCGGCCGGTTCATCGGCGCGACGGGCGAAGCGGCGGCATTCGGCTACTCGATGAGGAGCGCCGGCAGCGCCCCGGCGTCGGCCCAGGGGCTGGCCGTCTTCACGCGGCCGTGACCGTGAGGCGGCGCCGGATGCCGCCAGCACCTGCGGGCGCGACAGGCCGGTGCAGCACGGATGCAGGCACCGGCACCGGCACCGGCACAGGCACAGGCACTAACGTTCTCGGAACGCGTTCTCCCTGACCGCGACGAGGGGCTTGCTGAGATAGGTGAGCACCGTCTTGTTGCCGGTGACGATGTCGATCTGCGCCTCCATCCCAGGGATGATGGCCAGGCGCCGGTCGGAGGCCTCGAAGACCTTGGTCCGCGTCGCCACGCGGGCCAGGTAGAAGGACGATTTCCCGTCCTCGGCCGGGACGGCGTCGGCCCCGATCTGCGTGACCGTGCCCTCCATCGTGCCGAAGATCGAATAGTCGTAGGCGCTGAGCTTGACGCGCGCCGGGTGCCCGACCTTGACGAAGCCGATGTCCTGCGGCCGGATCCGCGCTTCGACGACGAGCTCGTCGTCGGCGGGCACGATCTCGGCGATCGGGTCCCCGGGCTTGACCACGCCGCCCACCGTGCTCACGAACAGGCGGTTGACGATCCCCTTGACCGGAGCGCGGATACCGGTGCGTTCGACGCGGTCCGCCAGGGCCGGGATGGCCGTCTGCAGGGTTCGCAGCTCGCCGTTGACGCGCGTGAGCTCGGCCGAGGTCTCGCTGCGGTGCTGGCGCAGCAAAGCCTCGCGGCGCGCCCGCGCCTCCTGCACCGCCGCCACCTGACGCGGCAGCGTCAGCTTGGCCGTCGCCAGCCGCCCCTCGAGGTCGATGAGGCGGGCGTCGGCCCGCAGCAGTTCCACGCGCGGCTCCAGGCCACGCTCGACCATGAGGGCGACGATGGCATGCTCCTCGCGCGCCACCTGGAGGCTGCGTTCCAGCGTGACGATCTGCTGCCGGGTGTCGTCGGCCTCACGCGAGCGCTGATCGATCTGCGCGTCGAGGACCGACAGGTCCGCAGCCAGGCGCGCGCGCCGGTTGCTCCATTCGGCCCGTTCTGCCGCGACGAAGGCGGCCCCGTCGCGCAGCAGATCCTGGGGGAACGCCACGGCGGCGGCGTCGCTCGACTCCGCCGACAGCCGCGCCATGCGCGCCCCCAGCGCCATCAGCTGCTGGCGCCGGCTGTCGTACTCGCTGCCGAACTGCGTGGGCGACAGGCTGACGAGTTCCGCGCCAGCCTCCACACGCTCGCCCTGCCTGACGTGCAAGGCCCGGATGATGCCGCCCTCGAGGTTCTGCACCACCTGCAGCCGCGCCGACGGGACGACCCGGCCGTCGGCGCGGGTCACGTCGTCCACCCGCGCGAGGGCGGCCCAGACCAGCAGCGCGGAAAAGACGACGCCGATGCCGATGAGCAGCCCGGACGAGGCACGGTTGACGCGGCCGATGCTCAGCGCCTGCGCCAGGCCCGTGAACTCGCCGGGCGCCGCACCCCGGGCCGGTGGGCGTGGCGGCGCGTCTGCGCCGCCGGACGCCGGCGCCGTCGTCGCGCGGTCAGGCGCCAGTGCGCCGGCCAGCGGGCCGCGCGCGGCCTGCGGGCGGGAAAGAGGGCTGTCCTCGGCGTTGCGCATGGTGTTCACCGGGCGGCCCCGCGCCGGGGACGGGCGTGGGGGGCGGGTAGGTTCATGGCTGTTCGGAACCTTGCGTCGAAGGCCGGACCGGCGCCTGCGCGCGCAAGACATCGGATTTCGGGCCGTCGGCGACGACACGCCCGTTGTCCAGCACGATCACGCGGTCGACGAGGTCGAGCAGCGTGGCCCGGTGCGTGATCACGAGTACCGTGGACGCGTCGAACGCACCGCGCAGGCGCTCGATCAGGCGGCGCTCGCTGGTCGTGTCCATGGCGCTGGTCGGCTCGTCCAGCAGCAGGATCGCCGGGCGGCCCACGAGCGCGCGCGCCACGGCGATGGCCTGCCGCTGGCCACCGGAAAGTCCTTCACCGCGCTCCCGCAACACGCGCCCGTAGCCCTCGGGATGCGCGGCCACGAAATCGTGCACGCCCGCCAGTTCGGCCGCGCCCAGGATCTGCGCGTCCGTCGGTGCGGACGCGCCGAGCGCGATGTTCTGCTTGATCGTCCCCGAGGCCAGCCAGGTGTCCTGCAGCACGGCGCCGACGTGGCTGCGCAGGTCAGCCGGGTCGAACTGCCGAACATCCATGCCGTCGACGAGGACCGCGCCGCGCTCGGGCCGGTACAGCCCGAGCAGAAGCCGGGCGACAGTGGTCTTGCCCGAACCGACCCGCCCGAGCAGCGCAACCCGCTCGCCGGGGCGGATCGTGAAAGAGACGCCGTCCAGCCCGCCCTGCTGCTGGCCGGGGTAGGAGAAGGAGACATCGCGGAACTCGATCCCGCCTTCGACCCGGTCGCGCCGCACGTAGGCGGCCATGGGCCCGTGTTCGCGCGGCTGCGACATCAGACCGTTCAGCGCCTTGTAACTGGACAGGGCCTGGTTCAGGCGGGTGCCCAGTTGCGCCAGTTGTGCCAGTGGAGCGATCGCGCGCCCGGCGAGCATGGAGCAGGCCACGATGGCCCCGGAGCCGATGGAGCCGTCCCGGATCAGGAAGAAGCCAGCCGCCACGGTGCCGATCCAGACCGCCTGCGAGGCGGTGTTGGCGGTGTTGCCCGCCAGCTGCGAGAGCATGCGCGTACGCAGCCCCACCGCGGACTGGTGCGCGATCGCATCCTGCCAGCGGCGGCGCATCAGCGAGCCGGCCCCGAGGCTCTTGATGGTCTCGATGCCGCCCAGGGTCTCGACGACCACCGCGTGCTTGCTCTGGCCGTCCTCGTAGGCCGACTGGACCAGCCGCCGCAGCTGCGGCTGGATGGCCGCGCTCACCAGGACCACCACCGGGATCGCGAGCAGCGGCACCCAGACCAGCGGTCCGCCTACAAGGGCGATCACGACCAGGAAACCGAGCGCGAAAGGCAGGTCGATGAGGGTTGCCAGGGTCGCCGAGGTCAGGAACTCGCGCAGGCTCTCGAACTCCTTCATCACCGCGGCGGTGGCCCCGGTGCTGCCGCGCCGGGCGACCATCTCCATCTCGAGCAACTGCTCGAACAGCGTGTCGGCGATCACCATGTCGGCGCGGGCGCCTGCCACGTCGATGAAGTAGCCGCGCAGGGTACGGATCGCGAAGTCGCCGACCAGCACCAGGCCGACGCCGGCCAGCAGCGCCATCAGGGTCTCGGTGGCGTTGTTGGGCATCACCCGGTCGTAGACGATCATCGAGAACACCGATGCCGCCAGGGCGAAGACGTTGGTCAGGAGGGCCGCCAGCGCCACCTGCGCGTACAGCCCCCGGGCCGCCCCCAGCGGCCCCCAGAACCAGTGCCCGTAGCGTCCCCGCTGCGCCGCCGCCGGGCCCGCGGACGGCCGCAGCGCCGCGGAAACCACCAGCACCGGCCCTTCGAGCTGCTGCGCCCAGTCGGACGGTGCGAAGGCGCCGTCGGGCACGCCCTGCGCCCACAGGCGGACCCCGCCGTCCGCCTGCGCGCCGGTGATCACGAGCGCGCCGCCGCCCCGGCGCAAGGCCAGCGCCGGCTGGTGCAGCGCCTCGGCCTCGGCCCCGGTCAGGGCCCGCGGCTCGCAACGCAAGCCGAGGCTTTCGAGGGCCTCGACGGCCTGCTCGACGGTCCAGGGGCCGGGCGCCCGCGCCACCCGGGCACGCAGGGCGGCGCGCGACATCGGCTGCCCGAGGTGCTCCAGCAGGAACACGAGCGCCTCTTCCAGGCCGTCCCGAACTGTGCCCGGATCGGGGCCGCGCGCGAACGGCGGGCCGTCCCCGCGGAGGTCTGCTGCACCCGCCATGCCCACGCCGGGGCTCATTTCGTAACGCCGGCTGGGCGCGGCGCCTCGCGCGGGGCGAACAGCGGCCCGAGGGCATCACCCAGGTGCAGCAGGCGCAGGCGCGCGAGCTCGCGGTCTGCCGCTGCGTCGACCAGGTCACGCGCCGCGGTGTGCAATTCCTCCTGCACGCGCAGCAGGTCCAGCAGCGAACCGCGGTTGAAGGCGAACTGCTCGCGCACCACCCGAAGGGAATCCATGGAACGCCGAGCGGCGTCGCGCCGCGCCTGGACCAGCGGGTCGCTGCGGCCTGCCGCCGACAAGGCCTGCGCGAGCGCGCGCTCGATCTGCCGCAGCAGGGCCTCGCGCTGCGCGTCCACCTGGCGGGCCTGCGCCTGCGCGCGGTCTCGCCGCGCGACCTCCGCGCCCCCGGTGAAGAAGTTGTAGCGGACGACGAACTGGGCAGAGGCGTCGGTGCCCGGACTGCCGCTGCCCACCAGGTCGCGCCGCGAGCCCGTGAGCTCGAGCGAGAGGCTGGGCCACAGGCGTGAGGCTGCCGCGCGTGCGTCCGCGCGCGCGGCCTCGGCCTGGGCGGACAGCTCCTGCACCGACCCGAAGCGCTGCGCCACCCTGGCCAGCGGCTCCGCAAGTTCGGCCAGAGGCAACTCCGGGGGCCAGTCCACGGTCTCGGCCTCGCGGCCGAAGACCTCGGTCCAGGCCGACTGCGCCGCCTGCAGCGCCATCTCGACGGACGTCAGCGTCGCGCCGGCATCCAGCCAGCGTGCTTCGGCCCGGATGACGTCTGCCTGAGACCCCCCCCCGGTCTCGAAACGCTCGCGGACGAGCTTCAGGATCGAGGCCCGCGCGCTGACGTTCTCGCGCGCCAGGTTCAGGTGCTCCTGCGCCCGCGCGAGTTCGACGCTGACGGCGATCGCGCGATAGGCCAGGTCGGCGCGGGTGCTGGCGAGCCGCAGCGCCGCGGCGCGCTCGCGCGCCACGCTGCCACTGACCAGCGCGGCAGTGGCGCCGAAGTCGTGCAGGAGCTGGCTCACGCTCACGCCCAGCGTCAACCACGGCTGCTCCCGGGCCGGGGTACCGAGCACCGTGTCGCGGTCGATGCGCCGGTAGCCGCCGGAGCTGACACCGCTGACTTGCGGGAACAAAGCGGCCCGAGCCTCGCCGACGGACAGCGTGCCCGCCTCTGCCTGCGCTTGCGACGCTTTCGAATCCGGGTGGCTGTCGACGGCGGCGGCGATCTGGGTGCGGAAGGCGGCGGTGGCCTCGCCGTCGTCCCAGCCCGCGGGCTGGCGCGCGACGAGTGCGCCGACCCGGCCCAGGAGTTCCTCGCCGAGCGCGGCGACCGATGCCGGCAGCACCCGGGCCGAGGCGGCGCTCAGGCTGCGCGCCACGCCCCCTGCCGCTGCACCGCCGGGAGACGGGGATTGCGCCCAGGCCGCAGCAGTGCAGAGCAGGAGCGCAGGCACACCCCACAGGCGCAGCCTCCCCCAGGCACCGCAAGGCAGCCCGTCTGTCGCGCGCCGCGCCGGCCGCCTCATCCGCCGAAGCTCCGGCGCAACACGATGCTGCCCTCCCAGCGCCGGAAATCGTAGAGATCGATGGTGGATGCGTTGACCACGTAGCTCATCGAGGCGCGCACCGACCAGGCTGCCGCCGGGCGCCAGACAAGACCGGCGCTCAGGTCGGACGTCAGGTCGCGCCCGTGCGCGATCTGGGTCGACCGCGCAAAGTCGCTCAGGTCGCGCCGAAGCGCCCAACCCAAGCCGCCCTGGAGGTCGAACGCCGGGCGCAGGGGCCACTGGCCGGTCAGGCGGATCGAGCCCGCGGTACGGGAAACGTTCGAGCCGGTGGGCAGGGCGCGCCGTGCCGCATCCCGCGACCATCCCAGGCTGGCACCGAGGTAGGCGTCCGGGTGCTGCGGGAACAGGCGCGCGAGCGCGACCTGCGCAGCCGCCTGCCGCACGTCCTGGGTCGGGCTGTCCGGCAAGCGCGAGGCCCCCGCCTGCAGCCCCGAAGAAACGACCAGGGAGTCCGTCAAGGGCTGCCGGTAGTCCACCACCCCGGACCAGACCTCACGGTCGCTCGACGCTGCTGGGTCCGCGGGCGCCATGCCCTTCTGGCGAAAGCCGGACCAGTTCAGGCCCGTGCGCAACTCCCCGCTCCCGGCCTTGGTCTGCACGCCAGCGCGCACATCGACGGCGTGCACGCCGAAGTCGCCGAAACGCTCGTAGGCGCGGCGCCGCAACTCCGCCCCGGCGTAGAAGGTCAGGCCCCGCCCCAGCGGGCGGCTGTGATCGAGCCCGGCGGCCAGGGTTGCGAACGAGGCTCGGCGCAGCACCGAATTGCCGGTGGGCGTGACGTCAGGGACACCGAAGCCGGAGAGGATGGCACTCTGGAAGTCGCGCGTGGCCGCCGAGAGGTTGGAGTCGAACCCGGTGCCGGTCTCGATCCAGACCGTGGTTCGCGTGGCCGCCTCGCGCTCGCGGCGCTCGAGGTCCGCCAGGAAGCGCTCGATGGCGCGTCGCGCGGGCGCAGGCGGCTCGAGCTCCAGTGCGGCCGTGAACTCCGCACGGGCCAGATCCAGCGCGCCCAGGCCGAGGTAGGCGCGGCCGAGCTCGATCCGGGCGCCCGCGTAGGATGGGTCCGTGATCAGCACGCGTTCGAAAGCGACGATGGCGCGGTCAGGATGCCCAGCCGCCATCGCCGCCATGCCCAACAGGAGGTCGAAATCACGCTCGCCCGAGCGCTGAGGCTCCAGCGGCTCCAGCAGGTCCCAGGCGGTCTGCGGACGCTCGCTGCGCAAGGCGGCGCCCGCAGCCTGGATCACCTTGTCCGTCTGGGCTGGAGACACACCGGGAATCCAGGCCATGGCAAGAGCCACCATGCCCGCCCGGAGCATCCGCGACGCCTTGAGATAGTCCAAGGAATACCCAGAGATTGACAATACAAACAGGATACGCGATTCTAATTGTTCTTAGACACCAAATCGATTCAACTCAATCCATGGGGCCGGCGGGGTGTGGGGCGCACCCGACGACCTTGCCGGTCCGGCTGCCGATGCAGGTATCGATGCGGCGACGGCCGTCTTGGAGTCTGACGACGGGCTCTGGCGCTCTGCGACGCCGAGTTCGAGCCCGACCACCGCGCGCCCGGCCAGGAACGGCTTCGCACTGCGTCCATTTCGGATGAAAGCCCCCGGTCGGTGGCGCCTGACCCGGGTCGCCGAAGACGGCCTCTGCATGGCTGAACGACGGGCCCATACGGCCTCATGCCTGGTTTGAATCAAGACGGTCCGTTCCCCGTACGCAGTTTCAAGATGAACTCCCGCGTCAACTCGTTGACGCAGAACAGCTCGCTCACCCGGGGTGTCGGCGCCTGATTCCGCGCGGCATCGAGTTCGCACCAGCGGTCACGCCAGGCAGCCCACGCCCGCATCGATGAGCCGTAGGCGGCCAGCGCCGGCGGGTCCAGGCTCTGGCGCAGGCGGGCCGCCTGTTCGTCCAGCAGCCACTGCAGGCGCTTGCGCTCGGCGTGCAGGCAGGCGATGCGCTGGCTGTTCTTCATGCCGCCCAGGTCGATGCGGTCCCAGCAGGCCTGGAAATCGGGCGTTTCCAGGCCGGCGCGCAGCGCCTCCTCACGCTTCCATTCGGGCTCGTGCGGCGGCACCTCGTGGCGTATCGCCTCGGTGACGTCGACGCCGGGCGAGACCGGCTCGTGCAGGCCCGACAGCACCGCCTCGGTGGCGCCAGGCAGGCCCCAGAGCAGGTAGACGAAGCCGGCGCCCAGGGCCACGTCGCGCAGCGCAGCCGCCGCGTCGCGCGCGAAGCGCCCGCGCCGAGCCCAACGCCAACCCGGCGACAGGGCCTGACGAATCGCCGCGCCCGGCGTCTTCAAGGGGGTGGACGCGACATCAACGGCCCTGCTCTCCCCCTCGCCATGCGCCGGCGGGCGGGCATCCGCGCCCGCGTCCGAGCCTGCCCCCGAACCTGCCTTGTTTTCCCCAGGCGCTGCTGCACCCATCACGGGCGCCGCAACGCCCGCACGCATTTCATCCACTGCCCGCATCATGACCATCGACCCCTTCCTGCCCAGCCCCAGCGCCGGGCACATTTCTTCAGACGCCGCGAAGGCCGATTCGACAGCCTTCGCCGGGCCCCTGCCGCCGGCCGGCGCCAGCGTCGTCGTCCACGGCGCCCACGTCACCAGCGCCGACCTGCCGCCGGGCTGCGTCGACGGCTGCGGGGGCATGACGCTGTGCCTGCCCGAGGCGGTCTTGCTGGTGCTCGACACCCCCGGTCTGCGCTTCCTCGATCTGCAGGACTGCCCGCGCCTGAAGTGCGTGGACCTCGGCGCCCTGGCCGGCGAGGTCCACCTGACGATGAGCCACTGTCCCAGCCTGATGCGGGTGCGCCTGCCGCCGGAGGGCGGCGCCCATGTGCACGTGGACGCCGGCGCGCAGCCGCCGCGCGCGCTGCGCCTGGTCGGGTCGATCGGGCGGTTCGACGCCTGCTGGGGGCGCCAGGGGCGCTTCATGCGGCAGGCGCGCCCGCAAGCGCTGCTGCAGGGCGTGCACTTCGGCACCGCGGCGCCAAGCCTCGGGCCGGCGGGTCCCGTCGACCCGGCCGATTTCGTCGCGCTGATCGGCGCCCGGCCCGACGACGCCGCCACCGGCGTGCTGCGCCTGGGCCCCGCGCTGGCGGGCTGCCGCGACCTGAGCCTGATCGAGCCCGACGACACGCTGCTGGCGGTCGAGTGGGTCGGCGGCGCGCTGCGCGAGTTCGCCGTCGAGGGCGCGCGCGGCCTGATGGTGGCGCGGCTGTCCGCGCCGGTCGAGCACCTGCTGCTCAGCGGCTGCCCGCGCCTGCGCGCCGTCACCACCGAGGACGCCCCGGCCGGCGAGGTGGCGCTGCGCGCGTGCTGCACGGCGCCTGCCGCGCCGCGCCCGCGGCCCGGCGCGCCCCGCGTGCGCCCCACGCTGGTGGTGGACGTGCCCTGCGAGACGCTGTCGCTGCTGGACTGCGGCTTCGAGAACCTGCGCGTGTTCCACCCCGCCACCATGCTCTTGGCGCGCTGCGCCAGGCTGGTCCGCGCGCGCGTCGAATACGACTCGGAAGTGCAGTGCGAGGGCAGCCTGCCCTGGACCCTGATCGACCACGTCGCCACCTGGCCCGGGCACATCGTCGTCGACGAGGGCCTGATCGCGCGCCTGCGCGACGGCGTGCTGAAGCAGCAGCCCCGGGCCTGGCCGCGGCTCGAGCGCCTGATGCGCTGGCCGCTGGGCGCACGGGCCCGGGTGGCCGCGCTGCAGGCGCTGTGCGCGCTGCTCGAGACGCCCGTGCCCCGTGAAGCGCTGTGGCAGGCCCGCTGCGATCTCTACCGCGCCCAGTCGGGCCGCGACGGCGCCGGCGATGACCACCGCTGGGCCTGGGAACTGCCGCGCGATCTGGTCGAAGACGGCTACCGCTGCGATTTCCGCCTCTGGGCCGCCTGCCTGGGGGGCCATCTCGCGGGCGAAGAAGCCCACTCGATGGCCGAGGAGTTGGTCAACCGCTCGCCCCAGGTGGCGCAGTGGCTGCTGCCCTGGCTGGCAGGCACCGGCACGCCCCAAGGCCTGGACTTTCTGGCGCTGGTGCTGCTGCGCGTGGTGCACGAAGACCTGGTGGCCGAGGGCGTGGAAACCGCCGGCCCCGCGCTGCTGCACGCGCTGCTGCACCTGTTCGAACGGCGCAGCCGCGCCGCCGTCTCGGCCCACCCGCGCCTGGCGCACCCCGCGCTGTTCGACGCCGCGCGCGGCTACTACAGCCGCCGCGCCGAGCAGGCCGACCAACTGCGCTGGCTCGCCTTCGAAATGCAGCACGACCGCCCGGGCACCCAAGCCCGCATCGCGCTGCTGCTGCGCGCGCCGCAGTCGCCAGGCCGCAATCCGCTGACGGCCGCGCGCCGGGCCGCGCTCACCGCGTTGATGCTCACCGGCCAGGTCAGCAGCCCTCCAACCCGAAGCGCCCTCCCGGAACTGGCCACCTGAAGGCGCCCCCTTGGCTCGGGCACGGGCGGCCCCGGCCCCGGCCCCAGCCCCAGCCCCAGCCCCAGCCCCAGCCCCAGCCCCAGCCCCAGCCCACCTGCCCACCTGCCCACCTGCCCACCTGCCCACCTGCCCACCTGCCCACCTGCCCACCT
>JAIXWM010000013.1 GCA_027491255.1 Rubrivivax sp. | reverse complement strand
TGAGCGAGCCACCCTCGAAGTACTGCACGTTGGCGACCTCGACCGAGAGCTCGGAGCACTTCTGGAAGCCGGCGTGGCCGATGTCGTCGATCTCGACGACGAACTTGAACTTCTTGTGGAAGCTGCGTGGTGTTCCGATGACGGGCATGGGGGTCCTCCTCAGGCGCCCGCGGCAGCCAGCTCGGCCTCGAGGGCCCGCGTGTCCTGGCTGATGCGGAGGATGATGAACTCGGCCGGCTTGTTCGTGGCGAGGCCCACCCGCGCCACGAGCTTGCCCGCGAAGATGACGGTCGGCGTGTTGAGGGTGTCCGACACGTCGACGAAGAAGGCCTTGTCGGGCTCGCGGCTGCGGAAGGCGCCGTTGTTCATCTGCGTCAGCAGGAACGCGGTGATGGTCCGCCGCACCTGGGCGCGCAGGCCCTCGGTGTTGTTCTTGTGCCGCGCGAACTGCAGGCCCTGCTTGAGCGACCGCTCGATGAAGCTCACCCCGCGGCGCTCGGCGACGTAGGGGAAGTTCCCGTCGCCCTTGAGCGTGCGCGAGCCGTCGATGTACCGGGGCAGTCCTGGCCCGGTCGTGAGCGGGTTGATGCGCTTGGGGTACACGAGGTCGCGCTTGCGCTCCTCGAGGACCTCGTCGGTCTCGAAGCCGAGCACGCCGAAGAGGCGCCCCGTGTCGACGCCGGCCGGTGGGTCGTAGACGCCGCCCGGGCGCGCGCTGTCGGTGCGCGAATAGACGCCCGCGACGATCCCCGACGGCGCCACGACGATCTGGTCGCTCGACCCGAACACGCTGCGGGCCGGGTTCAGGACCTTCACGCGCGGCCAGTAGATAGCGGCGTGCTCGCTCACGTTGGCGAGGCCGGCCGTGTTCACGACGTAGTCGATGATGCCGCTCGCCCCCACGCCCGCCGGCGGGTCGAGGATGGCGAACACCAGCCCTTCGCGGACGCTCTCGCAGTAGGTGACCATCGCGTTGTGGATGGCGGCGGTCGCCCGACCCGGCACGAGCAGCAGGCTCAGGTCCTGGACGGTGTCGAGCGCGCGGAGGCCGGTCTTGCCAACCTCGGAGCCGATGAAGTCGCCGTCGTTCAGCCCGATGAGCCCGTCGTTCCCGCCGGTGAGCGTGACCGTCTGGCCGTTGAGAGCGGGCGCACCCGGGACGGCTTGGTCGGTGACACGGACCAGCGACGAGCCGCCGCGCGTCGCGTTCACGATGGTCTCGACGAAGCGCGGGTTCGTCCGTGACATCGAGAGGTCGGCAAACACCTCGCGGTAGGCGCCGTCCTCGATGACCGCGACGTCGAAGGTGCCGGGCGCTCCGCTGGTCGGCGCGCGCACCTCGAGCTCGAGCCGGTTGCCGTAGCTTCCCGGGTCCTTGCCCTCGACGCGGAGCGCGTTGACGACGCCGCCAGAGCTGCCGGTGTGCACGGCGTTGTCGAAGCCAAGCCGCTCGTCGAGCGAGGAGGCCGCGAGCACCTGAAGGCTCGCGCCTGCGCCCGTCGCGACCGTGCGAAGCCGAAGCGCCCCGTCGACGACGTCTGCGACGACGCCAGGGACGGCGGCCATGACGATGGCTGCGATCTCGGTGGCCGTGACCTCGGCGGCAAGGCCGACGTTGCCGGAGCCGAGTGAAGTCGACGTGGGGAACGCCAACACCGCGTTCGCGTCGCCGCCGGTGATCTCGAGGTGGGCGTTGGTGCCGCCCAGGTCCGTTCGGATGCGGATCTGCCCCGCGACCTCGTCGACCCGAACGAGCGTCAGCTGGGCGTTCAGACGCGCGACCACGTCGCCGATGGCCTGGTCGCCCGGCTCGAAGGTGACGCTCTGGTCCATGCCGAGGACGCGGACGTCGAGCACCTCGCCGCCCACGAAGCCGGTCGGGAACGTCGCGACGCTGTCGACCTCCGCGGGGTTGGCCACGATGGCCGCGACGACAGGTCCGCCGCCGTTCACCGAGAGCTGCAGCGCCTCGCCGTTCGGGATGAACATCTGCGAGACCGGGAAGCCCACGACCTCTGCGGGCGCATCGACGGACGACGTCGCCTGGAGGAAGGCCGACGCGCGAAGCGCCGTCACAGTCGAGGGGTCGGAGGGGTTGCTGTAGTGCGCGGTCCGCACGACCCAGAGCTGGCTTCCGCCGTTCTCGAAGAAGCCCATCGCCGCGAGCGTGAGGTCGGCGTCGGCGGTGAAGCCGCCAAAGCGCGCCTCGAAGTCCTCGGGCGAGGTGCACAGCACGGGCTGCCCGATGGGGCCGCGCTGCGTGATGCCGACGGCCCCCGCGACGGACGTGGGGACGGTCGGCACGCCGCGAACGCGGGGTTCCTCTTCGATGACGACGACCTTGGACGACAGCAGCTGGGCACTCATGGCGATTCTCCTCGCTTGCGGCGGGGACGCTTTGGCGCGGAGGCCGCGTCCGCCTGGGACTTCGGGGGATGGCGTCGGACCTCGAGCTCGCCGCGCCGAACGAGCGCGGCCACTTCGGGGGCCGACAGAAAGGATTCGGGGAGCCCCGTCGCGGCGGCCTCGGCGGCCAGCGACAGCGAGGCGCAGATGCGTCGGGGCGGCCGTCCCGCGACGACCGTGCAGTGGCAGACGTCGCTCGCGCAGACCGCCGCGTGCGGGAGGTTGAGCGCGAGGCAACGCCCGCTCCGGTTGATCAACGTGACGCTCACGGGCTGCCTCCGAGGACCTGGGTCGAGAGGTCGGGACCCGCGCCCGCGACGGCCTTGCCGAGGTCCATCGGGAGCCCTTCGTCGAGGTCGAAGCCTCGGACGACCAGCCCGGCGGTGAACACGCGCACGTCGCTCTGGCCGCGGAGGTTCGTGCGGAACTCGCCTTCGGGGTCCATCTCCCAGCGCACCGCGCCCCGCTCGGGGTGCTCCGGGTCGCGCGCCAGCGTCAGCCAGCGGTTGCGGTTCAGAAACGCGCCGACCGACGCCATGAGGTTCAAGAGCTCGGCGGTCCGGTCAGAGGCGGCGGTCAGGACAAAGGCGAGGTCGACCGTGATCGCCGGGCGACGGCGCTGCAGCTCGGGGCCCGCGATGCCAGGCACGACGTCCTCAGCCAGCACGTTCGTGGCGTAGAAGCGACTCTCGCGGACCGTGGGGCCCGACAGCACGAGCGACGGCAGCGTCGCGAGCGTCACCACGCGGAGCGCGTCGTCCGGGGTGGCGTCGTAGTCGACGGCCACGGCCATCGAGGTGTTCTCGGCGACCTGCGCCTTCAACATCCGGAGCAGCGCCCGAATGAGGCGGGTGAGGTTCGACTCGCCGACGAGCGCCGCGCGCGTGTAGTGGTATGCGTCGGGAAGCGACGCGAACGCGCCGGGCACCGGGGCGCCGGCTGCGTCGAGGTTCTCGACGACGACGGAGACCAGCCCCTCGGGATGCGGCGGCGTCGTGACGTCGACGATGGCGAGCCCCGCTTCGAAGCGAACCGGGCGCGCCTGGGCCTGGGCTGCGCCAAAGCGAACGGCGACGCGGGCGGCGAAGCCCGACCCGACGAGGCGGACCAGGTCGCCCCCGCTGGTGGGCCCAGCGGCGGGTGTGACGCTCGAGAGGACGGGGATGGCCATCAGGGCGCCCCCATGCCGGTGAGCGCGGCCACGCGGGCGAGGAAGCGCCGCTGCGCGCCGGGCTTGAACTGTTCGAAGGCGGGCCGGAGGAATGGCCGCGCCGGGACCTGAACGACGACTACGCCGCGCCCGCCGGAGCCCCCACCCCCGAGCGGCTTGCCCGCCTCGCGGAGCACGGCGAACACGAACCGGCGCATCGCGTCGGTCATCGGGATGACGATCGGGTTCG
>JAIXWM010000186.1 GCA_027491255.1 Rubrivivax sp. | reverse complement strand
TGCGCTCGCCGGCCACGATGGCGCGCAAGATCGCCTGCCCGCTGGCGCCGGCCACGTCGGCAATGACGTTGGCCAACTGGATGTTCATCTGCACCAGCGCCTTCTGCATGTGCTGCACGGCAAGCCGCCCGTTTCAGCCTAAGGCCGCCAAGGCGGCTTCAGGCGCCTTGTCGAGGACCCGAAGCAGCGCCTTGGCCGCGCCGCTGGGGTGGCGCTCGCCTTGCTCCCAGTTCCGGATGGTGTTGAGGGACACGCTGATCCGCTCAGCGATCTGCGCCTGCCTGAAGCCCAGGCGAAGGCGGACGCGCCGCGCGAATCTTGTGGCATCGCGCAGCGCATCGGCATCGTCCTCGGACCTCTGTCGGTCGATCTCGGCCTCGCCGGTGGCGTCCAGCAGGCCGACATCGACGCGGCCGACGGGCTTGGCTTGGGCGCTCTGCACCTCAATCGTCTTGCGGATGGTGCCCATACTGCTGCACCTCGCGGCGCTTCCCTGCGAACGATCCGTCCCGGGTCGGCGAAGGCAGACGAACTTGGGCAGCCTGATCACAGCCGGCCGCAAGCGCCTGCGGGCGTTCCACAAAGGCCGGGCCGATCAGCTACTGCCTGTCCGAAGGACTGCCGACGATGCCGCGCTTCAGCGTCGAGCAAGCGCGGCAGCGCGTGGAGACGAAGATTCCGACCGCCAGCGCCGCTGTCAAGCTGCCGCAAGACCTGGGCATCGTGGCCGAGATCACCGGCCAGAAGAAGAACCGCATCTACAGCTACCGGGCGCACGTGGAACTGCTGTGCGGGTGACGGTGGTCTGCGATGCGCGCCGTTCCCTGCGTCCCCCGGCGGGATGTTCGAAGAGGGGTTCCTCGGGCCACTGGGCTTGACGAAGCTCCGTGCGGCTGAGGGCATCGGTGTGCCCGCACAGCGGGGCGGCGACATCGTCGGCGGCAAGAGTGCGTTGACGGCTGGCAGACACCGAACTCCGGCTGTGCCGCTGCCTCGGCCGCAACCCGCGGCCGGAGGCGACTCAGCGGCGGCAGTACTGCCCCGATTCTGGTGCGCGAGGTGTGTCCTCGGCTCTTGCGCGGTGGGGCCACGAAAGTTAAGCTAAGTCCGTAACCGGATAGAGGCGCAAAGTTGATGTGCTAGCCGGATACGGGCGCAGGAGTGCGCCCTAGAACAAGTTATACCCGCCAACCCACCAACACGAGACTGCAACATGCCTGGTGAAGTCCACGACAGCGTGCGACCCTTTCTGTCCATCCATCGCAGAGAAGCTGACCTGTTGAGGCCCTTTCTGGCGGCAGGGTTTGACATTTCGTGGGCGAATACACGTACCTACGAGCGTACCACCATTACAGTGTTCCTCCTACGAGCCTCCCCTGAGTTGGCGGAGTCGTACGGCTTCGAATACGAGTTGGTTCTCGCCTACTCTCGGTTTGATGCAGTTGAACCCAGAACGATACGCGCCATCGAGCATGTGTTTTCCACTGACCCAGCCAAAGGGCGAGTTGAACCACTCTTGTGCTTCCTGATTTCCGAGGCAGCGAATGCCGACTCGTGGGTGTCGTCGTATCTCCTGGAAAATAAGGAATCCAGAATCGTCGTGCCGTTTGCCGCATCAGCTCTACTTGATAGATCGGCAGATGCATGGACGGTTCGCAATCAACTCCAACGGCACTTCCTTCTTCTCGACAGGTACAAGTACACCCTTCCCCTTCGAGAGGATACGTACTTCTTTGGCAGGGGCCACGAGCTGGGTCAGATTCTTGACTTTTGCCGGCGCAGTGAGAATGCCGCGGTTTTCGGACTCCGGAAGACTGGAAAGACCTCTCTTCTTTGGAAACTTCAGAGAGTCCTTGAAAAGGACTCGAAGCACAGAGTCGAAGTGTTTGATGGCCAGTCACCATCCCTGAGAAAGCGACGCTGGAATCAAGCGCTTGAATACATAGCAAAGAGACTCACCCACGACCAGTTGATTACCCCACTCCCGAGCTTCTCTGAACTTGACGCGGCAGATGACTTTCTCTCTGTTCTGCGGGACTTGGTACAAGCTACCAACCTTGAACGCATAACCATTGTCATAGACGAGATCGAGTGGATTACACCAAAGACTGCGGCAGACAAACACTGGGATGCGGAGTTTCTCGAGTTCTGGCAGGCAATTCGCACCGCCCAATCAACGTTTCCACGATTCAATGTTGTAATAGCAGGAGTCAATCCCGCGATAGCCGAAGAGAGCCGATTCGGAGAGTTTCAGAATCCACTCTTCGGAATCGTGACCACGATCTTCCTTCGAGGTCTCACTGGGTCAGAGTCAAGCGAACTCGTACAAAAGATTGGAAAGATCGTTGGGATGCGATACGACGCGTCCGCGCTCACATCATTGTTTGAACAGTATGCAGGCCATCCACTTCTAACTCGACTTGCCTGCAGTCACGTGGCCCAGATGGCGCAGATGGCGGGCGAGCCGTTCCCCCTCAAGGTTGCGAAAGGGCGCCTGGACAAACAACGTGCCCTTCGTGACGATGAGTTAGTTTTCTATGTCAGACATGTTGTCGACGAATTGGAACGCTTCTATCCAGAGGAGTACCGATCCCTGGAATCTCTCTCTGTAGGAGATATTCAGGCCTTTCAGCTTGCTGCTTCGCAGGGGCAGTCATATACTCATCTGTTTCGATACGGAGTCGTGTCTGCACCCGACTATCCCTATGTCACCTACTCTGTTCTCGCGGACTACGTCGCGAGCGAGAATGCACGACGCGAGGGTCGTCCTTGGCGAATGCGACTGGCCGCTCCCGACGATAGAGTGGCGTTTCTTGCTGTTAGGCTTCGAGAAATCGCCGAGGACATGCGGGAATTGGAGCGAGTCGCGAAGTCGACCAGTCAGCCGTCCTTGTTCGGCCCGAACTCGTTTCCCGAAGCGGATCGCCTACGCGACGCAGTCGTAGCAAAGGATCCACAAACACTTGGATTAACTCTCAGCATCCTTAATAGATGCTTTGTTGAGAGTATCGACAGATACGGCAGTTCTATACTTGAGAAGAAGTACTTTTTCTCCAAGATCAAGGCTTCGTATCCATCGCTATTCGATGCCCTTCACCGAATTCGTGTATACAGGAACAACGAGCATCATTTGGAACTGGTGCCCGGTGTGGAAGCGTCGCTTCGAGAATACCTGCAGCGGGATCTTGATGAGGCTCTTGCCGCCTCGGATCAGAAGTATTGGGCACTCCTACAGCGCTGCCTAGACGAATTGATTCGGGCCATTCAAATTGAATTAGCTAGATTGGCACCGGAAATCTAGGTGTTGCAGCTTCGCCAGGCGGGTATAGCCCCTTGCTCAAGCTGACCCGCTACGGCAGGCACTGTAAGCCCGCCCTGAGGTACTCCGTATATTGTCTCAGTCCGGGCTTACAGTATCTGCCTCCTCGGGCAGTTTAGCTCGAACTACAAGGGCTTCCCCATCTGTCAAGCAATACTCTGCCGTGATGGGTCGCGCAGCGACTCATCACGGAAGTTGGCTTCGGTGTCCGACGACGCTTCGGTAGTCGCGATGAAAAGGTCAAGGGTGCGGGCTGGGAGTACTACAAACGGTCATCGACGCAGCTCATCTGCTGCAGACCCTGATGCAAGACGCGCGCGAGGTCCTCATTCGTTAGCCGAGGTCAGTACAAGCCGCCTCCTTGAGCTAATCAGGTATTCCTCGCACAGGTCCAACCTTGACGCATCAACGCGAGCCGTCACGCGGCGGTGTATCCGGTGTGTGTCTGGTCTCCGGGTCGTGGGGTTGGTCGGCTTGGCAGTTGATGCCTCACGCCGGCATGGCAAACGCTTCGCTCTTCACCAGTACCGCCCACGCCATGCGGGCGTTCTTCGCAGCGATCGCGACCACTGCCTTCCAATAGCCAACCCTTTCGGCCAAAGCCATCGCCCAGCGGCTGATGCTGTCGGTCTTGTGCTTGGCTGCATTCAGGACGGCGCGGGCACCCATCACCAGGAGGCTTCGCAGGTACGCGTCGCCACTCTTGGTGATGCGGCCAAGCCGAGTCTTGCCACCCGAGCTGTACTGGCCTGGAACCAGGCCGATCCACGCGCTGAGCTGTCGGCCGTTGTGGAAGTTGCGCCCGTTGCCGATCATGGCAATCAGCGCAGTGGCTGTGGTCTCCCCGACACCGCGCAGACGCAGCAGTTGCTGGGCTTGGCTGCTCTGCCGAGCCATCAGCGCCACGTGCCGGTCGTATTCGGCAATGCGCTCGTCCAGGCGACGGGCTTCGCTGAGCAGATCGCCGATGACGGTGTTCACCCACCCCGGCAAGTCTTCGAGCTGCGCCATCGCTTCTCGACGCACCGTCTCGGCCTTCAGCGGCAGCACGATGCCCACCTCGCTGAGCAGGCCACGGATGCGGTTGATGGTGGCCGTTCTTGCCTCGACATACCCCTGCCGGGCCCGGTGGACCATCAGTTGACCCTGCTGCTCGGGGCTCTTGACCGGAACGAACCGCATGTTGGGCCGCTGCACCGCCTCGCAGATTGCCGGAGCTTCAGCAGCGTCGTTCTTGCCGCGCTTGCCGGACAGGCGGTAGGGCGCGACGAACTTCGGCGCCATGAGCTTCACGGTATGGCCCAGCGCCTGGAACAACCTGGCCCAGTGATGAGCACCCGAGCAAGCTTCCATGCCGATGGTGCACGGCGGCAGCGCGGCGATCATCTCGTGCAACTTGGTGCGCGGCACGCTCGGGCGGACCAGTTCGGGCTTGCCAGCCGGGTTAACCCCGTGCACCGCAAACGCGCTCTTGGCGAGATCGATGCCGACGAATACGATAGCCATGGACTTCCCTTTCCGAGTGAGCTGATGAGAGTTCGCACTTCCCATCGTGGCACGTTGTGGCCGCTTGCCGCTTTGCGGCTGGTTCGGGACGGGGAAGTAGTCCCTTTCAGTCGTTGGGGTGCAGAAAGCACTTCCCACTTTCACCTACGCGCAAAATGCCAAAGAAGTACCTCGTCGCAAACCATCGATTGAGACAAGGACCTGACTACGTTCAGCCTGCGGAAGACACGGGCTGGCTGTATGGCCTGTCATCCAAGCCCAATATGGTGGTTGTGCAACTGAACGGCGAGAGCATTCAGTTCCTATGCGATGGCTCGATCAAAGTGCTACGCCGCCATTGCCGCTGTGCCGATTGCGGCTCGGCGATCCCTGCTAAATTTCACGAATGCCTTTGTCAGCAACAACAGCGACAAGCTCGCGTCGCGGAACTTGAGGGGGTTCTTTCCCGGCATACCAATGACCGAGCAGCGCTGAACTCGTCACTAAAGCTCTTCTTTGGCAGCCGCACTTCTGAACGACAAGCGCGCAATTTTCTGCAAGAACAGAAGGAAATCCGACAGCGATTTGGCGGACCTTACGAAATCCGCGCAAAGAGTTACTGGACTGTCGTGTCCTGGCTAAATATCGACGAGAAATACAGGCAAAACTACGTTCGAACACAGTCGCGCAAGAAGCGACTCGCGGCCGGCGGAGGTAGTCACTCGGCCGCCGACATACGGACGCTGCTCTTGATTCAGTCGCATCAGTGCTACTTTTGCATGTCGCAGTTGCAGGATGAGCGTGGTTCTTTTAAGTTTTCAAAGGATCATCTTCAACCTGTTTCCCGAGGTGGCTCCGACAATGCAATCAATCTCGCACTGGTCTGCACGCGCTGCAACAGTAGCAAACACATGAAGACAGAGTCAGAATTCTGGAAGTATCTCAAGCGGTGGCGCGACGGAGATCAATACACAGCCGCACGTGCCAAGGCCAAGGCAATCACAGCAACTCGGAAGCAGTCGTTCCCCGATAAGAAGCAGCCCAATCATGCGCCGAGCACCGCGGCTGCAGCCTCACAAGAAAATCCCCGTAAGTGACTGACGTACAAGTGATTTTTCAAGCCATATGCGCCGCTGGCGCGGTTGCCACCAGCGTCATGCCCAACTGTTGCGTCCGCCGGTTGAGGTTGTGCAGCACGCGCTGCCGATAACGTTCTTCGTAGTAGGCTTGGCCTTGATCGGTATATTCCTCGCCCTTGATCAAAATGCTGTAGATCACCCGCGCCAGTTTGTGCGCTGCAGCCGTCACCGCCTTAGGTTTGTCCATGCGGGCGCTCAACCGCCGGAAGTACGCGCCCAGCGCCGATTGGCTGGTGCGCAATGCCGCGGCCGCCAGTCGCAGCGCCTGGGCCGCCCGGTTCGCACAGCGCTTGG
>JAIXWM010000040.1 GCA_027491255.1 Rubrivivax sp. | reverse complement strand
GCAGCGCCTACACGGCGACGGTGGACACCACGGCGCCGGCCACGAGCGCGAGCACCGGGGCCATCACCGACAACTTCGGCATTTTCACCGGCACGGTGACGAGCGGCGCGACCACCGACGACACGAGCCTGGCCTTGAGCGGCACGCTGGGCGCGGCGCTGGTGACGGGCGAGACGCTGCGTGTCTACGACGGCAGCACCTTCCTCGGCACCGCGACGGTCAGCGGCACGGGCTGGAGCTATGCCGACGGCCGCACGCTGACCGACGGCCAGACGGTCAGCTACACGGTGCGGGTCACCGACGCGGCCGGCAACGAGGGCACGGCCAGCAGCGCCTACACCGCGACGGTGGACACCACGGCGCCTGCCACGAGCGCGAGCACCGGGGCGATCACCGACAACTTCGGCATCTTCACCGGCACGGTGACGAGCGGCAGCACGACCGACGACACGAGCCTGGCCTTGAGCGGCACGCTGGGCGCAGCGCTCGTGACGGGCGAGACGCTGCGCGTCTACGACGGCAGCACCTATCTTGGCGCCGCGACGGTCAGCGGCACGGGCTGGAGCTACGCCGACAGCCGTACCCTGACCAACGGCCAGACGGTCAGCTACACGGTGCGCGTCACCGACGCAGCCGGCAACGAAGGCACGGCCAGCAGCGCCTACACCGCGGCGGTGGACACCGCGGCGCCGGCCACGAGTGCGAGCATCGGGGCGGTCACCGACAACAACGGATTGTTCACCGGCATCGCCCCGAACGGCGGTACCACGGACGACACCAGTCTCGAACTCAGCGGGTCGATGAGCGCGCCGCTTGTCACCGGCGAGACGCTGCGGGTCTACGACGGCTCCATATTCCTGGGCACGGCGATCGTCAGCGGCACCGGATGGTCCTACACCGATACCCGCACGTTGACCGATGCCCAGGCTGTCAGCTACACCGTGCGGGTGGCTGATGCGGTCGGGAACCAGGGTTCCGCCAGCACCGCGTACACCATCACCGTCGATACCTCGGCCCCTACCACCGCGGCCGCGGTCACCGCAATCATCGACAACATCGGTGTCCTCACCGGCACGGTGGCCAGCGGCAGCACCACCGACGACACGACCCTCGCGCTCAGCGGTACCTTGGGTGCCGCGCTGGCCTCGGGCGAGACGCTGCGCGTCTACGACGGCAGCACCTTCCTCGGCACCGCCACGGTCAGCGGCACAGGCTGGAGCTACGCGGACGGCCGCACGCTGAGCCATGGCCAAGCGGTTGCCTACACGGTCAAGGTGACCGACGCCGCAGGCAACGAAGGCGCGGCCAGCGCCGCCTACACAGCCACGGTGGACACCGTGGCACCCGCCATCACGGCCGCCGTCACCGCGATCACCGACGACTTCGGGCCGCTGCAAGGCGTGGTGACCAGCGGCAACCCCACCGACGACCGCAGCCCGGGCGTCAGCGGCACGGTGTCCGCGACGTTGGGCAGCGGCGACACCGTGCGCATCTACGACGGCAGCACCTTCCTCGGCACCGCGACGGTCAGCGGCACCGCCTGGAGCTATGCCGACACGCGCGTCCTGTCGGTGGGCCACACGGTCAGCTACACCGCCCGCGTGGCCGACGCGGCGGGCAACGAGTCGGCCGCCGGCACGCCGTACACCGCCTCCATCGTCGATTCTTCGCAGACCGTGGTCTCCCTGTCGGCCATCGCGGGCGGCACCGGCGGCTTCGCGATGAACGGCGAGCCGGCCAACGGCTGGGGCCTGTACGGCGTGTCCTCCGCGGGCGACGTCAACGGCGACGGTCTCGACGACGTGGTCGTCTCGTCGCCGCTGGCCAACAACGCGAACGGAGCCGTCTACGTGGTCTTCGGTCGCACCGGCACCGGAAGCCCGATCGAACTCTCGGCGCTCGGCGCCGCCGGGCGAGGTTTCGCGATCTACGGCCAGGGAACCCCGAACGACTGGCTCGGCTACTACAAGCCCACCACCGCTGGCGACGTCAACGGCGACGGTCTGTCCGACCTCCTCCTCGCTGCGCCCCTGTGGTACGAGTCTGGCATCACCGAGGCCGGCCGGGCCTATGTGGTGTTTGGTCGCACGGCGACCACGAACGTCAATCTGAACACGGTCTCGGGCGGGACCGGCGGCTTCTCGATCAACAACCCTGGCGCCCAGAGCGCCGACCAGCTCGGCATGTCGATGTCGTCGCTGGGCGACGTCAATGGCGACGGCCTGACCGACCTGGCCCTCTCGGCACCCAATTCCGACCCGGCTGCGGGCTCGAAGGCCGGGCGCACCTACGTCGTCTTCGGCCGCAGCAGGCTCTCTTCCTTCAACGCCTCGGACGTCGGCGCCAGCATCGGCGGCTTCGTCATCAACGGGCAGTGCTCGGGCGATCTCGGCGGGGTCTCGGTGTCCTCCGCGGGCGACGTCAACGGCGACGGTCTTGCCGACATCCTGGTCGGCTCGGGGATGGCAGACCCGGCGGGCCTGGACGCTGGCGGTCGCGCCTATGTCGTCTTCGGCCGCACCGGCATGCAGTCCGTGGACCTGTCCGCCGTGGCCACCGGCGCCGGCGGCTTCGTGATCAACGGCCAGTGCTCCTGCGACCGCATGGGCTGGGTGATGTCCGCCGCGGGCGACGTCAACGGTGACGGCCTGTCGGACATCGCGGTGACCGCCCACTACGCCCGTACGGCCGCCGGAGCCGATGCAGGTCGCGCTTTCGTCATCTTCGGCCGCAGCGCTGGCGCGGCAGCGGTCGAAGTCTCCTCGCTGCAGGGCGGCAGCGGCGGTTTCGTCATCGATGGCGAGTACGCCAGCGGCTACCTCGGCGTCTCCATCTCCGCGGCCGGTGATGTCAATGGCGACGGTCTGGCCGATCTCATCATCGGTGCCGAGACCGCCGATCCGGGTGGGCGTGTCAACGCCGGGCGCAGCTATGTGGTCTTCGGCCGCACGGGTGCGGCGCCGATCAACCTCTCGTCCGTCGCCTCGGGGTCCGGTGGCTTCGTCATCGACGGCGAGACGTCTGGCGACAGGGCGGGCAGGGTCAGCTCGGCCGGCGACGTCAACGGCGACGGCTTTGCGGATCTCATCGTCGCTGCCCCGTACGCGCGCCCGAACGGCCAGACCACCAGCGGTCGCGCCTACGTCATTTTCGGCGGTCAGCAGTTCGCCTCGACCGTGGACTTCCTGGGAGACGGCTCGGACAACGCGCAGGCGGGCAGTTCGGCGGCCGAGACCTTCGTCGCCGGCGGCGGCAACGACACCCTGACCGGCGGCGGCGGTGCCGACGTGATGATGGGCGGGGCGGGCAACGACACCTTCGTGCTGAACGCCTCCAACACCGCAGCGCTGGCGGGCGGCGTCAGCGGCGGCCAGTTGGCGCGGGTGCTCGGCGGCACGGGTGTCGACACTCTGAGGCTAGCTGAGGGCGCGGGCCTGAACCTGACTTCGATCGCCAATGTCGGCGCCGGCACGCCCGACGCCCTGAGTCGACTGGAGGGCATCGAGAAGATCGACCTCGCCACCGACGCGGCCGCCAACACGCTGACGCTTGCCACGCGCGACATCGTCGACATGTCGGGCATGAACGTGTTCAACAACACGAGCGTGCCGGGCAGCGGCCTGGGCGCGTCGGTGGCGCGGCACCAACTGTGGGTCGACGGTGACTCGGCTGACAGCCTGACCGTGAGTGACGGTGCCTGGCTGCGGCTGGCCGACTTCACTGCCAGCGGCGGGCAGACCTACCGTGTCTACAACCGGCAGGGTGTGGCTGCGCAGCTGATCGTCGATGCCGACATCGCGCTCACGATCACGACGCTGGACGGCACCGTCACCGCGATCACCGACAACGTCGGCATCTACACCGGCACGGTGGCGAGCGGCGGGGTGACCGACGACACCAGCTTGTCCGTGAGCGGAACGCTCAGCGCGGCCTTGGTGGCCGGCGACACGGTGCGTGTGTACGACGGCAGCACCTTCCTTGGCACGGCCACGGTCAGCGGCACGGGCTGGACGTACACGGACACCCGCACGCTGACGAACACGCAGGCCGTCAGCTACACCGTGCGCGTGGCCGACGCCGCGGGCAACCAGGGCACGGCGAGCAGCGCCTACACCGCGACGGTGGACACCGCCGCCCCGTCCACCACAGCCACGGTGACGGCGATCACCGACGACGTCGGCATCTTCACCGGCACGGTGACGAGCGGCGCGACCACCGACGACACCGGCCTGGTGCTCAGCGGCACGCTGGGCACGGCGCTGGCGACGGGTGAGACGCTGCGCGTCTTCGACGGCACCACCTTCCTCGGCACGGCGAGCGCCAGCGGCACGGGCTGGACCTATACCGACACGCGCACGCTGACGAACGCGCAGGCCGTCAGCTACACCGTGCGTGTGGCGGATGCGGCGGGCAACCAGGGCACGGCCAGCAGCGCCTACACGGCGACGGTGGACACCACCGCCCCGTCCACCACCGCCACGGTGACGGCGAT
>JAIXWM010000029.1 GCA_027491255.1 Rubrivivax sp. | reverse complement strand
GAGAGCTTGTTGAACGTCGTCTGCAGGGCCGACTGCGACTTGTAGAGGTTACGCTGGGCTTCGAGAGACGCGACGTTGGTTTGAATGACGAGAGCCATGGTTGTTCTCCTTCTTGGAGTTGTTCCAAACGAGCGCTTGCACGGTTGGAAGATGCGCCACTTCCTGTGGCGTTCATGCGGCCTTCAAATCATTTTGTTGGCTCGCTGACAGTGCTGTGAACGACGTACTCAAAGAAACTTAAGTTGATTTTTCATTGTTTTTTTCCTGAACTTCCGACAAAGCTCTTCCGGACCGCAGCCGAGGGTTTCGGCTACAGCGGGCACGTGCTCCGACGCACTCCACGTGCGACGGCGAGTTCGCAGAGCTCGGAGGAGAGCCCTCCATTCACGACGTGCGCGTGAGGCTCGCCGAGCGAACACGCGCAGCGTCAGCATCAACCGCGGAGGAGGGACATCGCGGCCTGGGGAGTCTGGTTGGCTTGCGAGAGCACCGAGGTACCCGCCTGCGTGAGGACCTGGTTCTTGCTCTGGGTCGCGGCCTCGTCGGCGACGTCCACGTCGCGGATGCGGCTATTCGCCGCCGAGAGGTTCAAGCGGATCGACTGGATGTTCGAGATCGTCGTCTCGAAGCGGTTCATCATTGCACCGAACCGCGAGCGCGCCTGGGACACGCGGGCGAGCGCCGTGTCGAGGTTGTCGAGGGCCGCCCGCGCGTTTCCCGCGCTGCCGCTCACCGACGTCGACGCCCCCATCGCCGTCTTGAGGTCAATGCCGCCGAAGCTGATCGAGATCCGGTCCGAGTCGACGTTCTGGATGCCAATCTGGAAGGCCTCGCTCGAGCTCGCGCTCGTGATGAGCTGCTTCCCGTTGAACTTCGTCGAGGTCATGATGCGCTTCGCCTCGGCTTGCAGGTTCGAGAACTCAGTCTGGATGAACGCCCGGTCCGAGCTCTGAAGCGCGCCGTTCGCGCCCTGCGTCGCCAGCTCACGCATACGGAGCACGATGTTCGAGAGCTCACCCAGCGCGCCTTCCGCCGTCTGCGCCATGCTGATCGCGTCACCGGCGTTGCGCTCGTTCACGGTCAGCGTGCGCACCTGCGACTTGAGCGACTCGCTGATGGCGAGGCCTGCAGCGTCATCCTTCGCCGTGTTGATGCGGAGGCCACTCGATAACTTGTTGAAGGTCGACTGGAGCGCAGACTGTGACTTGTAGAGATTACGCTGGGCTTCGAGAGACGCGACGTTGGTTTGGATGACGAGGGCCATGACGGGGCTCCTTCTTGGATGTGGCAGTCGGGCCGAGCCCAACCGACGCGCTCGTCGTGAGCGCGGGTGGTGCGAGTGAAAACCAGGGGAGACGCAGGTCGAGGACCTGCTCGAGAAAGGGCCCACGCCGTGGACGCCTTCTCGAGAAGGTCTTCGGGTGCGGAGGGCGCTCGCGGCATTCCCTCCGCACCGAAGACGGTCACGCTCAGCCGCGGAGGAGCGACATCGCGGCCTGGGGCGTTTGGTTCGCTTGAGAGAGCACCGAGGTACCGGCCTGCGTGAGCACCTGGTTCTTGCTCTGGGTCGCGGCCTCGTCGGCGACATCCACGTCGCGGATGCGGCTATTCGCCGCCGAGAGGTTCAAGCGGATCGACTGGATGTTCGAGATCGTCGTCTCGAAGCGGTTCATCATCGCACCGAAGCGAGAGCGCGCCTGGGAGACGCGGGCGAGCGCCGTGTCGAGGTTGTCGAGCGCCTTCCGCGCGTTGCCCGCGCTGCCGCTCACCGAAGTGGACGTTCCGAACGCCGTCTTGAGGTCGAGGCCACCGAAGCTGATCGAGATACGGTCGGAGTCGACGTTCTGGATGCCAATCTGGAAGGCCTCGCTCGAGCTCGCGCTCGTGATGAGCTGCTTTCCGTTGAACTTCGTCGAGGTCATGATGCGCTTCGCCTCGGCCTGCAGGTTCGAGAACTCGGTCTGGATGAACGACCGGTCCGAGCTCTGGAGCGCGCCGTTCGCGCCCTGCGTCGCCAGCTCACGCATACGGAGCACGATGTTCGAGAGTTCGCCGAGCGCGCCTTCCGCCGTCTGCGCCATGCTGATCGCGTCACCGGCGTTGCGCTCGTTCACGGTCAGCGTGCGCACCTGCGACTTGAGCGACTCGCTGATCGCGAGGCCGGCGGCGTCGTCCTTCGCCGTGTTGATGCGGAGGCCGCTCGATAACTTGTTGAAGGTCGACTGGAGCGCGGACTGCGACTTGTAGAGGTTACGTTGGGCTTCGAGGGAGGCGACGTTGGTTTGAATGACGAGAGCCATGACGTTGGTCCTTTCGGATGCGAGGCCGCATAAGGGGCCTCGCAGGGGGCGGCGCGCTTCGGCGCGAACGGGTTGCAGGGAATTTTCCGACGCACGAGGCGGGCCACCTCACGGCTTCTTCGAGCGCGTGAGGGGCCTCTTCCCTCGTTCTCGTGAGCGGCTTTCGCTCACACTTCTTTAACTATTTCGTGTATTACCCCTTGAGGAGCGAGAGCGCTGCCTGCGGGGTTTGGTTCGCTTGCGAGAGCACCGAGGTGCCCGCCTGCGTGAGCACCTGGTTCTTGCTCTGGGTCGCGGCCTCGTCGGCGACGTCCACGTCGCGGATGCGGCTGTTCGCGGCGGCAAGGTTCAACCGGATCGATTGGATGTTCGAGATCGTCGTCTCGAAACGGTTCATCATCGCGCCGAAACGCGAGCGTGCTTGGGATACCTTCGCGAGGGCCGAGTCGAGATTGTCGAGTGCCGCCCGCGCGTTGCCTGCGCTCCCGCTCACCGACGTGGACGCACCGAACGCCGTCTTCAGGTCGAGGCCGCCGAAGCTGATCGAGATGCGATCGGAGTCGACGTTCTGGATGCCGATCTGGAACGCTTCGCTCGTTCCTGCACTCGTGATGAGCTGCTTCCCGTTGAACTTCGTCGAGGTCATGATGCGCTTCGCCTCGGCCTGCAGGTTCGAGAACTCGGTCTGAATGAACGACCGGTCCGAGCTCTGAAGCGCGCCGTTAGCGCCCTGCGTCGCCAGCTCACGCATGCGGAGCACGATGTTCGAGAGTTCGCCGAGCGCGCCTTCCGCCGTCTGCGCCATGCTGATCGCGTCACCGGCGTTGCGCTCGTTCACGGTCAGCGTGCGAACCTGTGCCTTCAGGGACTCGCTGATGGCGAGACCCGCGGCGTCGTCCTTCGCCGTGTTGATGCGCTGGCCGCTCGACAACTTGTTGAAGGTCGTCTGGAGCGCGGACTGCGACTTGTAGAGGTTACGCTGGGCTTCGAGCGAGGCGACGTTGGTTTGAATAACGAGGGCCATGGAACTTCTCCTGGGGAACGGGCACCGAGCATCGGGGCCCGGAAAAACGCGGCGCGCGATGCGCCTTTGACTTTGGGTTGCGAGGTCGAGAGGGCGCAGCACCAACTTGGAGAGTCGAGGCCGCGTCGGAGGGACCTCGCGCCGGAGGGCGGCGCGAGGTCGGGAACGGTCATGGGAGCGAGGCCGCGTGCGTGCGGACGCTCGCTCGTGCGCATCAACCCTTGAGGAGCGAGAGCGCCTGCTGCGGGGTTTGGTTGGCCTGGGAGAGGACGGAGGTGCCGGCCTGCGTGAGCACCTGGTTCTTGCTCTGGGTCGCGGCCTCGTCGGCCACGTCGACGTCGCGGATGCGGCTGTTGGCCGCGGCGAGGTTCAAGCGCACGGACTGGATGTTCGAGATGGTCGTCTCGAAGCGGTTCATCATGGCGCCGAAGCGCGAGCGGGCCTGGGAGACCTTCGAGAGGGCGGCGTCGAGGGTGTCGAGCGCCTTCCGGGCGTTGCCGGAGCTGCCGCTCACGCTCGTGGAGGTGCCCATCGCGGTGGCGAGGTCGATGCCGCCGAAGCTGATCGAGATGCGGTCGGAGTCGGTGTTCTGGATGCCGACCTGGAACGCCTCGCTCGAGCTCGCGCTGGTGATGAGCTGCTTCCCGTTGAACTTGGTCGAGGTCATGATGCGCTTGACCTCGGCCTGGAGGTTCGTGAACTCGGTCGCGATGAACGCGCGGTCCGAGGACTGGAGCGAACCGTTGGCGCTCTGGGTCGCCAGCTCACGCATGCGGAGCACGATGTTGGAGATCTCGCCGAGGGCACCTTCCGCCGTCTGCGCCATGCTGATCGCGTCACCGGCGTTACGCTCGTTCACGGTCAGCGTGCGAACCTGCGCCTTGAGCGACTCGCTGATGGCGAGGCCAGCGGCGTCGTCCTTCGCCGTGTTGATGCGGAGACCGCTCGAGAGCTTGTTGAAGCTCGACTGGAGCGACGACTGCGACTTGAAGAGGTTGCGCTGGGCTTCGAGCGAGGCGACGTTGGTTTGGATGACGAGTGCCATGACGAGACTCCTTCTTGGAGGCGGGCTCAAGGGCCCGTGGAAAACCGCTCTTCTTGAGCGGGATAGTTAGAAACTTACGAAAACCATGTGACGACTTACGTCGCCTAGACAAACTCTGATTGCCGCGCTCTCTCCGAGCGAGCGAAGCAAGCTCGCCAGCTCTCTCCGAGCGAGCGAACGGTGCGCGAACCGTCTCCCCGCTCCGTACGAGAGGCGGAGCGGAGGCCGAGCGAATGACCGTCGGCTAGGGAGCGGAGCGCAGCCGTACTTCGGGTACGGCGAGCATCCGACGACCGACGCCGTCGGTCATGCAGCCGGCCTACGCGGAGCCGATCATCCCTTGAGGAGGCTAAGGGCTTGCTGCGGTGATTGATTCGCCTGGGCGAGGACCGAGGTGCCTGCCTGGAGGAGCACCTGGTTGCGCGACTGGTCCGCAGACTCCTGCGCCACGTCGACGTCGCGGATGCGGCTGTTGGCCGACGAGAGGTTGAGGCGCACCGTCTGGATGTTCGAGGCGGTCGTCTCGAGGCGGTTCATCACCGCACCGAAGCGGGCGCGCGCCGTGGAGACCCGCGTGAGGCTCGCGTCGATGACGTCGAGGGCGTTGCGCGCGTTGCCTGCGGAACCGGAGACGCTCGTCGAGTTCGTCAGCGTCGAGAGGTTGACGCCGCCGAAGGTGACCGAGATGCGATCTTCCGCGGCGTTGTTGATGCCAACCTGGAAGCCGACCTCGGTGGCCGCGCTCGTGATGAGCTGCTGACCGTTGAAGCGCGTCGAGGTCATGATGCGCTTGATCTCCGACTGGAGATTCGTGAACTCGGTCGCGATGAACGCGCGGTCCGAGGACTGGAGCGAACCGTTGGCGCTCTGGGTCGCCAGCTCGCGGAGACGGATGAGAATCGAGCTGAGCTCGCCGAGCGCGCCTTCCGCGGTCTGCGCCATGCTGACGGCGTCACCGGCGTTGCGTTCGGCCACCGTGAGGGAGCGGACCTGCGACTTCAGCGACTCGCTGATGGCGAGTCCTGCGGCGTCGTCCTTCGCGGTGTTGATGCGGTAGCCACTGGAGAGCTTGTTGAAGCTCGTCGACAGGAGGAGCTGCGTGGACGCGAGGTTTTTCTGAGCCTGTAACGAACCAACGTTCGTTTGAATGACGAGAGCCATGTTGTCTTCTCCTTCTTGGAGATGGGTTCCGGCTCGCGCCCGGGGGCGTCTGCCGAGGTCGTCGCTTCTTGCGGCGCCTT
>JAIXWM010000194.1 GCA_027491255.1 Rubrivivax sp. | reverse complement strand
TCCACCGTCGCCGTGTAGGCGCTGCTGGCCGTGCCCTCGTTGCCCGCGGCGTCGGCCACGCGCACGGTGTAGCTCACGGCCTGGGTGTTCGTCAGCGTGCGCGTGTCGGTGTAGGTCCACCCCGTGCCGCTGACCGTGGCCGTGCCCAGCAGCGTGGCGCCGTCGTAGACACCCAGCGTCTCGCCGGTGACGAGCGCGCTGCCCAGCGTGCCGCTGAGCACCAGGCTGGTGTCGTCGGTGGTCGCGCCGCTCGTCACCGTGCCGGTGAAGATGCCGACGTTGTCGGTGATCGCCGTGACCGTGGCCGTCGTCGCCGGGGCCTGGGTATCGACCGTGAAGGTGTGGGCGCTGCTGGCCGTGCCCTCGTTGCCGGCGACGTCGGCCACGCGCGCCGTGTAGCTGACTGCCTGCCCGTGCGTCAGCGTGCGCGTGTCGTTGTAAATCCACTGCATGCCGCCCTGCATCGTCGCCGTGCCGAGGAAGGTGCTGCCGTCGTAGACGCGCACCGTCTCGCCCGTGACCACCGAGGTGCTGAGCATGCCCATCATCGACAGGCTGGTGTCGTCGGTGACGCCGCCGCTGGCCACCGTGCCCTGGATGATCCCGACGTTGTCGGAGACGGACCCGATCGACGCCGTCGTCGCCGGGGCCGCGGTGTCCACCGTGGCCGTGTAGGCGCTGCTGGCGGTCGCCAGGTTGCCGGCGGCGTCGGCCACGCGCGCGGTGTAGCTGACGGCCTGCGCGTTCGTCAGCGTGCGGGTGTCGTTGTACGTCCACCCCGTGCCGCTGACCGTGGCCGCGCCGAGCAAGGTGCCGCCGTCGAAGACGCGGACGGTCTCACCCGTGACGAGCGCGCTGCCCAGCGTGCCGCTGACCGACAGGCTGGTGTCGTCGGTGGTCGCGCCGCTCGTCACCGTGCCGGTGACGATGCCGACGTTGTCGGTGATGGCCGTCACCGTGGCCGTGGTCGACGGGGCCGTGGTGTCCACCGTCGCGGTGTAGGCGGCGCTGGCCGTGCCCTGGTTGCCCGCGGCGTCGGTCACGCGCACGGTGTAGCTCACGGCCTGGGTGTGGGTCAGTACGCGCGTGTCGTTGAACGTCCAGCCCGTGCCGCTGACCGTGGCCGTGCCCAGCAGCGTGGCGCCGTCGAAGACGCGAACCGTGTCGCCTGCCCCCAGGGCCGCGGACAGCGTGCCGCTCAGGCTCAGGCTGGTGTCGTCGGTGGTCCCACCGCTGGCCACCGTGCCGGTGACGATGCCGACGTTGTCGGTGATCGCCGTCACCGAGCCCGTCACCTCGTCAAGCGATATCGCGACCCGGGTATCGACGATCAGCTGCGCCGCCACACCGACGGCGTTGTAGACGCGGTAGGTCTGGCCGCCGCTGACGAAGTCAGCCCCGCGCAGCCACTTGCCGTCGATGGCCCACAGGCTGTCGCCCGTGCTGCCGTCCACCCAAAGTTGGTGGCGCGCCACCGTGGCGCCCAGGCTGCCGCCGCTCACGCTGACGGTGGTGTCGTTGAAGACGTTCATCGACGACATGTCGACGACGTCGCGTACTTGCAGTCTCAGCTCGTTGCCGCCCGTGTCGGCCGTGAGATCGATCTTCTCGATGCTTTCGAGGAGACTGAAGCCACCTGGCGTGGCGGCGCCGGCATTGGAAACGAGGTTCAGCTTGAAGCTCAAGACCCCGGAACCGGCCGCCAGGCGCAGCGTGTCCACGCCCGTGCCGCCGACGACGCGGGCGAGCTGGCCACCGCTGACGCCCGCCTGCAGCGCAGCGATGTTGTCCGCGTTCAGCACGAAGACGTCGTTGCCGGCGCCGCCGAACATCACGTCGGCCCCGCCCCCGCCGATGAGCACGTCGTCGCCTGCGCCGGCCACAAACGTCTCGTTGACGTTGCTGGTGGTGCTGCCACCATTCAGCGTGTCGTTGCCGCTGGCGCCGAGGAAGTCCAGCCCGGCGACGTAATGGCTGCCGCCGAAGACCACGTACGCACGTCCGGCCTGGCTGCGACCACCCGGGTCGGCCCCGGGTGCGTTGATCAGCAGGTCGGCGAAGCCGTCGCCGTTGACGTCGCCCGCCGCCGACACCGCCTTGCCGCTGACGTCTTCGCTGCACTGGCCTTGGATGACGAAACCGCCGACCCCCTGGGCCACCGCCGAGAGTTCGATCGCGCTCGTGCCCGTCCGCCCGTACACGACGTAGCTGCTGCCGGCCGCATCGCGCCCGGCCGGGTCGGCGAGTTGCGCACCCAGCAGCAGGTCGCCCAGGCCGTCACCATTGACGTCCCCGGCGGAGCCCAGCGAATAGGCCGCGTTGTCGAAGGCGCAGATGCCGTTGATCGCGAAACCGCCCACTCCCTGGGCCACGGCCGACAGGTGCACCGCTGCAGTGCCTGTGCGCCCGAAGACGACAAGGCCGCGGCCGGCATCGGTGCGGCTGCCGGGGTCGGCGTAGACCCCGCTGATGAAGGTGTCGGCCAGGCCGTCGCCGTTGACATCGCCGGCCGCCGCGACGTCCCAGCCGGTGTGGTCGTTCGCACCTTCGCCCTCGATGACGAAGCCGCCACTGCCCGCGGCAACGGCAGACAGCTCGATCGTGCCCGTCATGGTGCGGCCGAAAACCAGGTAGGCACGGCCCGCGGTGCCGCCCGCGACCGGGTCGGCGTAATGCGCTCCGACCAGCACATCGGCCAGGCCGTCGCCGTTGACATCCCCCGCGCCCGCCACCGACATGCCGCTGTAGTCGGTGGCGCACTGCCCCTGGATCACGAAGCCGCCGCTGCCGCCCATCAGCGCCGACAGCGCCACCTGGCCCATGCCCGAGCGGCCGAAGACGACGTAGGTGCGGCCGGCATCAGTGCGGTCGCCAGGGTCGGCATTCCTGGCGGCGATGACGAGGTCACCGTAGCCGTCGCCGTTGACGTCGCCGGCTGCGCCCAGCGACTCACCCATCAGCTCCCAGCCGCCCGCGTACGGCGGCTCGATCGAGAAACCACCGGTGCCGCCAGCCACGGCGCTGAGATGGAGCGCCGTGGTCGCCGTGCGGCCGAAGACGACGAAGGCACGGTCGCCGCCACCGGTGGGGCTGCCGCCGATCAGGACATCGGCCAGACCGTCGCCGTTGAGATCGCCGGCGGTGGCCACGGCCCACCCGGTGTACAGGCCGGGAACGCCGTTCAGCACGAAGCCGCCGCTTCCGGCGACCACCGCCGAGAGTTCGATCGTCTGGCCATCGGTGCGGCCCAGCACCACATAGGCCCGCCCCGCGTTCAAGCCAGAGACCTGGCTGTTCGGCGCGCCCACGATGACGTCGTCGAGCCCGTCGCCGTTGACGTCACCGGCAGCGAAGACAGTGCCGTTGGCGATGACGCCGATGGCATCCCCGGAGCAGGCGCCGTTGATCACGAAACCACCCGACCCCGCCGCGATGCGCGACAGCTCGACGTTCACGTCCGTGATCGTCGCCGCCACGTCGGTATCGACGATCAGCTGCGCCGCGCGGTCCAGCGCGTTGTAGACGCGGTAGGTGTGGCCGCCGGTGGTGATCGTCCCGACGCCCGCCCAGCGGCCGTCGCTCACCGTCAGCGTGTCGCCGGCTGCACCGTCCACCCAGAGCTGGTGGCGCGCCACCGTGGCGCCCAGGCTGCCCGCCGTCAGCGTGACCGTGCCGTTGTTGAACACGTTCATGCCCGACATGTCGACGATGTCGCGCGTGGCCAGCGTCAGCGCGTTGGCGGCGGTGTCGGTGGATAGATCGATCTTCTCGATGCTCTCGACGCGGCTCAGGCCGTCGGGGCCGCCGGCGCCGACGTTGGCGATGGTGGTCAGGTCGAGCCCGGCCCCGCCGGCCAGGCGCAGCGTGTCGATGCCGCCGCCGCCCAGCACGCGGGCGATCTGGCCACCGGTCAGGCCCGCGGCCAGC
>JAIXWM010000104.1 GCA_027491255.1 Rubrivivax sp. | reverse complement strand
TGGGGGATCGGCCCCCGACGCTCGAACACACGAGTCCGTTGGCGTCTGGTTGCCAGCGCCGGGTCGGGGATGAGGCGACGGGAGGCGTCGCGATGTGCTTCAAGGAAGTAGAGCCGGTCACCCTCGGGAGTGGGACACGCCCACCACAGGTTTCGACGCGCCCCACCGAGAGCGCGCGCCTCCGCTGGAGTAGAGCCGCCGCCGTCGCCGGGTGGGACACGCCCGCGGCGCATGAGCGGCTCGCTCTTGCAGCCAACTCAAATCCGGCTTAACTTGGCCGCATGTCCGCCCCGCCTCCAACGTCGCCCGATTGGGACCGGCTCTTCGAGCTGGCGGCGTCGCAGGCTGGGCACTTCACCACGCAGCAGGCGGCCGACGTGGGCTACTCGGCGCAGCTGCTCGCCCACCACGCCGTGGCGGGCCGGCTGCGGCGCTTGCGCCGGGGGCTCTACCGCCTTGTCCACTTCCCGCCCACGGAGCACGAGGACCTCGCGGCGCTCTGGCTCTGGTCGGGGCAGGCGGGGGTGTTCTCGCACCGGACCGCGCTCGCTCTGCACGGGCTCCTCGACGCCCCGCCGGCGGTCTGCCACCTCACGCTGCCGGAGGCGTGGCGCAAGCGGCGGCTCGTCGTCCCAGACGGCGTGGTGCTCCACTTCGCCGACGTCCCCGCCCACGAGCGCTGCTGGTTCGGCCCCGTGCCCGCGACCACCGCAGCCCGTACGCATGCCGAATGCGCTGCCCACGGAGTGTCCCCATGATGCCCACGACCCTCGACGCGCTCCTGTTGCCGAACCCCGAAACACGACCGAATTCGAAGACGTCGTGGTCTTCGTTGAGTGCGAAGCTCGTCATCGCATCCCAACGAAGTTCGCCGTCGACCCTCGTCGATGATCGGCGTCGTTCCCCAACGGCGCTCGTCTTCGTCGAGGGCGAAGCTCGTCGCCGCGGTCAGCGAAGACGCCATACGGCGGCGCCCGTGGAGGGCACCGCCGTGGCGTCGAAGGAGGCCGCGCCCGGGGTTAGGCGTGCTCCTTGTGCGCGCTGCGGCGCCGCTTTTTGCGCCCTTCCGCGAGCTCCTCGGACTCCTTGAGGCGGTAGCTCTTGCCCTCGAGGGTGATGACCTCCGCGCGATGCGTGAGGCGGTCGACGAGGGTCACGACGCAGGCCGCGTGGGGGAAGACGTCGGCCCAGTCGGCGAAGCCCTTGTTCGTCGTGAGCACGATGGGCCTTTGCGCCTCGTAGCGGTGGGTGACGACCTCGAAGAGGAGGTCCGCATAGCGGCTGTCGTAGGACAGGTACCCGACCTCGTCGATGCAGAGCAGCTTCGGCACGCAATAACGACGCAATCGGCGCCGGAGGGCGGAGGAGCTGTCTTGCGACGCGAGGTCCGCGAGCATCTCGCTCGCAGAAACGCAGCGGACCGAGAGCCCCTGCGTAAGGGCGTGGTGCGCGAGATTGCGGAGAATCATCGTCTTACCGAGCCCGTTCGGCCCCGCCAAGATGACATTGGTGCCTTCCTCGACGAAGCCCAGGGTGAAGAGCTCGTCGAGGGCCACGCGATCGACACGGCTTGGCCAGCGCCAGTCGTAGTCGGCCATGCTCTTGAACGCGCCGATGCGCGCGTGCCGAAGCCTGCGCTCGTACGAGCGCTTGCGGCGGTCGGTCTCCTCGAGGCCGACGAGGTCAACGACGGGCGCGAGGTCGGCCATGCCGCCCAAGGAAGCGGCGATGCCGTGAAGGCCGATCTTTTTCAGGCGGTCCGCGAGGGCCTCGCGATCGGGAGGGAGCTCAGAAGATCGCATCGAGGTCCTCCGTCGACGGCGTGAAGGCCTCGTCGTAGCGAGCGAGCGCATGCGGCCGCACCACGACCGATGCCACGCGCGGCTGCAGGGACACGCGCACCGGAGGCGGTGCATGGTCCGTGGCCACATCGAGCAAGTGCCGAATGGCCCCCACGTGCAGTGTACCTGCATCGAGTGCCCGCGCGAGAGCCGCGTCGAGAGCGTCGGCCCCGAAGCGATCGAGGATATCATTCAATTGCTTGACGACCGAGCCGAGCGATGCGCCTGCGAGCCCCGTTTGTACGAGAAAACGCTCGGCATGCAGCACGCTCGCGCGGAGGCGGTCGTTTCGGCGATGCTCGCGTGCCTCGCGCTTCGACTCTTCGAGGCGTGCAATATGCGACGAATCCTCCACGCGAAGGTGCTTGCCCCAGGAGCGCGCGTGCTCAGCGACGAGGACCATCTCGTCGAACAAGCGGACACGGGTCTCGGTCGCTTCCACACGAATCGCACGACGCACGTGGTCGGCGGGCACGGAGTAATCGTTGCTATCGAAGCGGATGTACGGGGTCTTGCCGCAGGTGACCACGGTGCGCTCGCCGGTCGCGAACAGGTCGTCAGGTAGCGCGCGCAGCCTGCCTTTCTCCTCGTGAAACACGTCGCGAACGGTTCGCTCGCGCTGCTCCGGGTGACGACGGTCGCTCGAATCTCCCTCGCACCAGGCACGCGCCTGCGCGTTCAGGTCGTCGAGGTCCGCGAAGGTACGGGCCGTGAAGAAGCCCTCACGGATGTACCGGATCGCGCGCTCGACGCGCCCCTTTTCGTTGCCGCGCGCCACGTTCACCGGCTTCGGCTCGAAGCGGTAGTGCGTGGCGAGCTCGAGGAGCTGGGGATTGAAGCGAATCGCCGCGCCTTGCCGCTCGAGTACGGCGCTCTTGAGGTTGTCGTAGAGGCACTCGCGCGGAACACCGGAAAACGCCTGGAACGCCTCCACGTGGCCCTGGAGGAACGCGGCCGTGTTCCCCGAGCGGAAGAAGCGGAGGAAGATTCGGCGCGAATGGCTGAGCACCATGACGAAGGCCATGAGGGGGCGCGCGGAGCGCCCCTCTCCGATCGTGCCGAAGTGCGCCCAGTCGACCTGCGCCTGCTCGCCGGGCATCACGGCCACGCGCAGGAACGCCTCCGCCGGCTTGCGGGGCCGCATGGTGGCGACGATGGATCGGAAGTAGTCCTTGGAGCCCGCGTACCCGCGCTCGCGGACCATGGCCCAGATGCGCGAGCTGCGCACGTTGGGGTATTTGGTCAGCGTTTCCTCGATGAACGGAAGGTACGGGTCGACGTGCGAGGGGCGCCGCTTGAGGGTCGAGCGGCTCACGCCCGCATCGACGAGGAGCCGCTTGACCGTGGACCTGTGCATCCCCAGGGCGTGGGCGATGGCCCCGACCGGCCAATGCTCGGCGTGGTAGAGCCGATGCACCTCGGCCCGGCGTTGCTCCTCGGCGCTCATTGGTCACCCTCGCGGCGGTCCGATGGGGTGCCTGGGCGCGCCGCCTCGGCGACGGCGGCGGGGGCCGTGGGCTCGCCCTCGGCTCGCATGAGGAACGAGCGCACGAGCGCAACGGGCACACTCGGTCGCTCGCGCGACCAGGAAAACGCGCCGCGCCGTCGCATTGGCGCAGGAGGATTGAGGGGAAATGATTGTCGAGTCGGCATGGATCGAAACCTCCGGGAGAGCCGTGTCCGCAACGGCGGGCGGCGGAGGCACGGTGGCGTCGCCGGCGTCGGAGGTCGCCGCTTGATGCGTAACGAAGTGATCGCGGGACTTGGCCTCGCGATGACGCCGTTGCCTCGCGGCCCCGATGAGGCGACCGCGACGAGAAGATCGGTAGGTGCGCCCGGCCGCGCGTAGTTGGGCGCGGCGATGCGCCACGCGGCAAGCCTCGGAGCTGGTTACCTGACCGCGATCGCAGCGCTCGCAGAGCCTAAAAAGCAGGTCGCAGACGACACAGGAAGATTGGCGGTGGGTGGCGGGCTCGAGCAAACGTCGCCGCAAATTGGCGCCACGCCCGCGAACGTGCGACCAGAGACGAAGGCTGGCAGCAGTACGGTCGGCCGTGGGAAGACCCGTGGGCAAGACGGGTCTTTCGCTTTCTTGGAGCCCTGATCAGAGCGAAGCTGCGCCGCTCGGGCCAACTCCCGCGTCGACCGCGAAGACGATGAACGCGCCGCCCTCGACGGCGACGGGAACGCGATCACGCTCGGCGATGATCAGCTTCGAATTGCGTCGCGACTTGGGGATCGGCGACAGCTCCTTCACGGCGGCGAATGGACCGGCGCCGAGTTCAAATCGGCGCGCAACGCCCTGCCGAAGTCGGTCTTCGAGACGGTCTCGGCCTTCGCCAATACGCGGGGAGGGTGGCTTGTGCTCGGCGTCACCCAGGACGGCGAGCGCTTCGAGGTGAGCGGCGTCGCCGAGCCCGACAAGGTGCAGAACGACTTCCTCTCGGTGCTGCACGCAGACGGCAAGGTCAGCCACGACGTCGAGGTCACCGAGCACCGCCTCGTGCACGACGGGCAGGTGGTGCTCGCGTTCCACGTGTCCGAGAACCCGCGCACCCGCAAGCCTGTCTACCTCGACGGCGACATCCGCCGGACCTTCCTGCGCAGGGGCGGCGGCGACTACCGCGCGCAACCCCACGAGCTCGAGCGGCTCCTGCGCGACGCCTCCGAAGACCGCTGGGACAGCCAACCGTTCACGCGCGTCGACCTCGACGACGGCGTGTTCCACCCGGCGAGCCTGCGCTGGTACCGCGACCGCTTCCACGCCACGAACCCCGGCTTCGACGTCGAGCAGCCGCACCACGACTTCCTCTACGAGTGGGGCTACCTCGTGAAGGACGGCGGCAAGCTCCTCCCGACGCGCGGCGCGGTGGCGCTGTTTGGCTCGCTGCGCGGCGTGCGCAATCTCATCCCCAAGCCCGTCCTCGACGTGCGCTTCCTCGGCTACGCCCGCGGAGAGGACTTCGGCGAGGCCCGCTGGATTGACCGCTACGTGAGCGAGGTCAACGTCATCGAGACCTGGCAGCAGCTCCTCGCCAAGTACCTGTTCTTCATGCCGAAGACCTTCCGCGACATCGACCCGGCGACGCTCGAGCGGCGCGATGCGCCCGCGGGCTTCCGCGTCTTCCGCGAGGCCGCGATGAACCTGCTCATCCACCAGGACTACGGCGACCACGCCCGCAAGGCCGTCATCGAGTTCTTCACCGACGGCATCCAGTTCTGGAACCCGGGCGACAGCTTCGCCGACGAGAAGCACCTCCTCGACCCCGGCGAGAAGGACGTCCGCAACCCCGCCATCGCGATGGCCATCCGGCGTATCGGCATGTGCGAGCAGGCCGGCACCGGGCTGCGCATGATGCAGCGCGAGTGGCGGGCGCTCGGCCACGCCATCCCCGTCCACACGAACGACCGCGCGCGCAAGTCGTTCACGACCTTCCTGCCGGAGCCGCGGGCCCTCGGCGAGTCCACCGCGCAAGTCGCCCCCGGAGTCACCCCCGAAGTGACCCCCGAAGTCACCCCCGAGGTCGGTCGTCTCGTCGACGCGCTCGATGGCGCCATGAGCCGCGCCGCGCTCATGGCCGCACTGGGCCTCCGCGACGAGAAGCACTTCCGCAC
>JAIXWM010000158.1 GCA_027491255.1 Rubrivivax sp. | reverse complement strand
GACCGGCTGGGGGTTCCCCGACTGTCCTGACCTCAAGCTCTCGAACCGCCCGGTGCGGACCCGCATGCCGGGTGGTGTGGCAGGGGCGCCTCCGATAACGGGGGCCCCCTATGCCGATTGGTGCGCCCAGAAGGGCGCACTCACCTGGAGGTGGAGGTCCTCTACGGGCCCTGCAAGGGGAACCGTTAGCCTAACGGCATGGGTGCCGGGAGTGGCTGCGAATCTGACGGAAGCCGAAGGCAACGATATTCCGCGCGGGGCCGATGCTGTATGTAACGTGCGGAACCCGACTGCGGCCAGTGACGTTGTTGAGTTGGCTACGGCGACACGAGGGCGAAAGAAAGCGGAAGTGGCCACGCTGCTTATGGAGCAGGTGGTTGAGCGCGGCCACATGTGGACGGTCTACGAGCGGGTGCTGCGCAACAATGGAGCCCCGGGTGCCGATGGCATGACCGTAGGGAACCTGGAAGGCACGGCTGCAAGTGAGTTGGCCGTAATTGAGAGCGGCTCTGCTTGCAGGAAGCTACGTGCCACGGGCAGTGCGCGCAGCTGACATACCCAAACCCTCGGACGGGAGGTCCCCCCGGGTATGAAATCGAATTTGCAGTGTGGAGCCGGACGGGTCAACCCGCTGCTAGTGCCCGCGCCTGGTCTTCGACGATGGGTTCTATGGTGCTTGCCGTTCGGGCAACGGGTTCCAGCGCAGCATGGACGTTGCGCACGCGCACGATCGTCGACTGCTCGCGCTCCATGAGGTAGCGTGCCGCCCTGATCGATTCAAGATTGGGGACGGAGAGGAAATCCTTTACCGCCAGCCAGTCCAGAATCTTCGACTGCTCGCGATGAATCCTGCGGCCCATCTGTGCCGAGACGTCCTCCTGTTTCAGCCATCGGTCAATTCGGCTGTACCAAGTCACCATCGTTCGAATGTCTGTCAACAGCGCATCCACCCCTTGCAGCAAGTACCGCCGTTGGGGAGCGGCGGAGGCTGACGTCGAGATAGCCTCATCGACCAGTTGCGTGGGTATAAATGGATTCTGGCTTTCGACATGATCTTGGATGAAGTGACTTAAGGCCAGATGCTGAAAACCTTCGATATAGGCACCGCCCTCGGTGCAGTTGTAGATCGTGCCACCAACGCCTTGTAAATGACATATCCGCGCGAAAGTCATGAACTGATCGTGGTACATAAAATAGTCTGTCGGGCTGAACACGGTACCTCCAAAATACCCTGGCAATTCATGAAGTTTTGTGCGGTCAGCCACTGCGTTCTCGCGGTCTCCAGAGTACTGTCGGTCCCCTGCAAGAGCTAGATCTTGGCCGACCAGTGCGATGGGTGTGCACCCCCAGGTCAGCGCCAGCCGAAAAGCGGATATGGAGACAGATCCTCCGCTGATATTGAGCGGTGTTACTCCGAACAACTCTGCCAGCCAGTAGTCGTCCGGCGTGCCGTTCAGTGTCCAAAATACGCGCTTGAACCCGACATTCAAGACGTTGGGATGGCAGTTCGCTTTCCCGATGAACAGGCTGTCCCGGCATTGGTCTATCGCTCTGAAGAAGCTATAGGGCTCTATCGTCATATCTTCTGGATCCGTAGCCATGACGATGTCCGGGATGATCGAGGCCTGCACCAATCGCGTCAGGGTCTGGGCGGGCGCTATGATCAATGCCCGCCCTTTGAGGCGGTGCAGTTCACCGATGTTCTTTTCCAGGGAAGGGCCTGGTGAGACGATAACTGCTGGACGTCCGGTGAACAAACCGTTCAGGACTTCCAAGGGGTAGGATTCGGCAATCTTGGAGATATTCCTGCATCCTTGGGTGATCCAGCGAAGAGAAAAATTTGAAACAGTCGCATCATTCATTCCTTCCTGTCTGAGCCAACTCTTGTAGCTCTTTAAGGCCGCTTCGATTTCTTTCTCGTCGACTGTGTTGCCGATACGAATCGTCGTCAACCGCTCCGATGGGATGGAAGGCAGCAACTTGTTCCAATTGATGAATTTCTCGTTGCTGTTGATGACCGGGAAACTATTCAAATCAGCTGGTATATCTGCAAGTGTCCCGATGAAAGCGGCGTTGGCCTGGCCTCGGCGCATCACGGTTTCCATGAGATCTTGGGTGACGTCTCCGGTTAGAAAGAGCATGTCCGTCGAATAATTCCAGGCCCTCGGCAGCATGACGTCGAGGAATAGGTCGCAGGACTCCGCAGTATCGAGACGGCAGTCGATCGCCATTTCACGTCGGACAGATTCTCCCCATTGGTCAATTACACCTTCCGCCACTTTGACGATGTCCATGGAAATCTTGAGACGATCAATTTCCAATGATTCGATGGCGTCACCATCGCTATCAGGGAATTTGATATTCTTGATTTCTCCTATTTCTGCACGCAACAGACGCAATGTGTCATTCGTATTGCGAAAGGCTGTCAGGTCCCCTCTGGTCAGGGCCAGAACCGCTCGATGCGCATACTGCGCCATTCTTTCGACGATCTGAGACTGCCGTATCAACGATTCAATGTTTGTCATGGCGGACATGATGTCACTTGATTAGATGTCTCAGTGCTTTCAGCGCTGAACGGTCATCTGACGCTGACCGAGGCGGCGCCAATCATCCGGCTTCTTAAAGTTGAGGGAGTCAGCTCAGCAGCGGCCAATCAAGTGGCGTACCCGCATGCGCGTCGCAATTTACGCGCTTGCCGAGCACGGCAGCGTAGTGCTTGGGCGGCAGACCGAAGCCGGGGCGGATGATCCGCACGTTCTCGGGCGTCAACCGGTCGCCGGCGCGCACGTCGGCCGAGATGTACAAACTGCGACGGAATACGCGCGACTTTTCTTCAGCCGCGCTGCCGCCGTAGCAAATGCTGCCCAGCGCTTGCCACGCGCGTTCGCTTTCCATGCGCAACAGCTTGAATTCCTCAGGCTCCATCGAGAATGTCGAGTCGACGCCGCCGTCGCTTCGGCGCAAGGTGAAGTGCTTCTCGATGACCACCGCGCCCAGCGCGACGGAAGCCACCGCGACGCCGCAGCCCATCGTGTGGTCCGACAGGCCCACCAGGCAGCCGGTGGCATCGCGCAGGTTGGGGATGGTGGTGATGTTCGTGTTGGCTGGCGTGGCGGGGTAGGTGCTGGTGCACTTGAGGAGCACGATCTGGTGGCAGCCGGCCTCGCGCGCGGCGCGGACAGCGTCGTCGATCTCTGCCAGCGTCGCCATGCCGGTTGAGATGATCATCGGCTTGCCGGTGGTGGCCACCTTGCGGATCAGCGGCAGGTCGGTGCACTCGAACGACGCGATCTTGTACGCCGGCACGTTCAGCGTCTCGAGGAAGTCGACCGCGGTGTCGTCGAAAGGCGTGCTGAAGCAGTGCATACCGTACGACGCAGCACGATCCATGATGGGCGCGTGCCAGTCCCACGGTGTATGCGCTTCGTCGTACAGGTCATAGAGTTGGCGGCCAGCCCAGAGGCTGTTCGGGTCCTCGATGACGAAGCCCGGCGCGCGGGTGTTCAGCGTCATCGTGTCGGCGGTGTAGGTCTGCAGCTTGATCGCGTCGGCGCCCGCGGCGGCGGCGGCGTCCACGATCTGCAGCGCCCGTCCCAGCGACCGATTGTGGTTACCCGACATCTCGGCGATCAGGTAGGGCCGATGGCTTAGGCCGATGGTGCGGTTGCCAATGCTGATGTGCATGCTCTCTACGTCCTTTGGATCGTGATCTTGAAGCGCACGCCGTCTACTTCGAAGAAAGCCGGGTAACGCTCGGGATCTGCGATGCGCAGCAGGTTGAAGGCTTCGCCCAACGGTGTCTCCAGCGCGATGCGGCTGTCTTCTGGGCGGCGTTTGCGGTAGAAGGTCGCAGTGCCGGACTGCTTGCGCGGCTGCACACTGCGGTGGTGGCGCAGCGCCCAGGTCATGAGGTCGAGCTCTGCCTGAAACAGAGCCCCGTGGATCTCGTCGTGCAGCGCGGTGGTCGGCACCGTGATGCGCTGCTGGTGCCAGATGTCGCCGGCGTCCAGCGTGTCAGCGGCTTCGAGCAACGTGACGGTGAGCTCCGTGCGCCCTTCGAGGATCTGCCACACGTGCGGCGACATGCCCTTGCCCTGCGGCAGGTCGCTGGCGTGTAACACCAGCGTGTGCTTGTAGCGCGCTCGCACCGGCGCCTTGATGATCTCGTGGCAGGACACCAGGAACAGGATGTCCCCTCCCGTGGCCTGCGACGAATGGCCAACTATGCGGATCTCCGCTTCGCCCGCGTTCTGCTCCTCCCAGCGCCGCAGCCAGGGCTGGATCGGGTGGCGCGAGTCGGTGATGAGGATGGTGACTAGCGCAGGCATAGCGTGGAGATCCGTTGGGCGATGCGAGCGCAGCCGTGGCCATCGACCAGCGCGCGGGCGCGCTGCGATTGGCGCTGCCGCACCGCGGGGCTGTTTATCAGCGCGCGCGTCGCGCGGCCAATGGCGGGCGCGTCCGGCAGTTCCTGGGCAACGAGCATGAATACGTCTGCTTGTGCCAGCGGCAGCAGCACGCTGCGCTGGTTCTCTGCCGCTATCACGGCCAGCGTGGGCGCGCCCAGACAACAGCGCTCCCAGGTGGCGCTGCCGCCGGCACCGATGTGCAACTCGTGGCGGCCGAAGAAGGCTGCCAAGTTGGCAGCATCGACGCTGAGCCTGGTGGCCGTGTCGCCCGCTGCGAGCGCTGCGAGCCGCCGCAGGTGTGGGTTGGCGCGAGTGGCCGCGATCTCAATGCCGCCCGTGAAGCCCGCTACCTCGCGCAGCCCCTTCCAGGCGCGTTCGCTGAGGTTGGGCGCGTCGGCCCCTCCCATGAAGATGCCGATGCTGAATACGGGGTCAGCGGCCGGGTTGCGCGGCGCGTCTGCGAAGCGCGGGTCCAGCATCGCGTAGTCTGGGCCACCCAGCACCGGGCTGGCGCGGTGGTTGACGGCGGCGTATTTGGCCTCGTGGTCCGGCGCGAAGTTCTGATCAACGATGAGGTCGGCTGCCAGGGCGCGGTCGGCCAGGTCGTCGATCACGGCAACCCGTGCGTCTGTTCGCGCACGAACGTCTTCATGCCAACGCGCGTCAAGGCTGTAATGGTCGACGACGACCCAGTCGGCGCTGCTGGCTTTGGCCAGGCCCGCGGTAGCCCTCGCGTCGTCATCGACACCGATATCCGCCTGTAGGAGAGCTACCGAAAGGCTGGCAGCGCCCACCAGGGCGCGTACATCGACGTCGGAGTGACGGGCGACGAACTGCACCTCGGCCCCGCAACGCCGCAGCGCGAGTGCCAGCGAGATGCATCGACGCAAATGCCCGAGCCCCAGGCGGGAGTTGGCGTCAGCGCGAAACGTAATGCGAAGCGGGGTATCGTTCACGCAGCAACAAAGTTCATGCGTACCGGGATACCAGCTGCGTGCATCGCTGCTTTGGCGCCTGCGGGCGTCTGCTCGGTGAAGTGAAACATGCTAGCCGCAGCTACTGCCGAAGCGCCAGCCTCGCGGACGACGCGCACCATGTCGTCATAGCTGCCTGCGCCGCCAGAGGCTATGACAGGGATGTCCACCGCGTAGGCGACGCGTTCGACCAGTTCGAGGTCGTAGCCCTGCATCGTGCCATCGCGCTCGATCGACGTGAGCAGGATCTCACCCGCGCCGCGCGATGCCAGCTCGCGTGCCCACGCCACCGCTTCCAGCGCGGTGGCGCGCGTGCCCGAGTGCGTGAATACCGAAAAGTGACCGGCATCGTCACGCCGTACGTCGATGCTGGCGACAATGCACTGCGCGCCGAAGCGCGCCGCCGCCTGCTCGACGAGCGCGGGCGCAGCCACCGCGGCGCTGTTGATCGCTACCTTGTCGGCGCCGGAGCGCAATAGCGCCGCGATCTGCGCCACGTCAGTGATACCGCCGCCCACCGTCAGCGGCACTGAGCATTCGTCGGCGAGGTCAGCCACCGCTTCGTGGTCGGGCGCGTCGCCGCTCTGTGAGGCAACGATGTCGACCAGCACCAGTTCATCTACGTCGCGTGCGTTGTAGACCTTCAGCGCCGGCAGCACCGGCCCGACGCGGCGCCAACTGTCGAAGCCGACACCTTTGACCAAGCCCATGCCCTTCCACAGCAGTGTTGGGATCACACGCACCTTCAGCATGGCGCGTAGTCCAAGAAGTTGCGCAGCAACTGGCGCCCAGCTTTCGAACTCTTCTCGGGGTGGAACTGTGTGCCGAACACATGCCCTCGGCGCACAGCTGCGGTCAACGGTACACCGTAGTCGACGGTAGCTGTGAGCTCGCCGGGCGCCAGGTCAGTGATGGCGTAGCTGTGCACGAAGTAGAAGTCCGAGCCGCAAGGGATATGCGCAAACAGCGGGCCTGCTGTGGTGTAGGAGACCGCATTCCAGCCCACATGCGGCACGCGCAGGGAGCTTCCTAAAGCGTCGAGGCGACGCACCCGCCCCGCGACGAAGCCGAGCCCTTCGCAATCCCCGCCCTCGTCGCCGCTCTCGGCGAGCATCTGCATGCCCAGACAGATACCGAGAAGCGGCCTGCCGTCCCGCACGAGGCGGGTCATGGCGTCGGCCCAACCGCCATCGCGAAGGCGTGCCATGCCCTCTGCGAAAGCACCCACGCCTGGCAGCACGATGCGGTGGGCCTCGAACAGTGCCGCGGGATGTTCCGCGATCATCGGTTGCGCACCGAGGTCGTCGAAGGCACGGGCAACCGATCCGAGATTGCCCATGCCGTAGTTGACGATCGCCACCTTCATGCGTTGTCGTGGTTCAACTTCTCGAGATTGCCGCGCTTGTCCTTCAGCAGCACACCGGCGCCGTCGCGCTTGAAGATCTTCTTGTTGGTGAACTTGTCGCAGATCTTCACGAACTCATTGATCGACATGTCCAGCGGCTCGAGGATGTCGGCCAGCGGCTTGCCGAGGTAGGTCCAGGGAAACTTGCCGTCGCGCTGGCGCACGATCTCGAGCGCGTCCTGGCGCGAGATGCGGCCGCGGCGCACATGCAGGCAGGCGATGTCGGTGGCGCGTGAGAACCCGAACTTCAGGAACTTGAAGTAGTCGTGGATGCCGGTCTGGTGGTTGTCGAGGTTCTCGTAATTGACCATCGAGCCCTCGACCGCCGTCTCCAGCGTCTGGAAGCCGTTGGCCTGGGCGATGAGTGCATTCGACAGCCCGTCCCACGGCAGATAGTGGCCGAGGAAGAGACCAGTCACGCCGACGCGCTGCAGATCCTCGTCCGACGGGTACTGATACGGCAGCAGGTGCCGCTGCTCTATGTCGTAGGTCTGGGTCAGGTCGGTGACGCGCAGGCCAAGCAGGCCACCGAACTCCTCCAGCCAGCGCCGCGTGAGCACGTTGTTCTCTGACGCGGCGGCAGGGCCGCCGTATTCGTTCTGCGAGTTCTCGCCCCACATGATCAGCGGGATATTGAACTGCACCGCAGCCCGCACGGGTATCGTGAAGATGCCCACGTGCTCGGGCCAGGAGATATCACCCACCTCGGTCAGGCCGATGCGGTTGAGCTTGGCGCGCACCAGTGGATTAGGCGAAAACTCGACGTAGTCGACGCCCAGGCGCTTGATGTTCTCGATGTTGCGGCGGCCGATGTCACTCAGGTCGCAGGTGGTTGCGGTGACGCACAGCGGGTTGAGACCCAACTGCAGCATGCGCACGACCTGGTAGGTGCTGTCCTTGCCGCCACTGACCGGGACGATGCAGTCCCAATTCGCGCCGTGGCGGCGGTAGCGCTCCAGCACGCCGAGCAGCTCGGTGCGCCGCTGCTCCCAGTCGACCTCACGACGGCGCTCGTAGGCTCGGCAGGCGTTGCAGACCCCTTGCTCATCGATGTGCAGGTCGGGCTTGGTATGGGGCATCACGCACCGCGTGCAGTACTTCAGCATGATCAGCCCTTCTTCTCCATCAGGAACCAGGTGATGTCGTCTTGCGGGAAGGCGGGATCGCGCCGGTATGCGAAGCCGTAGTCCACCAGTGCCAGGCCGGGAAAGCGATCTAGCATCTCCCCTGCGAAGTCGCGCTTGAACAGGCGATCGGTGTGGCCGCGGTAAGGAATGGCAACCGGCGACGGGTTGTAGTACTCGCACACCAGCACCCAGCGGTGCGAAGCGGCATAGAGCTTGTCGTAGGTCTCGGGCAGGCGCTCGGGGTTGATGTGGATGAGCACTCCCTTGATGAGGGACAGGTCGGCCTGCGGCTCGGTGGGCGCGTCGAAGATCGAGCCTTCGTAGACGTTGCCGGCGCCGACGAATTCGGCGAGCTGGCGTGCTGCGTCGGTGTTGATCTCGATGCCGCGCGCCTGCAGCGCCGGGTACAGCAGCTTGAGCGCGCGCAGGTTCATGCCGATGTTGGCGCCGAACTCCACGCATGAGCCGATGCGCCCTGCGTGGCGCAGCGCGCGCGCGAAGAACTCCAGATTCGACGCCAGCAGCTCGGCGCTGTTGTTGCGGCCGATGTAGTCGGTGCCAAACTGGCCGGCCCAGAAGGCTTCCTGGTCGGTCCGGTAGGTCATCGGGTCTCCTCGGGGGAAGCTGCCACGGTCTTCTGCTCGACGTGGCGGTTGATTTCGATCCAATCTGGGTGGCGATCTAGCAGCGCCAGCACGTCATCGATCGTGAACTCCGGGCGGGTCGGGCACAACGTCTCGATGACGCGTGAGATGAGCTCGAAATCCTCGGGCGTGTCCACCGTCCAGCGATGCGCGCTGAGGTCGGGCTGGCGTGTGATCGAACGCAGGCGGAATCGCTCAGGGCGCCAGTACAGGAAGGGCGTGACGTGCTCGCGTTCGTCCGGGTCGATCGCTTCGGCAGCCGCCTGATCCAGCGCCTGCCGAGTCATTACCTCGACCGCCATGCCGTAGGGCCAGGTCGGCGGGCGCATGTTCGACAGGTAGTCGCAATTCCCTGCCGCAAAGGTCTCGATTGCCAGGTCTACGAGTGCCGGCTCGATCAGTGGGCAGTCGGCGGTGAGGCGCACCACGGTGCCTGCGCTGGTCGCCCGGGCCGCAAGCGCGAACCTGCCGAGGACGTCCAGTTCGGGGCCGCGGATCACCGGGAGCAACTCTTGTTCACAGAAGGCCTCGATGGCGTCATCGACGGGCAGCACCGTGGTGGCGACCACCAGGCGGTCCACCCGCGTGCACCGACGAAGGCGTTCAATCTGGTGCCACAACATGGGCCTTCCAGCCACTTGCTTCAGCACCTTCCCAGGAAGTCGGCTGGAGCCCATGCGGGCCTGGACGATGGCGACGATCATCGACTCAATCCAGTGCTGCCGCCAGTACGTCCGCCACGCAATCTTGCTGGGGTCCGGTCAGCCCAGGGAACAACGGTAGTGACAGCGCGCGCGCGTAGTAGCTCTCCGCGACAGGAAAGTCGCCTGGACGGAACCCCAGCCGGCGGTAATACGGCTGCGTATGGATCGGGATGTAGTGGACATTGACGCCGATGTCGGCAGCCCGCAGCGCAGCGAAGACTTGGGCACGGGAGACGTCGGACGCCTGGCGGTCGATCTCGACCGCGTACAAGTGCCAGGCCGAGACGCGGTCTGACTGGCGGGGGGGGAGCTTCAGCGGGAGACCGGCCAAAAGGCGGTCGTAGCGATCCGCCCGGTCGACCCGGGCGGCATGCATCTGCGCCATCCGCTTGAGCTGCGAGTGCCCCAGTGCTGCCTGCAGGTCCGTGAGCCGAAAGTTGAATCCGAGCTCGATCTGCTGGTAGACCCAGGGGCCTTCTGCTGGGCTGTCCATCTCCTCGGCGTCGCGGGTCATACCGTGTCCTCGAAGCACGCGCAGCCGCCGCGCAAGTTGGGCGTCCTGTGTCGCCACCAGCCCACCTTCTGCCGTGGTGACAATCTTCACCGCATGGAAGCTGAAGACCGTCAGGTCGGCCCAGTGGCTGCCGACGGGCTGGCCCAGATAACTGGCCCCGGTGGCGTGCGAGGCGTCCTCAAGGATTTTGAAGCCATAACGGTCGGCCAGTGCGCGCATCTCCCGCAGATCGCAGGGCAGGCCTGCAAAGTCCACCGGGATCAGCACGTCGGGCAGGCGACCGTTGCGCGACGCGTGCACGAGTTTCTCGGTCAGAGCGGGCACCGACATGTTGCGAGTGGCCGGGTCGATGTCGACAAAGTCGACAGCAGCGCCGCAGTAAAGTGCGCAGTTGGCTGAAGCTAGGAAGCTGTTTGGGCTTGTCCAAACGCGTGACCCTGGGCCGACGCCAAGCGCAAGGCAGCCAAGGTGTAGGCCCGCCGTGGCATTGCTGACGGCCACTGCGTGTGCCACTCCGTGGCGCTCGGCGAAAGCTTGCTCGAAGACGGGGACACCGGGCCCCTGGGTGAGAAATTCCGAGCGCAGCACGGCCGTCACTGCGGCGATGTCGTGGTCGTCGATGTCCTGACAGCTGTACGGGATGTACGCCATGGTCCGCCTAGACGACGTGGGCGCGGCTGCCTTCATGTTCGATCAGGGCGCGGAGCTGGTCTACGGTCAGGAAGTCCACGTTCGTGCCGCTGCTGTAGCAAAAGCCCTTGGGCACCGGCTTCGCGCCGAACTCGGCGCAGTAGCGATCGACGGGAAATGCTGGCGCTGCGGGCAGGATCGCGTAGTAGTCACCGATGTCGAAAGTGTTGAAGCTGTCGCTCGCTGTGATCATTTCTTCATGGATCTTCTCCCCCGGACGGATACCGACGATCACCTGTCGGCAGTCTGGTGCCACGGCGCTGGCCACATCGGTGATCCGGTACGAGGGAATCTTGGGTACGAGGATCTCCCCACCCAAGGCGTTCTTCAGTGACCAGAGCACCATGTCGACACCCTGCTGCAAGGAAATGCTGAATCGCGTCATCTGAGGGTCGGTGATCGGCAGCACCCCGGTCTTGCGTCGCTCGCGAAACAAGGGCACGACCGAACCGCGGCTTCCCATGACATTGCCGTACCGGACGACGCTGAAGCGCACGTCCCTGGCTCCGCGGATGTTGTTGGCCGAGATGAACAGCTTGTCTGAGCACAGCTTGGACGCGCCGTAGAGATTGATCGGGGCCGCAGCCTTGTCGGTCGACAGCGCCACCACGCGCCGTACGCCCGAGTCCAGCGCCGCTTCGATGACGTTCTGCGCGCCAAGCACATTGGTCTTGATGACTTCGAACGGGTTGTACTCCGCCGCGGGTACTTGCTTGAGCGCCGCAGCGTGCACGACGAACTCGATGCCTTCGAAGGCCCGCCTCAGGCGCTTCTCGTCGCGCACATCTCCCAGGAAGTAGCGCAGTGCCCGGTGTTCCGTTTCCGGGAAGCGCTGGTTCATCTCGTATTGCTTCAGCTCGTCGCGACTCAAGATAACCAGGCGCCTGATGTCCGGTGCCTGTTCGAGGACGGTCTTGACGAAGGCCTGCCCGAACGAGCCCGTTCCGCCTGTGACGAGAACACTCCTGCCGTTCAGGAAACGAGCGTTGTTCTGTGCGAGATTCATGATGCCACTCGGCGGGATCCACCGGCCCGGAATTTCCGCTCCCTGCACCGATGAGGACGCAGAGAAATCATCTCTCAGGCAACCTCATCACCTTTGGCGGCCATCAAGAGAGCGATACTGCCTATGGAGTCGCAAGCCACCTGTCTCGGGTTGGCAACCGGCGCGGCATTTGCGGCATTTGCCCAGAGATGGTCTGTCCGGCGGCGCTGCCGTTGACAGCGTTGATGACGCCTCCCGCAGGGCTGTTGCGCCAAAGCCTTCCGGCTGCGGCATCCCGCCTGCGTCGGCGAACGCGACGCCGTCAAGTCATGGAGCTTGCTGTTGACCACGGTCGTGGCTTTGCGGCTGCGGCCGGCGGGTGCGGTGTTCGAGACGTTGCCGGCGGCTGGCCGACAGATGACTAAATAAAAACAGATGATAAGTCTTAAACTGCGTAAAAAATTTCTTGGAACCGTTTTCCTGGCGCTTCGTGCTCGGGAGTCGACGGCAGTCCTCCAGCTTTGCCTTCCAGCCAACGTACCGATGCGCTTCACATCCCACCGGCTCTTGCTCTCCCTCTGCTTGATTGCCGCGGCTGGCCTGTCCGCCTGCGGCGGCAAGACCCCGACCCCCGCTGCGCCCCCGCTGGTTGGCCAGTTCCTCGACGGCCCGGTGCAGGGCCTGAGCTACCGGACGGCCACGCTTTCGGGGACCACGGACGCGAGTGGGCGCTTCAACTACCGCGCCGGCGAGACGGTGATCTTCTCCATCGGTGGCATGGACCTGCCCGCGGTGGCGGCAGCGGCGGTGGTGACCCCGCTGGATGTGGTGGGCACCAGCAACCTGAACGACCCGGACCTGGTCAACCTGCTGGTGCTGCTGCAGTCGCTGGACCAGAACGGGAACCTGTCCGACGGCATCCAGATTCCGGCTGCGGCTGCGCAGGCCGCAGCGGGCGCTGCCGGCACCACGCTGGCCCAGGACCTGTCCACCGCGACCGTGGCGGGCTTCGCCTCCGGCGCGCCGCTGCGTGCGTTGCTGGACGCCAGCGTCGGTGCTCAGCGTGCCGTCGTCGGCGCGCAGGCAGCGATCGACCATTTCGCGCAGAACCTGGCCAGCGCCAGCCCGAGCCTGGCTTTCGTCAGCAAGCTCACGGTGGTCAAGAACAACGCCAACGATCCGGACCTCGCCTACGACCGGCCGCTGCGCTTGCGCTTCGAGGGCCGCAATCTGGCCAGCGGGATCACCGTGACGGCCACCGGGGCCTGCACGGCCATGACGCCGGTGGGCGACGTGGCGAGCACGGCGGTCGACTACACCTGCACGCCGAACACCACCGGCAGTCTGGCCGTGGCGCTGAAGGCCGGCACGCGCACGCTCCACGCGTACAGCGGCAATGTGCCCGAGCCGCGGGTGCAGATCGCCACGTCGCTGGGCGACCTGACGCTCGAGCTCGACATCGCCCGGGCGCCGGTGACCTCCAAGAACTTCCTGCGCTACGTGAATGCGGGCTACTACACCAACACGGTGTTTCACCGCGTCATCAGCAATTTCATGGTGCAGGGTGGGGGCTGCATCGTCGGTCAAACGACCGTATCGAACGGCGGTTGCGTGAATGGCTCGAGCACAATGCGTCTCAAGGGCAACACGTTCGATCCCATCATCCTGGAACGTACAGACACGACGAGGCTGAGCAACGTTGTAGGCAGCGTGGCGATGGCCCGTACGAGCGAAGTGAATTCCGCCACGAGCCAGTTTTACATCAATGTCGAGGACAACAGCGACGGCCTGGACGCGAACACGAACCCGAACGACTTGAATGGATATGCGGTTTTCGGGCGTGTCGTTGCGGGAGATTCGACGGTTCAGGCCATCCGCTACACCCAGGTCCAGGGCAGCGCTCCCGTGTCGCCGCCCGTCATCACCTCCGCCACGCGCATACGCTGATTCCCGATCCCTGACCTCCAAAATAGGGCCGGCAAAAGCTTCATAACGCGTAAATCGTTGGATACTCGTTCCGGGGCCGTCACCCTGCCGGTGTCGGCCCGCCGCAGGCCGGGACGGGGAGCCCCGGCGGCGCGCTGCGGCACAACGGTTCCCCGCGCAAGGAGCACGCCATGACCACGGTCGCCCAGATCATCGAGCGCAAGGGCCTCACGGTCCACAGCACGACGGCCCAAACCCCCGTCACCACGGCGCTGGCCGAGATGGCCCGCGTCGGGGTCGATGGTGTGGTGGTCATGGAAGGGCCGGCGCTGGTGGGCATATTCACCAGCAACGACTTCCTGCGCAAGATCGTCGGCACGGGCCTGGACGCCGCCGCGCTGAAAGTAGGCGACGTCATGACCCGCAACGTCACCGTCGTCGACATGGCGGCGACGAGCGCGCGCTGCGTGTCGATGATGAGCCGGGGCCGGTTCAGGCACCTGCCGGTGGTGGACGGCGACCGGGTCGTGGGCATGGTCACGATGGTCGACATCATGGCTTTCGGCGTCGACGGCGCCGACCATGATGTCGGCGACGGCGGTTCCTGAGCCCGGCAGCCATCTTCCCGCCCGCAACGGCCCCACTGCCGTGGCGTCTTCATGGTCGCGCTGAGAGCCTGGCCGCCGGTCGGCCGGACCATGCCCTGGCGGCGAGTGGTCGCCGCCTGCCTCGTCGTCCTGCTGTGGGCGGCCTTCGCGTGGCTGGCTTGGTTGGCTGCAGCGTCGCCGCCGCAGGCGCCCCCTTCGGCGCAGCCGCTGCAGCCCGGAGACACCATGCGCGTGCTGGGTGCGGCGGAGTTGTCGATGCTGCGCGACCCGGGAGGCACTCTCGGGATCGACGCCGTGTCGGCGCCGGGCCTGCGGACGCAATTCCAGCCGGTGGCCACCGGTGTCGGCGTGGGCTACACGGAAGACGTGATCTGGGTGCGGGTGGAGCTGCAGCGCACGGGGCAGGCCCCCGCGCGCTGGCGCCTGGAGTTGACTTCCACGGTGCTCGACGACGTGCGTCTGTTCGCGCCCCTGCCGGGCGGCGGCCACCGTGAGTGGCAGGCTGGTGACCGGTTTCCCTTCGCCGAGCGCGCGGTGGCCTTTCGGCACCCGGTGTTCGACCTGCACCTGTCCGACGACCGTGTGCACGTTTATCACGTGCGCATACGCTCCAGCTCGGTGATCTCGCTGCAGGGCGTCCTCTGGCGTACGGACGCTTTCGAGCGCCACGTCCAGCGCAGCGTCTTGTGGGCAGGGGCCCTGCTCGGGATGGCACTGCTGTCGGTGTTCTTCTTCTTCGAGGCGTGGGTGGTGCACCGTCACCGGCTGCTCCTGGTGACCGCCGCGGCGGCCTTGGCCTTCGGCGTGACAGCGGGGTCCAACCTCGGCCTGCTGTGGCAGTACCTGCTGCCTGATCGGCCCGTCTGGGCCGACAACCTCCACCCCTTCACGATGGCGCTGTTCTTCCCCTTGCTGTTCGCGGTGTTCGGGCAGGTGTTGAGGGTTGCCCAGCTGTGCCCGCGGCTGAACCGCCTGCAGTGGGTGGCCTCCGTCGCGTGCGTGCTGGCGGCCTGCACCAAGCCGCTGGGCCTGTATGCACTGATCGGCGGGCAGCTCATGATGCTGGGCATGTTGCTCGGGCTGGGCTGGGTCGCGCTGTCGGCCTGGATGACCTGGTACGCGCGTCGGCGCGGGGCGCTCCTGGCGTTCGCGCTCACGCTGTGCACGGTCTCGTTCTCGGGGGCGCCGCTGGTCGTCCTTGGCGTCCTGCCGCCCACGCGCCACATGGAACTGTTCTGGGTGGTCGCGTGCGTCGGCTTCATCTTCATCGCCCAGGCCAAGGTGCTGATCGAGGTGCGCGCCATGCGCACCCGCCAGCTCGAGGCCGAGCGCGCCGCGTTCCTGGCCCGGCGCGATGCCGAGCAGGCGCTGGCGTGGCGCCGCCAGCAGGCGGAGTACTTCATCGGCGTGGCGCACGACCTGCGCACACCCCTGAGCGCGGCGCGCCTGGGGCTGACCAACCTGACGCGGCAGTTGGCGCCTACCGTCGTGCCCGAGGTGCGCGAGCGCCTGGAGCGCCTGCAGGCCTCGTTGCGGCGCGCAGCCGGGATGGTTGAGCGCCACCTGGACCTGCAGCGGCTGGAGCAGCCCGACGCCGAGATCTCGCCAGAGCGGGCTGCCGTGGCCCAGTGTCTGGCGCTGGCTCAGGCGGAGGTGGTTGAGGCCTGGCCCGGCAGCGAGTTCCGCTTCGCGGTGCGCGGCGGCGCGCCCGAGGCCGCAATGATGGACGTCGACCTGGTCGTGCGCGCGCTGCTGAACCTGCTCGGCAATGCGGCCCGGGTGGCGCCGGCAGGCAGCGCGGTCGAGCTCGATGTCGTGGGCGACGGCCGCGGCGGCGTGGGTTTCGTGGTGCGCGACCGCGGTCCCGGCCTCGGCGAAGTTGCGCCCGAGACCCTGTTCGAGATGCACTGGCGACGCTCGCGCCTGGCCGCAGTTTCAGCATCTGCGTCCTTATCAGCTTCAGCCGCAGGATCAGCGTCCGCATCAGCGCCAGCGCCAGAGTCAGCACCGGCACCGGCACCGGCACTAGCAGCAGCAGGAGCAGGAGCAGCAGCAGCGCCGGCCTCGGCGTCGGCATCGGCATCGGCCGCAGCCGCAGCCGCAGCCGCAGCCGCAGCCGCAGCCGCAGCCGCAGCCGCAGCCGCAGCCGCAGCCCCGGCCCCGGCCCCGGCCCCGGCCCCGGCCCTGGCCCTGGCCCCTGCGCGGGTGTCGGTGCCAAGCGCCGCAACGCCGACGCCCACGCCCACGCCCACGCCCACGCCCACGCCCACGCCCACGCCCACGGGTTTCGGGATCGGCTTGCCGCTGGTACACCGTATCGCGCAGCTGCACGGCGGCCGGCTGGAGTACCGGCGCAACCTCGACCAGACGGAGTTCACACTGTGGCTGCCGGCACACCCCTGAACCTGCCGACGCTGCTGGTCGTCGAGGACGACCCTGTCCTGGGCCTGGAGCTCACGGACTTTCTTCGCAGCGAAGGCTTCGACGTGGTGCTGGTCGCCGGGGTGCAGCAGGCCGAGCAGGCGCTGCAGCGCCCTTTCGACCTGCTGGTGCTCGACCTCAACCTGCCTGACGGCAGCGGCGCCGAGCTCTGCGTGCGGCTGCGTCCCTATGTGCGCTCGGGCATCGTGGTCTGCACGGGCCGCAGCGAGCGTGAGTTGCGCCACGGCCTGCTTCGCGGTGGCGCGGACGCCTTCCTCGTCAAGCCGGTGGACCCCGAAGAACTTTCAGCCGTGCTGGCGAGTGTGCTGCGCCGCGTCGCCCCGCCGCCTGCCTCCCCGATGCGTGCGTCGGTGCCGCCGCCAAGCTGGCGTCTGGACAGCCTGCAGCAATGCCTGTTCGACCCTTCCGGCCAGGCCATGGGCCTGTCGGCCGCCGAGGGTCTGTTCCTGGCCGCGCTGTTTGCCAAGCCGGGAGTGCTTGTCGAGCGCTCGGCCCTGTTCGACCTGTTCGCCGCCGAGGGCCTGCCGATGACGGCCGTCCGGCTCGAGGCGCTGGTCAGCCGGCTGCGAGCCAAGGTGGTGGCCGCGGGCGGGCACCGCCTCCCACTGGGCACGAGCTACGGCCGTGGCTACCACTTCAAGGCCCACGCGCAGGTGCTGCGACCGCCCACGCCCGCCGGGATCCAGCGGCCCGATGCCAGGCCTTGAGGGGCTGAGCTGGGGGGGTGGGGGGCTGAGCTGGGCTGGGCTGGGCTGGGATGGGATGGGATGGGATGGGATCCACGCGCCGCAGTGACATCCCCGTTCGCACTGAGCTTGTCGAAGTGCCCGCGAGGGCTTCGACAGGCTCAGCGCGAACGGGGATGGGGTGAGCCCGAGAGGTAACGGGGTTTACTCGAGAGGGAACGGGGCGGGCCCGAACACGAATGGGCTCAGCCCGAACGGCCTTTGTCGCACTCAGAATCGGTCTTGTGCATCTGCGCCGTCCGCCCGGAGCCCGCGAGATTCGACGCCGGGTGGCGGGGCGGGCTGCAGGGCGACGGACAGGATGTCCACGTACTCGGGCGCGCCCGCCTCGTGCGCGAAGCTGGCCAGGAGCGCGGCGATTGCAGAGCGGCGGGGCGGGGTGGGTATGGCGGCCAGCAGTCCGGCCAAGTCCTCGAGCACCTCGCGCGTGCCGCGCCGCGGCATCTGGATGCCGGCAGGCCATGCTGGGGGTACCCTGCTTGGCAATGCGTCGTCGGGTTTCGACGTCGATGGGCTGCGCATGGCCTCGTGCAAACGCCTGGCCAGAGCGTCGTTGTAGACCGCATCCACGGGGATGCCGAAATGCGCCGCAATGCGCTCGGCACTGGCCCGTTTGGGACTTGCGACATGCCCGGCGCAAATCTTGTGGAGCGTGGGTTGGAAACCTGGCGCCCGCATGGCCTTGGCCACGGGGAGGGGGCCGCCGGCGCGGTAGACCAGCCATCTGATGAATTCGTGCGCTTTCACCGCATCACTATGCGATGCCTCTCAATTCGTTTGGTATTTTCAAAGTTATTCCAGGACGCATATTTCCTGATCGTGAGGCCCGTGAGTCAAGCGGTGGATTTGCAGTGCGTCGTGGCGGTCGCCGACGTTAGCTGCCTCTTGCCTGCCCCGCTTCAGGATTGGTCAGCATTTGCATGCGGGCGGTAGGAGTGTCATCATTCGTCGTCGCATTGTTACTTCTTCTGTGCCATCGGCAGCGATGGCGATGGCGATGGCGATGGCGATGGCGATGGCGATGGCGCCGCAGTTACGAAATTTTCAGGCGGAAGCGCTGGCGGATGACCCGTCTGGCACTTCTGCGGGTGTCCAGAAAGGGCGTCGGGCGCAGGGCCCGCGCAGTGGCAGAGACTCGAAGGGCATGAGCCAGACCCCATGCAATGAAACGGGCCGCGAAGCGGCCTTGCGTGAGACCCGGCCCAGGGCCGCCGGCGTTCGGGCTGTGGCGGTGCCGAGCCGCGAGATCGTCTTCGTCGACACGGCGGTCCCCGACCTCGACGCGCTCGTGGAAGTGGTCGGGCAGACTTGCGAGGTGGTGGTCCTGGGCGCCACCGCCGACGCCCTGGCGCAGATGGAGGAAGCCTTGAGCGCGCGCCACAGCATGGACACGGTCCACGTGCTCGCCCACGGCGCGCCTGGTGCCGTTTGGCTCGGCAGCACGGCGATGGATGACGAGGTGCTCGCGCGCTTGGGCAGGCGCCTGCGGGCGGCCGGTCACGGCTTGAGCGCCACGGGCAGGCTGCTGCTGTACCGCGTGTTTCGGCGCGACTGAGCGGCTGTCCCGGGTGGAGCCGATCGCCCGGCAGCCGCGCGCCGGGGGGCTGGTTTTCAGCCCCTCTGCGGCCAGCGGGGACGGCCCGCTATGTGCGCCGCCCGGGGCAAGTCCACCGGGACGGCGGTACGGAAAGCGCCGCGTCGGTCTTTGCCGAGGACCGGCGGTGTCAGTTCCCGGCGCTGCTGGCGGCCGCTGCGGGAGCCGCGCTGTGCTTCCTCATGTAGTCGTTCATCTCGCGCCAGCCGGCGAACACGGCCGCCTTGTCGGCCTGCCGGTTCAGCGCGAAGCAATCCTCGATCGCCCGGCCGGCGTGGCGGCATCCGCCGCCGATGGCCCGGCCCTCGGCCTCCAGGCGCTGGTTCTGCGGCGCGCTGCCCAGGCCGAGCTTGTCGCATCCGGCCAGGGCCATGCTGCCGATGACCAGGGCGGCCGCGGCGACCCTGCGCAGGACGGGGCAGGTCACCGTCACGGCGGCGCGCAGACGGGTCTCGGCGTCCGATGTCGGGGCGGTTCGCATTAATGAGTGAACTGAATGAAGCACTCATAATACAACCGACCGTGCCGACCGGGCGGGCTGTGCTGGCCGTGCGGGCTGTGCCGATCGGGTGGAGCGGGCGGAGCGGACGGTCCGGGCAGCGTGGTGTGCGCGGCCGAGGCTTGCAGGCGCAACCGCGGTGCCGGCTGGAGGGCGCCGGGTGTGCGGCGCCCGGCGCAGACGCCTCTTCGACGCGGGTGTGCAGCGCCTCAGGTGTCGAGCGTCAGGCGTCAGGCGTCAGGCGTCAGGCGTCAGGCGTCAGGCGTCAGGCGACCGGGCGGCCGCGCATGTGCAGCATGGCGTCCAGGAAGCCGGCCAGGCGCTCCGATGCCAGCGGCTTGTGGTAGACGACCACGTCCTCGGGCAGTCCCCCGCGCTGAGCGATTTCCTCTGCGGTCAGTGACGTCACCACGACCACGCCCACGTTTTGCAGACGGGGTGAACTGCGGATGGCCTTGATCAGGCCGAACCCGTCCAGCGGCTGCACGTTGAGCTCCGTCACGATCAGGTCGGGCCGCTCCTCGGTGGTGCGCACCAGGGCTTCGGCACTGTCGTTGACGACGATGTGGTCGACACTGCCGTTGTAACGCTTGATCACGTTGGCGATCGGGCGCGACGTGGCGGTGCCGTCGTCGACCAGCAGGATCTTGGCGTGCGTGCTCGCGCTGACCAGCCCGCCGCCCCCTCTGGCGGCAGCCGCAGCCGCTTCTTCGGCCGCGGCGGGGATGCGGTCCTTCCACGGCACCCCCATCTGCTCGGCGGCCGACTTGACCGATTCGATCGAGATCCGCCGATGCCCACCGCTGGTCCTGAAGGCCTTCAAGGTGCCGGCGGTCACCATCTTCTGGATGCTCGTGACGGAGACACCGAGTATGGCCGCCACGTCCTTGGTGCCCAGGTATCCCTTACCGAGGTTGACTTGCGCAGATTTGGGACGAGCCATGGAATCCTCACTTTGAAACAGGTTTCGCCATAACGTTGCCGTCTTGGTTCAATTGTAAACATACTTTCTGGTAATTTTTAGGCCCAATAGTATAATGAATAAACAATGAAAACGATTTCCTGATGTCGGGCAGGATCGTTGACTGCGGGCGCGCTGTTTCCATGTCTGCCGTGTGGCCGCCGTGCGCATCTACTGCGCTCGCGTGAGCGGTTCCGGGAGTGCTTTCCGTGGGTTTTCCTTTGCAGGGTGCGGCGCGCGCGTCCGTCAGCGGCCCTGCATGGTCTCGTCAACCCGGGCCTGCGCCCTGCGCTTGATCAAGGTTGGCCTCGATTCGAACGAATTCGCTCGCTTTGGCGCTTCGAAAGACACCGGCATCGCAGGCATAGAAACCCGTGACTCAGCAACAAATGAACGTTTTACGCGTTTTATAATTCACGTTGCGTAAGGTCTGCGGGGTGACTGCTGCGGACGGCGCAGGCATGGACTTCTGCACAAATCTTGATCCGGCGCGGCACGGCACCCTTCGACGCGGAGCCCTGAGGCTTCCGCAGGCGCCCCGTGGCTGCTGGTTTGGGCACTCAGGAAGCCCGGGGGCCTGGATTTGAAGGCCACGCCGGTCTGCGTCGTCGACGGCAGCGCGGCGGTGACCGCCCGGCTTGCCGCCTTGCTGGAGCAGGCTGCGCTCCCGGGCGCCGTGTTCTTCACCGATCCGCTGCCGGCGCTCGAGTGGTGTCTGGCCGAGCGCCCGCCGCTGGTGCTCGTGGACGACGCGATGCCTGGGCTGGGTGGCTTGGCGTTCATGGACAAGCTGCGCGTGGGCGCGCCCGGCGGCGACGCCATCGTGGCGCTGCTCAGCAGTCAGGCCGGTGGGCCGTTGCTCGAGCGTGCCCTGGCCGCTGGCGCAGCGGACGTGATCGTCAAGCCGCTGGCAGACGGGCAGGTGATCGGCCAGTTACGCGGCCTGGCCGCGCTGACGCGCAGGCGGCAGCGTGACTGGGGCGAGACGATCGCCCGTGCGTCGGCGCTGGTGCGCCGTGTGGTCTGCAAGGATCCCGACGTCGTGCTGCCCGCGCTGCGCGGCTGCGCGCTGGCCTACGGTTTGCAACCGGCGCAGTGCGATGGGCTCGAGGACGCATGGCATCTTCTGCAGGCCGCGGGCCCGGACGCGCCATCGCAACCGGAGCCTGCCGATGCTTGTGCCCATGCGGCCGACAGCGAGGAGGCCTTGCGCGTGCTGGCACGGGCCGAGCGGGACCGATCGGCCCGTGAGGCCGGGGCCGGGGCCGGGGTCGGTCAGGCCGATGCCCGCTGGTGGGCGGCGCAGATGCTGCTGTACGGCAACGAGCACTGGGACGGCAGCGGCGGGCCCTTGGGGCTGCGCGGGGCCGACATCCCGGTGGCGGCGCGGCTGTTCCATCTGGTCAACAGCTACGGCCTGCTTCGCGCAGGGGCCGCCGCTGGTGGCGCCACTCTCGGTGAGGCGCACGCCCTGCGCCTGGTGGAGGCCTGGTCGGGGGCGGAGTTCGACCCTGAAATGGTGGCGGGGCTGTGCCGCTCGGCCGGCCGCTCGACGGCGGCCTGCGCACCCTGAGTGACGCTGTGGGGGCGATGAACCAACCGGCACCGTCGTCACACCTGGCGTCAGCGCCTGCACCGCGCCGCGTTGCAAGCCGGCGGCGGGCTGAGCAAGGCACTGCATGCCGCGCGCCTGCGCACACGGTGAAGCGCCTCAGCCCCGCGGTGTCGAAAGTCCGACAGGGTCGCCGCCGGCCGGCGCGGGGGCCATGGCAACATGAGTGGATGGGGGAATGTCCAGGGTTCGGTGGCGGCGCCGTGAAGCGGTGCCCGCGGGGTGTGGGTTGCCCGGCATGCCCGCCGCAGCCGCGTGGAGGCCCTGCATGACGACGATCGCGTTGCTCGAAGACGAGGTGACGCTGCGCGAGGAGATCGCCGATTTCCTGACCAGCCGAGGACACCGGGTCCGTCAGGCCGGGACGCTGGCCGAATTTGCCCAAGTGGTGCAGGGCGCGCGCCTGCTCATCCTGGATGTGGTGCTGCCTGACGGCACCGGCCATGACGCCATGCGCATGGCGCGCTCGCTCCAAAAGCAACTCGGTATCGTCATGCTGACCGCGCGTGGCACGCTGGCGGACCGGCTCGAGGGCTTCGCAGGCGGGGCCGATCACTACCTGGTCAAGCCGGTGGACCTGCTCGAACTCGCGGCCGTCGTCGACGCCGTGCTGCGCAGGATCGGCGCCGACTGGGTCTACCGGGAGTCGTCATCGGAACTGGTCGACCCGCAGGGACGTCGCTTCACCCTGACGCGCCAGGAGTGCGTTCTCTTCCGCGAAGTGGCGGGCGTTGGCGCGGGCACGGTTGTCCCGCGGCGGCAGATCGTCGAGGCGCTGGGGGGCCAGTGGGCGAGCTATGACCTGCGCCGGCTCGACACCATGGTCAGCCGCCTGCGGTCGCGGTGGCGTCAGCTCAACGGCGACGAGTTGCCGCTGCGCACGCTGCACCGGGAAGGCTATTCCTTCGGTGCCGTGATCAGCCTGCTGTGAGCGCGCGACGGGGGCCTGCAGCCCGGCTGCTCACGCAGCCTGGGGCGGCGCGCCAGGCAGGCGTATCGTGCCGGCAAAGCCTTGCCCGGGCGGGCTGCTGAGTGTGAGCGTGCCGCCCTGCAGCTCGACGAGCCGACGGGCCAGCGCCAGCCCCAGGCCGCTGCCTTCGGTGGCAAGCGCCTTCTCGCCCCGGTAGCCCGGCTCGAACAGCCTGACGAGCTCGTCCGGCGAGACGCCGGGCCCGTCGTCCACGACCTCCAGCACCGTTTCTGCCCGTGCGCCGCTGCGGTCGACGTGTGCCGTCAGCTTGACGGCCGTGCCCGGCGGCGTGTACTTCACGGCGTTCTCTGCGAGCACGCTCAGCGCCAGGCGGGTGAGCACGGGGTCGCACCAGGTGCGCTCCGCGCCCCCGTGCACCGTGGCCTGCAAGCCATGGTGGTCGCTGCCCAGGCGCGCCATGGCCACGGCGTCTTCCAGCAGTTCCGAGGTCTGGGCCTGTTCGAAGCGTGTGATCGCCGCCACCGCCATGAAGCGGTCTTCGCGCAGGTTCTCGTTCAGGAGGTGGGACAGCTGCTTGCACGCGTCGTGGATCTTGCGATAGCGCGCCAGAAGGGGCTCGGCCGCGGCCGGCTGCTGCAGCAGCAGGTTCTGAGCGGTGGCGTAGATCACCGCCACAGGGGTGCGCAACTCGTGCGAGATGGTGCCGAACAGGACGCGCTGTTCGGCCAGGACCCGACGCTCGAGTTCCAGCGTGTCGCGCGCGCGCTGCATGGCACTGGCCGCCTGTTCCGTGCGCTGGGCGACACGGCGTTCCAGCTCGCTCTCGGTGCGCCTTGACAGCGCCAGGGCGCGGGCCTGGGCGCGGTCCTTGGAGCGTCGCAGCGCCTCGACGCGCCGGCTGATGCCGAAGTTCAGCACCAGGAGGTAGAAGGCCAGCCCGAAGAAGTAGGCGCTGTCGATCCACAGGTTGGGCTCCAGCACGCCCAGATTGCGCAGCAGCTTCAGCGCCACCGCCGCGAAGGTCGGGGTCATGGCCACCAGCAGCAGGCGGGCCGCCGCCGCCCCCTGCAGGCTGCGCCACACCAGCACGCCGGCGAGGACCGGCGCGCTCAAGGCCTGCAGCGTGCTGAAGGCCGGGCGGATCCACGTCGGCGCCAGCGCCAGGTCGATGAGCAACGACAGGGCGGCCGCCCCCGCGACCGCCGCGACCACGCGTCGGGGCCAGCGCCGGGTGCCGTCCAGCAACTCGATGAACCCGAACACGAAGAGGTAGGTGGCGGGCACGCTCAGCATCCAGAACGCCACCAGGAGCACGTGGTTCAAGGTCGGCCAGCCGTCCAGCAAGTGAGCGTGGCCGAAGCCTTCGACCAGCACGATCGCGCCGAAGCTGACCGTCGTGTACAGGGCGAACAAGCCCGTCGTGGTGTCGCGCGTGGCCTGGAACAGCCACAGATTGCTCAGCACGAGCACCACGTGCAGCGCGAACAGCGCCCCCCACAGCAGGTGCTCTTCCAGCGCGGCCTCCAGGAAGGCGGCCGGCTCCCAGAGCACCACGCTGAAGGTCTGGTTGTGCGTGCCCGTCACACGCAGGTGGAAGGTGACGTCCCCTTGCGCCGGCAGGTCGACCCGAAAGACGATGTTGCGGTGGCGCACGTCACGCCCGGCCATCGGGTGGCGGTCGCCCGCGGTGCGCGCCGAGAAGCGGCCGTCGGGCTGCGGCCAGAACAGCGTGGCCTCGTCGATGCCCGGCAGTTGCAGCTCGATCAGGCGCTCACCGGCGCGCGCCGGGTCGGCACGCAGCGTGTGGCGCAGCCACACCGCGCCGTCCACATAGCCCAGCGCCGGCGGGCCCGGCAGGGCATCGAAGCGCAGCCCGGCGATGTCGGCGATCGTGAGCGCGCGGCTGCGGTCGATCGCGACCGACCAGCCGGTGTCCAGCGCCTGGCGCCTGTCGCTGCCTGCCCCGCCAGGCACACAGGCGCTCAGCAGCAGCGAGACCAGCAGGAACAGCAGCAAAAGCAGCCCTTGGCCGACGCGGACCTTGCGAACGACTTGCGCGGTGAATCTCCCGATCACGTGTTGTATCGAAAACTGAGTTCTGTCATTTTCTTGCATGAAGAACAACTTGGTGTATTGCTCATATAGAGTAATTGAAGCGAAACCATATCTGCATGGGGTCGGGGGTCGTCCGTGGGCGATTCCTGGCTTCCATGCTCGGCGGCGGGCCCTGGGCCTGCCGCGACGTGCACGAGTGAAATCGATGACATCCTCCAGTCAAACGCCCCGCCCCCACCGCCGAGCCGGCCGCCGATCGTCTCGGTCCAGCCTCTTCGCCGGACCGCGACGGGCTGCGCTTCGGCCTGTCGTGTCACGCGTTCGTGACGCGTTCCGTGTCGAGGCCCTCGAGCCGCGCGTGCTGCTCTCGGCGGACCCGCTGTTCGCGCCGCTGAAGTCCGTCGGCAGCATCGACGACTGGCTGACCGAGGAGCTGCTGCGCGACGCGGCGACGACCGAAGGGCTGTCCGGCCGGGAAGCGGCCTCGCTGTCGTCGATCGACGCGCTCAAGAGCGTCCTGGTGGGCATCGACGGCGGGCCGGTCCTGATGGACGCCAGCCTCGCCGCCGACGGCTTCGTCGCGGCCGAGCCGGGGTACGTGGGCAGCGTCGACGTCGACCTCGACGCAGCACGCGACAGCCTGCTGCCGCTGGGTTCGTCCGCCGGCTGGGGGGGCGAGGAGGTCCAGTGGTCTCTGGGCAGCGCCGCGGCTGCGGACGCCGACGGGTGGGACCTGGCGCTGCACGACGACCTGTCCACCGAGCCGGAAGTGCTGCCCCAGCCCTGGGCGGAGCTGAGCCTGCGGCAGGTGACGAGCCCGCGCATGGACCTGGCGCACCTGGCGGGCCTGGCGGGAAACGAGACCCTGGCGGCCAGCGAGCTGCGCATCGGCGCGGGCGAGGTCCTGGGCGGCTCGGGCGCCTTCGGCGGCGTGCTGACGGTCGACGGTACCCTCAGCCCCGGCTACTCGCCGGGCGTGATGTCCTATGGCCAGTTGACGCTGAACGCGGGCTCGAAGACCGAGTTCGAGATCGGCGGCTCGACGGCCGGCACGGGCACCGGCCACTACGACCAGATCAACGTGTCCGGTCAGGCCTTGCTTGACGGCAACATCACGGTGCGCCTGATCGACGGCTTCCGCCCCACCGACGGGCAGGTCTTCAACGTCCTGACCTACGGCAGTGTCGGTGGCGCCTTCGCCAGCGGCAGCGGCCTGGTCGACGCCGGCAACGGCGTGTTCTTCGAGATCGTCGCCGGCGCGCAGGGCCTGGACCTGAAGGCGCACGTGCTGGACACGACGGTCACCGCGCTGGTGGACGCGCTCACCTCCGCCGTGGGCGCCAACGATGCCGCGCTGCACGACCGCGTGGGCACGTGGCTGAACTTCGACTACTTCAAGGACAACTCCAGTTTCAGCTTCAACGGCGCCATCGCCCTTGGCGAGGGCCTGAGCCTGAGCGGCGCGGCCACCATCGGCTTCACCAACAACTGGACGATGGGCGGGCGCACCGTCGACGTCTTCACGCTCGGCCTGGAGAACGCGACGGGCGCGCTCGGGCTGGAGCCGGGCAGCACCAGCGGTGTGGGGCTGAACTTCTCCGACATCGACCTGGGCGTGCTGTGGCTGCGTGACGAGGCCACCGACGGCGACGCCGGCTGGGTCTGGGCCGAAGGCCAGGCCGGTGGCTTCAGCGTGGCCGGCGGCAGCGCCGTCTCCCTGACGGCTTCGGCTCTGTCGCTGGACTTCGCGCTCGGCCTGGGCACCCTGGGCGGGCAGGCCAACGACAGCCTGCTGGACCTGTCGGCGAGCCCGCGCACGCTGACGGTCGGCTCGACGACTACCACCACCTACACCTTCGACAGCGCCGAGACCAGCGAACGCGCCGCGCTGTCGGGCACGGTGAATTCGCTCGCGCTCGGCAGCCTGGTCACCCTGTCGGGGACGATGGGCTTCGCGTCGTCGGCCGAGGGCCTGCGCGTGGCCGGCAGCGACGTCACCGCCCGCATGGGCGCGGGCGGTGTCAGCGCCGGCATCGACCGAGGCAGCTTCGGGCTGGTGCTGAACGACAACGGCACCTACCTGCTCGAGGCTTCGGGCGGGTTCTACCTCAACGGTGGGGATTTCGCCGGCGTCAGTGCCGAGATGGCGGTCCTGCGCCTGAACACGACGGGCAGCGCGCAGACGGCGCAGACCCTGCAGGTGGGGGCCTACGCCCACGCGATCAGCGCGATGGGGGCGTTGGCGGACCCGGTGGTCCGCGTCACGGGCCTGCAGGCGCGCATCGGTGACCAGATCGGCATCGCCGGCGACTTCGCGTTCGAGCGCGACGGCACCACGGGTGACCTGCAGATCCTGGCCGGAAATGCCAGCGCCGAATTGCGCGCCGGTAACGTACGGGCGGGCGTCAACGATGCCGACGTGGCCCTGGTGATCAGCAACCGCGCTCAGAACAGCGGCGTCTGGCTGGAGGCTTCGGGCTCTGCCGAGATGGCGCTGGGCGATGCGGTGCAGGTGGTGGCGGACTCGGCCGCGGTGCGCTGGAACAGCACCGGCGTGGACGCCACGGGCCGGCAGATCCAGGTGGCCGGGGTCGCCCATACCTTCGGCAGCCTGGCGGCCGGTCTGCGCACCGTCGAGGTCAGCGACGCCAGCATCACCGTGGGCGAGTTCTTCCGCGTCAGCGGCGATTTCGCCTTCGTCAGCGATCGCACCACGGTCAAGCTTGCCGCCGACACCGCCGGGACGGCGGTCGACGAAGCACAGGCCGGTCTGTCGGTGGACCTGCTGACGCTGGGGGGCGCCGGGCTCGATGCGCGCATCGGCGTGGCGGGTGGGCCCGAACTGGTGCTGGGTGGTGTCGGCTTCGGCATGGCGCTGATGAGCGCGCAGGGCGACGCCTCGCGGCGCTGGACCAGCGTGCAGGCGCAGGCCTCGCAGGTGTCCTTGTCCGGCCTGGCCGGGGTCTCGGTGAGCGGCCAGTCCCTGGCCTTCGCGCTCAACCAGGCCGAATCGGCGGGCGATGCGGTCGTCGACTACGGCACCGGACGGACCGTGCTGGCCGTGGCGACCGGGGTGTCGTCGTCGCTGACGCTGTCGATGGACGGCGCGCGCGGTGTGCTGCTGCAGGCCAGCGGCCAGGTCACCCTGGACCTGTTCGGGTTCTTCCGCGCCACGGGCAGCTTCGCGTTCGAGCGCGGCGCGCAGTCGGTGACGCTGGCGGACGGCAGCATGGTCGAGGCCACGCTGATGACGGTGGGCGCGCTGGACGCCACCGCCTTCGCCGGCATCGGCGCCGGCACCGACACCGCGCAGGGCCTGAGCCTGACGGGGGTCGACTTCGCCCTCGCGTTGGCCAGTGACCGCAGCGATGCGGCGCGCCGTTGGGTCAGCCTGGAGGCCACGGCCGACAGCGCGGCCCTGACCGGGGTGGACGGGCTGACGCTGAGCGCGTCGGACGTCGGCCTGCGCATCAACCAGGCCGAGCGCGCGCAGGACGCGGTGATGGACACCGCGGTGGCGCCGATCGCCGTGCCCACCGGGCCCGGCACCAGCGCGACACTGAGCCTGGACGGCAGCCAGGGCGAACTGCTGGCGGCCAGCGCCACGGTCGACGTGGATACCTTCGGCTTCCTGGGTCTGAGCGGTGGGCTGGCTTTCGAGCGCACCAGCGCCGAGGTGATGCTGGCCGGCGCGAGCACGTCCACGGCCGTGGACGTGCTGAGGATAGGCGGCACCGGGCTTGCAGCTTTCGCCGGACTGAACGGCGGTGGTGCCGAGCGCACCGGCCTGGCGCTGTCGGGGGTCGAACTCGGCATGGCGCTGCTGCGCGAGAGCGGAGTCGCCTCGCCCCGGGAGTGGTTCAGCCTGCAGGCCAGCGCCAGCAGCGCCGCCTTCGAGGGCGTCGAGGGCCTGACGGTGGCCGCCGCCGATGCCGTGGTGCAGATCAACCGCGAGGCGACTGACGGCTCGCTCGTCGACTACGCCGACGGCAAGACGGCGATGGCCGTGGCAACCAGCCGCAGCACCGCGCTGAACCTGGGCATGGACGGTGCCGACGGCGACCTGCTGCGCGTGAGCGCGCACCTGACGGTGGACCTGTTCGGCTTTGTCCAGGTGGAGGGCGATTTCGCGCTCGACCGCCGAGATGCGTCGCTGGATCTGGACGACGGCACCACGGTGGCCGTGAAACTGTTGACGGTGGGCGCGCGGGGCGTGCAGGGTTTTGCCGGCATGGGTGGCGGCACCGACGATGCCGTGGGCCTGGCGCTGAGCGACCTCGACCTGGCCCTGGTCTTCGCCGCCGAGGACGTGCAGTCCGGCACGCCCAGGCAATGGACCTCGCTGCAGGGCAGCGCCGGCGAAGCCGCGCTGATGGGTGTCGACGGCGTGACGCTGCGCGGCAGCGATCTGGCGCTGCAGGTCAACCAGGCGGCAGCCGACGGCAGCCTCATCGATTACGCGGCGGCAACGCTGGACGTCTCCGCCGGGGCAGGCGATCCGATCACCCTGGACATGGACGGCGCGCTGGGCGAGTTGCTGCGCGCGAGCGGCTCCATGGACCTGGGCGTCATGGACTTCTTCCAGGCCAGCGGCGACTTCGCGCTCGAGCGCCGCGTCGCGACGGTGCACACCGCCGACAAGGCGGGCACCCAGGCCGACGAGAGTGACGACGTCGAAGTCGACCTGCTGACCCTGGGTGCCAGCGGCGTGAGCGCCTTCGCCGGCATCGGCGCCGGCACCGACGAGGCCACCGGGCTGCGTCTGGACCAGACGGCCTTCGCGCTGGCCGTCGCGCAGGAGCGCGTGCAGGCGGGGACGCCGCGGCAGTGGACGGCCTTGAAGGCCCAGGCCGGCGCCGCCGGCGTGGTGGGCATCGACGGCCTGACGCTGTCGGGCAGCGCGATGTCGGTGGCCGTGAACGTTGGCGACGTCGACGGTGTGGTGCTCGATTTCACCGCGGCGAACGCGCTGGACGTGGCCACCGGCCCGGCCAGCACCTTGTCGATCGACCTGTCCGGCACCGACGGGGAGACGCTCGCCGCATCGGGCCAGGTCAGTGTCGACCTGTTCGGCTTTGCGAGCTTCGAAGGCGCGGTGGCGGTGCAGGCGCGCGATGGCGAAGTCCGTCTGCGGGGCGCCACCACCGACACGGCCGTGCGCCTGCTGACGGTGGGCATCGACGACGCCGAGGGCTTCGTCGGTCTGAACGGTGGCTCTGCCGACGCCGTGGGCCTGGGCTTCTCGGGCGCCCGCCTCGGGCTGGTGCTTGCCAGCGACCTCGCCGATCCGGCGCGGCAGTGGATCGCGGCGCAGGCCGAGGTGGCCTCCGCGGCCTTCACCGGCATCGACGGCCTCACCATGGCTGCGACCGATCTCTCGGTGGCGGTCAACCGCGCCGACACGGTGCAGGGTTCGGGCAAGGTGGTCGACTGGTCGGCCAGTCCGCTGGACGTGGCCACCGGGCCGCAGACCCATCAGACCCTGGATCTTGCCGGCGCGAGCGGCGAGATGCTGCGTGCCGCCGGAACGCTGGACATCGACCTGTTCGGTTTCTTCCAGGTCTCGGGTGACTTTGCGTTCGAGAGCCGCGAGCAGAGCCTGACGCTGTCGGACGGCAGCACCATCGACGCGCGCACGTTGACGCTGGGCGCTGCCGGCGTGAAGGCATTTGCCGGCACCGGCGGCGGCACCGCCGAGGCGCTGGGCCTGGAACTGCGGGGCGTCGATTTCGGGCTGCTGCTGGCCACGGACATCGCGCGGCCCGACCGCCACTTCGCCAGCCTGCAGGCTGGGGCCGATCTCGCCGCTTTCGTCGGCGTCGACGGCCTGGCGATGGAGGGCAGCGATCTCGACCTCTTCATCAACCGCGGAGTCTTCGAGGCCGGCACGCCGCAGTCGACCGAGACCGTCAACGCGCGCTACCGGCTCGACCTGGCCGAGGGCGCGGCGGGCTCCCTGCGCTTCGCGTGGGACGGCGACACCGCTGACGTCGCGCTCAACGGGCGCGAAGACAGTGCCGAACTGGCCGCCAAGCTGACCCAGGCCCTGGAAAGCCTGGAGGGCGTGGGCGCCGGCAACGTGGCCGTGAGCGGTGATGCGCTGGGCGGCTTCTTCATCGAGTTCGAGGGTGACCTGGAGGGCACCGCGGTGGACGGCCTGACCGTGACGCCGCTGGCGCCCGCCGTCACGACTTCGGTGGTCACCACGGCGGCCGCGCGTGCCGGGGCCGACGAGGTCAAGCTGGTTGTCATCGAAGCCGAGCGGGTCATGCCCGACCCCGTGGAGGTCAGCGTGTCGCAGGTGGTGGCTGCCACCACCGGCGCCAACGAGCAGAAGGCGCTGCTGTTCACCACGCCCTACAGCACCCGGGGCCAGTACCAGATCGGTCTGGCCGGCTCGAATGCGACGCCGGTGACCGTGCGTTTCGTGCAGAACGACGTCACCAACAACGAGCGCTACATCCGCGAGGGCCTGGCCAGCCTGCTCGGTGCGGCGACGTCGGACATCGTCGTCACCTTCGATGGCAGCTACAGCGGTGGCGGCCATCTGTACGACATCGACTTCCGCGGGGCCCTGGCCGGCCAGGACGTTCCCGATCTCGTCGTCACCGAATCGCTGGCGGGCGACATCCTGCCCTTGCGCCGTCAGGACGGCGCGGCCGCAGCCAGCGAGGTGCAGCGCGTGGTGATCGACACCACGGCCACCGGCACCTTCAAGCTGTCGCTGACGCAGGGCAGCAGCACCTACACCACCGCAGCGCTGGCCTTGGGTGCGACGGCTTCTTCGGTGCAGAGCGCCTTGAACAGCGCGCTTGGCGCCAACGGCAGCGTCACGGTGGCCGCCGACGGCAGCAGCGCGTACCGAGTGAGCTTCGGGGGCGCGCTCGCGGGGCTCGACGTGGCTGCGCTGAAGGTGTCCGTCGACCCGGATCCGGTGGCTCCCGCCGGCAGCTTCACCATCGGGCTGGGCGCGAAGACGACGGCGCCCATTGCCTACAGCGCCAACGCCGCCACGCAGGCCGCGGCCATCCGCGCCGCGGTCACCACCGCTTTCGGCTGGAACACCGCCGACGTGACGGTCAGTCTCGACGCCGGGCGGTCCAGCGAGAGCCTGGCCGCTTACCGCATCGTCTTCGGCGGCTCGCTGGCCGGGCAGGACATCGCCGACCTGAGCACCAGCGACGCTGGCCTGCAACGCGCCTCCGCTGCGGTCTATAACCTGCAGCAGGGTCGGGCCGCCGAGGCCGAATCGCAGCGGGTGCGCGTCGTCAGCGATGCTGCCTCGGTCGGGTTCACCTTGACCTGGAACGGCGCGACGACCGCGACGCTGCAAACCGACGACAGCGCCGCCGATGTGCAGGCTGCCATCACCGCGGCATTCGGCGCCGATGTGGACCTGAGCTTCTGGAACGGCACCGAAGCCGTCTTGACGTTTGGCGGCGCGCTCGCCGGCACGAATGTCGGGGCTGTCAGCGTGACGGCTGCGACGGCTCCCACCGCAACGGTCGAACTGAGCGTCGTCGACGTCGGCTCGACCACGGTGACGCCGGCGGTGCAGGGCCGCACGCTGGTGGTGGATTTCGCCGCCCAGGCCTTGCAGGTGGCCACGGGGCCGAGCTCCAGCCTCGGGCTGACGATGGACGGGGCGGACGGTGAGCTCACCAAGCTGACTGGCACGCTGAAGGTGGACGTCTTTGGTTTCGTGACGGTCGAGGGTGACTTCGGCATTGAGGCCAAGCAGGGTGAAGTCCGTCTGGCGGGGGTGCAGGACGATCCGGCGACGACGGAAGTCAACGAAGCCACGGCGCCGGTGGACGTGGACATGCTGCTGATTGGCGGCAGCAACCTGACGGCGTTTGTCGGCTCCAACGGCGGCACGGAATCCGCCGTCGGCGTGGAGCTGTCGGAGGTGGCGTTCGCGCTGGCGCTGCAGACGCAGCAGCTCACGGCGGCGCAAGTGCAGGCCAAGGTGGAGCCGCGCAGCTGGACGAGCGTACAGGCCACGGCCGGGGAGGTGAGTTTTGCGGGGGTCGAGGGCCTGAAGGTCGAGGTCACGACGCTGGAGCTGCAGGTCAACCGCGAAGCCAGTGACGGCTCGGTGGTGGACTACGCCTTGGTGGATGACAAGGACGAGAGCAAGGGTCGCAAGACCGAGCTGAGCGTGGCCACGGGGCCGAGCTCCAGTCTCG
>JAIXWM010000042.1 GCA_027491255.1 Rubrivivax sp. | reverse complement strand
GCCCTGGGCGGCCTTGCGGTTTGCTCTGCGCCACTCGCTGCCTCGCTTCGCTGCATATCGATCACAGCATAACGCACGAGACGTTGATTACGTTTACACCCTCTGAGAGGCTGAGAGTCATTCCCCCATGCCCGCCTTGCACGCCCAAACACCGGGGCTCATCGTTGCAATTCCTCGCCATAGCTTGGACTATGGCTGCGGTTTGCGCCTCGATCCAGGGCGTTTGGACGCGCCTTTCGGGCACGGCGGAAAAACTTTCAGCCTCTGGGCAGGCGCGGGCGGGGGCGCCCTCTGCCCGTCAGCTGCCTTGGCGCCGCGCGCAGCGCGGCGGCCAGGCGTGACGCATCTCAGCGCCAGTCCGCCGCCGGAACCCGCGCCGGGTCCACCAGGCAGTGGTAGACCGCGTCTTCGCGGAAGGCGTAGTCCCGCTCGATCTGCGGGGTGAGCCGCACGCCCAGGCCTGGCGTCTCCGCCAGGGTCAGCGTTCCGCCCGTCACCTGCCAGGGGTGCACCAGCATGGCGTCGCGCAGCGCGTAGGGCTTGATCGGCCACTCGGCCACGCGGCCGCCGCCGGCGAGCGCGGCGTGGTAGTTGGCCATCATGCCGACCGGCCCGCCCCAGCAGTGGACGTAGACCTCGACGCCGTGCCGCCGTGCGGCGGAGAAGACCTCCAGCGTCGGCCCGATGCCGCCGATGACCGTGGCGTCGGGCTGGGCGATGTCGTAGCAGCCCTGAGCGATGCGCTCGTTGAGTTCGGCGCTGGTGGTGACGATCTCGCCGCCGGCCATGCGCGTGCCCGGCAGGCGGGCGCGCAGCTCGGCGTAGTGCCGGGTGGCCAGCGGGCCGAGCGCCTCCTCGATGAAGACCGGCAGGCGCCCGCCGTCGCGCAGCACCTCGTCGACGAAGCCCAGCACCTCGTCGACCGACTGCGACGGCACGGCAAGGTTCTGCGTCATGTCCACCGCGACGGCGATCCCGCGCTCGGCGGCCTGCCGCTGGCACCATCGCGTCTTGTCGGCCTGGTGCCTGCGGGCGCGGATCTTGACGACGTCGATGCCCAGGGCCTGGATGCGGTCGAGTTCCTGGCGCATGGGTAGCGGGCCCGTGGCGTCGCCGCCGCTCGCGTAGAGCTTCAGGGGCCGATTCGCCGCCGCGCCCAGCAGGCGCCAGACGGGCACGCCCTGCAGCTGCGCCCTGCAGTCCTGCAGTGCGATCTCGATGGCGCTCAGCACATGCTGCGCCGCGCCCTGCAGGCTCCAGTAGCCCGTGACCACGGCCAGGTCACGGCACAGGCGGTCGATGTCCTGCGGGTCTCGTCCGATCAGCGTGGGCGCTACGAGCTCCACGATCGTCTCGAAGACGCGTGGCGCGAACACCGCGAGGTAGCCCTCGCCGAGGCCGACGACGCCGTTGTCCAGGGTGATCTCGACAAGCCCGGTCGTGCGCCAGCCGCTGGGCAGGTGAAGGAGGACTTCGAGATCGGTGCGCGCATCCGCATACGGCGCGCTCAGCAGCACGGGGCGGACACGGACGATTCGGGGCGAAGGCATGGTCATACGCTGTGTTTGGCGCCCGAGCACCGGCGCCAACCTTGCCCGTCTGCCGGGATCGGACGCGCGGGCCGAGTGCGCACCGTGGGCTGGGTCGGGTCGGCGCCGATAAGGTTCAGTCCAGGTCGGTCCCCAGCTGGTACAGGCAGTCGCCGCGCTCGCAGGGCGCGGGTGTGCGCTTGCACAACACCAGGGCGTCGATCTCGAAACACACCGTCAGCGGCTCCTTCCAGGGCGAGTCGTGAAAGTGGATGCGCGCAGCAGGCTGCCCTGCCCGCACCTGGTCACCGACCTCGACCAAGGGCTCGAACAGGCCACGCTCCAGCGCGTAGACGTGGTGCGTGCTGCCGCCCACCTGCATCAGGCGCGTCGGCGCCGGCGCGGGCAGGTCGGGGGCGTCGAGCAGGCCCGTGGCGCGCAGCACGCGTCGCAGGCCGTCGCGCATCAGCGCCATGGATGCTGGCGTGACGAGGTTGCCGCCACCGCATTCGGTGGCCATGCCGAGCACGCCCTGGCGCAGCGCGGCGGCCGAGAGCGTGCGCCCGCGGTTGGACGCCGCGTTCGAAAAGAAGCTCACCGGCGCGCCGAAGGCACGCGCCAGGCCCAGCAGCCGCTCCATCACTGCCGGGTCGGCCTGGCGGTAGGCCAGCACGCAGGGCAGGTAGGTGAGCGAGCTGCCGCCCGAGTGCAGGTCGAACACGAGGTCGAATCCGGGCAGCAGCACGTGCTCGATCCACCACGCGAGCTGGGCCGTCGCGCTGCCGTGGGTGTCGCCCGGGAAGGCGCGGTTGAGGTTGCCGTCGTCGATGGGCGAGGTGCGAAGCCCGGCGCTGGCGGCGGGGAAGTTGGCCGACGGCAGGATCACCAGGCGCCCCTGGACGTGCTCCGGTTCGAGCTCGCGGATCAGCTCGCCGAGCGCGATCTGGCCCTCCCATTCGTCCCCGTGATTGCCCGCCATCAGCAGCACCTGCGGGCCCGGGCCCCGTGCGATGCGCGCGATCGGGGTCGGGATCCAGCCGTAGGCCGAGCGGTGCACCGAATGCGGCTGGCGCAGGAAGCCCACGGCCTTGCCGTCGGCACGCAGGTCGATGTCGCATTGCAGCAAGTTGTCTGCGGCGGTGCGGCTCGTCTGACTCGTTCCCATGCGCGTGCTCCTGGGGGGGCGGCGGCTGTGTGGCGCCGCCTGGGGGCGCTCTCAGGCTCTCAATGTTCGAGGATCTTCGACAGGAACAGCTTCGTGCGCTCGGACTGCGGCGCGCCGAAGATGCGCTCGGGCGGACCCTGCTCGACGATGCGGCCGGCGTCCATGAAGACGACCCGGTCGGCCACCTTGCGCGCGAAGCCCATCTCGTGCGTGACCACCACCATCGTCATGCCGCTGCCTGCCAGGTCGACGATGACGTCGAGCACCTCCTTGATCATCTCCGGGTCGAGCGCCGAGGTCGGCTCGTCGAAGAGCATGATCTTGGGCTCCATGCACAGCGAGCGCGCGATGGCCACGCGCTGCTGCTGGCCGCCGGAGAGCTGGGAAGGGTACTTGCCCGCCTGCTCGGGGATCTGCACCCGCTCCAGGTAGCTCATGGCCTTGGCCTGCGCCTGCGCGCGCGGCGTGCCGCGCACGCGCACCTGGGGCAGGGCGCAGTTCTCGAGCACGGTCAGGTGCGGGAACAGGTTGAAGCTCTGGAACACCATGCCGACCTCGCGCCGGATGGCCTCGATGTGGCGGCCGTCCTCGTCGAGCACGGTGCCTTCGACGGTGATGGTGCCGGCGTCGTGCGCCTCCAGACCGTTGATGCAGCGGATCAGGGTCGACTTGCCCGAGCCGGAGGGCCCGCAGACCACGACACGCTCGCCGGCCTGGATGTCGAGATCGATCTCGCGCAGGACCTGCAGCGGGCCGAACCACTTGCTGACGCTGCGCATCTGGATGATCGGTGCCGTGGACATCGGGGCGGGTGCTCCAGAGCCTGAGATTGGGGGGCGGCAAGCCTGCTGCGGGCCTCGCGGCTGCGCGCTCAGCGGCTGGCGCTCGTGGCGCGCTGCTCGAGCCAGGCGAAGCCGCGCGACAGCGAGAAGCAGATGACGAAGTAGACGACGCCGACGAAGACGAAGACCTCGAACACACGCTGGGTCGACACCTGGACGTCCTGGGCCATGAAGGACAACTCCTGGATTGACACGAGCGACACCAGCGAGGAGTCCTTGATGAGCTGGATGAACTGCCCCGCCATGGGCGGCAGTACGTTGCGCAGCGCCTGCGGCAGCACGACGTCGACGACGATGTGCCAGCGCGACATGCCCAGGCTCTGCGCCGCCTCGATCTGCGAGCGCGGCACCGATTCGATGCCGGCGCGCACGATCTCGGTGACATAGGCACCCGAGAACACGGCCAGGCAGATCAGGCCGAGGACGAAGTTGTCCAGCAGCTTGATCTGGCCGAAGAGCACCGTGATGACGCCCTTCCAGAACGGCCCCAGCGTCGCCACCTGGTCGGCCAGCGCCACCTTGGGCATGAGCTGGCTGGCCACGAAGAACACGAACACGAAGACGAAGACCACCGGCGGGATGTTGCGCACCAGCATCACGTAGGTGCCGCTGAGCAGGCGCAGGAACAGCCGCCGGCTGTTGCGCGCCATGCCCATGAGCGTGCCGATGACCCCGGCGATCAGGATGCCCCACACGGCGAGCCTGATCGTGGTCAGGAAACCCTCGACCAGGATGTTGGGCACCCAGCTGCCGGTCTTCGCGTCAAGGCGGAAGATGAACGGCCAGACGGTGTTCCACTCCCAGCGGTAGTTGAAGACCGAGTTCGTCCGGTACACCAGATAGCCCACACCCGCCAGCGCCAGCGCGAGAAGCGCCGTGTCTATCCAGCGCCAGCGGCGCCGGCGTTGACCGGGGCGGGGGGGCATCGGTGGGTTTCCCGGGGCAGGCCGGCGGCGTCAGGTGTTGGGCACCTGGGACGCCCAATCCTGGGTCCTGAACCAGTAGTTGTGGCGCGACCGCACCCAGTCCCGGTTCTTGGCGATCCAGGCGTTGAACTCGGCCAGCGCTTTCGGGTTGCCCTTGCGCAAGCCGAAGCCCTCGGTGTTCGAGGTGATGTTCTCCTGCACCGGCTTGAACAGGGTGTCGGGGTTCTTCAGCACGAAGAAGGTCGGCTTGGGCTCGCTCGTGATCGTGGCGTGCGCGTTGCCGTTGATCACTTCCTGGAAGGCGATCGCGTCATCGTCGAACTGGCGCAGGGTTGCCTTCGGGAAGCGCTCCTCGATCAGCTTGCACGGCGTGGCGCCGCGGCGGCAGGTGAAGGTGACGTTCGCGCTGTTGTAGCCCTCGGGCCATTTCAGGTTGGCCGCGATCTTCTTGGACGACGCCACGCCCTGGCCGGAATTGGCGTAGCCCTCGGTGAAGTCGATCTGCTGCTGGCGCTGCGGCGTGATCGACATGCCGCCGATGATGACGTCGAACTTGCCGCCGATGAGCGACGGGATGATGGCGTCCCAGGCCGTGGGCACGAGTTCGATCTGGACGCCCATGTCCTTGGCGAGCTTGGTGGCCACGTCGATCTCGAAGCCGACCCACTGCCCCTGCTTGTCGCGCATGGCCCAAGGCACGAAGCTGGAGAAGCCCACCATCAGCTTGCCGCGCTGCTTGATGCTCTCGACGAGGTTGTCCTGCTGAGCCATGGTGGCAGGGGCCCAGGCGGTGGCAAGAAGCGCCACGGTGGCGGTCAGGAAGGTACGTTTGATCCGGTTCATCGAAGTTCCTCGGGAAGGGGTCGTGGGATGTGAAGCCGACTTCGGCGGATGCAGGTTCTAACAGAAGTTCGCGCCGGGAACCAGCGGGCCTGACCGAGGCAGACCCTGCAGGCGGGCGAACCAATCGGCCACCATGGGGCCGTGGCTGCGCTCCACGGCGAGCTGGAAACCGCCCGGGCGGCGCAGCACCAGGGCGCGCAAGCCGAAGGCCTCGGTGAAGGCGGCGCCGTCGGCGGCGAAGGCGCGGGGGTGGGTGTCGAGCGGGCTGGCCGAGGCGAGCAGGTCGCCGGCGTCTGTGCCTTCGAGCAGGAAATGCGCCCAGCCGTCGGACACCTCGACGATCAGCGTGTCGGGGCCGGGCGCGCTCGTGAACAGGCCGGCCAGCAGTGCGGGCCCGTCCTGCGCCGGGGCCAGCAGCCACCAGTGCTGTGGTGCCGGGCGCAGCAACTCCAGGGCACCGCTGCGGGCGCAGCGCTGCGCCGGAGGGTCCTCCAGTCCCAGGCTGCGCAGCCGCGGCAGCACATCGTCCGGCGGGCCCTGCAGCTCGATGATCGTAGGGGGCGTCAGCAGGCTGACGCGGGCGTCATGCACGGGGGTTGCCATGGTTCAGGAGCGCATTTCAGGAGCGCATGCGCAGGCCTTGGGGATCGTGGAAGCAGGGCGCGACGACGCGCGCGGGCACCACCTCGTCCTGCATGCGCACGTGCACGATCTCGTCCATGCGCTGCCGCCCGTCGGCCAGCAGGCCGAGCGCGACGCTGCGGCCGTGCACCACGCTCCAGACGCAGGCGCTGACGAAACCCTCGGAGGCCTCGCGCCGGCCGCCCGGCGTCAGCGGTGCGCCCTCGACCAGCAGGCGGGTGGGGTCCTGCGGCAGCAGTCCGACGAGCTCGCGCCGGCGCGTCGTGCCCGCGCGCCGGATCTCGACGGCGCGTTTGCCCAGGTAGTCCGGCTTCTTGCGCGACATCGCCCAGCCCATGCCCAGGTCGTGCGGGTCGGCGGTGGCGTCGACCTCGTGGCCGAGCGACAGGAAACCCTTTTCAACCCGAAGCACGTGGTTCGTCTCCGAGCCCACGAGGGCCAGGCCCATGGCCTGCCCGGCGTCGAAGGCCTTCTGCCACAGCGCGGGCAGGTCGCGCGCGCGCACGTTGACCTCGAAGCTCAGCTCGCCGGTGAAACTCACCCGCGCCACCCGCGCCGCAATACCGGCGACGTGGCCCTCGCGCAGCCCCATGAAGGGGAAGGCGTCGTTGGAGAGGTCGATGTCGGTGCCGAGCGCAGCCAGCAACTCGCGCGCGTGCGGACCGCAGATCGTGGCATTGCCCCAGACCGCCGTGAGGTTGGCCAGGCGCACGCGCCAGTGCGGGCGCTCGACCTGCAGGAAATGCTGGATGTGGCGCCACACCTCCTCGGCGTTGCCGGTCGAGGTCGACATCAGGTAGTGACCCTCGGCCAGCTTGAAGCTCACCCCGTCGTCGAGCACGATGCCGTCGTCGCTGAGCATGATGCCGTAGCGCCCCATGCCGTGGTCCAACGTCGAGAAGTCGTTGGTGTAGAGCATCTGCAGCAGTGCCAGGGCGTCCGGGCCGCGGATCTCGAACTTGCCCAGCGGGGAGCCGTCGTACATGGCCACGGCCTCGCGCACCGTGCGGGCCTCGCGCTGGACGGCGTCGTTCATCGCCTCCCCGGCGCGCGGGTAGTACAGCGGCCGGCGCCAGCGCGCGCCAGCCTCGAACATGAAGGCGCCGTGGGCGATGTGCCAGGACGTCAGCGGCGTGTGGCGGTAGGGCAGGAAGACCGGGCCGCCGCGGGCGCCGACGAGGGCGCCGAACTCCACCGGGGTCCAGGGCGAGCGCATCGTCGTCTGCCCGACCTGCTCCATGCGCAGGCCCTGCGCTGCCGCGACGGCGCCGACCACGTTCAGGTTGCCGGTCTTGCCCTGGTCGATGCCCATGCCGGCCGTGGTGTAGCGCTTGACGTGTTCGATCGCGCCGTAGCCCTCGCGCAGCGCGAGGTGCAGGTCGGCCACCGTCACGTCGTGCTGCAGGTCGACGTAGGCCTTGGCTCCCTCGGCCAGCGGTTCCACGTGCCACAGCGCTTCGATCGCGTAGGGTGGCGAGCGGTCGGCCTGCGGCACCGGGCCGCTGCCGGGGGCGGCAAAGCCCAGGGACTGCGCCACTTCCCGGCCCCGAAGGGCACCGTCGGTGAGCGCGCAGTCCAGGTCCAGATGCCCCGCCGCCGCGCCAGCGCAAGCGGCTTGCTGGGCCGGGCGGTCGGGCAGGAAGGCGGCGATCCCGGTGTCGAAGCGCAGGCTGCCGCGCGCCTGCGAGTACAGGTGAACGAGCGGGTTCCAGCCGCCGGAGACCGCGATCAGGTCGCACTCGACACGCCGGGCCGCGCCGCCTGCGCGCGGGCGGACCCACGCGCCGCGCACGCCGCCGACGCCGCCCAGCGCCTGCTCGATGACGTGGCCGGGCCACACCGGCACCGGCCCGGCGCACGCGCGGGCCTCGGCATCGACCTGCGCGCGCGCGTCGACGACCGCCACGACTTCGACGCCCGCCGCCCGCAGGTCGCTGACGAGCTCGTAGGCGCTGCCGTTGTTGGTGAACACCAGCACGCGCTTCCCGGGAACCACCGCATGGCGGTTCAGATAGGACTGCACGGCGCCGGCCAGCATCACGCCGGGGCGGTCGTTGTCGCGGAAGACGAGCGAGCGCTCGACAGCACCGGTGGCGACCACCACCTGGCGCGCGCGCACCCGCCAGGTGCGCTGGATCAGCGTGCCCGCGTCGGGGGCGCGTTGCGTCACGAGCACGAGTCCGCCCTCGCGCACCCCCCAGGCGCTGGCCTGCTGCAGGCGGCGGACGTCGGGGCAGGCGTCGAGTTCGGCCACAGTGCGGGCGACCCAGTCCATGGCGTCGGCGCCGTCGATGCGCTCGCGCCGGCCCACCAGCGCGCCGCCGGGCCCGACGCCCTCGTCGACCAGCATCACGCGGCAGCCGGCGCGCGCGGCTTCCAGCGCTGCGCTCAGCCCGGCCGGGCCTGCGCCCACGACGAGCACGTCGCAGTGCGCGTGGCGGATGTCGTAGTCGCCTTTCGGGGCCTCCTGCGGCGCGTGCGCGAGCCCCGCCAGACGGCGGATCCATGGCTCGAACCAGTGCCAGCCCGGCCACATGAAGGTCTTGTAATAGAACGCTGCCGGCAGCAGCGGCGCGAGCCACTGCAAGGGCGCGAACACGTCGTGCCGCGCCGTCGGCCAGCCGCTGACCGAGCGCGCGCGCAGGCCGTCGACCAGCCGCACGGTCGTGGCCGGCTGGTTGGCGGCGGCGGCGTCGCCCAGCAGTTCGACAAAGGTCGAGGGCTCCTCGATGCCGGCCGAGACGATGCCGCGCGGCCGGTGCAGCTTGAAGCTGCGCGCCGTGACGCGCACGCCGTTGGCCAGCAGCGCGGAGGCCAGCGTGTCGCCGTCGAAGCCGGTGTAGGCGCGGCCATCGAACTCGAAACGCAGCGGCCGGCGGCGGTCGACCCGGCCGCCATGGGGCAGACGCCACGGCTCAGCCACGGCCGGCCTCCGCTGAAGACGTCAGCGGCCCGTCGTCGCGAACGACCTGGTGCGTGACCGTGTCGCGGGTGACGGCGAACCAGGTGCCACAGCCGAGCTTGTGCCACCATTTTTCCCGCACCGGGCCCATCGGGTTGGGGACCACCGTGAGCCAGTCCACCCAGGCGGCTGCGTCCAGCGCGCCCGGATCGGCAGGGCGCGGCGCGCGCACGGGCCCGCCGTTGACGAACTCGGACTCGTTGCGCTCGCCGCAGTGGGGGCAGGGGATCAGCAGCATCTTGGCGGGACGGAAGGGTTCTCGACCTCTCGGGCTCTCAGGCTGTCAGCGCGCGGTCGTCGTGCCCGACTCCATCACGTAGTCGAGGTGGCGGAAGCGGTCGAGCGAGAAGGGCTCGATCAGCGGGTGCGGGGCGTCATGGGCGATCAGGTGTGCGAGCGTCCAGCCGCCGGCGGGCACCGCCTTGAAGCCGCCCCACCAGCCCGCCGAGACGTAGAGCCCGCCCACCGGCGTGGCCGAGACGATGGGCGTGGCGTCGTGCGCGATGTCCAGCGTGCCGCCCCACTGTCGCATCATCTTCAGGCGGCGGAACGAGGGGAAGAGCTCGAGCATTGCCGCCACCGAGTCTTCGAACACGCTCTGCTTGACGTCGCGCCGGAAGGACTGGCCAGGGTCGGGGGCGCCGCCGATGATCAGCTCGCCGCGGTCGGACTGGCTGAGGTAGACGCCGATGTCGGGGCAGTTGACGATCACGTCGACCAGCGGCTTGACCGGCTCGGACACGTAGGCGGCCAGGTTGATCGTCTTCAGGGGCAGGCGCAGGCCGATGGTGTCGGTCAGCGTGGTCGTGTGGCCCGAGACGACGACCGCGACCTTGTTCGCCCGCACCGTGCCGCGCGGCGTCTGGACGCCGGCGATGCGGCCGTCTGCGCCGCGCAGCAGCGACAGCACCGGCGTGTTCTGGTGGATTTCCACCCCCATCGAGTCGGCCGAGCGCGCGTAGCCCCAGGCCACGGCGTCGTGGCGGCACACCGCGGCGTCGGTGTGCACCATGCCGGCCATGATGGGCAGCCTCGAATCCGGGCCGCCGCCGGTCAGCGGTGGGATGCGACGGCGCAGTTCGTCCACGCTGATGGGCTCGTAGGTGGATCCGTGCAGCGCGCCGTTGAGCATGCGGCGGCGGATCTCGCGCAGCTTCGGCGAGGTCTGCACCACGTCGATCATCGTGCGCTTGGAATACATCAGATTGATGTTCAGCTCGCGCGTGAGGCCCTCGAACAGCGCGACCGACTTGACGTAGAACGGGATGCTCTCGTCGCGCAGGTAGTTCGAGCGGATCGTGACCGTGTTGCGCGCGATGTTGCCGCCGCCCAGCCAGCCGCGCTCGAGCACGGCCACGTCGGTGATGCCGTGCTCGCGCGCGAGGTAGTGCGCCGCTGCCAGGCCGTGCCCGCCGGCGCCGATGATGACGACCTCGTAGCGCTCGCGCAGGGCGGGCGTGCGCCAGGCCGGCTGCCAGTGGCGGTGCCGGGTGAGCGCATGGCGGGCCAGCGAGAACAGGGAATATCGCTGCATCGGCAGGTGCGGTGGGGCCTGGTGCTCGGGCGGGGGGGCGTCAGCGCCTGCGGTAGCGGTGCTCGAGTCCGCTCACGATCAAGGACAGCGTGATCGTGATGACGAGGTAGATCGCTGCCGTCGTGAGCCAGATCTCGAAGGCCATGAAGGTGTCGGAGACGACGTTGCGCGCCTGCGTGGTCAGGTCGAAGACGGCGATCACGCTCACGATGGCGGAGTGCTTGACGAGGTTGACCAGCACGCCGCCCAGCGGCGGCAGCATCAGCGGCACGGCCTGCGGCAGCACGATATCGCGGTACAGGTTGAACTCCGAGAAACCCAGGCTACGCCCGGCTTCCCACTGGCCGCGGCGCACCGCGATGATCGCCCCGCGGATGATCTCGGCGGCGAAGGCGCCTTCGTACAGGGCCAGGCACAGCACCCCGGCGCCCATGCGCGGGATGCCCAGGATGGCCGCGACGATGAAATAGATGATGAGCATCTGCACCAGGATCGGCGTGTTGCGCACGACCTCGATGTAGATCCAGGCGATGGCCGAGCCGACGATCGTGTTCGACAAGCGCAGCACCGCCGTGACCAGGCCGATCAGCAGGGCCAGCAGCCCCGCCTGCCAGGCGATGTCCAGCGTGACGAACAGGCCCTTGGTGAGCGCGCCCCAGATGATCTCGCCGTCGATCACGCGCACCAGGTAGCGCGGAACCTGGTCCCACTTCCATTGGTAGCCCATGCCCTGGGCGCCCTGGACGATGAAGGCCACCGCGGCGAGCGCGAAGGCGGCGAACAGCAGGGACTCGAACCACCAGGCGCGGTGCCAGGCAACGGGTTTCGGGCGCCGCGCGGCGCTGGCTGCGGGTATCGACATGGGCGTAAGAGTCAACGTAGGATGATAGGTGCTCGTTTTGCCGGCTGCCATCAGGATCTGCCCTGGGAGCGCTGCCGATCCGCCGCGACCTCGCGCCCGATGCGCGCCCACACCTGAAGCGCCACCGCATGCAAGCTCCAGACGCCCCGCCTATCGACCCTCGTGATGCCGCGCGCCAGTCGCGTGCCGAATTGCTGCCGCGCGCGCAGATGATGGCGCTGCTGGCGCGCAACGACGGCGATGCGACGCGGCGCCTGGGGGCGCATCTGGCGCTCCTGGGCCTGGGCGAGTGGGCCGTCCACGCCGCGCTCGGCACGCCCTGGGTCTGGCCTGCGGCCTTCCTGACCGGTGTCGTGATGGTGCACCTGTTTGCGCCCCAGCACGAGTGCGCGCACTTTTCCGCCTTCCGCGCGCGCCGCCCGAACGCGCTGGTGGCCTGGCTGTGCGGCCTGCTGATCATCGTGCCGCAGGTCCACTTCCGCTACGAGCACACCGAGCACCATGCGCGCACCAACCTCGTCGGCGAGGACCCGGAGCGCATCCCGATGCCGCGCTCGCTGTGGGAGTACCTGTCCTACCTGAGCGGTCTGCCCTACTGGTGGAGCGGGCTGTCGGGCATCGCCCGGCGCGCGCTCGGGCGCCTGAACGGCGAGGAACTCGCGTTCACGCCGGTGGCGGCCCGCTCCCGGCTCGTCGTCGAGGCGCGTGTCATGGCGGCGGTCTACCTCGCGGCGGCCGCAGCCCTGGCGCTGGGCGTCGATGCGCTGTGGTGGCATTGGCTGCTGCCGCTGCTGCTGGGCCAGCCGGTCATGCGCTGGATCCGCATGACCGAGCACGTGGGCTGCGCCACCGAGCCCGACCCCTTGCGCAACACCCGCACGGTCGATGTCGCCGCGCCCTGGCGCTTCCTGGCCTGGAACATGAACTACCACGCCGAGCACCACATCGCCCCGCAGGTGCCGTTCCACGCCTTGCCGCGCCTGCGTGCGCAGCTTGGTGACCACTTGCAGCCCTCGGCAGGGTACGGCGGCGCGCATCAAGAGATCCTCAGGCGCCTGCGCGCGGGCTGACACGGGCCGGGCCGGCGCGGGCTGGCTGCGGCGTGCGGGTGGGTCCCGGGGCATGGGGGTCTGGTGCGCCGTGGGTGCCGGTGCCATCGTGGCCTCAGCCTGGCAGCAGTCCGCGATCAGCGGGGACCAGGACCTCGGTGGTCAAGCCTTCGATGAACCCTGACGCAGCGCGCGCGTGCTGCCAATGCAGCGGCACGCCCAGCGGCGTATCGGGCACCAGTTCGACCAGGGCTGCGCTTTGCAGGTGCTCGGCAATCAGCGCCTGCGGGTGCAGGCCCCAGCCCATGCCCGCCAAGGCTGCGGCCACGAAGGCATGGGCGCTGGGCAAGGTGTGTCGGGGCAAGGGCACGTCCTGCTGACACAGGCGCCGCACCCAGCGCGCCTGGAGGTCGTCCTTCGCGTTGAAGACCAGGCTGGGCGCACGCTCCAGGCTGGCCGCGGCGACGCCCCCGGAAAAGTAGCGGACCACGTAGGCCGGGCTGGTGGCCGCGCGGTGTCGCATCACGCCCAAGGGCCGACTGTCGAAGCCCGCTGGCGGGCGTACCGTGCCGGTCACGGCGGCCAGCACCACGCCGCGGCGCAGCCAGTCGGCGGTGTGGTCCTGATCGTCCACCGTCAGTTCCACCAGCACGGACGCGTCGGCTGCAATGGCGGCCACGGCAGGCGCCAACCAGGTGGCCAGGCTGTCGGCGTTGACGGCGATTGGCAGCGTCACGCGGGCCGGGCCGTCGGGAGCGAGTGAGGGCAGCGTGCCTCGCAGTTCCTGCTCCAGCCAGCACACGCGGTCCACGTGTTGGCACAAGCGCCGGCCGGTGTCCGTGGCCTGACACGGCTGACTGCGCACCACCAGGGCGCAGCCCACCCGTTCCTACAGCGCGCGGATGCGTTGCGACACCGGCGATGGCGTGACGCACAAGGCCTGAGCGGCTCGCTCGAAACTGCCTTCCAGGATAACGGCGGCCAAGGCGGAGAGTGCGGCGTAGTCGAACACGGGTCCAGTGATTCAATACTTCTTCATCAAGATCATGAACATCAGCCGGTCTTTATCGGAGCGGCAGACCAGCGCGGGTCAAGAGGACACCTGGTGCGGCTCTCCCGCAGGGCGTTCCGGTCGCCGCCCAGGGCCCGGCCGAGGCTGTCGGCCCCATCGGCGCCATCGGCGCTGAAGGGCTGGTTCATGGCTGGCACCTACGCCTCCGGCCTGGGCTGTTGCTCGCCGGCGGAAGTCCGATCTGCCCGCGGGCCTTGATGGGCCCGCACGCTCAGGTGAGCAGCAGCGGCGCGCACAAGGTGTAGCCCACCTTGTGAATCGCCTTGATGCCGGGCGGCGGCGCGCCGGCTGCGGTGAGCTTCTTGCGCAGGCGCGTGATGCGCATTTCCAGGGTGGCCGCCGACGGCAGGTTCTGGCCCTCGCCGCCGATGACCTCGGCGAGTTGCCAGCGCTCGAGCGAGCGTCCGGGTGCGCGCGCCAATGCGCTGAGAACCGTCGCCTCGCCAGCGCTGAGCGGGACCTCGCCGCCCGGCCCGCAGAGCCTCATGTTCGACACCTGGAGCGTCAGCGCGTCCGACATGCTGGGCGTGCTGTGCAAGCGGGCGGCCAGCGATTCGAGGCTCGCGATCAGTTCCTCCGGGTCGAGCGGCTTGGTGAGGTAGAGATCGGCGCCGCTGCGGTAGCCGAGCACCTTGTCGCCGATTCGCGACAGGGCGGTTGTGATGACGATGCCGACGCTCGGATGCGTCGCACGCAGCCGTCTCGTCAGGCTGACACCGTCTTCGGCGGGCAGGATGAGGTCGATGATGTAGAGGTCGGGCACGAAGCTGCCCTCGACGTCGTTGACTTCTTCAGCCGATGCGACGCTGCGCACGTAGTGGCCGTGGCTCTGCAGGAACGCGACGGTGGCTTCGCGCAGCGCATCGCTGTCTTCGACGACCAGGATCTTGAGGGCGATCTTCTGCATGGGACAGGGGCGCGGCAGTCCCGCACGGGGTGGACAGACGGTGCGCTGAACTCCGCACGACAGCCGACAGCTTCTAAAGTTGCTCGGGCGTCGCCGGGAGCCAGACATCGAACACGGCCCGCCCGTTTCGCGCATCGAAATGAATCGTACCGCCCATCAGGTCGAGAAGGCCACGCACCAGGAACAGACCCAACCCCGAACCCGACTGGTGCCGCGCACCAGGGCTTCTGTAGTACTTCTCGAACAGCCTCGCGGGCTCGGGCATGCCCGCCGGTCCCGGGACATTGCTGATCTGCCAGGACCAGCCGGGGTGCCGGTCGCGGGCCTGCGCCCTCACGAGCACCTGGATCGGGCTCAGCGGCGCACTGTACTTGGCGGCGTTGTCGAACAGGTTGCCCAGCACGATCGACAGCATCTGCATGTCGGCCAGGATCGGAGCCGCGCCATCGGAGCCTCGCAGCTCGAAGCGCCCCGGGTCGCGCGAGGCCTCGATACCTGCTTTCGTCTGCTCGAGCGCGTCTCCCGCCTGCGCTATGGGCTGCAAACCCTGCTCCGTGAGTTGCCCGGTGTGCACGCAACGCTCGATGATCAGGTTCATGTCCGAGATCGCGCGCTCCATGGCGGGGCGCCCGGCGGAGCCGGCGTGGACCCACATGCGCAGCGTGGCGAGCGGGGTCTTCATCTCGTGCGCGAGCATCGCGAAGAGCCGGCTCTGCTCCTCGCTGACCCGTCGGCGCGCTTTCGACTCTTCCTCGCTGCGTTGCAGTTCGAGCTCGGTCGCCCGCTGGGCTTGCTTCTGTGCGTACGCGCGACGCATCAGCAGGATCCGCATCACGAAGCCGTCGAGCATCAGGCTGATGAGGGAGGCGTACACCGCAAGGACTTCCCATGGCGAGATGGGCACGGCCGCCAGTCCCGCGGCCGGCGGCTCCAAGGGTCTCGCCGCCACCAGCAGACCCTCCAGAGCGCCAAGATTGATCAACGCGGGGACCGACAGCAGCAGGCTGTAGGCACAGAGGTAGAAGATCAGCAGGGGCCGCGGCACATGCTGATCGCTTCGCCTGCGGATCACGCTGGCCAGGGTCATGAACAGGCACAGGAACACCAGGGGCAGGCAGAAGTTCGCGACCATCCGAGCTTCACGCGTCAGGTCGAAGAACTGCAGCACGGGCAGCAGCACGAAGCTGGCGACCAGGCCGAAGAGCAGCCGGATCCAGATCCGGCGCGGGCCATAGCTGTTCAGCAGCGCGGCGACGAAGGCGATGCCGGCGGCGATCGTCAGGGGCAGGAGCGACGACTGCGCGGCGGTCAGCGCGCCGTCCGGCAATTGCTGCCCAGCCAAGGTGCGGGCGAAGCCGGCGGCCACGACGCCCCAGGCGGTCGCGATCAACTGCTTGATGGCGAACAAGCCGACGACGCTCTCCCGGGAGATGACCCATTCGGTCAGCGCCCAGAGCACCGAGATCGCAGACAACGCGATCAAGGCGGCAAACAGCCACTCCTGCAGCCGGTTGAGGTAGGCCGCCTCCCCATACGGCAGGACGTCGATGAGCACCAATCGCGTCGTGACGGAGTTCAGCCGGACGTAGATGTCACGTGCCTGCGACATCGCGGGCACCGGGAAGGAGGGGTTGATCGAAGAGACCATCTCACCCTCGGGGCGGACCGAACGACCCGCATTCAAGACGCGTCCCGAAGCGGGGTCGTGGAATGTCAGTTCGTCCAGATAGGCAGGAAGCACCCGCATGATCCACAGCGGCGGCGCCTGCTCGCTCAAGCCTTCGAGCCTGAACTTGAACCAGATCGGCTCCGGCCCGAAGCCGAAGGTCGTCAGGCCGGAGAACGGGGTCCACTCAGAGATCTGCTGGACGTCGGCAAGCTCGGCCCGGCCGCCGCGGTCGATCCACCAACCCTGCTCGGCAACGATGCCGGGCGGTCCGGAGACGCTGTCTGTACCGCCAGAGCATCCCCCGAGCCCCAACGTGGCGGCGATCGTCAGCACCAGCCAGAACAAAACGGCACACCAAGCGCGATGCCCCGCAACCCTGGAGAAGACAGGCAGCATAGGCAGGACTACCAGAACCGACCCCGAGCGCCGCCGGTGCTCGAACGCGCGTGGGGACACCCCTCGGCAGGGGCCTGCGATGCACGCCGTGCCACACGCCACAGAAGTGAGCTATGGCGGCAGGTTGGCTCGAGCCGCATCGTCTGAAACACTTTATTTGAAATGCCATTTTCAACGCAATTGAACGCGAGAGTTGGCTTTGGTTAGTTTTTTCTCGGGCTACCGGCTATCTTCAAGTTCGTCGCAGTGTGTCGAGGTGCCCGGGAGACGGGTTGCCGGGGTTGTGGACGCCTTCTGCGCCGGTGGCCCATCTGGCGCCGGCGGATGGCGCTCCTCGACCCCTCGGCACGGGGCAGGCTGGACGACAGGGTTCAAGTTCCTGATTCCGCCACAACAGGTTCACAGATCGGACGGACATATGCGCATCGCCAGGACAGCACCTTCCGCCAGGCGGGTTTCACGCACCCTGCAGCGGCTGCTGAGCGATCTCTACCGAACCGAGCCTCTCGAGCAGCGCATCCTGCTGTCCGCGGACCCCGTTGGCGCGATCCTCCAGATGTCCGTTGGTGACCGGACCGCGGACCCAGGATTCGGGGCGGACGCGGGCGCCACCATCGTCTCCTGGGAGGAGGTCTCCCGCGGCTCGATGGGTGCTGCTGCCCCTTCCGCCGCTGCAACAGACTTCCCGGTTGACGGCGCGGCGTTCGACGCCTCGGCGTCCCAGGCGAGGGCGTCCTTCCTCGACGCGGTCCTGCCCGAGGACGCCGCGGCATTCGATCGCTTCATGGGCGTGGTGCTCTCGTCACCCGTGCCGACAGAAGGCGCCGACGAGGCGGCAAGCCTCGATGGCGGCCTCTGGGCGCAGGTGCCGTCCATGCTCTCCTTCGGCGATGAGGCCTCTGCCGACACGGAGCAGGAGTCTGCCGCGCCCGCGATCCCGGACATCCTGCTGGAGGCCACGCGCTTCGACCTTGCGACCCTGTTGACCAACTTGCCGGCCGGCCAGGCGCCGCACCTGCGGGTTGAGGACTCCGCGACGCTGGCCGGGTCGGGCGTCTGGGGCGGCGAGGTGACGAACGGCGGGACGCTGAGCCCTGGGTATTCGCCGGGTGTTCAGCAACTCGGCAGCTACACGCAGCTCGCCGATGCCCAACTCGTGATCGAGCTTGCCGGGACCACCCAAGGACTGTATGACCAGGTTCTGGTGTCCGGTGACGCCTCCCTCGACGGCGCACTGAACATCGTTCTGCTGAATTCATTCATGCCCCAGGTGGGTGATGAGTTCCGCATCGTCGGCTACAACGGCTCGGTCCAGGGCTCCTTCTCGTCCATCACGGGGCTGGAACTCGGCAACGGCCGTTACCTCGAGTTCATCCAGGACGCCACCGGCATCACGCTGGTCGCCCGGAATGCCGAGGCGACGCGCACCGTGTCGCTGGGCGACGGCAACCAGTCGGTCGTTCTGGAGAGCCTCGGCGGACAGGGGTCGAACTTCATCTCGGTGCAGTCGACCGCCGGGTCGACGCTGCGCACCGTGCTGCAGCGCCCCACCGACAAGCTCGCCGTGGACGGCGGGGCGGGTCTAGACTCGATCACCTTCGGCGACCTCGGCCTGTGGGGCACCGCGCTCGACGTCCGGGCCGAGACCATCGTGGTTCCCGAGGATGCGTCGCTGCAGTCGTCGAATGACATCGCGCTGACCGCGCGGGGCGAGAGCAGCCTGCCGGGCGGCGGGGCACCGCGAACGAGCGCAGACTCGAGCGCGTCGGCCAGCGTGCTGGTCGCAGGCAGCGTCGTCACCTCGGGCCGTCTGCTGATCGAGGCCACCGTGGCGGCCGGTGCCACGGTCGGCAGCCGGTCCACGCTCGATCTGAGCCTCTCGGCGAGCCTGAACGCCAGCGCGGAGATCGCATCGACCGCGCAGATTTCGGCTTCCGCACTGCTGTTGCGCGCGGCCGCAAGCGGCGACTACGAGGCCGTGGCCCTGCCCACGCTCGACGCGACGGGGCAGGCGGTGATCACCGTCGCGCAGAGCGCCGAGGCGCTGGTGTCGGCTGGCGCGAGCCTCGTCGTCGGCCGGGCTGCGGCCCGCCCCGGTTCGTCTGACAGCCTGGTCGTCGAGGCCGACAACCAGGCCGACGTGCGCGTGGCGCTGTTCGGTGACGACAGCGGACCCGTGCTGCAGCGGATCGCTGCCCTCGACAGCCTGATCAAGCTCGACAAGGCGACGACCGCCCGCATCGGTTCAGCCGATGCGCAAGCCGCAGACGTCACGATCAAGGGTGCGTCGGCCAGTTTGTCGGCCGGCTCCGTCGCGGTGCGGGCGACGAGCGGCGGGGTCGTCGAGTCCTTCATCGTGTCTTCCCGGTCGGGCGAATACACGCTGGATGCGACCGACCTGACCGAGGCGAAGGTCGCTGGCGCGCAGATCGACGCCCTGGGCCTGAGCATCACGGCCCGCCACGATGGCCAGTACCTGGGCCGGGCCCGGGCGGTGGTCCAGGAGGTGGCTGGTGCGGTGCAGGCGGGCCTTGAGGACAGCCGTTTCTCCGGCGGTGCCTTGCGCGTCGAGGCGCTCGATCAGGGCAGCTACGGCGCACGGGCGGCCGATTTCGAGCTCGACCTGAAGGATGTGCCGCCCCCGGCTGCGACCGGATCGTCGTCGCGCCTGGCGTTGGCCCTGTCGCGCGCTGTCAACGTCATCGACCGGGCCATCGTCGCCGAGGTCACCGGCAGCGACGTCGATGCCTCGAGCGTGCTGGTGGATGCCAGCAACTCGCAGGCCATCTCGGCCCGTGCCGACGCGCAGGCGATCCGCGACAGCGGCAGCGCCGCCACCGGGATCAAGACGTCGAGCAAGACACTGGACATCGCCGGGGTGCTGGCCCTGAACCAGATCAACGGCGCCTTGGTGGCGCAGATCGTCGACAGCGCCATCGATGCCTCCGACTCGGTCACGGTGACGGCCGAGAACACCGCCGTTATCGACTCGCGCGCTCAGGCGGGCTCAATCAAGGTCGGCAGCGGCGGCTCGGTCGGGGCGGCCGTCGCGTTCAACGCGATCGGCGTCAAGCTGGGTAGCCTGACCGATCTCTTGATCGCCGCGGTGGAGACGCTGATCGGCGGCAACTGGTCCGACAGTGCGGGGTCGGGCGTGCTCGCCCAGATCAGCGGGACCACGCTGACGGTGGGGGGCGACCTGAACGTCCAGGCGATCCAGTCCCTGGCTGTCAATGCCACGGTCAGCAACGTCTCCGAGATCACGGCCTCAGCGGTTGCCGGCGCCTCCGGGATGAGCGCCAGCGCGGTGCTGGCCAGCAACCGCGTGACGGGCTCCGCGCGCGCGCTGCTGCTGAACGCTTCCGTGCCCGCGCAGGTGACCGGCGATGTGGTGGTGGACGCCCGCGACCAGGCGGTCATCCACTCCAACTCCAAGCTCGTGGCCGAGGCGACGACCACCAACGACGGCGGGCTCAGCCTGCTCAAGCGTGAGACGGACCCGGCGGCCAACGGCGTCCGTGTCTTCGATGCCCAGTCGTGGTCCGAGTTCACGCAGGGCCTGGCCACCGCCTTCGGTGTCGGGGTGGCTGATCTTGGCCTGAGGAAGCCGGCCTACCTGGACCGTAACCCGCCGTCACCAGATCTGGGCGGTTCGACCCGGTTCAACACGAACGACAGCGGCGTGCGCACCGTGTTCTTCGATGACCAGGTCAGGATCGCCTCGGGGGCTGATACCGGTCGTATCTACCGCTACATGGGCAAGAGCGGGACCTTCACGCCCAAGACCGAAAACTACGCTGACAAGGACCTCTGGCAGGAAGTCCAGACCACCCGGGCGATCCCGGCGATCGGCAATGTCGGCTCGTCCGATGCGATGGCGGTGGGCGGCGTGGCGGTGTTCAATGCGGTCTCGGGCGGTGCCCAGGCCCTGGTGAGCGCCATGGTCGACCTGCGCGCGCGCAGCTTGTCCGTGAAGGCGACCGCCGCTTCCAGCATCAACGCCCTGCTCGACAGCTACGTCGCCAGCGCCGGGGGCAGCGCCTACGGCTCCGGGACCAGCCTCGCGGCCAACGGGACCTTGGCGGTCAACGACGTGCTGGGCGGCGCGGTGGCCGAGGTGCTGCGCAGCCGTGTCACGGCAGGGGTCGGCGACGTCCAGGTGCTGGCGACGAACACCTCGACGCTGACCGCCACCAACAAGAGCGTGACCCAGTCCAAGGGAGACACCGTCGGCGCCATGCTGGCCTTCAACTCGCTGGGTTGGCAGAAGCAGGGCCTCCTCACCCGCGGCATCGATGCGCTGCTGGGCACGTCGATCGGTGAAGCGCAGCCGTCCGGCGCGGTAGCGCGCATCGCTGATGCCGACGTGTCGGCCGCGGGCGACATCGTGGCGAACGCGAGCCAGAGCGCCAGCTTCTCGGCCACGCTCGGCAACGACGCCACCTCGGCCGCATCGGCGCTCTTCGGCGCGGAGGGCATGGCGGTGAGCCTGGTGCTGGCGCAGAACCGGGTCGCCAGCCTCGCGGTCGCGGAGGTGCTCGGCAGCGAGCTGGCGGCGCAGGATGATCTGACGGTGCGGGCCCAGGAGCTTGCCAGCTTCAAGGCCGACAGCAGCATGAAGTCGGTCTCGACGACGACCAACGACGGCGGCGTCAGCCTGCTCGGCGGCCTGATCGACCAACTGACCTCGAAGTACGACTACACGACCCGATCCGGCATGCAGAAGCTGCAGACCGGGGACCTGGTCTACGTAGGCAGCGACCACAAGAGCGGCGGCGTCAACGGCGCCGTCTACCGCTATGCCGGCCCGGCCGACACGTCGCTGAACCTCGGGACGACCGACTATTTCGGCAGCCTCTGGAAGCGTGTGTCGAGCGAGTCGGTCTCGGAAGCGCTTCCGGGCCTGAACCTTTCGGGCTCGGACTCGGTCGGCATAGGCGCGCTGGTGGTCCGCAACGACCTGAGCGCCTCGGTGACAGCCTGGGTGGATGGCGCGGTGCTGGTCGCGGGCGACGACCTGGTCGTGGACGCGCTGGAAGCCACTCAGCTGGAAGCGACCACGAGCGGTGTCGTCACGTCCTCAGGCGGCAGCGCCACCGGTAGTGGCACGAGCCTGGCGATCGGCGGGGTGGTGGCCAGCAACATCGTGCTCGCCGATGCCGCGGCGCGGGTCACGCGTTCGCAGCTCGACGCGGGCGATGACCTGTTGGTCACCGCGCGCAACGACAGCGCGGTCGACGCCACGCTCAATGCGGTGCTGAAGGCCGGGCAGGCCGCGGCCGGCATCGCCCTGGCGTTCAACTCCCTGGGATGGGGCACGCAGAACTTCCTGCTCCAGACCATCGATGCGCTGCTGGGCGTGGACACCGGCACCGAACGGCCCTCGCAGGCTGTCGCCGAGGTGATCGACACGGTGCTCGTGGCCGACGGCGACCTGAGCGTGCTGGCGACCAACGCAGCGCAGCTGAACGCGACGCTCAGCAACGCTGCGACCTCCGTGGCCTCGGCGCTCTATGGGGCCAGCGGCATGGCTGCGTCCGCAGTGCTCGCGAGCAACAAGGTGTCGGGCGGCGCGCGAGCCATCGTCGAGTTCAGCGAGACGTTCGTACTCCCCGCCGGTGCCGTCGCGCAGGTCGATGCGGCCGGTGTTCTCACGATCCGGGCCGATGACGCGACCGGTATCCACTCCAACGTCAAGATCGTAGCCTCGTCGACGACCACCAACCTGGGCGGGGTCGACGTGCTGCGCAAGGCGTCGGGCGCGATCGAGGACTCCAAGAACGCGACCAAGTTCCTCAGCAGCGACCCCGGGGTGCAGCCCATCATCTTCGGCGAACGCGTAAAGGTGGTTGCGGGCGAGGACGCCGGCAAGGTCTACAGCTTCATGGGCAAGAGCGGCAGCTTCACGCCCACGACCGAAAACTACCGCGACAAGGGCTCCTGGCTGGAGGTGCCCACCACACGCGCGATCCCCGACTTCGGGAACCTGAGCGGCTCGGACTCGGCCGCGATCGGCGGGACGGTCGTGCTCAATGACGTGAGGGGGGGTGCACTCGCGCGCCTGAGCAACGCCTCCGAGGTGGAGGTCGGCTCGCTGACGATCTGGGCGCTCTCGAATGCGACGCTGACGGCGGACCTGGACAGCCTGACCAAGAGCTCGGGCGGCAGCGCCTTCGGCAAGGGCACGAGCCTGGCGGTGAACGCGACGGTCGCGACCAACCGGATGCTGGGTGGTGCGGCGAGTGAGTTGCTGGAAAGTAACGTACAAATCCGCACGGGTGGCGCGGTCGTCCAGGCGGACAACACTTCGACCCTGACCGCCAACAACAAGAGCATCATCCAGTCCAGCGAATATGCCGCCGGCGGGATGCTGGCCTTCAACACGATCGGCTGGTTGCCGAGCAACGTCTTTGCACTCGCGATCGACGCGCTGCTGGGCACCGAGATCGGCAGCATCGATCAGGGCAGCGCCAACGTCGCGCGGGTCGCAGACTCGAAGGTCGACGCCGCGGGCGACATCAAGGTCGCGGTCACGCAAGGGGCCAAGCTCACCGCCACGCTCAGCAACGAAGCCACCTCGGCCGCCTCGGCGCTGACCGGTGCCAGCGGCGGCGCGGCGAGCGCCGTGCTGACCATGAACCGCCTGGCCAGCCAGACGCGCGCCGAAGTGGCACGCAGCACGCTCGACAGCGGACGCGGCGTGTCGGTCGTGTCCTTCGAGTCGGCGACGATCGACGCCAAGAGCCTGATGAAGGCGACCTCGAGCGTGACCAACGACGGTGGCGCGAGCATCATCGGCAAGCTGATCAGCGACCTGGTCAACGATTACAAGTTCACCACCCGCTCGGGCTTGCAGAGCGTGAACGAGGACGACCGTGTCTATCTGGCGAGCGAGCACACGGCCGGTGGCGTACCGGGCGGTGTCTACAAGTACCTGGGTGAACCCCGCCAGATCAACCTTGCAGAGGCGAATTTCTTCGACACCGCCCGCTGGTCACGCGTGTCTTCGGACAACGTCTCCGGGGCGATTCCGAAGGTCAACCTGTCGAAATCGGATTCGATGGCCGTCGGCGCCCTCGTGGTCGTCAACGACCTGCGCGGCGGTGCGACCGCGAGCGTGCTCGACAGCACCTTGACTTCTGGTGACTCGCCCGATGCGGACATCAGCATCCTCGCCACCGGGCGGACCGACCTGCGTGCCGTGTCGGAAGGCAAGGTCACGTCCATGGGCGGCGGGAGCTTCGGCGGCGGCAACAGCGTGGCGGCGAGCGGGACGCTCGTCAGCAACCTGGTGCTGGGCGAGGCTGCCGTGCTGGCCCAGCGGAGCCGTCTGCAGGCCGGTGGCGACGTGGTCCTGCGCGCCACCAACGATTCCGGCATCGACGCGCGCCTGAGGAACACCATGACCAGCTCGGCCGACGCGGCCGGCGCCGCGGTCGCCTTCAACGCGCTGGGCTGGCAGCCCCGCAACGTCCTCGAACTGGCGTTCGAGGCCCTGCTCGGCGCGGGCATCGGCGACGAGCAGTCCGCTGGAGCCCGCGCGCGGGCCTTCGACACCGTGCTCGTCTCTGGTGGGAACCTCACGGTCGATGCCGTCAGCTCGACGAGCCTCAACTCGACGGTGAGCAACAGTCCGGAGAACGTCGCCTCGGTGCTGTTCGGCGGCTCGGGCGACTCGGCCTCGGCGGTGCTGGCCAGCAACATGGTCTCGGCCAACGTGCAGGCGGTGGTCGAATACAGCACGGCGTTCTCGCTTCAGGGGGGGCGGGATCGGCATGTCCAGTCCGGCGGCGATCTGCTCATCCACGCCGCCGACCGGACCGGCGTGTTCGCCAATGTGAAGATGGTGTCGTCGGCGAGTACCGCCGGCAGCGGCGCCGTGGCCGTGGCGAAGGCCGCCCTGGCCAAGGTGGCCGAAGCGGCGAAGGACTTCAAGTACGAGAGTTCGGACGGTTTCCAGAACCTCAAGTTCGGCGAGCTGGTGCGGGTCAATCAGGCCCACACGGACGGTGGCGAACCGGGCGCCAACTACCGCTACATGGGGCGCGACGCGAGGATCGACCTTTCGCAGGAAGACTACGCCAACGACGGCTACTGGGACCGCGTGAACGCCGGCACGATGATCCCGGACGTCAACGTGTCCACGGACAACGCCGTGGCCTTGGGCATGTTGGTCGTGCGCAACGACGTGCGCGCCGGCGCGCAGGCGCTGCTGAAGGGCGCCGTCGTCGACGCCGGCACGGTCACCGTCTCGGCCGTGGAAGCGGCGGCCATCCGTGCCGTCAACGACAGCGAGGTGACCGCCACCGGCGGCAGCGAGATCAATGGCAAGGGCGACGCGATCGCCGCCGGCGGGATCGTCGCGACCAACCTCGTGCTGTCCCACGCCAGCGCGCAGATCGTCGACAGCACGGTGACGAGCCTGGGCCTGGTGGACGTGAACGCGCTGAACACGGCCTTCATCGACGCGAGCAACTCGTCCAATGTGGTGTCGAGCAAGAAGGGCATCAACGCGACGTTGGCCTTCAACACGGTCGGCTGGAAGGCGCAGAACATCCTTTTCCAGGCGATCGACGCGCTCGTCGGCACCGACATCGGTGACGAGGATCCCGCGCGCGTCGAGGCCTACATCACCGACTCGGTCGTGCAGGCCGGCGGTGATGTGAGCGTCACTGCGGACAACAAGGCCACCCTGCGTGCCGTGGTTGGCAACGAGACCACCTCGAAGTCGGTCGCGATCAAGGGCGCCTCGGCCGTGGCCGTGGGCGCTGTGCTGACCAGCAACCTCGTCAGCGCCCGCACGGACGCGGCGATCCGCGAACTCGTGCTGGACCCGTCGCAACCGGGCGCCGTCACGGCCGGCCGTGACGTGATCGTGAAAGCCAACGAGGAGGCGTCGATCCGCGCCTTTGTGAAGCTGGAGGCGATTTCCCAGGCCACCAGCGACGCCGGCCTCAGCCTGGTGATCCGCGCCATCTCCGACATGCTGGGCGGGCCGACCTATACCGACCGCTCCCCCGCCCTGAGCATCAAGGCTGGCGACTCGGTCCGGGTGGCCAGCGCCAAGTATTCCAGCTACGAGAAGGCCGAACTCCTGAGCACAGGTGAGCGGGTCACGGTCGAGGTCGATGGCGACGGCGCTGTCGAAGGAGATCTCTTCGAATACGTCGGACAGGACGAGCAGGATGTCGACCTGGGCCTGGAGAAGTGGTCGGACTCGCAAAGGTGGCGCAAGGTCCTGGGCAAGGCCGGCGTCACCTACACGCGCGCCCTGCTGCCGCAGAGCGATGTCAGCGATCTGTCGAAGACGAACTTCCTCGACAAGTCGAGTTGGCTCCCGCTCAGTGACATCGACCCGGATGAGTACCTTCCCGGTCTCACCACCGTCAATTCCTCCGACTCGGCCGCCTTCGGCGGTGTGGTCGTGCGCAACGATGTGCGCGCGGGCGCGCACGCGCTGATCGCCGGCCAAGGGGTGGAGGCTGGCCGCGACATCGTCGTGCAAGCCGTGGAAGCGGCGTCGATCAGCGCCAAGGTCAACAGCAAGGTCATGTCCAGCGGCGGCAGCTCCTTCGGCAAGGGGGAGGACATCGCGTTCAATGGCGTGATCGCGACCAATGCCGTCCTCGCCGCCGCCCGCGCCGAGGTTCGCGACGGCAGCATCGACGCGGGGCAGGATTTCAAGGTTGAAGCCACCGACTCGGCGAAGATCGACGGCACCATCCAGTCGAAGGTCGAATCCGGAGGCTACGCCATCGGCGCCACCCTGGCCTTCAACACCGTCGGCTGGGTGCCGCAGAACATCCTCGCCAACACCGTCGATGCCCTGGCCGGCAGCGTGTTCGGTGACGAGCAGCCGCTCGAGACGGTCGCGCAGACCCTGAACCTGACCATCAAGTCCGGTCGTGACATCGAGGTGACGTCGGATTCGACTGCCAAGATAGATGCGCGCATCGTGAACGCGAGCAAGGTCCTCGGCATCACGCCCTTCGGTGAATCGGACAGCATCTCGGTCGGCGCGGTGATGACGCTGAACCGGGTCAGCAGCGACACCCGCGCGTCGCTGGGACAGCGCGGCATCGACAGCGGTGGTGACCTGACGATCAAGGCCTCCGACCAAGCCGCCATCGTCTCCGACGTCCGGGCATCCTCACTGGCCGTGGCGGTGGGCTCGAAATCCGTCAAGAGCGTCTCGGTCGGCCTGGCGATGTCGCGCAACAGCGTGAAGAGCGAAGCTGCCGCGGACATGATCGGCGCGGCCCAGGGCCGCGCCGTGTCGGTCGATGGCGATGTCCTCGTGAGCGTCGACCGTCTGGGCCGCATCGAGGCCACCGTGACAGCCACGGGAGTGGCGATCTCTGCCGGACTGAAGGATTCTCTGGCGGTCGCGGGTGGCGGTTCGATCGCGGTCAACGACCTCCAGGGCGGCTCCGAGGCCGTGATCCGCGACAGCGACCTGAGCGTCGCCGGCGATGTCTCCGTGCTGGGTACTGACGAGACCCTCATCAACGCCTTGGTGCGATCCCTCTCGGTCGCGGTCGGGGCGGGCGGCAAGTCCACCCCGGCGGTGGCTCTGGGGTTGTCAGTCGCGCTGAACGAGATCGGCTGGAAGCGCAGCACGACCCTCGCCAGCACCCAGAAGGTCGACGAATTGCGCCCGGACGACATGGTTCAGGTCCAGGGCGGCCCGTTCGCGGGAACGTACAGGTACGTCGGCCCGGCCCTCAGCGAGGCGAACGGCATCGACCTGGCGACCCAGGTCTACAGCGACCCGCTGCTCTGGCGTCCGGTGTCGGACAACACCCAGGCGGTCAATGCACTGCGCTCCGGCGACACGGTCCACATCAAGGACGGGCCGCTCCTCGGTCAGACCTATGAGTACGTCGGGGCCGACCAGAGCAAGGACGAGGGTATCAGCCTCGGGGCCCAGAACTACTATGACCGCAGCCTCTGGCGGCAGATGGCCACCCAGGCGAATCGGGCCGTCCTGCGCAGCCTGATCGAGGGTTCGTCAGTCGATGCGGGCGGAGACCTCGTGGTCGACGCCGCATCGCGGGCGACCATCGAGGCGGTCGTGAAGGCGGCCACGGTCGGTGTCGCCGCGTCGGGGCAGACCGGGGTCTCGGTGGCCGCCGGCGGCGTGTTCACCTCGAACAAGATCCTGTTCGATGTCCAGGCCCTGGTCCAGGACGGCGCGCGGCTCGCGGCGGATTCGATCCGGGTGCATGCCGACAATGCCGCCTCGATCGACGCCGTCGCCGGCGCCGCCTCGCTCGGGGCCTCCTTTGCGGGATCGAGCGCGGTGGCGGTGACCATCGGTCTGTCGCTCGCCTTCAACCAGATCGGCGGGGATACCGATGCCCGCATCGAGGGTGTCGACCAGGTGCAGGCCCGCGGCGGTGATCTGTGGGTCAACGCGGTCACGCGCGCCGTGCCGCTCTTCAGTGTTCCGCAGGCCGGCAACCTGACCGCGGCCGCGCTCGATGATGCGGCGTCCCGCGATTCGGACAAGGAAGAAACCAGCGTCAACGAACACGACGCTGACGAGGAACAGGACCAGCAGGTCATGCGCGCGCTGGGGACGGTGCTGGCGCAGAACAAGATCGAGCTGCCTGCGGTTCCGACCATCGACATTCTCTGGACCTACGACAGCAGCAATACCAAGCGCACGCTCGAGACCGGTGCTCGAGTCAAGGTCCTGCAGGGCCACAAGGGCGGCGGCACCGGCGGGCTGGTCTACCAATACATCGGCCGGATCGCTTTGAAGGATCAGGATCTCGGCGAGCTGAATTACGCCGACGCCTCGCTCTTCGAAGTCGTGGTGCCGGACATCCGCTTTCAGGTGATCGAGAAGGGCCAGGCCTGGCAGGTCGTGCTGGCCAACGGCAAGAGCTACGTGGTGCGGGTCTCAGAAGCCGACGCCAGCAAGCTCGAGGTGAGCCGCAGTTCGATCAACTCGGTGGCCGCGGCTGCCGCGGTGGGCCTCGCCATCGCCGGGTCCACGGGGGTCGCGGTGAGCGGGGCCGGGGCCGTCGCGTTCAACCGGATCGCCACAAGCACGCTTGCCGAGGTCGCCAACAGCGGCGCCGAGGTCCACGGCGACGTCATGATCAGCGCCGCCAACAGTGCGCAGGTCTTCTCGACGGTGGCCGCCGCCTCGCTGGCCGTTGGGGGGGGCTCGAATGGCGTCGGTGCGTCGATCGGCATTGCGCTCGCGCGCAACTGGATCGGCTACGACGACGACCCCGGGACCCCGCGCGCCCAGACCCGCGCCAGCCTCAGCGAAGCCAGCCTGCAGGCCGGCGGCGCGCTCGACGTCCTGGCGACGTCCAGCCAGACGATACAGGCCTTGGTGCTGAGTGGCTCGGTGGCGCTCGCCGGCGCCGGCAATGTCGGCGTGGGTGCTGCCGGCTCCGGTGTCGGCACATACAACCGCGTTCAGATGGACGTCGAGGCCGAGATCGAAGGCGACCTCATGGCCGGGATCGAAGCCGATCGGGTGACGGTCACCGCGCAGGATCGGTCGGTGATCGTGGTGTTCGCCGGTGCCGCTTCGATTGCGGCGGCGATCGGGGGCACCGCCGGCGTCGGGGTGTCCATCGGCGCCGCGCTCGCGCGCAACCACATCGACACCCGGGTCGTCGCAGCCGTACGCGACCTCGACCAGGGCGGCCTCGTGGCCCGCGAGGGCGATGTGGTGGTGCTCGCGCTCGAAGAGGCCTTGATCGACGTATCGGCGATCGCCGCCTCGGTGGCGGCCGGATTCGGCAACGTCGGCGTGGCCGTCTCCGGGGCGGGTGCGTCGGCCGACAACGTCATCCTGGGCGAGACCAGCGCGCTGGTCGTGGACAGCCAGGTCGATGTGCTGGGCGGTGACATCGCCGTCAACGCCTTCAATCGGGCCCGCATCTCCGCGACCATCTACAGCCTGGCGGTCGCCGTGGCTGTCGGCCAGGTCGGAGTGGCCGCCTCGATCGGGGTCGGGATCGCCCGCAACTACATCGGCAGCGACCCCGGCGAAGCGCCGGTCGCGACCTATGACACCTCGAAGGACGCGCCCAGCGTCATGCGCAAGGGGGAGACGGTCTATCTGGCGCCGGGTTCAGGCGGCGCGCGCGCCGGCGAAACCTACCGCTACATCGGCGACAAGGACCTGAAGCGCTCGGGCGTCAAGCCGCTGCTGCTGACGGCCGACTACGCCGACCGCACGCTCTGGGAACAGGTGCTCGCCGACAAGCCCCTGAAGGTTCAGACCCTGGCCCAGGGTGCCGATCTCTCCGCCGCTCGCGATGTCGTCTTCTACGCCGATTCGCAGCAGGCCATCAGTGCGGACCTGCGGGTCGTGTCGGCCGCCGTCTCGGGCGGCGAGGTCGCGGTCAGCCTGAGCGGCGCCGGGGTCAGCACCGAGAACATCGTCAATGTGATGATCCAGTCGCTCGCGCAGCGTTCGGCCGCTGGAGAGTCGTCGATCGAGGCATTGGGCGACATCAGCCTGACCGCGACCGACCGCTCGACGATCGAGGCCAACGCGCGTGCCTCCGCGATCGCCGCGGCCATCGGCATCGGCGGTGCTGCGGCCATCGGTGTGTCGCTCGCCGACAACCGGATCGACCAGCAGATCGTCGCCGGTCTGGACGGGGCCTCGGCCGTCGGCGCCGGCGACCTGGTGATCTCGGCCAAGGGTTTGGCAGAGATCGACGCGATGGCGCAGGTGGTGGCGGTGTCGATTGGTCTCGTGGGCCTGGCTGGCGGCGGCGCGCGCGCAGCCGCCGAGATCAACTCGGCCATCGATGCGAAGGTTGTCGACGCCGCGGTCGCGCTGCTGGGCGCCCTGAAGGTCGATGCAGCCGGACTGATGGACGCCAACGCGGTCGAAAAGGCGATTGCGGTCGCGGTCGGCTTGAGCATGGTTGACAGTGCGGGCAGCGGTACGGTCACCGACATCGTGTTGAAGCCGGTGGTCAGGGCCTGGATCGACGACAGCACCGTGAGCGCCCGTGAGATCAACGTCGACGCGCTCGGCCGCCAGACGGCCACGGTGGACACGCAAGCAATCGCCGTGTCCACCGGGGCTGCCGTCGGCGTCGCCAAGGCGTCGATCGAGGACCGGGCGAAGGTGCAGGCGGGCCTGGGCGACAAGGTCCGCATCACGGCCGAGGTGCTGCGCCTGAACGCCGACAGCCTCGACACCGTGGACGTCAAGAGCGTCGCTGCCGCGGGGGGCGCTTTGGTGGGCGGCATTGCCGGCAGCTACTCGGTGATGACCATCGACAGTGATTCCGTCGTCGTCATGGGCGATGACAACACCATCCAGGTCCGCACGCTGGCGCTGACGGCCACGCACGACCAGAAGGCCGATTCGAAGAGCCTGAACGTGGCGGTGGGCAACTTCGCCGGCAGCGGCGCCCTGGTGCGCAACGAGACGAGCGGTGCGACCGAGGTGCGCATCGGCGCCGGCAACGAGATCAATGCCGCCAATGTGACCGTGCTCGCGCGCAACCGCATCGAGAAGGACCGGTATTCGCTCAGCAACAACCTGCGCTCGGGCTCGGCCGGTGGCATCAGCCTGACCGCACTCGCGAGCACGACCGACTTCGGCACCGACGAAGATCCGCTCGCCGCCCAGGTCTACATCGGCGAGGGCACGCGGATCGATGTGAGCGGCTCTGGCGAGCAGCCCGGCAAGCTGCGTATCGAGACCCTGGTCGACGTGTACGCCACCGACACGGTGCGCATCGAGGGCATCGCCGGCGCGAGCCTGTCGGTCGGCGCATCGAAGCTCGCGACCAAGACGCGCAGTGGGGTCGAGCTCGACTGTGCCGAACTGATCAATCCCAGCGGCGACATCACGATCGCCTCCAAGACCGACACCCGCCTCAACCCGGGCAGCACGCTGTTCTCGGCGGCGCTGGTCAGCGGCGGTGGCGCGATCGCCACCGGCATCGTCGACGCTGCGAACACCATCAGCGCCGACGGCGCCACACTGCGGGGCCAGAACGTCAACCTGCTCGCTGGACGGGACGCCTTCGCCGTGCCCAACCTGCTGCGCGGCGATGCCTCGGCCAACATGACCATCGTCAGCCTGGTCGGCGTGGGCGTGCCGAAGTCGACGATGGAGATCAACGAGGCCAACACGGTCGAACTGCTGGGCAAGACCTCGGTGCGGGCCCTGCGCGACGTCAATCTGGTCGCCGAACAGGGCATGAACCTGCCGTCGACCGAGGGCCTGGTGCTGTCGCTTTCGCTGATCCCCTACGCGGTCGATGTGCCCGATGGCGGCCTCACACGCAGCACCAACCAGCTCAAGCTCGCGCCTGACGCCCGGGTCGAAGCCGGCATCCAGAACCAGTTGCTGCTGCACATCCTGCCGATGAAGGTCAATGGCGAAGCGCAGCTCGACCCGGCAAGGCTGGGTACGGCCCTCACGTCGGACGAGAAGGCCGCGCTGCAGCTCGATGCCGACCAGGACTACGTCTACGAGATGCTGCGTGCCAACGACATCGCCGTCGATGTGTTCAGCGGTACGCTGGTCAAGTTGGTGGCCGAGCCGGGTCCGGGAACCCCCGCCGGTGTGGTCGGGCAGTACTACCTCTACACGGGCGCCGCGGACGCCGACACCGCGCTGATGCTCGAGCAGCAGAACTACACCGATGCCACGCGCTGGACGCCGGTGGTGGTGCAGTCGGCCACCGGGACCGTCCAAGCCCGGCCCGGGGTCACCTTCGTCGAGTCGAATGGAGAGGTCTATCGTTACGTCGGGGCTCCCTCAGCCGTGGACCTGGCCACGCAGAACTACGCCGGCGACCAGTGGGCCGTGGCGCTGGCCTATCGCAGCGACGTGGGCAGCTCCTTCCGCCGCAACCTCGACGGCAAGTTCTACGTGATCAAGCCGCGCGAACTCGACGCGCCGCGCCTGCTCTACACCAATGTCGGCAACAAGCTGATCGAGCGCAGCGAGACGCTGCGCGGCTGGATCGTCAGCCATGGCGGCAACGCCGACGCGGTGGCGCGCTACCAGGCCGAGCTCGAGCAGATCGAGCAGACGCTGAAGGACCTGGGGATTGCCGAGACCCTCGGCACGCAAGGCGGGGCGCTGGTCGCGCCGAAGAAGCTCGATGTGTTCGTGCTCGACCTGCCGGACCTGCAGGCGGCGCCCGGATCGATCTACGTCGAGACCGACGTCATCAAGGCTGCGGCGCCCGGCCAGATCTTGGCTGCGGACCTGTCCAGCGGCCAGCTCAAGGCCCGCGGCGGAGCCACCGTCAATGTGCTCAACACCTCGCCCTTCGGGCTGCAGGTCAACGACATCGGCGTGGCGGCGGGCGGCAAGACCAAGGTGGTGGGCGGTGAGCTCGTCACGCTGTCGCCGGGCAAGGTTTATTTCAACTCGAGCCCGATGTTCGGCGCAGCGGCCGACGCCAACGGCGCGAACGGCGCGAACAGCAGCCTGATCCAGGTCGTGCAGGACGGCTATCCGAGCGGCGCCTACGACCTGACCATCCCGCCCCTGCCGCAGGACCTCTACGTCCGTGGCCAGGTGGTCAACGAGGGTGGCAAGCTGAGTCTCAAGAATCTCGACGGCAGCATCACGGTGACCGGCGAACTGCGGGCCGGCAGCGTGGATGTCGCGGCCAAGGGGAATTTTGACCTCAGCTCGGATGCCTGGTACCACTCGGCGCGCGACCCGCGGCAGTACGTCGACTACACGGCGCAGTTCAGAAGCCAGGTCTACAACGCGCAGGGCCAGACCCGCAGCCTGGTCTTCAGGAGCTTCGACCCGGTAGCGGGTCAGACCCCGAAAGCGAATGCCTCGATCGCAGCGCTCCACGATGCCATACAGGCCCCGGGTTCGCGTGTGCTGTCGCTGGGCGACATCAACATCCGCGCCCAGTACCTGAACATCAACGGACTGGTGCAAAGCGGCGTGGACCAGTACACGCTCACCATCGCCGAGAACTTCGACCCGGGCCGCTCCACCGGCTTCACCGACGCGCTTGGCAACACGCTGGCCGGTATCAGCTATGGCGCCGACAACGTGCCGGTCACCGGTTTCTTCGATGCCGCCAGCGGCACCATCCTGCTCGACCCCATCGTCGCCAAGGGCGGCCGCATCACCCTGACCGGCCAGGTCGTCAGTACCGGCAACGGCGAGTTGCGGGCGGCCAGCGGCTACGCAGGCGTCAGCATCGACAACCGCAGCAAGTGGAAACTCGCCGCCGACCAGATCGACGTGTCGACCAACCGGGTCGGCACGATCACGATCAACGACACCACGGATCTCCTCCGCACGGTCTACACCTCGACCGACGGGACGGCGAAGGTCCAGGCCTTCCAGGGTGTGCTTGTGCCCGCGACCTCCGAGGATGACGTCGCTTCGGTCCGCTATGACCTGCGCAGCACCTCCACACCGCCGGCCGGGCAGGCGCTCGCCTACGAGCCCGCCGCGGGTCAGTACTACGCCTGGGTCGAGGGCCAGGAGTTCACCCGCACCCGGATCGAGAAGTTCGAGCAGAACAGCTTCGAGGTGATCCCCGGCTTCATCGATCTTGGTTTCCTGATCAAGGACGACAACAGGGTCAACCAGAGGGATGTGCTGCGCGACGCGACGCCGCTGCTGGAGTCCGAGAGTCTGGTGCGCCTGGGCTCGAGGGGCGCGGGCCCCGTGGTGGACGATTTCGTCTACCTCGTGCTCTACGAGCAGAAGGTCGACGATTCGATCGACGTCACGGCCAACGTCACGCAGGTCTACGACACCAAGACGCTCAAGGTCTACACCTACATCGGCAGCCAGCCGCAGGCCGTCTTCAAGACGGCGGATTTCAGCGACACGACCCAGTGGCGCTACGAGTACGCGCACGCCAACGAGACGGCGGCCAAGGCCTGGGTGGACGTCAAGAAGCAGCACTACGCCGGCGATTACGCCAATTCCACGCGTACCGAGAAGGTCTGGAAGACCGGCGGCGGCTTCCTGAGCAAGAAGACGATCCACGTCGAGACGGTCACCGTCACCGGCTTGAAGGACTACTACACCCACGCGCTGAAAGCCGACTACCCGATCAAGGTGGGCTTCATCGAGGGGCCCGAGGCGCCCGAGGTCGACATCAAGAGCGTGGGCAAGCTGGTGCTGACCGGCAGCGTTAAGCTCGGCGGCGATCCTGATTCGACGGTCCTGGTGCGCTCGGCCGCGATGGAGATCAACACCGATGCGGTGATCTCCGGTGCCGCGCCGACCATCGACACGGACAGCGCAGTGAACCTCAAGCTGCAGGACATCACCGGCGCGGTGAGTGTCTACAGCAAGAGTGATGTGACCATCACCCTCCTGAAAGGCGAGAGCCCCAGGACCCTGAGGCTGGGCGACGTGGTCACCCCGGGGTCGCTGACCGTGATCGCCCCGAACGGCATCCTCGGCCGAACGGCCTGGATCGAGGCCGGCCGCATCGAGATGGATGGCGGCGCGGGCAGCATCGAAGTGAGCTTCGACTCGACGATGGGCGTGGCCCTGCGCGCGGCTGGCGACATCGAGGCGGTCGAAGTCAAGGGCGACTTGCGCCTTGTCGCACCCAAGGCGATGCCTGGATCCCCTGCCTCGGTGGTATCGCTCAACGGCAACGTGAGCCTGACCGCCCTCGACGGCTCGGTGGTGAATGCCGACTACGCCGGGCTGCGCCTGGACAACAGCGGCGGCCAGCTGGATGTGCGCCTGCAGCGGCTGGTGGACCAGGGACTGGTCACGGCCGATCAGGTCCGCCATATGCTGTCGCCGGCGCTGATGGCCTTCCTGTACCCGCATGCGCCGATACCCGGCGAGGCGCCGGTGGCGCCGCGGTCCGGGCTCAACATCCAGGCCGCCAACGTGACGGTGGTGGCTGCGGGTGCGGGCAGCGACATCGGCCGCGCCAGCGAGCCGGTGACGATTGCGAACCCCGGCCAGTTCGACCAACTCAGCGCGACCGAGCGGGCCCTGCTGTCGCAGGCCCGGCCCTCCGATGTCCGCGACGTGCGCTATGCGGTCTATAAGTACAAGGGCAACGACGCGACGGTTGACCTGGCCCGTGCCAGCACCTACGCCAACACGCTCCTGTGGGAGCGGGTGGTCCAGCCCGCCACTGGGGTGCTGGATCTGGCTGCCGCCTCCGACGACGGGGCCGTCGACCTGCACCAGGGCGATCTGGTGGCGAGCAAGTTCGAGATCGAGCAGGTGCAGATCCAGGTCTGGGACGAGGTTCGCATCCAGGCCAACGGCCTGGTGGACCTGCGCAGCCAGGGCGACCTGGTGGTCGAAGCCGAGGGCGATGTGCGGGTATCCGCGGTCTCGGCAGCAGATCGCCTGCGGCTGCAGGCCAGCGGCTCCATCCTCGGCGAAGCCGCCTCGGCCACGCACCTGTCGGCGAGGGACATCGTGCTGCGTGCCGGCGATTCGGCAGGGCTTTCCGAAGCTGCTGCGCTGCGCCTGGCCCTGACCGGTGCGGGCGGACGCATCGAGGCGGCGGCAGGCGATGACCTGTCGCTCGACCTGCGCGAGGGCGAGGCGCGCGTTGGCGTGCTGCAGGCCGGCGACACGTTGTCCCTCAGGACCCGTGATGTCCTGTCCGGCGCGATCGTCGACAAGCGCGACCTGCTGGACGGCAAGGCGCCCAACTTCGAGGCCCGCTCGTTGGTGCTCCGTGCGACCGGCTCGGTCGGAGGATTCAACGATTCAGCGCTCGACAGCCGCGTCGCGAGCTTGCAGGTCCGCACCGAAGGGCCGGCCGCGTTGCGCAACGTCATCGCCATCGACAACCTGGGCGACCTGTCGATCGCCGGCCTGGGCCTGTCGAGCGCGAGCGACAACGCCACCATCCTGGTTCGCACGAGCGGGCACCTGAGTGTCGATGCGCCCGTCGTGCTCGAGGGCACGCTGGCGGCGCCCCGCACCCTGCTGCTGGAGGCCGGCGCCGCGATCGGCGCGGGCTCGGCTGTGAGCGCCGGCAGTCTGCTGCTGTCCGCACCTGTGACCGCGTCTGCGGCCACGGTGTCGATGCGGGCGGGTGGAGGGATCCTGCAGCGCGTGGCAGGCAAGGTCGACAACGCCGCAGGCAGCATCGAACTGACCGCGCTGTCTGGCGGCATCGAGCAACTGCCTGGCGCGCTGATCACCACGCGTGAAAACGCCGGCGGATCGATCCGGCTCGCGTCCGCGCAAGACCTGGTGCTTGGGCGCATCGTCGCCGGCTCGGGTGACGTGGCGCTCCGCAGCGCGTCGGGCGACATCGTCGCGGCGTCCGCCGCGGCTATCGAGGTCCAGGGTGCGACGCTGGTGCTCGAGGCCGATACCGGCTCGATCGGGTCGCTCGGGCGCGATGGTGCGCCGCTGGACATCCAGGTCGGCCGGGTCGCGGCCCGGGCGCAGGGCGACATCGCCTTGCGCTCGGCCTCCACGCTCCTGGTCGACGCAGCCTCGGCCACGGTCGCGCGTGCGGATGCGCGCGCCACCGGGGCCTTCGACACCCTGACCCTGTCGGCCAGCGGTTTGCGCAGCGCCGAAGGGGGGATTTCTGTTGTCACGACGGGGGGTGACCTGCGGGTTTCGACCGACATAGTGACCGCGGGTCACGCCGCGGCGCCGGTCGATGGCGTGGTGGCCTCCGGGGTCAGCGGGACCCTGCTGCTGCAATCGGCGGGCGCGCTGGAGCTGCTGGGCAGCGCCGCCCTGGGCACGGCGGGCGGAGCGGTCGATCTCGAGGCACTGGGCGGTGGCCTGACGATGGCGTCCGGCACCTCGATCGCGAGTCAGGACGGCGGAGTGCGTCTGGCCGCCTCCACCGGCCTGAGCGTTGCGCGGGTCGACGCCGCCGCGGGCGTGATCAGCCTGGTCGCGCACGGCGGTTCGATTGCGCGCGGCACGACCGCTGACTCCACGATCAACCTGTCGGCCGCGTCATTGCGGCTGCAGGCCCGCGACTCGATCGGCGCGGCTGTGAGCCCGCTGGTCACCGACGTCGACCGGGTCGCGGCCTTCAGCAGCGGCGGCCACATTCACCTGCTCAACCAGGGTGCGCTGACCATCGGTGCGGTGGGTGACGTCGTGCTGCTGCGCCAACTCGGCGGTGGTGTGGCGTCGACAGTGACTGACCGCGCGATCAGCGGTCTGACGACCTCCGGCAGCGGCGGCATTGCGGTGCGCACCTTGGCCGGAGACCTCACGGTCCAGAGCGCGCCCGAACTCGATGGGGGTGTGACGGTTCGCAGCGGCAGCGGCGGCATCACGCTGGTCGCCGGGACGGGCGGCGACATCGTGCTGCGGGGGCGGCTCGATGCCGGCACCGCCGGGACGCTGAAGCTGCAGGCCGCGGACGCGATCTTCCAGGCGCCGATGGCCTCCGGCCCGGCGCTGACCGCGCAGGTGCTGGACCTGGTGGCCGCGTCGATGACGACCACGCTCACGATCTCGGCCGACCAGGTCAGTGCGCGCAGCAGCACGGGCGACATCGACCTGGTGCAGCCCGCCGACCTGTTCGGGCGCTTGCGGGCGCTCACGGTCACGGACCTTGCCGCGGCCGGCGGCAGCGTCAAGGTGCGCAGCGATGGCGACCTCATCGTGCGAAAGGTGAGCACCAAGGCAGGTCAGTCGATCGCGCTCGAGAGCGTCGAAGGGCAGATGGACCTGTCGACGGAGAGCATCGAGCCCCTGAGCCAGGTGAGCCTGGCGTTGGTGGCGACGGCCTTCGTGGGCGGAGCGCGCCTGACCAACGCGTCCAAGACCGAGCGCCGCCCGGTGCTGTCGGTCAGCGGCAACGTCACTATCGACGACGCCTACCTTGCAGGGATCGCCGGCTTTGACGGTAACCTGAGGTTGCGTGCTTCCGGAACGATCACCATCGGCTCGATCGCAGCCTCGCAGGTCCTGGGTGATGTACGGCTCATCGGGGCCGGTATTGAGGTCGGCAGTGCCTTCACGGCATCCGGACTGATCGAGCTGCGGACCCCGGGCACCATCGCCGGCAATGGTCTGCTCTCGGCCGCGCAGCTGGTGCTCAACGCCGGCGCCGGTGTCGGGGCCACCAACGCCGCATTGAAGGTCGCAACCACCGCGGGCGGCTCGGTGACCGCGAATGCCGGCCTGCCGGCCGCCAGTGCCGGCGCAGCCGACATCCGCCTGGCTACTGCTGGAGACCTGTACGCAGCGCGCATCGCGAGTCTTGGCGGCACGGTGAGCCTGGGCGCAACGGGCGCCATCGTCGGTGCGCTGGCGCTGGACGGCCTGCCGCAGGTCGAAGGGTCGCGTGTCGACCTCTCGGCCGGGGCCGGTGTCGGCAAGGCAGACGAGAGCCTCACGGTCAAGGCCGCGTCGCTGTCAGCCCAGGCCGCCAGCGGCGAGCTCGCACTCGCGCTGGCGGGCCCGACCACGGTCCTCGCGCTTTCCGGCGCCGACAAGGTCAGTGTGACCGGCAGCAGCGCGCTGACCGTGAGCGGCCCGGTGCAGTCGGCTGGCAGCCTGTTCCTGGTCTCGCAGTCCGATCTGACGCTCACCGCCGCGGCGCAGGTCGAAGCGGCGACGCTGGCCTTGACGGCCCGCGCCGGCTCGGTGCTGCAATCGGTGGGCTCGATGGTCCAGTCCCTCGGCACGGCACGGCTGGAGGCCGCGGCCGATCTGGTGATCGCCAAGGTCACCGCCCAAGGCGCCATGGTGGCCCGCACGGGCTTCGGCGCGCTGCTCGATGCCGACGCGGTGTCGGCCGACGACCTGGATCTGGGCGCAGCCGAGCTGCGGCTCGAGATCGCAGCGGGCATCGGTGCGTCCGATCGGGCGGTCGACATCCGCACGGACCGGATCGAGGCGGGTGCCGGCGGCGGGATGCTGCTGTCGGCGACGGGTGACCTGGAGGTGGTCGGCACCGGCCTGCGCGCGAACGGCGGTCCGATCCAGTTGCAGACCGCTGGCAGCACGTTGACCTTCGCGGCCGATTCGGCCGGAGCGAGCGCGCTCACGGGCGGTATCGAACTGGGGGCCGCTGGCAAGGTCGTGCTCGACGGCGACGCGGTGCTGCGTGCCGGCAGCGGCCTGATCCGCATCGTCGCGGCCGAGGGTCTGGACGCCCGCGAGGGCTTCGACTTCGGGCCGGGGCTCGGCTTGCTGACCATCGTCGGTAACCAGACGCTGGCCGACGGCCAGGACTTCAGCTTCAAGGTCGGCGGCGACCGGCCCGCGCAGGTGGATGCCGACACCGGGCGCCTGACCGGCTCGCACGACCGGCTGGTCGTGACGGGCACACTGAAGCTCGATGGCGTGCTGGTGGCCGACCTCGCCGACGGCTACGTGCCCCTGCGTGGCCAGGCCATGGAGCTCATCGCCGCGGCGTCGATCGGCGGTGCCTTCGACAGCGGCCGCGGCCTCTTCGGATTTGGCGGTGGCGACGACTACCTGCATGTGCAGACCATCGACAGTGCGCAACAGGACCGCATGGCCCTGCAGGTGCGCGAGCGGCCGGTCAGCGAGCTGCGGATCATCGCCACGCAGGCCTCGGGCAACGACGCGCTGGGCATCTTCCTCAATCCCCAGCACTTCGGCTACGGCCGCTGGGTCGTCGACGTCGCGCTGCAGGCGGCGGGCTTCTTCCATGCCGCGGGCCCGCTGGTGCTGGAGAACGAAGCGCTCAAGGTCATCTTGGATGACGGCCGCGGCGTCGACACCATCGCGTGGCGGGTGGGCGGGCAGGGGCTGGGCGCCTTCGCCGGTTTGACTGACCAGCGCAGCAGCATTGGCACGGATACCGACAACAACGGCATTCCCGACGGCTTGTCGCCGCAAGCGATCGGCTTCGCGCTGGGCGGCGTCGATGTCGCACTGGGCTTCTTCCGTGAGCTCGACGGCGAGCGCGCCTGGCTGGCGTTGGAGGCCACGGCCGACACGGCGAGACCCGTCGGCATGTTGGACCTGGGGGTCGAGGCCTCGGCCGACAACCTGTCGGTGGGCATCAATCTCGGCAGCGATGGCAGCGTCATCGACTTCAAGCGCCTGAGCCAGCCGTTCACGGTCGACGTCCAAGCCGACGGCCCCGCGGTGCAGACCCTGGACTTCGACGGCAAGAACGGCGTCCAGGTGATGGCTGCCGGTGATGTCGAACTCGAGGTCGGCGAGTACTTCAGCGTCAGCGGTTCGCTGGGATTCCGGGTCGCGGACGAGCAGGTGACGCTGGCCGACGGCAGCACCTTGGACACGCGGGTGCTCAGCGTTGGTGGCACCGGGCTCGATGCTTTCGCCGGTGTGGGTGGGCCGTACATGCGCGACGGCGTGGTGGTCAACCCCAATGCCAAGGGCCTGAGCCTGTCCGATGTCGAATTCGGGCTGGCCTTGTTCTCGGCAGATGCGTCGCAGGCCGATCTGGCCGGCTACGGCTGGTCCGCCTTGCAGGCCACCGCGGGCGAGGTGGCGGTGGTGGGCATGCCGAACTTGACGCTGACCGCCCGTGACGTCGCCGTGGCGATCAACCGCGTCTCCGGGGTGGCCGAGGCGTTCGACGCGGACCGAAAAGTCATCGATTTCACCGCATGGGATTTCGAGGTCCTCACCGGCACCGGGACCCGGCTCGCGTTCGACATGGACGGCGCGCAGGGACAACTGACCCGTGCCAGCGCCGATGTCACGCTGGCCATCTCCGATTTCGTCCATCTCGAAGGCTCGGTGGCCTTCGAGCGCTCCGCGGCCACGGTCGTGCTGGCGGACGGCACCGAAGTCGACACCGAGGTGCTGACCGTCGGCGGCACCGGGATCGATGGCTTCGTCGGCGTGGGCGGCCCCTACCTGTTGCCAAACGGTGACGTCAACCCGCAAGCGCGCGGCTTCGGCGTGAGCGACGTCGGGTTCGGCGTGGCCATGTTCGCGGCCAAGCCCGGGCAGAAGGACGCTCAGCAGAATGCCCTCGACGGCCAGTCCTGGACCGCGCTGCAGGCCAGCGTCGGCCGGGTCGACCTGATGGCGGGCTTGCCCGACAGCCTGGTGCTGGCCCCCCGTGACCTGTCGGTGACGACCAACGAGATCGACGGCAGCGACGACGAGAGCCTCGTCATCGATTTTTCGAAGAAGTCCTTCGATGTCGTCACCGGGACCGGGCGCAGTCTCAAGCTCACCGTCGACGGTGATCTGGGCGAGGTGGTGCGCGCCGCGGGTGGCTTCACCGTTCAGGTGGGCGACTTCGTCTATCTCGAAGGCGATGTCGCGTTCGAGAAATCGCAGCAGAAGCTGACGCTGTCGGACGCCGTGGCGGCTCAGGGGAACAACCCGGCGCACGCAGCGACCACCGCCAGTGCCGATGTACTGACCTTCGGCGGCACCGGGCTCGACGCCTTCGTCGGCATCGGCGGCCCCTACCGGACCGACGCCAACGGGGATGGGCGTCCCGACGGCACGAACCCCGACGCGCTCGGGCTGAGCCTGAGCGGCGCGGAGTTCGCGTTGACGCTGGCCTGGTCGCGGGAGACGCAAGGCCCGGCCCGCGGGCTGCAATGGACGGCGCTGGAGGCGCAGGCGGACGAACTGGCCCTGGTCGGCGTGCCCAGCATCACGGCCAGCGCGACCCGCCTCGACGTGGCGGTGAACATGGTCGCGGGCGTCGCTGCGGGGGCCGACCCGGACGCGCTGGTGATCGACTTCTCGCCGGGCGCGACGACTCTGAAGGTGAGCACCGGCAGTGACAGCCACCGCACGATGTCGATCGACGGCGATCTGGGCGTGTCCATGCGCGCGACCGGCGACTTCGAGTTGTCGGTGGCTGATTTCTTCTACGTCGAGGGCTCGCTGGGCCTGGAGAAGCGCTCGCAGGAGGTGACCCTCGCCGACGGGCGCAAGGTGCAGACCGACTACCTGGGCATCGGCGGCAGCGGGCTCGATGCCTTCGCTGGCCTCAACGGCCCTTATCGCTCGGGCGCCGATGCCAACCTGGACGGCTTGCCCGACACCGTGAACCCGGATGCGCTGGGCTTTGCGCTGTCCGACGTGAGCTTCGGCCTCGCGCTGATGAGCGCCCGCCCGAGCCAGGCCGTGTCGCTGCAACCGCTGCGCTGGACGGCGCTCGAGGCCAGCGCCGGCGAGGTCGCCTTCGTCGGCGTCGATGCCTTGACGGTCCGGGCCAGCGATGTGCGCGTCGCCATCAACCAGGTCAGCGGTGAGGCCCCGGGCGCCGACACGCGTGGTCTGGTGGTCGATCTTGCGAAGAGTGGCGTCGAGGTGCTGGCCGGCACCGATACAGCCGGGAAGGACATCCTGCGTACGCTGAGCCTGCCAGGCACACTCGGCGAGGTCATCCGCGTCTCGGGCGACTTCGAGTTGTCGGTCGGCGGCTTCTTCCAGGTCGCGGGCTCGCTCGGGTTCGAACAGTCGACGCGCGATGTCGTGCTCGCCGACGGCACGGGCGTCACGGTCGATGCGCTGACGGTGGGCGGCTCCGACCTGCGGGCCTTCGCCGGCATCAACGGCCCCTATCGCAGCGGGGCCGATGCGAACGACGACGGCCTGCCTGACGAGGTCAACGACCAGGCCGTCGGCCTGTCGCTCGGCGGGGTGGACTTCGCCCTCGCGCTGCTCGCGCCCGACCGCAATGCGCCGGGCTATGGCGCGATCCGGGCCACGCTGGGCGACGCCCGCTGGACGGCCTTGCATGCCGAGGCGGCTGAAGTCAGCGCCGTAGGTTTCAAGGACGTGACGCTCGCGGCGCGGGACGTCGTGGTCGACGTGAACCTCGTGTCGGGCCTGGCGCCCAGCGCTGACGCTTCCCGCCGTGTGGTCGACTTCCTCGCGCTGCCGATGGACGTGGTGACCGGGTCGGGCTCCAGCACTTCCCTGGTCGCCGACGGAAAGCGTGGTCAGCGGCTGCAGGTGGGTGGCGAACTCGAGATCGTCGTCGCCGACTACCTGCACGTCCAGGGCACCATCGGGCTGGAGAAATCCACGCGCGAGGTGACGCTCGCCGGCGCGCAGCAGCCGACCCGGGTCGAGGCATTGACGCTGTCCGGCATCGAGCTCAGTGCCTTCGCCGGCATCAACGGCCCCTACCGTTCCGGCCCCGATCTCGACGGCGATGGCCTGGCCGACCAGGTCAACCCCGATGCGATGGGCTTCAACCTGGGCAACATGGACTTCGCGCTGGCAGTCCTGACGGACGGCTCACGCCAGTGGGTCGGCGCGCAGGCCACGGTCGGCGAGCTGGGCCTGGTGGGCATCGACGGGCTCGAGCTCGAGGCGCGTGAGATCGAGGTGGAAATCCTGCGTGCCGCTGCCGACGGTTCGGTGGTGAACTTCGCCGCCCATCCGATGGAGGTCGCGGCCGGCCCGGCGGGCACGGTCACGATCGACCTCTCCGCCGACCGCGGCGCACGTCTGGCGGTGATGGCCGACGTGGAGCTGGGGATCGGCGGACTGGTGCAGGTCAGCGGCACGGTCGCGGTCGAGCTTGCAAGTGAACGCGCCCTTCGGCTCGACGACGGCCAGACGGTCACGGCCGAGGTGCTGCGCGTCTCGGGCGCGGGCGTCGACGCCTTTGTCGGCATCGGTGGTGGCAGTGCCGATGCGCTGGGCCTGAACCTGGAAGACCTGGACTTCGGTCTGGTGTGGGCGAGCGCCGCCGATGGCCGCACCTGGCTCAGCGCGGCCGGACAGGCCGACAAGGTCGGGCTCGCCGGCACGGAGCGCTTCGATCTGGTGGCTTCCGCCACCGACGTGACGCTGGAGCTGAACCGAGCGTTCGCGACCCAGGCCAGCCCGACCGCGCTGCCCACGCTTGACTGGAAGTCGGCCCCCGAACGTTTCGGCCCGACATCGAGCCCATGGGCCGAGCTGGACTTCTCGGGCCAGCGACTGCAGGCTGCAGGCACGTTCGAGTTGGGCATCGGCGACGTCTTCTCGGCCCACGGCTCGGTGCTCTTCGAGCAAGGGCGTGAGACGGTCCAGGTCGGCAGCGAGCGGGTCGAAGTCGACACGCTGGTCGCTGCGGCGAGCGATCTGAACGCGAGCCTGGATCTTTCCCTCGGCTCGCAGGCCGGCGTTTCCGTCGGCCTCGAGGGCCTGGACCTGGCATTTGCGCTCTACAAGGAAGCGTCGCCCGCCAGCGGGCAGTCCGCGCGCAGCTGGACGGCACTGAAGGCCAGCGCCGACGAGGTGGGCCTCGACATTTCCGATCTCGGCATCCCCGCGCTGGACGGGTTGACGATCTCGGCGAATTCGCTCGGATTGCAGTTCAACCGCTCGGCAGGGGGCACGACGAACGTCCCGGTGCTGGACTGGAGCAAAGCGCCGGTCGAATTGGACTTGCCGGGCGGCAGCACGCAGACGTTGGACTTCGCGGCCTCGAGGGGCGCTTTCCTGGCGGTGAGCGCGGGCGTCGAGATCAAGATCGGTGATCTGGTCCAGGTCTCGGGCGAGGTGGCGATCAACACCGCGCAGGACCAGGACATGGTCCTCGACGACAGCAGTGTTGTGCCCATGAACCTGACGACGCTGACGGCCGACCGGGTGACCGTGCGGGCCGGGTTCGGCGATGTCGCGGTGCTGGTGGAGGACGCGAGCCTCGATCTTGTGCTGGGCAGGGCGATCGAGGTGCTGGGCCGGGGGACCGGCAAGACCATCCAGGGCAGCCAGATCCTCTCCATCGACAATGGGGGTTACCCCGGTCAGTTCACCACCGATCTCGTCGGCAAGGTCCTGGTGGCCGACGGTGTGGAGGGCCGTTTCCTGATCCAGGAGGTGTCTTCCGACGGTCTGTCGTTGACGCTGGACAGAGCGTTCGCAGCGACCTCGACGAACCAGGGCTTCCGGATCCAGTCACTCGCCGAGGACGGCGATGTCTATTACGGCCTCAGCGCCTCCGGTGCCGCCAAGCTGGTGGGTATCGACGGGCTGACGCTGAGCGGCAGCATGGCGCTGCAGGCCAATGCGGGTGCCGGCGGCCGGGTGATCGATTTCGACCTCTCGCAGCAGCGTCTGCCCAAGGGCGTCGAACTGCCGGTGGAGGCGAAGGACTATCTGAAGCTCGGGGGCTCCGTCGAGTTCGGGCTCGCCGAGGTGGTGGACGTCCAGGGCAGCTTCGAAGTCACGCTCGACGAGACCCAGATGCTGATCGGCGGCACCGGCCTGAAGGCCGAGCTCACGGTCGGGGGCCGTACGGCCGGCATCTACGACGGCGAGATCGGCTTGCTGATCCTCGAGGACGGCGGCTGGGCCGTGGCGGCCTCGGGCGTGGCCCAGGCCGAGTTGCTGGACGACATCAACCTGATCGTCCCGGCCTCGATCGCGATGAACCGCACGGGCGTGGCCGTGGACGAAATCGTCACCGTCGGCGGCAAGACCGTCGCGATCGAGTTCGCCGATGGCGTCGACTCGACCGAGATCGACGTGGACTTCGCAGCCATCGACGTCTCGATCGGCGGCGTGCTGCGCGACACGCTGATCGAGTTGGCCCAGCCGCTGAGTGCCCAGCGCGAGGCGCTGGAGCAGGCCGAACCGCTGCCGATGCTCAACCTGCGCCTGGGCGAGCTGACCGGGCTCACGGCTGTCGTGCGCCTGGGCGACTACATGCAGGCCTACCTCAGTCCTGAAGACTTCCCAGAACTCCCGTCGCCGACGATGGCCGGGGGCGTGCCGACGCTGCGCGGCCTCATGGCCTATCTGCAGGAGCACTGGCTGGCCGGTCAGGAGGGCCAGGGCCTGACCTTCAGTCTCGACGGCGATGGGTTCAACCTCGGCTTCGACGGTCAACTGAATTTCAGCCGCAACGTGCCTCTGGACCTGTCGGCCGGATTCGAGCCGATCGGGCTGAGCCTGGACGCGGCCCTCGATCTCGGCGTCGCGGTCGCGGCCAACGTCGACCTGGCGTTCTCGGTCGACTGGAGCGATGGCGTCACGGCGGACTTTGCGCTGAACGATTTCAGTCTGGATGCGGCCTTCTCGGCCAGCGATCTGGTGCTGGGCGCATCGATCGGTCCGCTGGCCGTGGCGATCGGCAAGGCCGGCGCCGGTGCGCAGACCGCGTCGATCTCGGGCGCCTTCGGCGTCGAGATGTCCTACGTCGACGGTCAATTCGACTACGACATCAGCGACAGCTTCAAGGCCGACCTGCCGGTCTACGCCTCGGTGGCCGGCATCGAGCTCAGCGACCCCACGCAGCAGGCGCGCGTGTCGCTCGACGGCTCGCTCATCGAAGGCACGCTGCTCAGCAGCCTGAAGACCGAGAACTTCGACCGCTTCCTCGGCTTCAACGGCTTCACGGCGGAACGCCTGATCCTGGCCCTGCCCGAGTTGCTGGACTACCTGCGCTCGGTCGACCTCGACGAGATGGGCCTGGGCCAGTTGCCCTTCATCTCGCAGTCGCTGGACAGCCTGCTCGACCTGGCGGGCCAGTTCGAGACCCAGGTGATCGACCGGATCGACTTTGACCGTCCGGTCCAGACCCTGGGCACTGGAACCGGGGCAGTCACCGCGGGCAGCAGCGTCCTGAAGATCGCGACGACCGGCTACGCGGGCGGCCGGTTCTCACCGAGCCTGGTGGGTCAACTGCTGGTCGCCGACGGCGTGGCTGATCCGCTGCGGATCGCCAAGGTTGCGCAGGACGGGCTTTCGCTGTCGGTGGAAGGGCGTTTCCCCACGGCCAGCACCGGTCTGGCCTTCAGCATCCAGACACCTACCGAGCGCATCTCCACGATCCAGGAGTTCGTCGATGCGCTGAACCGCTCCGGCGTGCTGGGCAAAGACCAGGCTGGCAACGATCTGAAGGCGAGCTTCGATCTGACCAGCGGCGATCTGCGGGTGCCCATCGTCTTCAACGCGGATCTTGTCGACGTCGACACGCCGATCGACCTGGGCTTCGACCTGGGCGACTCGCTGTCGCTGTCGACCCAGGCCCGGGGCCAGTTCGACCTCGGTCTGAGCGCGGGCGTGGATTTCATTCTCAATCTGAGCCCTGATGGCATCCAGCTCGCGATCGACCGGCTGCGCCTGGAGGGCGATCTCGACCTCGAGGTGGCTGACCTCGAGGTCACCGCCGCGCTGGGCTTCCTGAGGCTCACCGCGGGCGGCGCCGGCACCGGCTCGGGCGTCGGGCTGCACGCCGGGCTGAGCCTGGGCTTCGACCGGGACGACGATCCGGCGACGCATGACAGCGCCCGCTTCGGCTTCGACGAGCTGCTGAGCAGCGAGTTCTTCGGGTCACTGCGCTTCGATGCCGAAGGTGACGCCTATGCGCGGCTGCGCGGTCTGAGTGCCGGGGCCGGTTCCTTCGATCTCGACATCGCGCCCGACCTCGAGCTCTCGGTGACGGTTCCCGACCTGCTCGACCTCTCGAGCGTCCAGGTCGTCCTGCCTGACCTGGGTCGGGCCTTCGACGTCAGCAAGCTCGGCTTCGAGGACATCATCTCGGGCCTGCGCAGCGGCATCGGACTGGTCACCGAGCTCGTCGAGGCTCAACCCTTCTACAGCCAGACCCTGCCGATCGTCGACCGCTCGCTCGGCGACCTGCTGGGTGCTGCAGACAACTTCCTGGCCAAGGTCGAGCAGGCCGGCGCCACGCCGGCCGCCTTCTTCCAGGAGGTCGAGCTGCAGATCGAGCACGCGCTCGGGCTGACCGACCCCGACCTCTTCGTGATGACGGTCGATGCCGAGCGTGGCGTGCTCGGCGTTCGCCTGAATCTCGGCGCCGAATACGCGTCGAAGTTCAACATCGGGCTCGATCTCGACCAACTGCTTGAACTCGCCGGCCAGTCGGCCGACAGCAACCTCGCCCAGCTGGTGAACGGCAACGCCGCGGCCAGGCTGGATCTGGAAGTCAGCGCCGACCTTGTGGTGGCCTTCGACATTGCGCTGCCCATGGGCGACAGGGACCCGGACGCTGACCTCGTCACCCTGAGTGAGGACACCGCCCTGACGCTCTCCGCGCGCTTCGTCGGCGAAGACCTGGACATGAGCTTCGACATCGGCGGTGTCGGGCTCGCGGTGCTCGACGGTCACGTCGTCTTCGACCAGGACGGCCTGGTCGACAGCGCTGCCGATGCCCTTCCTGCGGCAGCTGGTCAGGCCGCGGCCCTGGTCGTTCGCTACGACAAGGAGAAGAGTTACGACATCAGCCTGAAGGGCGGCTTCGGGATGGACCTGCCGCTGGCGCTGATGATCGGCGCCAAGCGCATCGAGATCGGCGACATCACGCTCAAGACCAATCCGGTCTACGGCGATGACGCGCTGCGCCAGCTGATGCTCTATCTGGCGGGCGACGACTCGCGCGGCTCGAGCCCGCCCATCCTGTTCGAGATGCCGGACATCGCCGGCGCGGTCGGCAACTACTTCAACGCCGCCAATTCCCGCAGCCTGCTGCTGCAGCTGATCAACGACCCCACCCCGCTGCTGGACGGGGTCGACCTCGGTCTGGGCGTGGTGCAGGACATGTTCGAGAGTGGCGTCGCTGCCGACATCCCGATGATCGGCACCAAGCTGCAGCAGGCCGGCACGATGATCGGTGATCTGCGGGGCGGCCTGCTGAGCGACCTGCGCAGCACGCTGAAGGAAGAGGGCGCCTTGCTGGACCTGCTGCAGTCCACGCTGTACACGACCTTCGACGGTCTGGACATCCTGCAGGACAGCAACGCCGACGGTGTGGTCGACATCGATGATGTCGTCATCGAGCTCTACGACGAGCAGGGCAAGCGGATCGAGGACTGGCACGTCGGGCTGGAGTTGCCCGATGACGCGGATGCCCTTCAAGTCAAGGCGCTGCTCGGCGGCCACATCCTGGGCGATGGCATCGACATCCCGCTCGACTTCTCGATCCCCGGGATCGCGCTGAACATCGACGGTGGCTTCGCGTTGGGCGTGGACTGGTCCTTCGATTTCGGCTTTGGCCTGTCGGTCAAGGACGGCTTCTACCTGCGCACCAACGCCAATCCGGCGGATCCGGAGTTCGAGTTCGACGTGGCGCTGTATCTGGACGGCTCGCCGCTCGACCCCGATCTGATCACGCCGTTCGCGGGATCGGGTCAATTCCTGTTCATGCAAGCCGATGTCATCGACCGCGACAACAACCCCGGCAAGCCGGGTTTCCAGCCCAGCGGCATCGGCGGTGGATTGCACATCGACCTGTCGGGCAACGCGGCCGGCCGGTTGACCGTGTCGGACCTGCTCAGCAACCCTGCCGAGGCGATCGACCTCGAGTTCGGGCTGAGCGCGGACGTCCGGCTCGGGGTCACCTTGTCGGTCCCCGACGCCACGTTCATGCCCAAGATGCGTGGCGACATCGTCTTCGACTGGGACTGGAAGCTCGGGCAGGCGATGAGCGCACCGAGCTTCAACATCGAGTACCTGCGCCTGGACCTGGGCTCCTTCGTCCAGGACTTCCTCAAGCCCATCGCAGACCGGGTCTCGGATGCTTTGGGTCCCATCAAACCCGTGGTCGAAGCTTTCTACACCCGCGTCGACGGCCTGGACCTGCTGCTGGACGACCCCACGCTCAAGGGCGTGATCGACTTGATCATCGAGGTCAACAATTCGAGCCCGGGCTCCACGCGCATCACTCCGGTCAACTGGGCTTTCCTGGATGCCGCGCGCTTCGTGCTGAACCTGCCGGACTTCGTCAAGAGCCTCGAGAACACCGGTGGCGAACTGATCCTCGGCCACGTGCTCGGGATCGGGTCGTCGCAGGTGACCTGGAAGAACTCCTCGCAGATCGACACCCTTGTCGGCGCCAGCGGGGCCATGTCCACGGCACCGGCCTTCGTCGTCAAGAAGATGGACGACATGAGCCGGGGTGCGCAGGGTGGGGGGAAGTCCACCGACCGTTCGGGCTTCAAGATCTGGGAATACGTCACCGACATCGGCAACTGGTCGAAGCTGCTGAGCGGGGGCAACGCCACGCTCTTCACCTACGAGATGCCGCTGCTGAGCTACGACATCGGCTTCGATGTGGAGTTGCTGTCGCTGCCGCTGCCGCCGCTGCTGGGCCTGCCGCTGCAGAAGCCCTCGCTCGACATCGGCGCCTACGGCCGCGTCAGCGCCAAGATCGACCTGGCTTTCGGCTACGACACCTACGGCATCCAGAAGTCCCTGGACACCGGGGATTACCTGAACATCCTCGACGGTTTCTACATCAGCGACGTGTCGCTGCCGGACTTCAAGAACGGCGCCTTCGTCCCCGGCACTGGCGGCATCGACAAGGACGAACTCAGCGTGACCTTCGACCTCGGTCTGTATGCCGAGGTGGACGCGATGTTCTTCGGCACCGGCGCGGTCGGCGGTATCAAGGGCGGGATCGAGGTCGAGGCCGGTGTCGACCTCAACGACATCCGGACGTCGACCGTGGTCCGGGACAAGGACGGGCAGGTCACGCGGGTCGATCTGAAGGGCGACGGCAAGGTCCGGGGCTCCGAGATCAAGACCATGGTCGAGTTCGCCGAGTCACTCAGCGGACTCTTCAATGCCCACTTGACGGCCGATGTCTACGCCGCGGTCTACGGCAAGATCAAGGCGTTCTATGTGACTTTGTTCGAGGGCGAGAAGGAGATCTTCCGGCAGACGCTGTTCGACCTGGAATACCAGGCGCCGAACCCGCAACCGCTGATGGGGCACGTCACCGGTGGTGTCCTCTACCTCCATGCGGGGCCCACCGCGGCCGACCGCAAGTTCATCGACACCGTGGACGGCGCCGAGAAGTTCATCCTCAGCGGGCGCGGCAGCACGGTCGGTGTGGAATTCAACGGCAGTTACTACCAGCAGTTCACCGGCGTCACCAAGGTGGTCGTCGAACTCGGCGCCGGCAAGGACACGCTGGACGCCAAGTGGCTGCTGTCGGATGTCCCCGTCTATGTCGATGGCGGCGACGGCGATGACACGATCCTGCTCGGCAAAGGTGGCGGCTTCGCGGTCGGCAGTGCCGGCAACGACAAGATCACCGCCCTGATGGGCAGCACCGCGCGGGTGGTGTTGGTCGGTGATGACGGTGACGACACGCTGACCGGTGCCGGTGGCGACGATGCGCTGGTGGCCGGCGGCGGTGAGAACGTGCTGACGGGCGGCGCAGGCATCGACTGGTTCTACGCGGGGCCCGAGCAGAACCGCCTGGTCGGCGCACTGGGCGACGATCACTATGTGTTCCTCGACGGGCTCGGGGCCAACACGGTTGTCGACACGCAGGGAGCGAACCCGATCGAGTTCAGTGGCACGCTGCCGACCGTTCCGCGCTTCCCGTCGCAGAACGGCGGTGTCTTCATCGCTCCGGGCAACTCGCCGGGCATCGCGAACTACGCCAGCCTGGCCCTGGCCGCCGCTGACACACTGCAGATCGAGATCGGCGGCACGCAGCCAGGCTCCGCGCTGGACAACCACGACCAGATCCAGGCGACTGGTCATGTCGTCCTCGACGGCGTGCTCGATGTCGTCATGTACCGGGACTTCATGCCGCAGGTGGGCGACGAGTTCGTGATCATGACCTTCGGCTCTGCGTCGGGCTCGTTCGATCAAGTCAAGGGCTTGCGCCTCAGCGATCGGGTGGAACTGCGCCTGGTTCAGGACGCGAACAGCCTGCGCCTGCGGGCGGTCGATCCCTCGCCGGGGCTCCAGGCGTACTTCAACGGTCAGACCTTCGAGATCTTCAACCCGGGCGGCAGCGATCTGCGCATCGATGCTGCCAACCTGGGGCCGGTCACTCTCAGCCCGACCAACGACACGTTGACCATCAACCGCTTCGGGGCCATGCCGCTGGTGATCAACCGCTCGGCCGGCGCCGATCTGTACGAGGTGTCGCTCGACAACACGCTGACCACCAGCGAACGACTGATCCAGCTCAACGGCGCTGCTGGCGCGAGCCAGGGCCAGGACGAACTGCAGCTGAATTTCCGCCCGGTCGACCGCTCGAGCATCGGCAATGTGCTGCAGCTGGGCAACGGAGCTGCGGTCAGCGGCTTCGAGCGCGTCGAGTTCGACCCGGGCCTCGGTCAGGTCACGCTGTTCGGCGACGACATCGTCGTCGAAGCGCCGCAGGGCCGGTCGATCATCGATCTGGGGCTGTCGACCGGGCTGCGGGTGGTCGCCGACAACGTGACCTTCAAGGTGCCCGTGCGTGCCGAGTACGTCGAGTTCCAGGTCAGTGGGTCCATCACACTGCCCGACCAGATGTACATCAAGGACGGCATGCGCTTCTCGGCCAGTGCGCCGGACGTGCAGGTGATCCGTCCGACCAGGACCGACGGCCAAGGGGTCGGCCCCGGCGTGGACTTCGTCGCCGCCGGAGAGATCATCGCCGAGGCCATCTCGAAGCTGGCCACAGAGGATGAGCCGCTGCGTATCCGGCACTTCAGCGACCAGTCCGGCGCGATTTCGACCGGCGCGATCGTGATCGGTGCCTCGGGCACGTATCAGCCTGGCCAGCTGTTCATCCAGTCGACCGCGATGAACGACCTGGTCGTCCAGGAGATCGTGATCGGCAGCGACAACAACGCCGGCCCGATCACGATTGCCAATGCGACGACACCGGTGGTCTTTGCATCACCGCTGACGCTCAAGGCGCCCCAGCACGGCGGCACGATCCGCCTGGGTGGCGAGATCGACGGCACGCAACTGAGCATCTACGGACCCGGCCACACGACCACGCTCGACAACACCGACACGGCGATGGCCGGCGAGGTCCTGGTCAACGACTCCATCGCGGTCCGGGGTGACTCCATCCTGACCTCGCTGCAAGGTTCGATCACGGTCACGGGCAACCTCGATGGTGACGGGCTTGCGGGGAGTGACAAGCTCACGCTGTCGGCCGTGGGCGGGAACATCCGCGTCAGCGGCGTCACGGGCGGATCGGACGCGCTCGAGGAACTGCGGATCACCGATGCGGTCGACGTGGTGTTCGAGAAGACCGTGACGGTCCACGGTGATCTCTACATCCACGCGACCGGCGTCGTTCGATTCGATTCGACGGTCCATGTGATCGGCGGACGCCTGATCATCGAGGGTGCCGACGAGGTGATCTTCACCGGCGGCGTCGAGCTGACGCAGAACGCGAGCCTGCCCGGCGGCGTGAGCGGGCTGCTGCTGGACGAGGTCTACCGGGTGCGCTTCGTCGACGACGTCTGGGCGCCGAAGGTCGGCGCGACCGCCGGCGGCAATCTGATGCTGTCGGGCGGCGGGCACCTCGAGGGTTCCGTGGTGTCGTCGGGTGCCGGCGAATGGCTGCGCCTGGCGGCAAGCGGGTCGTCGATGCTGGTGTTGAACGCGGTCGATGCCGAACAGCCTGTCGACCTGGGTGGGATCAGCGTGTCCGCCACCGATGTGGGGCGGCTGTCGGTGATCGACCCGGTGATGGCGCCTGCCGGGCGCAGCATCGACCTCAGCCTGCGGCAGTCTGGCGGCGGCGTGGGCGGCGAGTTGCGCCTGCTGCGCGACGTGATCGGCGGCGCCGGGCATGTCGCGATCGAGAGCTCGGGCCTGCTGTCTCTGCTCGACGGGGCAGACGTCCGCGCCGACGGGGGCACGCTGCAACTGCGGGCCGGAGGCGATCTGACCATGACAGCCGCCTCGGTGATCGGCTCGGCGACGACGGGCGACCTGCGTCTGAGTGCAGGGGGATCGATGCAGATCTCGTCCGTGATGAGCCAATCCGAACTTGCGCTCACGACGCTGTCCGGGGCGATCGGCGTCGTCACCGCCTCGGCGGGGACGGTCAAGGCCGCTGCGCTGCGCATCGACGCCGGTGGGGCTGTGGGCGCGTCATCGCTGCCGCTTGCCATCGACGCCAGTCGGCTCAGCCTGAGCACGCGGTCCGCGAACAACACGGCTTCGGTGTTCATCGACAGTGCCCGCTCGTTCGAGCTCGGTCCGGTGACGGTGGCCACGCTGCGGGTGAACGGTCAGGGTGGCACGGTCACGACCACCGATGCCGCCCTGCCGGATATCACCGTGGCCGGAGCCCTGCGCCTGGCGACCCCGCCTGCCGTGGCCGCGGACATCGGCGTCCTGCAGGCGGTGGCGGTGGCTGGCGATCTCCAGGTCTCGGCCTGGGGTGACGTGCGCTTCGACGAGTCCGTGCGCGTGAGCTCGGGCGGATCGATGCGGGTCATCGGCGTGGACGAACTTCGCTTCGTGAAGGGCCTCGACCTGTCCTCCGCCTCGGGCCTGCGGTTCGAGAGCGTGGAGCGCATCGCCTTCACCGGGCCGGTCGTCTCGGCGACTGCCGCGGGCGGGTCTGCCGGCGGCAACCTGCTGATCATCGGCGGCGGCCTGGTGGAGGGCGTCGCCAGGCCGGCAGGCAGCGCCGCGCTCGAGGCGCTGCGCCTGACGATCTCGGGGCCCGCAGCGCTTTCAGTGCGGGCCTTCGATGCCAACGCACCCATCGATCTTGGCGGGATCAGCCTGATCGGCCAGGGCGTCGGCGTGATGACCGTGACTGACCGGGTGGTGGCCACGGGCGATCGCGGCCTGCATCTCGTGAGCGCCGGTGCCGGCAGCGAACTGCACCTGCTGCGCAACCTGGAATCCCAGCGCGGGGCGATCAGCCTCGAGGCCGAGGGCGACCTCGTGCTGACAGACCGGATCACGGTGCGGACCATGGCGTCGGCGGCGACAGGCACCATCAACCTGTCCTCGCAGTCGGGCCGGGTGGTCATGACGTCGCGCAACGTGATCTCGGCGCCGGGCAGCGACCTGAGAGTCAGGTCGGCGGGCGCGATCACGGCCGCCACGCTCGTGGCGGACGGAATCTGGCTCGACACCGATGGGCCGACACCGGTGTTCGGCGCTGGCAGCCTCAGTGTCACGGCCAAGCGGCTGCGCCTGGAAGTCGGCGGGCCCATCGGCAGCGCTGCGCAGCCCTTCGCGGTGGGCGTGGACCGCGTCAGCATGAGCACCCGCATAGGCGGTGCAGGCATCTTCCTGTCTTCCGCGGGTGATGTGACCGTGGGCGGTGGCCTGGGCGTCAAGGTCTACCGTCCTGACGGCGCGGGCGGCGTCCAGACGCTGGGCGGCACGAGCGCCAAGGGCCTGGACAGTGCCGGAGACATCGTGCTCGACGCGGCCGGCACGATCACGGTGGAGGCGGTCGGCGGCGGCGTGGTGGCCCGCGACAACGTGCGGCTCAGCGCGACGGGCGCGGGCAGCAAGCTCGTGCTGAACGGCGACGTGTCGAGCGCGAGCGGCCACGTCACGCTGAAGGCCGCGGCCAACGTGCTGCTGGGCAGCTTGACGGCGCCCGACGTGGATGTGAGCACGGCTGCCGGCGGCACGATCAGCATCGACGCCCAGGGCGGTGCGCTGACGATGGCCGGCGATGCCGAGGTCACGGCCGCAACGGGCAGCGCGCGGCTGCGGGCGCAGGGCGACATCACGGTGAGCCACGTGACGGCGGCCCACGTGAGCATCGACAGCGATGCCGGCAGCCTGGTCAACGCGGCCGGCAGCACGGTGAACGTGACGGCGACGGACCTGAGGCTGCAGGCGCAGGGCGGCATCGGCGCGAACACGAATCCGCTGAGCACGAGTGTGGACACCCTCACGGCGCTGGCGGCCACGGGATCGGTCTACCTGACCGAGGCCAACGGCGTGGCGCTGGGCGACGTCGCGGTGACGGTGCGCGAGTTCAATGCCGACGCAACGACCGCGAATGTGGCGGATGTGGCGCAGAGCGACCTGACGACGCTGGCCAACGGCCACATCGTGCTGGTGGCCACCCTGGGCGACGTCGTGCTGAACGACGGCACGGCCACCGGGGCGGGCCAGGCGGTGAGCGCGAACGGCACGGGCTCGGTGCGCATCGAAGCCAGCGCGGGCAGCGTGACGGCGGGCGCGGCGGCGGACATCCGCAGCGGCACGGGCGACATCACGCTTCGCGCGGGCCAGGACCTGGTGCTGGGCGCGAACGTGGACGTGGCCACGGCAGGTACCGGCACGGTGAGCCTGAATGCGGTGGCGGGCGCGCTGACGATGGCGGGCACCAGCCACGTGACGGCCACGGGCAGCAGCGCCAGGCTGCGCGCGCAGGGCGACGTCACGGTGGGCCATGTGACGGCCGCCCATGTCAGCATCGACAGCGATGCCGGCAGCCTGACCAACGCAGTCGGCAGCACGGTGAACGTGACGGCGACGAACCTGAGGCTGCAGGCGCAGGGTGGCATCGGCGCGGGCGGACGCCACCTGAGCACGAGCGTGGACACGCTGACGGCGCTGGCGGCCACGGGGGCGGTCTACGTCACCGAGGCCGACGGTGTGACGGTGGGCGACGTGGCGGTGACGGTGCG
>JAIXWM010000025.1 GCA_027491255.1 Rubrivivax sp. | reverse complement strand
GGAAAGCGTATAATATTATGGCACTACATTATGGATCTGCGAGTGGGGTTCAATCCAGACAAGGGCTTACGGCTGGCCAAAGACAGATAAGGGGGAAAAGTTGACAAAGTCGGGTTAGCATCGCGCCCTTTCGGATTTCAAGAACGCCGCTCCGCCCTCGGGCTGCGGGCTGCCGCCAGCTTCGCCATGCGCATCGCCACCTTCCAGCACCAGGGCCGCCGACAGGTCGGCCTGGTCGCCGCCGACGGCTCGTCGGTCACCCCGCTCGCCTTCACCGCCGAGGAGGCCGCGCGCGGCGCGCTGGCCGTCGTCGACCTGGCCAGCGTCGGCCGGGCGCTGCCGCCGGCCGCCGGGCCTGCGCTGCCGCTGGCCGAGGTGCGGCTCGAGGCGCCGATCCCGCGGCCGCGGCGCAACGTCTGGTGCGTCGGGCGCAACTACCACGCCCACGCGAAGGAGTTGCGCGAGACCGTGTTCAAGAACAGCAACGCCGACCCGCAGGCCTGGCCCATCGTCTTCACCAAGGTGCCCGAGTGCGTGATCGCCCCCGGCGCACCGGTGCGGCTGCCCGGCGCGGCGGTGTCGACGCAGATCGACTACGAGGCCGAGCTGGCGGTGGTCATCGGCCGCGGCGGGCGCAACATCGGCCGCGCCGAGGCGATGTCGCACGTCTGGGGCTACACCATCGTCAACGACGTCACCGCGCGCGACGTGCAGATGCGCCACCAGCAGTGGGACCTGGGCAAGAGCTTCGACACCTTCTGCCCGATGGGGCCGTGGATCGTCACCGCCGACGAGCTGGACGGCACCGACACCCGGGTGCGCTGCTGGGTCAACGGCGAACTGCGCCAGGACGCGCGCACGCCCGACCTGATCTTCGACCTGCCCACACTGATCGAGACCTGCTCGCGCGGCATCACGCTGCTGCCCGGCGACGTGATCGCCACCGGCACGCCGGCCGGTGTGGGCATGGGCCTGAACCCGCCGGTGTGGCTGCGCCACGGCGACACCGTGCGCATCGAGATCGACGGCATCGGGGTGCTGGAGAACCCCGTGATCGACGCCTGAAGGGCGGCAGGCCTCCTGTCCGGCCTCCCTTCCAGTCTCTCGCCGGGTGCCGGCGCTGCCCGGCGCCCTCGACCCACCGCCCGCCATCCATCCATCACACTTCGAGGAGAACCCACGATGCAACGCCGTGAACTGCTGCAAGCCGGCCTGGCCGGTGCCGCGCTCGCCAGCCCGCTGGGCGCGCTGGCCCAGGCCGCCTGGCCCGAGGGCAAGCCCATCACGATGATCGTGCCCTTCCCGCCCGGCGGCGTGGCCGACACCGTGGGCCGGCCCGTGGCCGAGGCCTTGGCGCGCGAGCTGAAGGCCACCGTCGTCGTCGAGAACCGCGCCGGCGCCGGCGGCGGCCTGGGCATGGCCGCGGCGGCGCGCGCGCCGGCCGACGGCTACACGCTGCTGATGACGCTGTCGTCGATCTCCATCCTGCCCGAGGCCGACCTGCTGTTCGCACGCCGGCCGGCCTTCACGCTGAACCAGTTCCGCCCGATCGCGCGCTTCACCGCCGACCCGACCGTGCTCGTCGTGCGTGCCGACACGCCCTGGAAGACGCTGGCCGATTTCGTGGCCGACGCGAAGAAGAAGGCCGGTGGCTACAACTACGGCAGCTCGGGCAACTACGGCACGATGCACGTGCCGATGGAGATGCTCAAGGCCAGCGCCGGCTTCCCGATGACCCACGTGCCCTTCACCGGCGCCGGGCCGGCGGTGCTGGCGCTGCTGGGAGGGCAGATCGACGCCGTGGCCAGCGGCCCGGCCAGCGTGGCCCAGCACATCCGCGCCGGCAAGCTGCGGGCGCTGGCGCACTGGGGCGACAAGTCCCTGGTCGCGCTGCCCGAGGTGCCGAGCCTGCGCCAGCTGGGGCAGCCGGTGCAGTTCGCGCAGTGGTCGGGCCTGTTCGTGCCCGCCGGCACGCCCGAGCCCATCATCCAGCGCCTGCGCGAGGCCGCCCGCAAGGCTGCTGCCGATCCGACCGTGGTGCAGACGATCACCAAGGCCGGCAGCCCGATCGAGTACCTCGACGCGCCCGAGTTCCAGACCTACTGGGACACCGACGCCAAGGCCATGGCCGAAGCCGTGAAGCGCATCGGCAAGGTGGAGTAGGCGGCCTCCGCCGCCGTCTCTCAGGCGGGCAGGTGAAGGGCTTGGGCGGGCTCGGCCCGAACGGCATGAGATCCGCGGGCGCGAATCAGCGTCAGTAAGCGTCGCCCACCGCTGCGCCTGGCTGCGCGACCTGCTCGATGCGCGGCCAGGTGTTCAGCAGGTGGGCGCGCATCGCCGCGGCCATCGCGTCGGCGTCGCGCGCGGCCAGCGCCTGCATCATGGCCTCGTGCTCGGCCATCGCGGCGTCCCAGTTCGCGGGCTCGCTGTTGCCCACGTAGCGGATGCGGCGCATGCGCTGGCCGAGCTGCGCGTGCATGGCCGACAGCGTCTCGTTGCGCGCCAGCGCGACGATGGCCTGGTGGATCTGCTGGTTCAGCGCGAAGTAGGGCTGGCGCTCGCGCCGGCGGTGGTGCTCGCGCATGCGTTCGTGCAGGGCCTGCACCGCCGCGATGTCGGCGGCTGGCGCGCCGCAGGCCTCGCGCCCGGCGAATTCCTCGAGCAGCGCGATCACGCGCAGCATGTCCTGGGCGTCCTTCGCGCTGAAGCCCCTGACGATGGCGCCGCGCAGGGGCTGCATCTCCACCAGACCCTCGGCGGCCAGCACCTTCAGCGCCTCGCGGATCGGCGTGCGCGACACGCCGAGCCGGGCCGCGATCTCGAGCTCGGGCACGCGCTCGCCGGGCTGGATGCGGTTCTCGACGATCAGGTCGCGCAGGCGCGCGGTCACCTCGTCGTGCAGCGCGGGCCGGGCGATGGGGATGTCGAGCAGCGCCGACGCCGACGCAGAAGTGCCCGCAGGCACACCGGCGGCAGTGCCTTCGGCATCGTCCAGCGAAGCGACAGGCGGGGGCATGGGCGGGAAAACCACGATCGGCGGGACGCGCGTTGTCGCTATCCTAATGCGTAATTACGAATTGGCAATCAGATCCTGCGGCTGCTCTCCGTCCTCCTGGGCATCCCGGATCTCCCTGCACCCCGCCCTGCACGCGCCGTGTCCGCCTCCGTCAAGCCCTCCCCAACCCCCGTGCGGCGCCGCATCGTCGACGCGCACCACCATTTCTGGGATCTGGGCCGCAACCGCCACCCCTGGCTGTGCGACGAGCCGCCGATCGCCTTCCGCTACGGCGACTACCGCACGCTGCGCCGCAACTACCTGAAGGCCGACTACCTGGCCGACGCCGCCGGCTACGCGGTGCAGGGCACGGTCTACGTGGAGACCGAGTGGGACCCGGCCGACCCGCGCGGCGAGATGCACTATGTGGCGGAGTTGGTCGCGCAGACCGGCCTGCCCACCGTGGCCGTGGCCCACGCCCGGCTCGATGCGCCCGACGCCGCTCCCCTGCTGGAGTGGCAGGCCGCCTTCCCCTTCGTGCGCAGCATCCGCCACAAGCCGCGCGCCCACCCGGCCCCGGGCAACGCCGCGCCCGGCGGCATGGAGGACAAAGCCTGGCGCGCCGGCTTCGCCCGCCTGGCGCCGCTGGGGCTGCGCTTCGACCTGCAGACGCCCTGGTGGCACATGCACGAAGCCGCGCGGCTGGCGCGCGACCACCCGGGCACCGCGATCGTCATCAACCACGCCGGCCTGCCCGCCGACCGCAGCGAGGCCGGCCTGACCGGCTGGCGGACAGCGATGGCGCAAGTCGCCGCCTGCCCCAATGTGTGCGTCAAGATCTCGGGGATCGGTGTGCCCGGGCGGGCGTGGACAGCCGAGGCCAACCGCACCGTCGTGCTGACGCTGATCGAGTTGTTCGGCGTGCCACGCTGCATGTTCGCGAGCAACTTTCCGGTCGACGGCCTGTGCGGCAGCTTCGACGAGATCTTCGGCGGCTTCGAGGCCATCGTCGCCGACCTGAGCCCCGACGAGCAGGATGCGCTGTTCCGCCGCAACGCGATCGGCCACTACGCGATGGGCTTGGCGCCGTGAGCACCACACCCGCCAACCCAGGCATGACCAGCCCGCGCCCGCGCCTGGCCTACATCGGCCTGGGCCTGATGGGCGGGCCGATGAGCCGGCACCTGCGGGCCCGCGGCTGGCAGGTGCACGGCCACGACATCCGGCCCCAGGCGCTGGACCAGGCGGCCACCCACGGTGTCGTGCCACATGACAGCGCGCGCAGCGCCGTGCAGGGCTGCGGCCTGGTGATGCTGAACCTGCCCACCACCGAGGCTGTCGAGGACGTGGTCTTCGGTCCCGAGGGCATCGCAGCCGTGCTGCAGCCGCCGCAGTGCGTGGTCGATTTCTCCACCATCCGCGTGGACACCGGGCGCCGCCTGGCCGAGCGCCTGCGCCGGGAGCGCGGCTGCGGCTGGGTCGATGCGCCGGTCTCGGGCGGGCCGGCGGCCGCCGGCACCGGCACGCTGACGGTGATGGCCGGCGCCGCCCCCGAGGATCTCCCGGCGGTCGAACCGCTGATGCGCGACGTGGCCGCGCGCTTCACCGTGCTCGGCCCGCCCGGCAGCGGGCTGGTGGCCAAGATGCTGAACCAGCTGATGGTGGGGTGTCTGCACGCCACCGTGGCCGAACTCACCGCCGCTGCCGAGGCCGCCGGCATCGAGGCCGACCTCGTGCCGCAGGCGCTGGCCGGCGGCCATGCCGACGGCGTGCTGTTCCAGCAGCTCTACCCCCGGATGCGCACGCGCGATTTCGCCCCTCGCGGCTACGCGCGCCAGTTGCTGAAGGACCTGGACATGGTGCTGGCCTGGACCAAGGAGCTCCAGGTGCCCACGCCGATGACGGCGCAGGCGCAGACCCTGTACCGCATGCTGGCCCGGCTGGGCCACCAGGAACTCGACACTGCGGCGCTGCTGAAGCTCTACGAGGCGCCGGCCCAGCCGCGCCACTGAGCGCACCACCCTCCCCCACCCCTGAAACAGAAGGAGACTCCCGTGAAGCTGTTCAAGACCCTGACCCTGGCCGCAGCCGCCGCCGCGCTGCTGGCCGCAGGCGCCGCGCAGGCGCAGGTGAAGCTGCGCTATGCCCACGTCGGCGTGGCCAACGCGCCGCAGACGATCTACGCCGACGAGGTGGCCAAGCTGGTGAAGGAGCGCACCAACGGGCGCGTGGAGATCCAGGTCTTCGCCAACTCGCAGCTCGGCGGCGTGGGCGAGATGGTCGACGGCATCAAGGCCGGCGCCATCGCGATGGGCCACCACGACTTCGCCTCACTGGGCAAGATCCTGCCCAACACCGCCGTCTTCAACGCCCCCTTCATCTACCGCGACCCCGGCCACGCGCTGCGCGCCACGGATCCACGCAGCTCGGACGCGCTGAAGGCCATCAACGCCGAGCTGGTGCAGAAGGGCGGCATGCGCATCGTCGGCAGCTTCTTCCAGGGCACGCGCCACCTGACCTCCAAGGAAAAGGTGCTGAGCCCGGCCGACATGCGCGGCAAGAAGTACCGCGGCGTACCGGTCAAGCTGTGGTCGTCGATGATCACCGGCATGGGCGCCGTGGCCACGCCGGTGGAGGTGTCGGAACTGGCCACCGCACTGGCCACCGGGCTCGTCGTCGGCCAGGAGAACCCCCTGCCCAACATCTTCAACCTCAAGCTGCATGAGGTGCAGAAGTTCGTCATGCTCACCGGTCACATGCAGTCGGTGCTGTCGGTCTTCGTCAACGAGCGCATCTGGCAAGGCATCCCCGCGGCCGACCGCAAGATCATCGAGGACACGATGGCCGAGGTCGGCCAGAAGACGCTGGACTGGGATCGCGAGAGCGCCGATCGCTACCGCCGCGACCTCGAGGCCCGCGGCATGACCTTCATCGCCGAGAAGGACGGGCTGAACCTCGGCGCCTTCCGCCAGTCGGTCAACGCCCAGGTGCTGAAGGACTTCCCGGAGTGGACGCAGTTGATCCAGCAGATCCAGGCCGTCAGGTAAGCGCGCGTTCTCAGCCCGGACCTGCCCCATGAAGACCCTGCGCCGCACTCTGGTCGCGATCTGCCTGCTGCTGCTGGCAGCACTCATCGCCACGCCCAGCCTGCAGATCGTGATGCGCGGGGTCTTCGATGTCCCGATGGCCGGCGCCGAGGAACTGGCGCGCTACTTCCTGATCGCGCTGACGCTGCTGGGCGCGGCGCACGTCACGCACGCCGGCGGGCAGATCCGGATGGAGGAGTTCAAGGCCATGCTGCCGCCGCGCGTCCGCTTCGCGCTGCAGGTCCTGATCGACCTGTGCGCGGTGGCCATGTTCGGCCTGATGGCCGTGGCCTCGGTGGTGTCCATCCTCGCCAACCTGGACAACCAGACCGCCACGCTGGAGATGCCGTACTGGCTCTTCATGGGTCCGATGACGGTCGGCATGACGCTGCTGACGCTGGAGAGCGCCGCCGAACTGCTGCGCACGCTGCGCCAGCGGCGCGCCGACGACAAGCACACGAGTCTGGCCTGAGGACATTCGACCATGAGCGGCTTCCTCGTCATCCTCGGCTTCCTCGTGCTGTTCATGCTCGGCTTCCCGGTGGTGCTGGCCATCGGACTGCCGAGCATCGTCTACCTGCTCGTCAACGACCTGCCGCTGCAAATGATGGCGCAGCGTGCGCTGTACGCGCTCGACTCCTTTCCGCTGGTGGCCGTGCCGGTGTTCCTGTTCGTCGGCAGCCTGATGAACAGCGCCGGCATCTCGCGCCACATCTACCGTTTCGCCGACACCGCGGTCGGCCGCCTGCCCGGCGGCCTGGCGCAGGTCAACATCTTCGGCAGCCTGGTCTTCGCCGGCATGTCGGGCTCGGCACTGGCCGACATCGGCGGCATCGGCCGCATCGAGATCGACGCGATGAAGTCCAAGGGCTTCAAGCCCGCCTTCGCCAGCGCCATCACCTCGGCTTCTGCCATCGTCGGGCCGATCTTCCCGCCCAGCATCCCGCTGATCCTGTACGGCACCATCACCGGCGTGTCAGTGATCCAGTTGCTGCTGGGCGGGATCCTGCCCGGCCTGCTGTGCGTGGCCGCGCTGATGGCGATGACGGCCTGGCTGTCGCTGCGGCGCGGCTACCCGCGGGCCGAGCGCTGGCCCAGCCTCGCGCGGCTGTGGGCCGACCTGCTGCCTGCGCTGCCGGCGCTGATGGCGCCGGTCATCCTGATCGGCGGCATGCTGGCGGGCTGGTTCACGCCCACCGAAATCGCCGCCGTGACCGTGGCCTACGCGCTGGCCGTCAGCGCCCTGTTCTACCGCGAGCTGACCTGGCAGGGCCTGCTGGCTGCGGGGCTCGAGACGCTGCGCGCCTCGGCCGCGATCCTGATCATCGTCGCCGTGGCCGCGCTGTTCGGCTGGGTGCTGTCGGTCGAGCAGGTGCCGCAGTCGATGACGAAGCTGATGCTGTCCATCTCGACCGACCCGACGGTGCTGCTGCTGCTGGCGAACCTGCTGCTGCTGGTGGTGGGCATGTTCCTCGACAGCACGACCGCGATCCTGGTCATCGCGCCCATCATCGCCAAGCCGCTGGTGGCCGCCGGTGTCGACCCGGTGCACCTGGGCATGGTCGTCGTCTTCAACCTGATGATCGGTCTGGTCACCCCGCCGATGGGGCTGGCGCTGTTCCTCGTGGCCGACATCGCCAAGGTACCGATGAAGGACGTGCTGCGCGAGATGGTGCCCTACTACCTGCCGCTGGTTGCCACGCTGGCCCTGATCACCTTCTTCCCTGCCGTCACGCTGTGGCTGCCCAGGCTGGCCGTGGGCTGATGCATACCCCGACCCCAAACCCCACCATGACCCAACCCACCATCGCCCTGTTCACCGGCGACCCCGCCGGCATCGGCCCCGAGCTCGTCGGCAAGCTGCTCGCCGATCCCGCCACGCTGGCCAAGGCCGAGGTCGTGCTGATCGGACAGCGCGGCCAGATCGACGCGCCCGCAGGCGTGCGCTGGCTCGACTGGCCCGGGCTCGACGCCCCGCCCTTCCCCCGCGCGCAGGCCACGGCCGACAACGGCCGCTTCATGCTGCAGGGCCTGGAGGCCGGCGCCCGGCTGGCCCAGTCGGGCGGTGCCGACGCGCTGTGCTTCGCGCCGCTGAACAAGGGCGCGCTGCGCGCCGGCGGCATGCACCAGGAGGACGAGCTGCGCTGGTTCGCCGAACTGCTGCGCTTCGACGGCATCTGCGGCGAGCTCAACGTGCTCGAGAAGCTGTGGACGGCGCGCGTGACCTCGCACGTCGCGCTGCGCGAGGTCAGCACGCTGCTGGCGCCCGACAAGGTGGCCGACGCGATCGGCATGATCCACGGCGCGCTGGTGGCCGCCGGCAAGGCGCAGCCGCGCATCGCGGTGTGCGGGCTGAACCCGCACAACGGCGACAACGGCAACTACGGCGACGAGGAAGGCCGCATCATCGAACCCGGCGTGCGCCTGGCCGCGCAGCGCGGCTTTGCGGCCGACGGCCCCTTCCCGGCCGACACGGCCTTCGTGCGCGCGATCCGCGCCGACGGCGGCTACGACGGCGTGGTCACCATGTACCACGACCAGGGCCAGATCGCGATGAAGCTGATGGGCTTCGAGCGCGGCGTCACGGTGCACGGCGGGCTGCCGATCCCGATCACCACGCCGGCCCACGGCACCGCCTACGACATCGCCGGCCAGGGCCGCGCCAACCCGGGCGCGATGGTCAACGCCTTCGACCTGGCCTGCCGCATGGGCGTGAGCCGGCGCGCAGCCCAGCGCTGATTTCCTGACGCCTCGACACCGGGGTACGCAGCCTGCCCGCGACAAGGCCCGCGCGAACCGTCTGCGCTTACCTTTCCACCCTACCCAAGGAGAACCGACGATGAAACGCAAGACCTTCACCGCCGCTCTGCTGGCCAGTGCGCTGACCGCCCCGTGGGTCGCCACCGCGCAGGCCCAGACCGCCTACCCCACCAAGACCGTGCGCCTGATGGTGGGCGCCAATGCCGGCGGCGGCACCGACATCATCGCCCGCATGCTGGCCGAGAAGTTCGCCGAGGGCCTGAAGGGCACCTGGGTGGTCGAGAACCGGCCCGGCGCGTCCAACACCATCGCCGCCGACCTGACGGCCAAGGCCCCGGCCGACGGCCACACGCTGCTGGTGGCCACGAACACCGGCCAGGCCATCGCGCCGCACCTGCTGAAGCTGGCCTTCGACCCGATCAAGGACCTCACGCCGATCGGGCTGATCGTCACCGTGCCCAATGTGCTGGTCGTCGGCGCGCAGGTGCCGGTGAACTCGGTGGCCGAGCTGGTGCAGGCGATGAAGGCCCGGCCCGGTGCCTTCAAGTACGCGTCCTCCGGCGTGGGCAGCACGCAGCACATCGCTGGTGAGGCTTTCGACGCCGCGGCCGGCGTCAAGAGCATGCACGTGCCCTACAAGGGCAGCGCCCAGGCGCACATGGACATCATCGGCGGACAGGTCGAGATCATGTTCGACACCACCTCGTCGGCGATGGCGCAGATCAAGGCCGGCAAGTTCAAGCCGCTCGCCGTGACCACGCCAGCGCGCTCGGGCCAGCTGCCGCAGGTGCCCACGCTGGCCGAGGCCGGCGTGCGCGGCGCCGACATGAGCACCTGGTACGCGTTGTACGTCACCGCCGGCACGCCGGCCGACGTGGTGGCGAGGCTGCAGGCCGAACTGGCCCGCGTGATCAGGCTGCCCGACGTCGACACGAAGCTGCGCGGCCTGGGCGGCGAGCCCGGCAACATCACGCCGGCGCAGTTCGCCGAGTTCAACAAGCAGGAGTTCGACCGCTTCGGCAAGCTGATCCGCGACGCGGGGATCAAGCTGCAGTGAGGTCGGGGCCAAGCCAGGCCACCGGGGCCGGCGCGCCGCGGCGTGCCGAACGATGGGTTCGCGGCCCCGGCGCCGCAGATGAGATGATCTTGCGATGAATCTCTTCCTGCCCCCCGCCCCGCCGCTGCACCCGATGATGCAGGTCCGCTGCCGCGTCAGCCCCGTCGTCAGTCTCGGCCGTGCGCCGCTGGGTGAGCGGCGCTACGTGCCCCTGCTTGGCGGCGAGGTCGACGGCCCCGAACTGCAGGGCGAGGTCGTCGAGGGGGGCGTGGACTGGCAGACCGCGCGCGCCGATGGCGCCCTCGAGATCGCCGCGCACTATGCGATCCGCACGCGCGACGGCGCTCTTGTCGAGGTGCAGAGCCTGGGCCTGCGCCACGGGCCGCCCGAGGTCATGGCCCGGCTCGCGCGCGGCGAGGCGGTGCCGCGCGAGGCCTATTTCTTTCGCACCACGATGCGCTTCACCACGGGCGCCGCAGCCTGGGACCACCTGAACCGCACGCTGGCCCTGGCCTGCGGCCAGCGCAGCGCCGACGCGGTGCTGCTCGACGTCTACCGGGTGGGGTGAGCCGCGGGGGGTCTTCCCGCCCGATACGCCAGCGGGCGACGTCCGCGCACGGGCGCCCCCCAGCCTGCCCGCCCGCTCAGGGCCTGGCCAGAAGCCCCCGACCGACAACCTGGGCCTGGATCTCGGCCGCGCCCTCGAAGATGTTGAGGATGCGCGCGTCGCACAGCACGCGGCTGATCTCGAACTCCAGCGCGTAGCCGTTGCCGCCGTGGATCTGCAGGCTCGTGTCGGCGTTGCTCCAGGCCACGCGGGCGGCGATCAGCTTGGCCATGCCGGCTTCGATGTCGCAGCGCGCGCCCTTCTCCTTTTCCTCGGCGGCGAAGTGCGTGAGTTCTCGCGCCATCACGGTCTCGGCGATCATCATCGCCAGCTTGTCCGACACGCGCGGAAAGGCCTGCAGCGCCTGGCCGAACTGGCGCCGGTCGCCGGCGTAGCGCCAGGCCAGGTCGAAGGCGCGCCAGGCCACGCCGACAGCGCGCGCGGCGGTCTGGATCCGCGCGGCCTCGAAGGTCTGCATCAGCTGGCGGAAGCCCTGGCCGCGCACGCCGCCCAGCAGCCCGTCGGCCGGCACCTCGAAGCCGTCGAAGGCGATCTCGTACTCCCGCATGCCGCGGTAGCCCAGCACCGGGATGTCCCCACCGCTCATGCCCGGGGCCGGGAAGGGCCGCCCCTCGGTGCCGCGGGGCTTGGGCGCGAGGAACATGCTCAGGCCGCTGTAGTCGCCGGTGCCGGGCTCGCTGCGCGCCATCAGCGTCATCAGGTCGCTGCGCGCGGCATGGGTGATCCAGGTCTTGTTGCCGTCGATGCGCCAGCGCCCGTCGGCCAGCGGCGTGGCCCGGGTCTTCAGCGAGCCCAGGTCCGAGCCGGCATCGGGCTCGGTGAACACCGCGGTGGGCAGCACCTCGCCCGAGGCGATGCGCGGCAGCCAGTGGGCCTGCTGCTCGGGGGTGCCTCCACCCAGGATCAGCTCGGCCGCGATCTCCGAGCGCGTGCCCAGCGAGCCGGCGGCGATCCAGGCCCGGCTCAGTTCTTCCGTGACGATGCACATGGCCCGCTTGCCCAGGCCCATGCCCCCGAACTCGGCCGGGATGCTGACGCCGAAGGTGCCCAGCTCGGCCAGCTGCCGCACCACCTCGTCGGGAATCAGGTCGTCGGCCAGATGCCAGGCCTGCGCGTGCGGCGCGATCTCCTTCGCGGCGAAGCGGCGGAACTGCTCGCGGATCTGGTCGAGGTCGTCGTCGAAGGTGGTCTCGGCGACCCCGCGACCCTCGGCCCAGGCGTCCACGAGCGCCCGGCGCGTCTGCGGCCGACCCGCCCGCTCGACGAACCACTGCACGGCCGGGCGCTGCGCCCAGGCCGACGCTGCCGCCCCGAGGCCGATCTCGGCGAGGCGGAAGACCTCGTTCTGCGACATCGGGATGCCGCCGGCCAGCTGGGCCAGGTACTCGCCGATGCCCAGCGTCAGCGCCAGCTCCTCGGGCGGCCCGAGCCGCCCGGCCTCGGCCAGCCGCCCGCCCCAGCGCGCGGCGGTGGTGATGGCCTCCACGGCGCTTGCCACCCAAGCCAGGCCGTGGAGTGCGCGCTGGTGCGCCTGCAGCAGCCGCGCATCGGCGCGGCCGCCGGGCGCGCACCGGGCAGCGACGGCACGCCGCACCTGGGCGTCGACATCACGCGCCTCGGCGCCGACGGCGCGCAGGTGTGCGAGAAAGGCTTCCGAGGTGCTCGAGGGGGTCATTGCAGGGTCGGGACCATGGCCAGGCACGCTCAGGAACCGGCCACGAGGCCGGCGTCGTGCAGTTCGCCGATGCGGGCAGCGCTCAAGCCCAGCACCTGGGCCAGCACCTCGTCGGTGTGCTCGCCGAGCCGCGGCGCGCGCGCGGCCGGCAGTCGAGGCACGCCGCCGAAGCGGCCCATCGCGCCGGGCGCGGGGTAGCTCAGGCCGCTGGGGTGCTGCAAGTGCGTGAACAACTCGGCGTCCAGCGACAGGCGGGAGTCGCCCGCCAGGCCCTGCGACAGGGTGCGGTAGCGGCCCCAGCAGACGTCGTTCGCATCGAAGGCAGCCGATGCCTCGGCCAGCGTGCGCGCGCCGATGGCGCGCTCGAACAGCGGGAACAGGGCGTCGCGGTGCGTGAAGCGCAGGCCCTCGTCGCACTCGAAGGACTGTTGCAGCGAGACCTCCAGCGCCGCCACGGCCGGCTGCAGACCCAGGCTGGCGACCAGGCCGGTCCACTGCCGGCGCGTGATCGCCACGACCATCACGCGCTGCCCGTCGGCGGTGACGAAGTCACGCCCGAAGGCGCCGAACAGCGCATTGCCGTGGCGCGGCCGGTCGCCGTGTTCCAGCACCTCGGCGATCTGCCCGGTGTGGCCCAGGCAGGCGAGCGCCACGTCGGACAGCGGGATCGTGACCTCCTGCCCCTGGCCGGTGCGCAGGCGGTGGCGTTCGGCGGCCAGCGTGGCGAAGGCAGCGTAGGCGCCGGTCATCAGGTCCCAGGCCGGCAGCACGTGGTTGACGGGCGCCTCGCCGTTCTCGGAGCCACCGGTCATGAAGGGCAGGCCGACCGACGCGTTGACGGTGTAGTCGACCCCGGAGCCGCCGTCGTTCCAGCCCATCACGCGCACGGTGATCAGGTCCGGGCGGTGCTGCGCCAGCGCGGCGTGGCCGAGGAAGCCGCCCTTCGGGAAGTTGGTGACGAACACGCCGCGGTCCGGCCCGGGCGCGGTGATCAGGTCGACCGCGAGCTGCCGGCCGCCCGGCCTGGACAGGTCGATCGCGACCGACTTCTTGCCCTTGTTCAGGCCCTCCCAGTACAGGCTCGCGCCATTGCGCGCCAGCGGCCAGCGGCCGACGTCGGGCCCTCCGCCGACCGGGTCGATGCGCACGACCTCGGCCCCCAGCTGGGCCAGGTGCAACGCGCACGAGGGCGCGGCGATGAACGACGCGCACTCGACCAGGCGCAGGCCTTCGAGCAGGGCGGTCATGGTTCAGGCCCCCGGGGCACAGGACACCGCCGCCCGGCTTGGGCGCGGCGCTCGGGTTGGGTCGGACAGTGCTCGCAGGGGTCTTGCGTTCATGGTTTCGCAGTGCAGGGCTTCCGGCGGCGAGGCGCCCCGACCTCGGGGCCGACCCGATGCACCGACTCCTCGTGCCCCGACCCCTCGCCTGCCGATCATCGTAACGGGCCGACTGGAACCGCAGCTCGCAGGGTCCGATGCAGCAGGCAGCACGAGAGCCAATGACCGAGCAGGCCGCTCGGCAGGCCGATTCCATTACCGTCCGGCGCTCGCTGCTGCCCCGCCGAATCATGACCTGGTCCCTCGTCGCCCGCGATCCCGCCACCGGTGCCTTCGGCGTCGCGGTGGCTACGCGCTTCTTCGCCGTCGGGGCGCTGTGCCCACACGCCGACGGTGGCGTCGGCGCGCTGGCCACGCAGGCGCTGATCAACCCCACCTTCGGTCCGCGCGGGCTGCGGCTGCTGCGCGAAGGCCTGACGGCGCACCAGGTGCTGGACGCGCTGGTCGCTTCCGACCCTGGGGCCGCGACGCGCCAGTTGCACCTGCAGGACGCCCGCGGTGGTCTTGCCGCGCACACCGGTGCGGGCTGCGTGCCCTGGTGCGGCCACCTGCTGCGCGAAGGCTACTCGGTGGCCGGCAACATGCTGGCCGGGCCCCAGGTGCTGGACGAGACCGCCGCCGCCTACGAGCGCGCCGCCCACCTGCCCTTCGCGCGGCGCCTGGTGCAGGCCCTGCGCGCCGGTGAAGCCGTCGGCGGCGACAAGCGCGGCCGGCAGTCGGCCGCGCTGCGCATCCACACCGACCAGGAGTACCCGGCGCTGGACCTGCGCGTGGACGACCACGACGACCCGCTGGCCGAGCTCGAGCGCCTGGAGGCCGTCAGCCGCGAGCGCTTCGTCCACTTCGCGCGCTTCTTCGCCACGCGCGAGGCCCCGGGCGGCGTCTGGGACCGCAGCGTCATCGAGGCCGCGATCGCACAGGCCACGCAGGCCCAGGCCGGCACACCCAGCCGCTCGCGCGCCACCGACGCCAGTGCGCCCGCGGCCGCCGGGGGCCGGGCTTGAGCGCTCTGCTCGAACTGCGCGACCTGCGCGTCAGCTTCGACACGCCGCGCGGCCCGGCGCGCGCGGTCGACGGCGTCGACCTCACGCTCGAGGCCGGCCACACGCTGTGCATCGTCGGCGAATCCGGCTGCGGCAAGAGCATGACGGCGCTGTCGCTGATGGGTCTGGTGCCGCGCCCGGCCGGCCGCGTCGAGGGCTCGATCACCTTCGACGGGCTGGAGCTGCAGGGCCTGTCGCCGCGCCAGTGGGCCGACCTGCGCGGGAACCGCCTGGCGATGATCTTCCAGGAGCCGATGACCTCGCTGAACCCCTCGCACACCGTGGGTCGGCAGCTTGGCGAGGTGCTGGAACGCCACCGTGGCCTGCGCGGCGAGCCCGCGCGTGCCGAGGTGCTGGAGACCATGCGCCGCGTGCGCATCCCGGCGCCCGAGCGCCGCTTCGACGAGTATCCGCACCGGATGTCGGGCGGCATGCGCCAGCGCGTGATGATCGCGATGGCGCTGCTGTGCCGACCGGCGCTGCTGATCGCCGACGAGCCGACGACGGCGCTGGACGTGACCATCCAGGCCCAGGTGCTGGAGCTGATGCGCGCGCTGCGCGACGACACCGGCACCGCGATCCTGCTGATCACGCACGACCTGGGCGTGGTGGCCGAGATGGCCGACCGCGTGGCCGTGATGTACGCCGGCCAGGTGGTCGAGGAGGCCCCGGTGGCCGCGCTCTTCGAGCAGCCCGAGCACCCCTACACCGTGGGCCTGCTGGGCGCGATCCCGTCGATCGGCGCGCCGCGCGCGCGGCTCGCGGCCATCGAGGGGCGCGTCCCCCCGGCCACCGACTGGCCCGCGGGCTGCCGCTTCGCGCCGCGCTGCCCCTTCGCCGACGAGCGCTGCCGCACCGAGGCGCCGGCGCTGCGCGAGGTCCGCGCCGGCCACCGCAGCCGCTGCTGGAAGGCGCCGCTGCACACGCTGGTGCCGGCGCACGACGTCGGCGATGCCCCCGCCACAGCCCTGCAGGAGGCCGCGTGACGACGCCCGCCGCGCCGGTGATGCGCGCCGAGGGCCTGGTCAAGCGCTTCGAGGTCGGCCGCGGGCTGTTCGGCCGCGCGCGCGGCGTGGTCAGCGCCGTCGACGGGGTCTCGCTCGAGGTCGCGGCCGGGCGCACACTGGCGGTGGTGGGCGAGTCGGGCTGCGGCAAGTCCACGCTGGCTCGGCTGCTGCTGCGCCTGATCGAGCCCGACGCCGGCCGCATCGAGCTCGACGGCCAGGACCTGCGGGCGCTCGACGAGGCCGCGCTGCTGCGCGCGCGCCGGCACATCCAGATGGTCTTCCAGGACCCCTACGGCTCCTTGAACCCGCGCATGAGCGCGGGCGACACGCTGGCCGAGCCGCTGCAGTTGCATGCGGTGGTGCCGGCAGCGCAGCGCGCCGCGCGCGTGCGCCGGCTGCTCGACCAGGTGGGCCTGCCGGCCGAGGCTGCGCGCCGCTACCCGCACGAGTTCTCGGGCGGGCAGCGCCAGCGCCTGGCGATCGCGCGCGCGCTGGCCGCGGGGCCGAAGGTGCTGGTGTGCGACGAGCCGGTGTCGGCGCTGGACGTGTCGATCCAGGCCCAGATCCTGAACCTGCTGGCCGACCTGCAGCGCGAGCTGGGGCTGGCCTATGTCTTCATCTCGCACGACCTGGGCGTGGTGCGCCAGGTGGCCAGCGAGGTGGCGGTGATGTACCTCGGCCGCTTCGTCGAGACCGGGCCCGCGGAGCAGGTCTTCGCCGCGCCGCGCCACCCCTACACGCGGGCCCTGCTCGGGGCCGTGCCGGTGGCCGACCCGGCGCGCCGCGGCACGCGCACGGTATTGGCCGGCGACGTGCCCAGCCCGCTCGCCCCTCCGCCGGGCTGCCGCTTCCACACCCGCTGCCCGCACGCCGACGAACGCTGCCGCACCGAGGCGCCATCGCTGTACGCTCAGCTCCACGGCGCCGCCTGCTGGCACGCGGACCGCCTCGCGCCCTGGGTGGCGCCGGGCGCCGCGTCCGACCGGGCAGACCTCGCGTCCCCCGAGGCGCAGCGCCGCCAACGTTCGCACGCCGTGCTGCAGCGCCTGCAGGCCGCATTCCAGCGCGGCCCGACCGCCACCGTTTCTTCCTCTCCCCCTTGAACAGGAGCTTTCGATGAAGTTCTCCCACTCCCTGAAGGGCCTGCTGCTGGCGCTGGCGCTGGGCAGCGCCGCCGCCGCCTCGGCGCAGACCACGCTGCGCATCGGCCTGGCCGAAGACCCCGACCTCCTCGACCCGACGATGGGACGCACCTACGTCGGGCGCATCGTCTTCAAGTCGATCTGCGACAAGCTCTTCGACATAGACGACAAGCTCAACATCGTGCCGCAGCTCGCGCTCAGCCACACCACCTCGGCCGACGGCAAGACCGTGACGATCCGGCTGCGCCCGGGCGTGAAGTTCCACGACGGCGAGACCATGACGGCCGAGGCGGTGAAGTTCTCGCTCGACCGCCACCTGACGATGCAGGGCTCGTTCCGCCGCGCCGAGATCGCGCAGATCGACAAGGTCGAGGTGGTGGACCCGCTGACGGTTCGCCTGCTGCTGAAGACGCCGTTCGCGCCGCTGATGGCGCAGCTGACCGACCGCGCCGGCATGATCATCTCGCCCAAGGCCGCCGCGGCCGCGGGCGACAAGTTCGGCAACGCGCCGGTATGCGCCGGGCCCTTCAAGTTCACCGAGCGTGTGGCCCAGGACCGCATCGTCGTCGACCGCTTCGCCGACTACTGGGACAAGGGCCGCGTCCACGTCGACCGCATCGTCTACCGGCCGATCCAGGACTCCACCGTGCGTCTGGCCAACCTGCGCTCGGGCCAGCTCGACCTGCTCGAGCGCATGCTTGCCACCGACGTGGCCGAGGTGCGCAAGGACAGCCGCCTGCGCCTGGCCACCGGCTTCGAGCTCGGCTACCAGGGCATCACGCTGAACGTGGCCAACGGCGAGAAGGCCAACAGCCCGCTGGGCAAGGATGCCCGGGTGCGCCGCGCGCTCGAACTTGCGATCGACCGCGACGCGCTCGATCAGGTGGTCTTCAACGGCCTGAACCAGCCCAACAACCAGTGGGTCAGCCCGGCCAACCCCTACCACCAGGCCAAGTTCCCGACGCCCAAGCGCGACGTCGCGCGGGCCAAGGCGCTGCTGCGCGAGGCCGGCGTGCGCACGCCGCTGGCGCTGGACTTCATGGTCCCCAACAACCCCGAGACGCGGGCGGTGGCCGAGGTCATCCAGTCGATGGCTGCCGAGGTGGGCTTCGACCTGAAGATCCGCGTCACCGAGTTCGCGACCTCGCTGAACGAGGCCGAAAAGGGCAACTTCCAGATGTACATGCTGGCCTGGAGCGGTCGCACCGATCCGGACGGCAACATCTTCTCCTTCGCCTCGTGCAAGGGGCCGCTGAACTACGGCCGCTATTGCGACCCCGCCGTCGACGCGCTGCTCGACAAGGCGCGCGCGACCACGGCGACGGCCGAGCGCAAGAGCCTGTACGAGCAGGTCGCGGCCAAGTGGCTGGCCGAGGGCTCGGTGATCTACCTGTACCACCGCGCGCTGCTGTTCGCGCACAGCCCGCGCCTGGAAGGGTTCAAGGTCATGCCCGACGGTCTGATCCGGGTCACCGACCTGAAGCTGAAGTGACCCTGGATCCGGCAGTTGACCGCTTGATCGCTTGACCCGCTGCTGAAGCGCCGTCCGTCCCCCTCGCCCTGCGATGCTGAACTTCCTGCCCCGCCGCCTGCTCGAGCTGCTGCCGACGCTGTTCATCGTGTCGGTGCTGATCTTCGGCCTGCAGCAGCTGCTGCCGGGCGACCCGGCGCTGGTGATGGCCGGCGAGGAGGGCGACCCCGAGGTCGTCGAGCAGATCCGGCGCCAGTACCGGCTCGACCAGCCGTTGCCCATGCAGTACCTGTACTGGATGGGCGGCGTGCTGCAGGGCGACCTGGGCGAGTCGATGCGCATCAAGCAGCCGGTGTCGCAGCTGATCGCCGAGAAGCTGCCGGTGACGCTGCAGCTGGGCACGATGGCGATGCTGTTCGCGCTGCTGATCGGCATCCCGGCGGGCATCGTCTCGGCGGTGAAGAAAGGCACGCCCTGGGACGCCGCGGCCAACGTCGTGGCGCTGGCCGGGCTGTCGACGCCGAACTTCTGGCTCGGCATCATGATGATCTTCCTGTTCTCGGTGGGCCTGGGCTGGCTGCCGGCCTCGGGCTACGTCAGCCTGTTCGAGGACCCGTGGCAGTCGCTGGCCACGACGGTGATGCCCGCCTTCGTGCTCGGCTCGGGCATCGCCGCGGTGCTGATGCGCCACATGCGCTCGGCGCTGCTGCAGGCGCTGGCGGCCGACTACGTGCGCACCGCGCGCGCCAAGGGCCTGCTCGAGCAGCAGGTGGTGCTGCGGCACGCATTGCGCAACGCATTGACGCCGGTGATCACGCTGGGCGCGCTGGAATTCGGCACGCTGCTGTCGGGCGCGGTGCTGACCGAGCAGGTGTTCTCGGTGCCGGGCCTGGGCAAGCTGATCGTCGACGCCGTCTTCAACCGCGACTACGCCGTCGTGCAGGGCGTGGTGCTGGTGACGGCCACGGTCTACATCCTGCTCAACCTGCTGGCCGACGTGCTGTACGTGCTGGCCAACCCGAGGCTGCGGGCATGAGCGGTGCGGCGAGCGAAGCCACGGCCGTGCCCCCGTCGGGGCCGGTCGCCGTCGAGACACCCGCCCGGCGGGCAATGCGCCAGTTCGCGCGCCGACCGGCAGCCGTCTTCGGCGCGGCAGTGCTCCTGCTGGTGCTGGTGCTGGCGCTGTTCGCGCCCTGGCTCGCGCCCTACGACCCGCTGGCCACCAGCTGGTCGGCGGTGCGCAAGGCACCGAGCGCAGCGCACTGGTTCGGCACCGACGAGGTCGGGCGCGACCTGCTTGCGCGCGTGATCTGGGGCGCCCGCGCCTCGCTGGCGGCGGGGCTGGTGGCGGTGCTGATCGCGGTGGCCGTCGGGCTGCCGCTGGGCATGGTGGCCGGCTACGTGGGCGGCTGGGTCGACATGCTGATCGGCCGGCTGACCGACGCCATGCTCGCCATCCCCTTCTTGATCCTGGCGATCGCGCTCGCGGCCTTCCTCGGGCCCAGCCTGAGCAACGCGATGATCGCCATCGGCGTCACGGCCACGCCGATCTTCGTGCGGCTGGCGCGTGGCCAGGTGCTGCAGGCCCGGGCCGAGGACTGGGTGGAGGCAGCGCGCGCCGTCGGCAACCCGCGCGCGCGCATCCTCGTGCGCCACATTCTGCCCAACATCCTGCCCCCGGTGCTGGTGCAGGCCACGCTGACCATCGCCTCGGCCATCATCGCCGAGGCCAGCCTGTCATTCCTGGGCCTGGGCCAGCAACCGCCGGCGCCGAGCTGGGGCTCGATGCTGAACACGGCGCAGCGCTTCCTGACGCAGGCGCCGTGGATGGCGCTGTTCCCCGGCGCGGCGATCTTCGTCACCGTGCTCGCCTTCAACCTCGTCGGCGACGCGCTGCGCGACGCGCTGGACCCCCGGCGCTGAAGCCTCGACCCGGAAGGACCCCTTCCGGGGATCTCCTGTGTCCTTGCCTGCGCGATCTGGCTCGCTTTGCCGATCTGATCTGACGATGGCGGCAGGTGTCAGGGGGCGGAGGGCCAGCAACCGCTCGATTCACCGGCGGCGCGCCCGATCACCGCACCTGCTGTGCCCTCAGCACCTCGGCACGTACGCAATCGGTCAGCTCAGCCTTCAGCGCAGCAAAGTCCGGTGTGGTCTTCATCGAATAGTGCCGCGGGTGCGGCAGTTCGACCGTGCGGTCGAGCTTGATGCGGCCTGGCCGCGCGCTCATCACGACGACGCGGCTGGCCATGAAGACGGCCTCGTCGATGTCGTGGGTGACGAAGAGCACGGTCTTGCGCTCGGCCTCCCAGATCGCCAGCAGCAGTTCCTGCATCAGTTCGCGCGTCTGGTGGTCCAGGGCGCCGAAGGGCTCGTCCATCAACAGCATGCGCGGACCGTTGGCGAGCGCGCGGGCGATGGCGGTGCGCTGCTGCATGCCACCCGACAGCTGCTTGGGGTAGTGCGCCTCGAAGCCGGCCAGCCCCACCTTGGCGATGAAGCCGTGCGCGATCTCGAGCTGCTGCGCCCGCGGCAGGCCCCGCTCGCGCAGGCCGAAGCAGACGTTGTCGAGCACGTTCAGCCACGGAAAGAGCGTGTAGCTCTGGAACACCATGCCGCGGTCGGCGCCGGGGCCGTGGACGCGGCGGCCGTCGAGCAACACCTCCCCGGCGGTGGGCTGGTCCAGCCCCGCGACGATGCGCAGCAACGTGCTCTTGCCGCAGCCGCTGGGGCCGAGGATGGTGACGAAGTCGTTCTCGGCGACCGTCAAGTCGGTGGCCTGCAGCGCCAGCGTGCCGCCACCGGCGCCGGCAAAGCGGCGCTCGACGCCGCGGATCTGGAGGATGGGACTCATGGCGCCCTCATCGCCCCAGCGCTGCCCAAGGGAACCAGCGCCGGTTCAGCGCCTTGAACAGCAGGTCGCTGACCAGGCCGATCAGGCCGATGACGATGATGCCGAAGATGATCTGGTCGGTGGCCAGCAGCGCCTGGCTGTCGGTGATCATGTGGCCGATGCCGCTGGACGCGCCGATCAGCTCGGCCACGATGACGTAGGTCCAGGCCCAGCCCAGCACCATGCGCAGCGTCTCGGCGATCTCGGGCGCCGCGCCGGGGATCAGCACCCGCCACACCAGCGAGCGGTCGCCCGCGCCCAGCGTGTAGGCCGCCTCGACCAGGTCGCGCCGCGTGTTGCCCACCGTCACCGCGATCATCAGCACCAGCTGGAAGAAGCTGCCGATGAAGATGACGGCGAGCTTCTGCGCCTCGCCGATGCCGGCCCACAGGATCAGCAGCGGGATGAAGGCGCTGGCCGGCAGGTAGCGCGCAAAGCTGACGAAGGGCTCGAAGAAGGCCTCCACCGGCTTGTACGCGCCCATCGCCACGCCCAGCGGCAACGCGATCGCCGCGGCAATGGCGAAGCCGCCGACCACGCGCCACACCGTCATGCCGATGTCCTCGGCAAAGCCCATCTCGGTCAGCAGCATCCAGCCGGACTTCAGCATGGTCCAGGGGTCGGCCAGGAAGGTCTTGCTGACGTAGCCGGAAAACGTGGCAGCCGACCACGCGGCGACGAAGACCACGAAGAAGGCGACGCCCAGCGCGATGCGGGCGCCCGCGGAGACGGGGGTCAGGGGTTTCATCGGCAGGGGTCCGGCAGGCTCACAGGGCCGGGCGCGGGCTCCCCGGCCGGTCGCCGGCCGGGGAGCCCGCGCCGGCTGCTCACTGGATGAAGCGCGTGTCGGCCAGCTTGCTCATGTCGGGCAGCGCACGGATGATGCCGGCCTCCATAAGGATCTGCGCGGCCTTGCGGCTGAACTCGGCGTGCTCGCCGGCGAAGAACTTCCTGTTGGCCTCGCGGTCCTGCCAGCGCAGGTAGGCCTGGCTGGCCTCGAACTGCTCGGCGGTCTGCTTGACGTCGGCGCCCATGATGCCGAAGCTCTTCTTCGGCTCGGCCTTGATCATCGCCAGCGCATCGAAGTAGGCATCGGCCAGGGCCTTGGCCGCGCGCGGGTTGTCGGCCAGGAACTTCGGCGTGCAGCCGAAGGTGTCCATGATCATCGGGTAGTCCAGCGTGGTGGCGATGATGCGGCCGGCCTCGGGCTTGGCCCGCACCGCGCTCAGGAAGGGCTCGTAGGTCATCGCCGCGTCGATGCCGGCCGTGCCGGCGATCATCGCGTTGGCGGCCGCCTGCGGCTCGAGGTTGACGACCTTCACGTCCTTCACGCTCATGCCGTTCTCGCGCAGCATCCACGCCAGTGTGAAGTAGGGCGCGGTGCCGGGCGCGCTGGCGGCCACGGTCTTGCCCTTCAGGTCCTTGATGCTGTTGATGCCGGCCTTGACCACCATGCCGTCGGCGCCGAAGCTCTTGTCGAGCTGGAAGATCTGCGTCGTGGCCACGCCGTTGGCGTTCCAGACCACCCAGGTCTCCACCGTCGTGGCCGCGCACTGGATGTCGCCCGAGGCGATGGCGAGGTGACGGTCCTTCTGCGGGATCTTCTTGATGCTGACGTCCAGGCCATGCTTCTTGAACAGGCCGGCCTCCTGGGCCAGCGTCAACGGCGCAAAGCCGGTCCAGCCGGAGATGCCGATGGCGACCTTGGTCTGCTGGGCCGAGGCAGCGGTGCCGAAGGCGGCCAGCGCGACGGCGGCCAGGGTGAGCAGGGTTTTCTTCATGGGGTTTCCTCCGGGTCGGGGGGTTGCGGTAAAAAAGGCAGCGCTGAACGGCGTGCAGCATTGGGATGCGCTCCGGGCGCAGTGTATTCAGCCCACAGGCGGTGACCGGGAACGATCCGACAGCGCGCGTCCCTGGGTCCGAGCCCGAGCACGGCGGACGACAGCGCGATGCCACAATTCCCGTATGCGACCTTCAGCGGCTCTGTCCAACCATCGCACCGAAGTGCTCGAACTGGCTGCTGCACGCGGCGCGAGCCGGGTTCGCGTGTTCGGATCGACGGCCCGGGGGGAAGACCGGGACGACAGCGACCTGGACCTGCTGGTGGACCTGCCCGCCGGGACATCGCTGCTGACCGTCGTGGCGCTGCAGCAGGACATCGCAGACACGCTGGGGGTGCCGGTGGATCTGCTCACCGAGCGCGAGCTCGATCCAGATCTGGCTTCGCAGATCATCGCGCAGGCACGCCCCCTGTGATGGACCGTGACAGGCTCTGGCTGAGGCACATCCTGGAAGCCATCTCGGCGATCGAGGAGTTCACCGAGACGGGCCGCGCAGGCTTTCTGTCCGACCGCAAGACCCAGAGCGCTGTCATCAGGCAGCTCGAGATCATCGGCGAGGCCGTCAAGCGCCTCAGTCCCGAACTGACCGCCGCCGAACAGGCCGTGCCCTGGCGCCTGATCGCCGGGGCGCGCGACCGCCTCACCCACGGCTACTTCAAGGTCGACCTCGAGGCGGTCTGAGCGATGGTCGAGAAGGACCTCCCGGGGTTGCGGTCGAACGTCCAGAGAATTGCTGACACGCTTCCCGATACGTGAGCCCGGCACGACAAGGCGCTTGGACACGGGGTCACGGGGTGGACCCCCAGTGGCGATTCCTGCGCTGAGCAAGGCCTTCTCCACCGTCGTCTGGCTCAGCCCGCGACGCGCAGCGCCGGCAGACCCGGCAGAGCCCGCAGCAGGCGCGCCACCGAGCCGTCGGCCACCAGCGCGGTGGCGGCTTCGATGTCAGGTGCCAGATGGCGATCCTGCATCATGGCGGCGCAGCGGGCGCGCAGCATCGCGTGCGCAGCCTCCAGCGCTGCCGAGCTCTTCAGCGGCCGCAGGAACTCGATGCCCTGGGCCGCGGCCAGCCACTCGATGCCGACGATGTGCGCGACGTGGTCGATCATCGGCTGCAGGCGGCGCGCCGCGAAGGTGGCCATGCTGACGTGGTCCTCCTGGTTGGCGCTGGTGGGCAGTGAGTCGACGCTGGCCGGGTGCGCGAGCGACTTGTTCTCGCTGGCCAGCGCGGCGGCCGTCACGTGCGCGATCATGAAGCCGCTGTTCAGCCCCGGATCGGCACACAGAAAGGGCGGCAGGCGCGAGACGTTGGCGTCGATCAGCATCGCGATGCGGCGCTCGGCGATCGCGCCGACCTCGGCGATGGCCACCGCCATCGCGTCGGCGGCCAGCGCCACCGGCTCGGCGTGGAAATTGCCGCCGGAGACCAACTCGCCGCGGCCCTGCGCGTCGACGAAGACCAGCGGGTTGTCCGTGACGGCGTTCGCCTCGCGCCAGAGCACCTGCGCGGCGTGGCACAACTGGTCCAGGCAGGCGCCGACCACCTGGGGCTGGCAGCGCAGGCAGTACGGGTCCTGGACACGGTCGTCGCCCTCGCGGTGCGAGGCCCGGATCTCGCTGCCCGCCAGAAGGGCGCGGTAGGCCTGCGCCACGTCGATCTGCCCGGGCTGCCCGCGCAGCGCGTGGATGCGCGGGTCGAAGGGCCCGTCGCTGCCGCGCGCCGCATCCAGCGTCAGCGCGCCGACGACCAGCGCAGCCTCCAGCACCGGCTCGAAGGTGAACAAGGCATGCAAGGCGAGCGCCGTCGAGACCTGAGTACCGTTGATCAGCGCCAGGCCTTCCTTGGCCTGCAGTTCCAGCGCCGCGATGCCATGGGCTTGCAGCACCTCACCGGCCGGACGGCGCGCGCCATCGACGACGAACTCGCCCTCGCCCATCAGCGCCAGCGTCAGGTGCGACAGCGGCGCCAGGTCGCCCGAGGCACCGACCGAGCCCTTCTCAGGGATGCACGGCACGAGCCCGGCGTTGAACACCGCCAGCAGCGTGTCGATGACCACCGGCCGCACGCCCGAGTGCCCGCGCGCCAGGCTGGCGGCCTTCAGCACCAGGATCAGGCGCACGACGGGCGCCGACATCGGCGCGCCCACGCCCACGCTGTGCGAGCGGATCAGGTTGCGCTGCAGGGCCGCCAGGTCGTCCGCGTCGATGCGCGTGCTGGCCAGCTTGCCGAAGCCGGTGTTGACACCGTAGACCGGCGCCTCGCCCCGCGCCGCACGCTGGACGGCGGCTGCGCTCGCCTCGATGGCGGGCAACGCGGCAGGATCGATACGCAGCGCCTGCGCAGGCACCGCGCCGTGCACGGCCCTGAGGTCGTCGAGGGTAAGGCTGCCGGGAGTGAGGATCATGGGGTTCCGTTGGTCATGGGGCTCGCGCGGCGGCCTTCCAAGTCACGCTGTCGGCGCGCCAGCACGTCGCGGGCCTGGGAGGGCCGGTGGGTGTCTCCGCTCATGCCCGGGGCAAGAGCCCCGGGCGCTCGCCAGGCACGCACAGTCCACCGGACTGTGCGTGTCCGGGCTCTCTCCTCCGCACCGGGCTGCGCCCGGTGCTCCTCCTTTACTTCGCTGCGACACCCACCGACCCTCCCAGGCGTGCCCGCATGGCCCCATGCGCTGCCGGTGGTTAGCGACGGATGAACAGGCGCCGGCCGGCGCTGGGGGGCAGGGCGCCGTGCGCAGCGAAGTAAAGGAGGAGGTTCCCGCCGCCAGGCGGGGACCGGGGGACATGAGCGGAGCACGGTGCCCTGCCCCCCAGCGCCAGAGACCACGCCGGCGCGCATCGAAGCGATCCCGGACTTCACGCAGAAACGGCACCGTCGCCGGCGAGCATCGGCAGGTCCAGCCCCCGCTCGCGCGCACAGGCCAGGGCTTCGTCGTAGCCGGCGTCGGCGTGCCGCATCACGCCGGTGCCCGGGTCGTTCCAGAGCACGCGCTCGAGGCGGCGGTCGGCCTCGGGCGTGCCGTCGCAGACGATCACCACGCCGGAATGCTGCGAATAACCCATGCCCACGCCGCCGCCGTGGTGCAGGCTGACCCAGGTGGCGCCGCCGGCGGTGTTGAGCAGCGCGTTCAGCAGCGGCCAGTCGCTGACCGCGTCGCTGCCGTCGCGCATGGCCTCGGTCTCGCGGTTGGGACTGGCCACCGAGCCGCTGTCCAGGTGGTCGCGGCCGATCACGATGGGCGCCTTCAGTTCGCCCGAGCGCACCATCTCGTTGAAGGCCAGGCCCGCGCGGTGGCGCTCGCCCAGGCCGATCCAGCAGATGCGCGCCGGCAGCCCCTGGAAGGCGATGCGCTCGCCGGCCATGTCGAGCCAGCGGTGCAGACGCGCGTCCTCGGGAAAGAGCTCCTTCATCTTCGCGTCGGTGCGCCGGATGTCCTCAGGGTCACCCGACAGCGCCACCCAGCGGAAGGGCCCGGTTCCACGGCAGAACAGCGGCCGGATGTAGGCGGGCACGAAGCCGGGGTAGTCGAAGGCGTTCTTCACGCCGGCGTCCAGCGCCACCTGGCGGATGTTGTTGCCGTAGTCCACCGTGGGCACGCCCATGGTGTGGAAGTCGAGCATGGCCTGCACGTGCACCGCGCAGCTGCGGCGCGCGGCGTCGCGCAGCGCCGCGTGCTGCGTGTCGTCGGCGCGTGCAGCCTGCCACTGCGCCAGCGTCCAGCCCGCGGGCAGGTAGCCGTTGACGAGGTCGTGCGCGCTCGTCTGGTCGGTCACCAGGTCGGGTCGGGGGCCGCCGGCGCGGGCGCGCTGCACCATCTCGGGCAGCACCTCGGCCGCGTTGCCCAGCAGCGCGATCGAGCGTGCCTGCCCGGCGGCGGTGTAGCGCGCGATGCGCGCCAGCGCGTCGTCAAGATCGGCCGCCTGCTCGTCGACGTAGCGCGTGCGCAGGCGGAAGTCGATGCGGCTCTGCTGGCACTCGATGTTCAGCGAGCAGGCCCCGGCGAAGGTGGCTGCCAGCGGCTGCGCGCCGCCCATGCCGCCCAGGCCGGCGGTGAGGATCCAGCGGCCCTGCAGGCTGCCGCCGTAATGCTGTCTTGCCGCCTCGGCAAAGGTCTCGTAGGTGCCCTGGACGATGCCCTGGGTGCCGATGTAGATCCACGAGCCGGCGGTCATCTGGCCGTACATCATCAGGCCGGCGCGGTCGAGCTCGTGGAAGTGCTCCCAGGTGGACCACTTGGGCACCAGGTTGGAGTTGGCGATCAGCACCCGCGGCGCGTCGGGGTGGGTGCGGAACACCCCCACCGGCTTGCCCGACTGCACCAGCAGCGACTCGTCGGGCTTCAGGCGCCGCAGCGTGGCCAGGATGGCCTCGAAGCAGTCCCAGTTGCGCGCGGCCTTGCCGATGCCGCCGTAGACCACCAGCGCGTCGGGGTTCTCGGCCACCTCGGGGTCGAGGTTGTTCTGGATCATGCGGTAGGCGGCCTCGATCAGCCAGTTGGCGCAGTGCAGCTGCATGCCGCGCGGCGCGCGGACAGGCCGGGGCTGGGCGATGCGGTGCAGCGGGGAGAGATCGGTCATGGTGGCGGCCTCCAACGGGTGCCGGTGCCGCGATGCAGACCGTGGCGCCAGACCCGATTACCAGGGAATGGATCAGGGTTGCACTCTACTTGTCTAGACAGGTTCAGACAAGTAGACTGCACCCATGGTTTTCCCGAGCCCGCTGGCGTCCCGGTCCGGCACCGTGGAGGGTGCGGCCGCGGCGCCCTTCGCACGCGTGAAGCAGCACCTGAAGGACGGCCTCGCCCAAGGGCTGTGGCCTGCCGGCACGCCGATGCCGTCCGAGGCCGAGCTGGTGGCGCGCTTCGGCGTCAGCCGCATGACCGTCAACCGCGCGATGCGCGAACTGCAGGCCGAAGGCCTGGTGCAGCGCACGCAGGGTGTGGGCACCTTCGCCGCGCCGCTGCATCGGGTCTCGAGCACGCTGACGATCCGCGACCTGCACGAGGAGATCACCGCGCGCGGGCACCGCCACGAGGCCGTCGTGCACCTGCAGCAGCCAGAGACGGCACCCAAGGCACTCGCGGCGCAGCTCGGCGTGGCGACCGGCGCGCGCGTCTTCCACACGCTGATCCTCCACCTGGAAGACGGCGTGCCGCTGCAGTGCGAGGACCGCTATGTCAACCCGGCCTGCGCCCCGGGCTACCTCGAAGCCGACTTCACCCGCACCACGCCCACGCAGTACCTGTTCGAGCACACGCAGCTCTGGCGCGCGCAGTACACCATCGAGTCCTCGCGCCCCACCCCGCAGGAGGCCACGCTGCTGCGCATCGATCCCGGCGCGCCCTGCCTCGTGGTCGTGCGCCGCACCTTCACGCGCGACGCGGTCATCACGCTCGGCCGCCTGGTGCACCCGGGCTCGCGCTACCAGCTCTCGGGAGAATTCGCGCCGTGAACAGCGCAACCTCCGCGCCGCCCGCCCGCCAAGGCACGCCAGCCGCCGCCGCTGCCCAGGCGGCCGCCTTCGAGCCGGGCCGCAGCAGCCAGGCGCCTGGCGCGGCAGCCCGGGCGGCAGCGCTCGTCGACGCCGCCACGGCCGAGGCCTACGCGCGCGACGGCGCGGTGTGCCTGCGCGGGCTGCTGACGCCGTCCGAGCTGGCGCTGCTGCGCGCCGGCCTCGACGCCAACCTGGCTGCACCCAGCCCGCGCACCATCGTCGCCAGCCGCCCCGACGACCCGGGCTTCTTCATCGAGGACTTCTGCAACTGGCGCGAGATCGCACCCTACCGCGAGCTGATCTTCGGCTCGGCGCTGGCTGCCGTCGCCGCGCGGCTGATGCAAAGCGGCACCGCGCGCCTTTACCACGACCACATGCTGACCAAGGAGCCCGGCACCCGCCAGCCCACGCCCTGGCACCAGGACCAGCCCTACTACAACGTCGACGGCCTGCAGAACGTCAGCTTCTGGATCCCGGCCGACCCCGTCAGCCGCGCGGCCACGCTCGAGTTCGCCGCCGGCACGCACCGGGGCCCCTGGCTGATGCCACGCACCTTCATGACGAACGAGGCGCGCTGGTTTCCAGAGGGCTCCCTGGCCGAGCTGCCCGACATCGAGGCCACGCGCGGCCGCGCCGACGCGCCGCACCCCATCATCGGCTGGGCGCTCGAGCCCGGCGACGCAGTGGCCTTCCACATGCTGACGCTGCACGCCACGGGCGGGGTCGAGCCCGGGCGCCGACGGCGCGTGTTCTCGGTGCGCTTCCTGGGCGACGACATGCGCCACGCGCCGCGGCGCTGGAAGACCTCGCCCGAGTTCCCCGGCCTGGCCGACGAATTGCCGGCCGGGGCACCGCTGGACCATCCGCTGTTCCCGCTGCTGTGGAAGGGGGCCGACGATGCCGCTGGTGCTCCTGTCTGAGCGCGCGCCCCAGCCCTGGCGCAACGGCGGCGGGCTGACGCGCGAGCTGTTGGTGTGGGCCGGCGGGTCCTGCGCTGTCGGCCCTTGCGTCACGCGCGGCGATACGGGCTCGGCTAGCGGTACGGGCTCGCGGGACCACCCGCCGGGCGTGAAGGTGGGCGAAGCAGCGGGCACCGCGGCCGCCCCATCAGGCGCCGACTGGCTGCTGCGCGTCAGCGTGGCCGACATCACGCGGGACGGCCCCTTCTCGCCCTACCCGGGCGTGCACCGTGCCTTCGCGGTGTTGGAAGGTGCAGGCGTCGTGCTGCAGTGGCCCGAGGGCGAGCGCATGATCGCGCCGGGCGACGAGGCGCTGGCCTTCGACGGCGAAGCCGCCCCCGGGTGCCGGCTCGTCGGCGGGCCCACGCGCGACCTGAACCTGATGGTGCGCGCCAGCGCCGGACAGGCGGCGATGCGCCAGGCCGTATCCGGCCAGCCGGGGCCGCCCCAGACGCGCCCCTGGCGCGCGCTGTACACCCACGGCGGCGCGGTGCTGCAGGCCGATGCGCAGGTGCTGACGTTGCAGCCCGGCAGCCTGTGGTGGGACGACACCGGCCCGTCCGGCGCGCACTGGCAGCTGCAGGCTGGCGTGGGCGCCTGGTGGCTGGAGGTGTGCGGCCCCGGGGCGGTACAGCCCCCCTTGCACGGGAAGCTCCACGCCGCCGCGGGCCAAGGAGGTACCAGGTCCGTTCGGTCTGAGCCTGTCGAAGCCCTGCAGGAGCGCCCGGGTTCTCGCGCCCTTCGACAGGCTCAGGGCGAACGGTGGTTGGCAGATCGCCCTTCGACAGGCTCAGGGGGAACGGGATCGGGTCGTTTCCCTTCGACAGGCTCAGGGCGGACGGCATCGGGTCGTTGCCCTTCGACAGGCTCAGGGCGAACGGTGGGGGATGCGCCCCAGGAACCTCCACGCGATCCCGGCCCCCCCATCGGCAGCGCCGCGCGCTGCACCAGTCTCTCCCCCAGCCCCCTTCTCACCTGCCAGGCAAAGGGGAACAAGACCGGCCTCGGCGCCTCACCCGCCGAGGGGGAGGAAGGCCCTCAGCAACCCACTTCCTCCGACCGATGACCCCCGCCACCACCACCCTCTGGCGCCACGCGCACCTGGTCACGCTCGACGGCGACGCCGGCTGGGGCGAGGTTGCCGACGGCGCATTGCTGACCGAGGGCGGACGTATCGCCTGGGTCGGCCCCGAGGCGGCGCTGGCGCAGGGCCTGGCCGGCCGCCCGGCCCCCGAGGCCGAGCACGACCTGCAGGGCGCGCTGATGACGCCGGGGCTCGTCGACGCGCACACCCACCTCGTCTACGGCGGCGACCGCGCCGCCGAGTTCGAGCTGCGCCTGCAGGGTGCCACCTACGAGCAGATCGCGCGCGCAGGCGGCGGCATCCGCTCCACCGTCGCCGCCACGCGCGCCGCCAGCGACGAGGCGCTGTTCGCCGCCGCCGCGCGTCGCGCGCGGGTGCTGATGGCCGAGGGCGTGACCACGCTCGAGGTCAAGTCCGGCTACGGCCTGGATGCCACGCACGAGGCGCGCTGCCTCGCCGTGGCGCGCCGCCTGGGCCGCGAGCTGCCGCTGACGGTGCGCACCACCTCGCTCGGAGCGCATGCACTCCCGCCCGAATACGTCGGTCGCCCCGACGACTTCATCGACGCCGTCTGCAGCTGGCTGCCGGCGCAGCAGGCCGCGGGCCTCGTCGATGCGGTCGACGTGTTCTGCGACTCCATCGGCTTCACGCCGGCCCAGACGCGCCGCGTCTTCGACGCTGCGCAGGCCCTCGGACTACCCGTCAAGCTGCACGCCGAACAGCTCAGCGACCAGGGCGGCGCCGCGCTCGCCGCGCAGTACCGGGCGCTGAGCTGCGACCACCTCGAGCACCTCAGCGACGAGGGCGTGGCCGCGATGGCCGCCAGCGGCACGGTGGCGATGCTGCTGCCCGGCGCCTACTACTTCCTGCGCGAGACCCGGCTGCCACCGGTGGCGGCGCTGCGCGCAGCCGGCGTGCCGATCGCGATCGCGACCGACCACAACCCGGGCTCGTCGCCGGCACTTTCGCTGCTGCTGATGCTGAGCATGGCCTGCACGCTGTTCAGGCTCACGCCCGAGGAGGCCTTCCGCGGGGTCACCGTGCAGGCGGCACGCGCCCTCGGCCTGCCCGACCGCGGGCGGCTGGCGGCCGGGCAGCGCGCCGACCTGGCGGTGTGGGACGCGCAGCACCCGCGCGAGCTGGCCTACGTCTTCGGCCACAACCCGTGCCGCGCCGTCATCCACGCCGGCGTGGCGCGCGCGACCGGGCTGACGCAGGGCCTGCGGGCCTGATGCCGCCGAAGCGCCGCCCCGCCCCGCCCCGCCCCGCCCCGCCTCGCCTCGCCTCGCCTCGCCTCGCCTCGCCTCGCCCCCTACCGCGCCCGCAAGACGCACCGAGACTGTCCATGAGCCACTCCCTGCACCGCGGCAGCACGCCGCTGCTGATCAGCATGCCCCACGTGGGCACGCGCATCCCGGACGAACTGCGCGGGCTCTACGTCGAGCGCGCGCTGCTGTCCGAGGACACCGACTGGCACCTCGAGCGCCTGTACGGCTTCGCGCGCGAGCTCGGCGCGAGCCTCCTCGTGCCGGCGTTCAGCCGCTACGTGATCGACCTCAACCGCCCCAGCGACAACCAGCCGATGTACCCCGGGCGCAACAACACCGAGCTCTGCCCGACGCGCTTCTTCACCGGCGAGGCGCTGTACCGCCCTGGCTGCGCGCCCGACGAGGCCGAGGTGCGCCGTCGCGTCGAGCGCTGGTGGCTGCCCTACCACACGGCATTGGGCGAGGAACTGGCGCGGCTGAAGCAGGCGCACGGCCACGCCGTCCTGTTCGACGCCCACAGCATCAAGGGCGAGCTGCCCTGGCTGTTCGAGGGCCGACTGCCCGACATGAACCTCGGCACGGTCGAAGGCCGCAGCTGCGCGCCCACGCTGCGCACGGCGGTGGCGGCGGTGTTCGAGCAGCAGCGTGGCTACAGCCACGTCGTCGACGGCCGCTTCAAGGGCGGCCACATCACGCGCGAGCACGGCCGGCCGCAGGACGGCGTGCACGCGGTGCAGCTCGAGATGGCCTGGCGCGCCTACATGGACGAGGCCCCGCCCTACGCCTGGCACGAGGCCAAGGCCGCGGCGGTGCAGCCCCTGCTGCAGCACCTGGTCCAGGTGCTGCGCAACTGGAGGCCCGCGCCGTGACGGCCACGCTGCTGTGGGCCGCGCGCGCCTGGGTGGGCGGGCGCTGGGCCGACGACGTGCTGCTGCGCACCGACATGCAGGGTCACTGGGCCGAGGTTCGTCCCGGCACACCCGCGCCGCCCGACGCGCAGCGCCTGCCCGGCCCGGTGCTGCCGGGACTGGTCAACGCGCACAGCCACGCCTTCCAGCGCGCCTTCGCCGGGCTGACCGAGCGGCGTGACGGCGCGCACGACGACTTCTGGTCCTGGCGCGACCGCATGTACGGCGTCGCGCTGCGCATCACGTCAGCGCAGATGCGGGCCGTCGCCGCCCAGCTCTACGCCGAGCTGCTGGCCGGCGGCCACACCCAGGTCTGCGAGTTCCACTACCTGCACCACGCGCCCGACGGCACGCCCTACCCCGACCGCCTGGAGATGGCGCGCGCGTTGGCGCAGGCCGCCGCCGACACCGGCATCGGGCTCACGCTGCTGCCGGTGCTGTACGAACGCGCCGGCTTCGCCCAGCCCGCGCTGCGGCCCGACCAGCGGCGCTTCGCGACGACCGCTGACGAGGTGCTCGCGCTGCGCGACGGCGTTCGCGCGTGGGGACTGCCTAGGGTGCAGGCGGGCGTGGCCATCCACTCGCTGCGCGCCGCGGCGCCGGCCTCCATCGAACGCCTGGCCCACGCCTGCGACGGCGATGCAGGGCCGATCCACATCCACATCGCCGAGCAGACGGCCGAGGTCGACGACTGTCTGGCCACCACCGGACGCCGCCCGATCCAGTGGCTGGCGCAGCAACAGCGGCTGGACGCGCGCTGGCATCTCGTCCACGCCACGCACGCCGGCGCCGCGGAGATCGACGCCGTGGGCGCGGCCGGCGCGGGCGTCGTGCTCTGTCCAAGCACCGAGGCCGACCTCGGCGACGGCCTGTGCGACCTGCCGCACTGGCTGGCCACGCCGACGCTGCTGTCGGTGGGCACGGACAGCCACGTCGGCCGCAACTGGCCGCAGGAGCTGCGCCTGCTCGAGCAGGGCCAGCGCCTGCATCTGCGCCGGCGCAATGTGGCGGCCGCGCCCGAGCACGGTGAGCCCTCGACCGCAGCCCGGCTGTTCGAGCGCTGCCTGGCGGGCGGCGCGCGCGCCGCAGGGTTCGGGTGCTGGGGGCTGGCGCCCGGCGCGCGCGCCGACCTGCTGGTGCTCGACCCCGCGCACCCGGGCCTGGCCGGCGTGCCGGCTCCGAGTCAGCTCGACGCCTTGGTCTTCACCACCGACGGCCCGGCCTTCGCCGAGGTCTGGGTCGCCGGGGACCGCGTCGTCGCCGCGGGACGGCACAGCCAGGCGGCCGCCCTCCAGGCGGCGTTCACCGACGCCATGGGGGCGCTGCACGGCTGAAGCCGGGTTCGTGAACACCGGGTCCCGCGCGCGTGACCCGGGAAGCTAGAAAGGCAACGCTAGGCCACTCGAGGGCCCGGCTCCCGCGGTCGGCAGCCAGGGCGGGGCCCCTCCAGCGGGCGGCCCAGGGTGCGCAGGGTCCTGCCAGCCGGGCAGACCGCCTCAGGACCTTCCGCCGTCCACGCTGATCACCTGCCCCGTGACCCAGGCCGCGTGGTCACTGGCCAGGAAGGCGGCCATCGAGGCGATGTCCTGCGCCTCCCCCAGGCGGCGGGTGTGGATGGACTGCAGCAGCCGCTGCTGACCGTCGACACCGTAGGCCTCCCACTGCCGCTGGGTGGTCGGGTTGGACAGGATGAAGCCCGGGGCGATCGCGTTGGAGGTGATCCCGTGCGGCCCGAGGTCCTGCGACAACTGCTTGGCCAGACCGACCAGCGCGTGCTTGGCGGCGGTGTAGGCCTGGATGCCGGTCAGGCTGGGGCGCAGGCCCGCGCCGGACGCGATATGAATCATCCTTCCCCAGCCGCGTGCCTGCATGGCCGGGGCGCAGGCCTGGGCCATCCAGAAGGCGCCGTGGATGTTGGCGTCGAAGATCGCCGACCAGCCGGCCTCGTCGACCGATTCGATGGCTTGCCCGACCTGACCCCGCACCCCACCCGCGCCATTGACCAGGATGTCCAGCCTGCCGCCGCTGAGCTTCAACACGTCCGCGACGGCGGCGTGCGCGGCTTTGCGGTCCGCAATGTCGAACACGTGCAGCGACAGACCGTTCGACCGGGCGAAGGCCGCAGCCCGCTCGCCATCGATGTCGGCCACCTGCACCGCGGCGCCGCAGGCCTTCAGCTGCAAGGCAACGGCCTGGGCGATGCCCTGTGCGGCGCCGGTCACGAGCGCGCTGCGTCCGCTCAGGTCGATGTGCATGGATGCTGCGTGGTCTGGTGTCGTTGTGGCGTGGCGCGGCGTCGAGCGCGTCGGTGCGCTCCCATCAGGCGCACACCTCGATGAGGTCCTGCAGGGTCTGCCTCGCCATCGGCCGCCGCCCGTCCTCGATGTCGTGGATCAGCGCGACCAGACGCTCGATGGCGGGCGTGGCCACACCTGCCTCGCGTCCCAGGGTGGCGATCATGCCGATCTGGGGATCGACCTCGGTCTTGCGCTTGCGCACGGCCAGATCGCGCCAGATGCCCGAGTGGGTCTTGCTGGTCTTGGCATTGAAGGCCGCCAGCGCCGCGATGGTCTCGCGGGCCCCGGACTCGGGTGCGCCGGGCTGGAAGGCCGCCGGGTCGAAGCCGTTGAACCCGATGGGCTTGACGCCGCGCGCCTGCGCCACCGACATCACCTCGCGCGCCAAGGTGTCGAAAGCCTTGAACCGGGTCGGGTCTGCGAAGTTCGCACTCATGGAGTCGGGCGTCAGGGCGGTGGCGAACAGCATGGCGCCATAGGCCAGCTTGCCCCAGAGATAGCCCCAGATGTTGTCGGTGAGCACGGAGTCGGGCTCGAACAGCCGCAACAGCGCATGCATCTGCTGCGTGCGCAGTCTGATGCTGCCGTCGACCTCTCCCACGACGACCGCTCCGCGGTTGCCGTAGAGGATGTCACCCGGACCGTGCCAGTCGGCCCCGAAGTTGACGAAGCAGCCCATCACCCGCTCGGCGCCCAGCAGGCGCCCCAGCGTGATCTCGTTGAGCCCGTTCTGCGCCGAGAGCACGAAACCGTCCTCACGCAGATGCGGCTTCAGCGCCTGCGCCGCCGCCTCGGTGGCCTGGGCCTTGACGGCCAGCACGATGCGTGAATAGGTGCCCTGCAGGGATTGCGGCGTGCTGCCGGGCACGCGCTGGACGAAGTTCTCCACCGGGCCGTGCACCTTCAGGCCCGCGTCGGCGCTGACAAGCACATGCTCGGCCTGGATGTCGACCATGTGCACGGGCACGCCCGCGCGCGCCCAGTAGGCGGCCAGCGTGCCGCCGATCGCGCCCCCGCCCCAGACCAGGATCGGGTCGTCGGCGGCGATCGACGGGATTTCAGCAGCGCCCGGCATCGAACACCTCCTCGTGCGTGGCCACGTGCACGTGGCCGTCAGCGGCAATCCAGCCGCGGGCCATGCCCAGCGTGTTGAAGGGCGCGTGGACGACGCCCGTCGCGTCCACACTGACGAGGCCGGCGCCGATGCCATGGCCCTTCATCGTCTGGTGGACGAGATGGTTCCCGGCCTCGACCAGGGTCTGGCCGGCGTACTGCATCCGGGCACACAGGTCGTAGGCCACCGCATGGCGGATGAACAGCTCACCCATGCCGGTGCAGGACACGGCGCAGACCCCGTCGCGGGCGAAGGTGCCCGCCCCGATGAGGGGAGAGTCGCCCACGCGGCCGGCGGGCTTGTCATTGAAGCCTCCCGTGGAGGTCGCTGCCGCGAGACCGCCGCGGGCATCGCGCGCCACCGCGCCCACGGTGCCGTGGCGATCGGCTTCGCTGAGGGGGCGGATCGACGCGCCGGCCTTGCCGGCCTGCACATCGGCCAGGGCCTTCACGCGCCGGGGGGTCGTGAAATAGCCGTTGTCCACCATCGCCAGACCTTGGGCCTGCGCGTAGCGGTCGGCCGCCTCGGCGCTGAGCAGCACGCAACCGGAATGTTCCATCACGGCGCGGGCCGCCAGGATGGGGTTGCGGGTGCGACGCACCGTGCACACCGCGCCGGCCCGGCCCTGCGTGCCCTCCATGATGGAGGCATCGAGCTCGTGCGTGGCCTCGTGCGTCAGGGCAGCGCCGTGGCCGGCGTTGAAGTGCGGGCTGTCCTCCAGCACCACCACCGCCGCCTGCACTGCATCCACCGCAGGCCCACCCGCCGCAAGCACCGCCCAGCCGGCACGAAGGGATTGGGCGAGGTGCGCGCGCACCTCATCCCACTCGGCGGCAGGCAGCAACTCGCGCGCGAGCGTGCCGCAGCCGCCGTGGATGGCGATCACCATCGGCTCAGCGGGCCGGGCGGATGTTCATCGCCAGCGTGTCCTCGTCCACGCGCGGGGTGATCTTCACCTTGTCCTTCTGCATCGCCCAGGCCGAGCCGATGGCCACGAGAGGCAGTCGAGAACCGTCCTGCACCAGCAACTCGTTGGCCTGCTCCAGAAGGGAACGGCGCTTGTTCTCGTCCATCTCGACGGCCGCGTCCTGCAGCAGCTTGTCCATCACCGGGTTCTTGTAGCCGATGACGTTGAAGGCGCCCATCTTGCGGTCCTTGTCGTTGGAATGGGCCACCGAGGACAGCGTGTAGTGCGACTCGCCCGTGAGCGTGCCCCAACCCGCCATGGACATCGAGTAGTCGCCCCGCGTGCGCGCCGGGAAGAACACGGCCACGGGCTGGGCATTGGCCTGCGCATCGATGCCCACCGCAGCCAGCATCTGCGCCACGGCCGTGCCCACCTGGCGGTCACCCGGCAGGCGATCGCTGGTGAAGCTGAAGACGATCTTGAAACCGTTGGGGTAGCCGGCCTCGGCCAACAGGCGCTTCGCGCCTGCCGGGTCCACCTTGGACGGCTGAACCTTCTTGCTGAACCCGAAGATGCTGGGCGTGACCATCTGGTAGGACGGCTTGCCCAGGCCTTCCATGGCCACCTCGGCCAGCGCGTTGCGGTCGATGGCCATGTTGATGGCCTGCCGAACGCGCGCGTCCTGCAAGGGGTTCTTCGCCAGCTTGCTGCCGTCCTTGGCGGTGATCTGCGGCGAGTTGTCGCGCTGGTCCAGCTCCATGTTGAAGACGTAGACCGTGTCCACCGTCTGCACGGTGAGCTTGGCGTCACGCTTGAGCGTCGGGACGTCGGCCGCGGGGACGCGCACGATCAGGTCGAGCTGGCCGGCCTTCAACTGCGCGACGCGCGCGGCGTCGTTGGGGATCTCCTTGCGCACATGGCGAGCCCACGGCTCCTTCGGGCCCCAGTAGCCGTCGAAACGGTCCAGCACGAGCTGGTCCTTCGGCGTCCAGGAAACGAACTTGTACGGCCCCGTGCCCACCGCCGCCTTTCCGGAATTGAAGGCTGCATTGGCCGTGTCCTTCGTCAGGCCGGCGGCCGCCTTGCTGGAGACGATGAACAGACGGATGAAGTCGTAAGGCAGGTTGGGCGCCGGGCCGTCGGTCTGGACGCGCACGGTGTGCGGATCCACCACCTGAACCGACTTGACGCGGCGGACGTAGATGGTTGTCGGGTTCGGTCCCGACACCATCGGAATGCGGTCGATGGAGAACTTCACGTCCTCGGCCGTGAAATCCGAGCCGTCGTGGAACTTGACGCCCCGACGCAGCTTGAATTCCCAGGTCGTGGCGTCCAGCGCACGCCAGCTTTCGGCCAGCCGCGGCTGCACTTCCAGGCCGTCGCCCGACCAGGTGAGTGTGTCGAACACATGCTTCAGCGCTTCGGCGTGGGTGCCGGTGGCCGTGAAATGCGGGTCGATCGACTCGGGGCCGGCACGCACCCCGATGGTCAGGGTCTGGGCAGAGGCGGGCAGCGCCAGCGCCGCGCCAAGCGCGCAGGCGGCCAGCAGACGGGTCAGTCTCGTGGGCAGCGGATTCATCGGGGACCTTCTTCTGGGTGGGACACTGCGTCCCGTCGCGCTGGACGCCGACAGGACACTGCGTCTGACTTTGCGCGAGGCTGCCGCCGGATGTCAATGGGATCTGCACCAATCGACACCGGGCCAGCGAGAGCAGACGCCTCGCGGCGAGCAGCGCATGGCGCGTCGCCGCAACCACGCCCGGCAGGCGTTCGCCATCAGGGTGAACGTGAAGCCCCGGGCTCACCGGCCTTTGCTAAATTCAATCGGTTCGGGCACCCGCGCCGCGCCCTGGCGCGGGGCCCGCTCCAGGACACGCCATGCGCCTCGCCGAGATGAACTGGATGCAGGTTGAAGAGTACCTGCGCAAGGATGACCGTTGCGTGTTGCCCATCGGCAGCACGGAGCAGCATGCGTACCTGAGCCTTTGCGTCGACCTGATCCTGTCGGAGCGCGTGGCGGCCGATGCGGCGCAACCGCTGGGGGTGCCGGTCTTTCCGGTCGTGCCTTACGGCATCACGCCGTACTTCGCCGATTTTCCCGGCACGGTGTCCTTGCGCGTGGGCACCTACATCGCGCTCATCGAGGACATCCTCGAAAGCCTTCGCCACAGCGGCTTCCGACGGGTGCTGGTCGTCAACGGCCATGGCGGCAACAACCCGGCCCAGGGCTTCATCAGCGAGTGGATGGGTCGGCGCCGCGAGATGCGCGTGCGCTTTCACAACTGGTGGAACGCGCCGAAGACCTGGGCCCACGTGCAGCGGATCGATCCGGCCGCCTCGCATGCCAGTTGGATGGAGAACTTTCCCTGGACCCGCGTGCCCGGGGTCAAGATGCCCACGGGCGCCAAGCCGGTGGTGGATTACGCGAAGCTGCAGATGTCCAACCCGGCGCAGGTTCGGCAACTCGTGGGCGACGGCAACTACCACGGCCTCTACGAGCGCCCTGACGACGAGGTGCTCGCCTTGTGGGACACCGCCGTCCAGGAGACCCGCGGCCTGATCGAAAGCGGCTGGTGAGACAGCCGCGCGCCCGAAAGCGGCTGGTGAGACAGCCGCGCGCCCGAAAGCGGGTGGTGAGACAGCCGCGCGCCGCAACGCGGCCAGGCAGCGCCTGCCTCGGCCCGACGCGCCCCGTCGTCAGGGACGACTGAGATGGTCGGTCTGCTGATCGGCCGCCTGTTCCAGGCGGCGCTCGTCATGCTGGTGATCTCGGCGCTGGTGTTTGCCGGCGTCTATGCCGTGGGCAACCCGATCGACGTGCTGATCGGCCCGGACGTCACGCAAGAGATCCGCCAGCAGACCATCGAGCGCTACGGCCTGGACCAGCCGCTGTGGCTGCAGTACCTGGCCTTCCTGAAACGGCTCATGGCGGGAGATCTGGGCACGTCCTTCGTCTTCAACATGCCGGTGCTGGACCTGATCCTCAGCCGCCTGCCGGCAACCCTGGAGATCGCGCTGCTGGCCGTGCTCGCAGCCACCCTGATCGGCGTGCCCGTGGGCATGCTCGCCGGCTGGCGGCCGCACCACCCGCTGTCCCGGCTGGCGATGGGCGTGTCGGTGCTGGGCTTTTCCGTGCCGACCTTCTGGATCGGTCTGGTGCTGATCCTCGTGTTCGCGGTCTGGCTGGGTTGGCTGCCCGCGGGCGGTCGCGGGCCGACCGTCGCCTGGCTCGACATCGAGTGGAGCGTGCTGACCGCCGAGGGTTGGAAGCATCTGCTGCTGCCCACGGTCAACCTGGCCCTCTTCAAGATGGCCATGATGATGCGGCTGGCGCGCGCGAGCACCCGCGAGCTCATGCTGAGCGACACCGTGCGTCTGGCGCGCGCCACGGGTCAGTCCGAGGCGACGATCATGCAGCGACATGTGCTGCGGCTGATCTCCATCCCCATCGTCACGGTCTTCGGCCTGGAACTCGGCGCGACGCTGGCTTTTGCGGTGGTCACCGAGACCATCTTCTCGTGGCCCGGCGCGGGCAAGCTGATCATCGACTCGATCCAGGCGCTGGACCGCCCGGTGATGGTGGGCTACCTGATGCTGGTGGCCTTGCTGTTCACCACCATCAACCTGGTCGTCGACCTGGTCTACGCCCTGCTGGACCCGCGCCTGAGGAGCCGCCGATCATGACCCCGCTCGCGCGGTCGACCGCCCGGCACGCCGACGCCGCCTCCTCGCGGCGGTCACGCCGTGGCCGCAGAGTCACCCCATGATCCTGCAACGCTTCTGGATCGAATACCGCGACAACCGGGTGGCGGTGGCCGCGCTTGCCGTCGCCCTGCTGATGATGGCGGCCGCGCTCATGGCTCCCTGGATCGCGCCGCAGGACCCCTACGATCTGGCCAGCCTGCGGCTGATGGATGCGCGCAAGCCGCCCGGACACACCAACGCCGAGGGGGTGACCTACCTGCTGGGCACCGACGCGCAGGGCCGCGACGTGCTGTCGGCCATCCTGCACGGCCTGCGGCTGTCGATCCAGATCAGCCTGATCGCCGGCGCGATCGCCTTCGCGCTGGGTGCGACGCTGGGCGCGAGCGCCGCCTTCGCCGGCGGACGCCTGGAGGCCGTGATCATGCGCGTGGTGGACCTGCAGTTGTCCTTCCCGGCGATCCTGCTCGCGCTGGTGATCTCGGCCGTCCTCGGCCAGGGGCGCTGGCAGATGATCGCTGCGCTGGTGGCCGCGCAATACGCCTATTTCGCCCGCACCACGCACGGCGCCGCGGTGGCCGAGCGCAGCAAGGACTACGTCGAGGCCGCGCTGTCCACCCCGCTGCCGGCCTGGCGCGTCGTCATGCGCCACATCCTGCCCAACTGCCTGCCGCCGTTGATCGTGGTCGGCACCGTCCAGGTGGCCAATGCGATCTCGCTCGAGGCCACGCTGTCCTTCCTCGGGCTCGGGCTGCCGGTGACCGAGCCGTCGCTGGGCATGCTGATCGCCAACGGCTTCCAGTACCTGCTGTCAGGGCGCTACTGGATCTCCATCTATCCCGGCATCGCGCTCATCCTGCTCATCGTCTCGATCAACCTGGTCGGCGACCAGGTGCGCGACCAGTTCAACCCGAGACTGCGTCGATGAGCACGGCCACCGATACCCCGTCGTCCCGGGCCCCGGGCCCGGGTCCCGCCGCGCAGCGGGAACCCGTTCTGTCGGTGCGCGACCTGCGCACCTGTTTCGAGCAGCGTCACGCCACCGTCCAGGCGGTGAATGGGGTCAGCTTCGACCTGCACGCGGGCGAGACCGTCGGGCTGGTGGGCGAATCGGGCTCGGGCAAGAGCGTGACCGGGTATTCCCTGCTCGGCCTGATCGACGCGCCGGGGCGCATCGCGGGCGGCTCGGTGCGGCTGGACGGCGAGGAACTGGTGGGCCTGTCCAGCCAGGGGCTGCGGGCCGTACGGGGCCGCCGCCTGGCCATGATCTTCCAGGACCCGATGGCCACGCTCAACCCGGTGCTGACCATCGGCGCGCAGATGGCGCTCGCGCTCCAGGCTCACGGCTATGTCCCCCGGGCGCAGGCCCGCGCGCGCTGCGTCGAGGTGCTGCGTCAGGTGGGCATCCCGGACGCCGACCGGCGCCTCGAGGCCTGGCCCCATCAGTTCTCGGGGGGCATGCGCCAGCGGGTGGCGATCGCGATCGCCCTGCTGCACAAGCCGCAGGTCATCGTGGCCGACGAGCCGACCACCGCGCTGGACGTCTCGATCCAGGCGCAGATCCTGACCGAGATCCACCAACTGGTGCGCGACAGCGGCACCGCGCTGCTGTGGATCAGCCATGATCTCGCCACCGTGGCTGCGATCGCGCAACGCGTGCTGGTCATGTATGCCGGACGCATCGTCGAGGAAGGGCCCACGCGGGCCGTGCTCAAGGCCCCGCGACACCCCTACACCGCCGGATTGCTGGGCTCGCTGCCGCAGTCGTCCACACCGGGCCAGCCCCTGACCCAGATTCCGGGCGCGCCGCCGCCGCTGGACGCGCTGCCGGCGGGATGCAGCTTCGCCGATCGCTGCGCCCGCGCCGAGGCGCGCTGCCGGGAGCAGGCACCGCCCCGCCAGAGCGACGGCGAGCGCGCCTGGCGCTGTCACTTTCCGCTTCATCACGCAGACGCCGCAGCGGTGCCGCCGCCGTCGCGCGCAGCCGTGGCGCCGGCCCCATGATCGACGAGTCCGCACCCGTGCACCTGGAGGCCCGCGCGGTCTCGCGCCGCTTCGAGTCGCCTGCGGGTTGGGGCGAGCACGTCGCGGGCTGGCTGGGCATGGGCGCGGCGCGCAGCGTGGTGCAGGCGGTGGACACCGCCGACCTGCAGGTGCGGCGGGGCGAGGTGCTGGGCCTGGTGGGCGAATCGGGCTGCGGCAAGAGCACGCTGGGCCGCATGATGGCGGGCATCCTGCCGCCCACGGCCGGTGAGATCGTTCTGGACGGCCGGCCCGTCATGGACCCGGGCCCCCACGGGCGCAAGACGACCTCGCGCGTGCAGATGATCTTCCAGGACCCTTTCGCCTCGCTCGACCCGCGCATGCGTGTGGGCGAGGCGCTGGCCGAGGGCCCGTTGACGCACCGGCTGGTGACCTCCGGCGAGGCGGCGGCCTACGTCGAACAGTGGTTGCTGCGGGTCGGGCTGCCCGCCCAGGCGGCCCAGCGCTACCCACACCAGTTTTCCGGCGGACAGCGTCAGCGCATTGCGATCGCACGGGCCCTGGCGATGCAGCCCGACACGCTGATCTGCGACGAACCGGTGGCCTCGCTGGACGTCTCGATCCAGGCCCAGGTGCTCAACCTCTTCCTGCAACTCAAGGCCGAGCTGTCGCTGACGATGGTCTTCATCAGTCACCACCTGGGCGTGGTGCGCCACCTGTGCGACCGGGTGGCCGTGATGTACCTCGGCCGGATCGTCGAGGTGGCGCCCGCGCAGGAACTCTACGCCCGGCCGCGGCACCCCTACACCCGGGCCCTGCTGGACAGCGTGCCTCGGCTGGATCTGGGCAGCGAGTCCGCGGTCATCGCCCTGCCCGTGCCGATCCAGGGCGAGCTGCCTTCGCCGCTGGCGCCACCGCCGGGCTGTCACTTCCACCTGCGCTGCCCTCGGGCCGACGCCCGGTGCCGCAGCGAGGTGCCCGCGACGGATGCGGTCTCGGCGCAGCACCGGGTGGCCTGCCATCGTTGGCGGGAGAGCTGAGCCTGAATTCCGGACGACCGCCCTTTGCGGCGGCGCAAGCGTCTTCCCCCCGGCCCAGGCGAAGCTTGCGCCTCCCGCCGGCCCACGTCCCGTGGCCGGCCCCGGCCCACCTTCCAGCCAAGGACATGAACATGGACGCCCCCCTGCGCAGCTTCCCACCCGACAGCACCCCGCAACAGGCCAGCCACAACCTGCGCCACATGGTCGACGAGATCGACACCTTCCTGCGCTCGGCCGCCGACACGGGCGACCACAAGTTCGACGCGGTGCGCGAGCGTCTGAGCATGCAGGTGCGGCAGATGCGGCAGCAGATCGAGGAACTGAATGAATCGGCGGCGGTGCGCGTGAAGCGCGCCGCACAGCAGGCCGACCAGACCGTGCAGACCCACCCCTACACCGCGATGGGCATGGCCGCGGCCGTGGGCTTGCTCGTCGGATACCTCGCCGCCAAGCGCTGAAGGCCCGGCCCGGCCGTAATCCGGCCGGGGCCGAGCCTGGCGGACGGCCCTCCGTCAGGAGGCCATGACGCGGGACCAGAGCGCGCGGATCTCGTCCTTCATGGCCAAGGACTCCTGCCAGCGGTCGGACAGCTCATAGCCGTCGGCACCGGTGATGGCATACGGCGACGGGCCGAGTTCGCACAGGAAGGTCAACGAGGCATCGGCGCCGGCACGGGCGCGCCAGCTGCGCATGCCGTATTCCCACCAGCCCATGAACAGATCGACCCAGGGCCGGTGGTGGGCGAAGCTGGTCTGGATCTGGACCTGCTCGCGGCTGGCGACGCGGCCGTGGAAGCCCCAGGTGTTGTCGAGGATGCGGTGCATCAGCGCATGGTTCTCGTCGCTGACCGGCCAGGCGAACTCACGACCGACCAGGTAGTGCGACAGGTCCGCGGTGAACCGCAGTCCGGGAAAGCGGTCCAGCAGGTGCAGCGTGAAGAACAGGTCGGTGGTCATCCGGTCACGGTGCGTCTCGATGTGCAGGGCGATGCCCGCATCCGCCGCGAGCCGGTGCCAGCCCTCGATGTACGGCACGCACTCCTCGACCGTGTAGGGGCGCACGTCAGCCTGCAGGTTGATGTGGTCGGCGCCGAGTTCCTGGACATGCTCGATGATGGGCTTGAGCTCGTCGACGGTGCGCGGGTAGCACTGGGCCTGCCAGCTCATGCCGTGCGCGCGCAGGAAGGACGTGACCGTGCGCGCGTAGTCCCGGTCCGCGAAACGGACCCCGCAGCCGTCGAAGCCGGCGGCGCGGATCATCTCGAGCTTCTCGTCGAGCGTCCACTCGGCGCCGTCGGGGCGGCGGCGCTCCATGGCCCACAAGGATTGATACACCAGAAAACGAGGCATCGTGGTCTCCTGAAGACGGTCGGGCGCTCACGTCGATCAAGACGGCGCCGGGTGGATCATGCGCTTTCCCGGAACACGATCTCGAAGCCGAGGTCCACGGACCGGCCGGACACGGCCTGGGCCGTCCCGGCGGCGCCCGCAGCCTGGGCCTCGCCCGCCCCGCGCGAGGCGGCCAGGCGCTCGATGATCAGCCTGGCGGCCGTGCGCCCGATGTGCTCACCCGGGATCCTGACCGTGGTCAGCGGCGGATTCGACGCGCCTGCGAGTTCGAAGTCGCCGAAGCCCGCGATCGCCATCCGGGTCGGGACGGCCACGCCCAGCCGCACACACGCCTGGGCCGCACCGAAGGCGGCCACATCGTTGGCGAAGAACACCACGTCCGGCGCCAGCGGGCCGGCGAGAAGCCCGCGCACCGCGCTCTCGCCGGAGGCAAAGGTGACGCCGAGGTCGTCGAGTGTCACGGTGTGGGCGCTGCGACCGAGCTCGGCCATCGCCTGACGGTAACCCTCGAGCCGCTGCGCAGCCCGGTGTTCGCGCTGCGGGGGCGCTCCGGCAAAGGCAATCCGGCGATAGCCTCGCGTCGCCAGCGCCAGGGTCATCGAGCGGGCCGCCTCGAAGTTCGAGAAGCCCACCGCAAGGTCTATCGGGTCGTCCGACAGGTCCCAGGTCTCGACCACCGGCAGCGCGCGCGAGCGCAGCAGCGCGCGCACCGGCGGCGCATGGGCCGTGCCGGTCAGCACCACCGCCACCGGCTGCTGACCCAGCAGGTTGAGCAGGATCTCCTCCTCGGCCTCGACGGAGTAGCCCGAGCTCGCGATCAGCAACTGCAGGCCTTGCGCGCGCAGGCCGTCGGCCAGACCGTCGACCGTCTCGGCGAAGATGGTGTTGCGCAGCGTGGGCACGATGCTGGCCACGACGCGGGAGCGTTGCGACTTCAGCGTGCCGGCGGCCAGGTTCGGCACGTAGCCCGTGGCCTGGATCGCCGCCAGGACCCGGCGGCGCACCTCGGGAGACACCCGCTCGGGGGTGCGCAGGACGCGCGACACGGTGATGGTGCCGACCCCGGCGCGCTGCGCCACGTCGACCATGCGCACGCGCGCATCCGGGCGGCCGGCGCCTGTGTGCGGAGCGGCCGGCGGCGGCGTCACCGCAAGACCCACCGCCCCTGCGGGGACACCTCCCCGACAGAGCGCCGCGCTCCCCTCCGAGCGCTCATGGCTCCAACCGAATCTGCAACGCCTTGCCCTCGACACGCACGGCGTAGGTTCGCAGCGCCTCGCAGGCGGGGGGGCCGTCCACGCGCCCGGTGGGGATGTGGAAGCGGCCGTTGTGCATCGGGCATTCGATGATGTCGTCGAGCACGAAGCCCTCGCACAGCCGCGCCACGCCATGGGTGCACAGGCCATCGGTCACGTAGTGCGAGCCGCTCAGCCGGTAGGCGCAGTAGACATGCCCCTCCCGAACCACTTCATGCACGTCCTCGTCCGGGACGTCGTCGATGCTGCAAAGCGTCACCCACATGGACAGGTCCCCCTCGTTCAACGGCTGGTCGCAGGGCGGGCGGCCTGGGCCGGCAGGGCGCGCGAGGCAGTGGCCCGCGGATCGGAGCGCTGCGCCAGGATGACCCTGACGATCTCGACATGGGCGGCAACCAGGCCCGGGCTGGGCTGCGGCAACTGGTCTCGGATGGCGGCGTTCAAGGCCGGCAGGGCATGGAAGGGCACCGAAGGGTAGACGTGGTGCTCGATGTGGTAGTTCATGTTCCAGTACAGCACGCGGCTGAGCCAGGAATTGCTCATCGAGCGCGTGCACAGGCGGTGGTCGTTGACGTCCTGCGCCATCGCCATGTGCTGCGTGGTGATGAAGGCGTAGACGGCAAACGCCCCGGCGAAGCGCGGGATGAAGAAATAGAGCATCGGCACCCAGGTCTGCCCGATGACCGCCCACGCCAGCAAGGCAAGATACCCCGCCATCAGCAGGCGCGCCTCGCGCACGACCACCCGCTCCTGCCCTGCGGGAAGGTAGACGCGTTCGCGGTCGAGGATGTGGCCGCGCGCGTGCCGCACCATCAGCTTGGCACGGGGCCAGAACTCCAGCAGGCCGATCACGTCGCCGAGCCAGGTACGAAGACGCACCGGGTTGCTGTAACCCATCTGCGCATCGACCTTCCAGTGCCAGGTGTGGGTGTGGTGATGCGAATGGGCGAAGCGCCGGTGGGTCGGCGACTCCCCCCACACGAAGGAGCTGAGCCACAGCACGGCCTCGTTGAGCCAGCGCGACCGGAATGCGGTGCCGTGCGCGCATTCGTGGGACGGCGCGTAGGCAAAACCCAGCACCACGCCGTAGACGACCACGGCAGGAACCAGCCACAGCGAGCCTGCGGCCAGGTGGATGGCCCAGCCCGCGACCAGCAGCAGCGCCGCCCAGATGGCCAGGAAATACAGGCCCGGCCCGTCGGAGCGCTTCATCAGGCCCTTGAGCACGGACCGGTCGATCTGCGGTTCCCACCAGGCACTGCGGAGGGTCTGCACGGGAGGGGGGGTGGACATGGAGCGTTCCTCGTTGGGTGCGCTTCGGGTTTGAAAACCTTTGCGTCAACGTCGATGGTATCGATGCCATGGACACCCGTCAACTGCGTGGTCAAAGGGGAACGGCGTGCCGGAAGGCGCCGAAGACGGAGGTTGACACCACGCACCCTCGTCGCCGAACATTCGCGCCTTCAGGCTTCGCCGTTGCGAAGTGGAAAGGACATGGATGGACGTCAAGGCAGCGGTGTCTTACGAAGCCGGCAAGCCCCTGGTGATCGAGACGGTGCAGCTCGAGGGCCCGAAGGCACTCGAGGTGCTGGTGGAGATCAAGGCCAGCGGGGTGTGTCACACCGACGAGTTCACGCGCTCGGGCGCGGACCCCGAAGGTCTGTTTCCGGCGATCTTCGGCCATGAAGGTGCCGGGGTGGTGGTCGATGTCGGCACGGGGGTGACGACGCTGAAGAAGGGCGACCACGTGATCCCGCTGTACACGCCGGAGTGCCGCCAGTGCAAGTCCTGCCTGTCGCGCAAGACCAATCTGTGCACGGCCATCCGCGCCACCCAGGGCAAGGGCCTGATGCCTGACGGCACCAGCCGCTTCTCGATCGGCGGACGCAGGATCCACCACTACATGGGGTGCTCGACCTTCGCCAACTACACCGTGCTGCCGGAGATCGCGCTGGCCAAGGTGCGCGAGGACGCGCCCTTCGACAAGATCTGCTACATCGGTTGCGGCGTGACCACCGGCATCGGGGCCGTCATCAACACCGCGAAGGTCGAGCCGGGTGCCAACGTCGTGGTCTTCGGGCTCGGCGGGATCGGCCTGAACGTGATCCAGGGCGCGCGCATGGTGGGCGCCAACATGATCATCGGCGTCGACATCAACCCCTCGCGCCGGGCCATTGCCGAGAAGTTCGGCATGACGCATTTCGTCAACCCCCGCGAAGTCGGCGGCGACCTCGTCGCCCACCTCGTCGAACTCACCGGCGGCGGGGCCGACTACTCCTTCGAGTGCATCGGCAACGTCGAGGTGATGCGCCAGGCCCTCGAATGCTGCCACCGCGGCTGGGGCGTGAGCGTCATCATCGGCGTGGCCGGCTCGGGGCAGGAGATCAAGACGCGGCCCTTCCAGCTCGTCACCGGCCGGGTCTGGAAGGGCACGGCATTCGGCGGCGCGCGCGGACGCACCGACGTGCCGAAGATCGTCGACTGGTACATGGACGGCAAGATCGACATCGACAGCCTGATCACGCACGTGATGCCGATCGAGCGCATCAACGACGCCTTCGACCTGATGCACGAAGGCAGTTCGATCCGCTCGGTGGTCACCTTCCCGTGAAGCTGCAGAAACGGGCCGATCACCGCTGCTTCGGCGGGTCGCAGCAGGTCTGGTCGCACGAGTCCGAGGCGACCGGCTGCACGATGCGCTTCGGGCTCTACCTGCCGCCGCAGGCGGCCGGCGGCCGCGTGCCGGTGCTGTGGTGGCTGTCGGGGCTGACCTGCACCGAGGAGAACTTCATCACCAAGGCCGGCGCGCAGCGCGTGGCGGCCGAGCTCGGCCTCGCGCTGGTGACCCCGGACACGAGCCCGCGCGGCATCACCATCGCCGGCGATCGCGAGGCCTGGGATTTCGGCCTTGGCGCCGGGTTCTACGTCGACGCCACCCGTGACCCGTGGGCGCAGCACTACCGGATGCGCCGCTACATCGTGCAGGAGTTGCGGGCCCTCGTGCAGGCGGAGTTCCCGATCGACGATGCCCGCACGGCGATGTCCGGGCACTCCATGGGCGGCCACGGGGCGCTGACCATCGCGCTCACCGCGCCCGAGTGGGTCCGCAGCGCGTCGGCGTTCGCACCCATCGCCTCGCCCATGCGCTGCCCCTGGGGTACCAAGGCCCTGACGGGCTACCTCGGCGACGACCAGGCGTCCTGGGCCGCCTACGACACGACGGCGCTGCTGCAGTCGCGCGGCTGGTCGGGCCCGCCGCTGCTCGTCGACCAGGGCGAGGCCGACCCCTTCGTCGACACCCAGCTCAGGCCGGACCTGCTGGAGCAGGCCTGCGCCGCGGCCGGCGTGCCCTTGTGCCTGCGCCGGCAGGCGGGGTACGACCACAGCTACTTCTTCGTGTCGAGCTTCATCGAAGACCACCTGCGTCACCACCGCGCCCATCTCTGAGCGCCGCGATCGGGCCGCCCGCCCCGGCCCGATGCAGGCCGCCGGGGAGCGCGCCTTCGCGTCACCTCACTTCAGCACGCGCGGCAGCCACAGCGACAGGTCGGGCCAGTAGGTGATCATCAGCAGCGCCACCGCCAGCGGCACATAGAAAGGCAGGATCGCGCGCACGATGGCGCCGAAACTGACCTTGGCGATGTCCTGCACGATGAACAGCAGCACGCCGAAAGGCGGCGTGGTCGCCCCGATCAGCAGGTTGAGGATGATCACGAGGCCGAAGTGCACCGGGTCGATGCCCAGTTGCATGACCAGCGGCAGGAAGGTCGGCACGGCGATGAGCAGGATGGCCGTGGTCTCCATGAAGCAGCCGATGACCAGCAGCAGGACGTTGATCATGGCGAGGATCAGCCACTTGTTCGCCGTGATCTCGAGCAGCCACGAGGCCAGCTGGGCGGGCACGTTGTTGACGGCGATGGCCCAGCCGAAGGGCACCGCGGCGGCCATGATGAAGACCAGCACGCCGGTGGTGACGAAGGTCTCGCCCAGGCAGGCATACAGGCGCTTCAGGTTCAGCTCGCCGTAGAAGAAGCCGAGCGCGGCGGCGTACACGACGGTGATCGCGCCGAGCTCGGTCGGCGTCGCCACGCCGGACAGCAGGCCGACGACGAGGATGACCGGAGCCATCAGCGGCGGCACCGCGCGCACGAAGCTGCGGCGCAGCGCATGCCCGGCCGCCCTGGGCTGGACCGGCGCGTGCACGCGGCCGGTGGCCACCAGGAACCACACCGTCAGCATCAGCAGGCCGCCGATCACGAAGCCCGGCACCAGCCCCGCCAGGAACAAGTCGCTGATGGAGACCTGCGCGAGCACGCCGTAGACCACCATGATCACCGAGGGCGGGATGATCGGGCCGACGATCGCCGACGCGGCGCTGCAGGCCGCGGCGAAGGCGGCGTCGAAGCCCTCCTTCTTCATCGCCTTGATCTCGACCGTTCCCAGGCCGGCGGCGTCGGCCTGGGCGACGCCCGACATGCCGGCGAAGATCAGGCTGGCGAAGATGTTGACCTGGGCCAGGCCGCCGCGCAGGTGGCCGACCAGCGCCACGGCGAAGTCGAAGATGCGCGCCGCGATGCCCCCGACGTTCATCAGATTGCCGGCGAGCACGAACAGCGGGATCGCCAGCAGCGGGAAGCTGTCGATGCCGGAGGTCATGCGCTGGACGACCAGCGACATCGGCACCGGCGAGGCGAACTGCAGCCAGGCGAGCGCGGCAGCCACCAGGGCAAAGGCCACCGGCAGCTCGATGGCGATCAGCCCGAACATCAGGAGGAACATCGGCAGGACGTTCATCGCGCGCCCTCCCCGCCTTGCGCCTGCACCGCCGGCTCGCCGGACCGGCCCCTGGCGGCGATGCGCTCGGCGATGGCCTCCGCCTCGGCGTCCTGCTGCTGGGCCGCACGCTCCCGCTCACGCCGCGCGCTGTCGGCGTCCACGGGCCGGCCGGTTGCCGCGCGCATCAATTCCGCGCTCACCAGGTACAGGCCGGTCAGCGCGATCGAGAACGTGCAGACGAACAGCGGCGTGGAATAGAAGAGGTGGCGCGGCAGATCCAGCGGCAGCGACATCGTCCGGCTGCGCGATTCCACCTCCATGATGTCCCAGGCCTGCACCGCGATGATCACGCAGCAGCCGGTGGCCAGGGCCCAGGTCAGCGCGCGCCACAGGGCCTGCGGCCGCTCGGACAGCCTGGAGACGAAGGTGTCGATGCGGATGTGCCGCAGTTCCTTCATGCCCACCGCCGCGCCGAGGAAGACCCCCCAGAGGAAGCAGTATCCGGCCAGTTCCTCGACCCACACCAGCGGCTGGCCGAAGAGATAGCGCGTGACCACCTGGACGGTGATCGAGACGACGATCGTCGACAGCAGCAGCACGCCCAGCAGCTTCTCCAGCCGACCGATCAGCTCGAGCAGCCGCCACCACCGGGCCAGCAGGACATCCATGGCGGGCACTTTCGTATCCTAGACCGTCACAGGCGGCCCGGGCACAAGGCCGGGCCGCCCATGACGGCGGGTCTCACTTGATGTCGCGGATGCGCTGGTACAGGCCCGACGACCAGGCGCCGTCCTGCTCCATGCCCTTGACGGCTGCCAGCGCGCGGTCGGCGAAGGGCGCCCGGTTGACGCTGATCACCTTGGCCCCCTCGGCGGCCATCTTCTTGGCCAGGTCGGCCGTCTCGGCCTCGGCCTGCTTGCGGCCCCAGGCGATCGCCTCGCGCGCCGCATCGACCATGATCTTCTGCACGTCGGGCGGCAGCGACTGGAAGGTCTTCTCGTTGATCGTGATGTGCTGTGACGAGACGAGGTGGTCGGTCAGCATCACGTTCGTGGCCGCCTGGTGGAACTTCTGGGCATAGGCCGAGCCGATCGGCCCTTCGGCGGCGTCGATGACCCCGGTCTTGAGCCCGAGGAAGACCTCGGCCCAGGCCACGCGCGCAGGCTTCGTCCCCATGGCTTGCCACAGGTTGAGGTAGGTCTTGATCTCAGGCACCCGCATCTTGACGTCCTTCAGGTCGTCAGGGGTGTTCACCGGCTTCTTGGCGAACAGGATGCGCGGCTGGGTGGGTGCCGAGGCCAGGATGCGCAGGCCCTGCTTGGCGCGCAGTTCCTCGGCCATCGCAGCGAAGGTGGGCGAATCGAGGAACTTCTGGAAATGATCGTTGTCGCGGAAGGTGAAGCCCCAGGCCAGCACCGAGAAGTCCTTGACCCAGTTGGCATACCAGTCGAGCACGTCGCCGTACAGCGCCACCGAGCCCTTCATCATCTGCTCGATGACCTGGACGTCGCTGCCCAGCTGCTCGCCCTGGATGAAGTTCACGCGGACCTTGCCCGCCGCGCGTTCGTTCACCAGCCTGGTGAACATCGCATTCGTGCGGTCGATCACGGTGCCGATGGCGTCCGAGCCGCCGAAGGTCAGCGTGGGCTGCGCCTGCAGCGCCGGCGCGGCGAGCAGCATCGCGCCGAGCGCGACCGCCTTGATCCAATGTCTCCTCATCTGCTTCTCCTCTCGGGTCGAGCCCGATCTGCCGGTGGAACGCGTGCAGGCTCTCGAGAGCCCGCCGCGCGATGTGTCGCCACTACGGGGCGACTTCGAAGAAACGCTTCGCCATGTACTTCTGCGACTGGTAGAGCGAGGCCGACTGCGGGGCCTTCGGGACGGGCATGCGCACCGGCACCGCGGTCATGCGCGGTTGCAGCGAAGGCTCTCCGCAGAGCATGCGGGCATCGAACTCCTCGAGGCTCCCGTAGAGCCCGCTGGCCAGCGGCCAGGCGTCGGCCGCCATGGCTTCGTAGAGCAGGAAGGAACGCGGGCGGCGCGAAGTGTTCAAGGCCGAGCCATGGATGAGGCGCGCGTGATGCAGGGTGATCGAACCGGCCTTGGCGATCAGCGGAACCGCCCGCGCGATCTCCGGGGCGATCCGGTCCGGGTCGATCGCACCGACGAAGACACCGGCGTGGTGGTGGTCGCAGATGGAGCCGACGTGGGTCCGGGGAACCACCATCATCGGCCCGTTGTCGGGCTCGAAGTCGTCCAGCAGCACGCCCATGGCCAGCACGTCGTCGTTGGTGTGCGGATAGAAGGCCCAGTCCTGGTGCCACTCGACCGCGGCGCCGTAGTCGGCCGACTTCAGGTTGAGCTTGGAGGTGTGCATGCGCACCGACGGGCCCAGCAGCGACGTGAGCAAGCCCAGCACCTTCGGGCTGCGGATGAGGTCGTGGAAGGCCGCATGGTGCAGGTGCGGGAGCTTCAGCCGCCGCACGCGGGGCTGCTCGGGCGTGTGCGTGTCCTCCATGTCGTACAGCGCGGTGTGGTCGGCCACGCCGCGGGCGCCGGCCAGGAGCTCGTCCATCGCCGACCGCAGCCGCTCGAGCTCCGGCGCATCCAGCACCCCGTGAACGACGAGGTAGCCCTCGCGTCGGTAGAAATCGATCTGCTGTGGTGTGAGTTCCATGCCCGTGATGCGTCGTCGGTTCGCGGTGGCCATCAGCTGCAGGAAGTCATGCAGCGACGGCATCCATGACGACTGTTAGCGCTAACAAGATGAGCCTCAGTTTGCGGTACTCTCCGCGGCATGTCAAGACGCACCGCAGCATCGCAGGCGAACGCCGGCGCGCCTGCAGGCCCCAGCCGCAGCACGCCGGTTCGCCTGGTGGACGTGGCGCGGCTGGCAGGCGTGTCGACCATGACGGTGTCGCGGGCGATGCGGCACCCGGAGCAGGTCGCGGACTCGACGCTGCGCGCCGTCCAGGGCGCGGTCGCCCAGCTCGGATACCTGCCGGACAGCGCCGCCAGCGCCTTGGCCACCGGACGCAGCCGCATCGTTGCGGCGATCGTGCCCACCCTGATGAACTCGGTCTACGCGAGCACCGTCCACGGGCTCGCATCCATCCTTCGAGGCGCCGGCTACGAGCTGATGCTGGGTGACAGCAGCTACGACCCGTCCACCGAGGCGGCGCTGGTGCGCAGCTTCCTGGGCCGACGCGTGGATGCACTGGTGCTGACGGGCGTGGAGCACGACAGCCAGACGCGCGCCCTGCTGGCCCGGCATGAGGTCCCGGTCGTCGAGATCTGGGACCTGACGACGCAGCCGATCGACATGCTGGTCGGCTTCTCCAACGTCGGGGCCGGGGTTGAAGCCGGACGGTACTTCGCGGCGCAGGGGCGCCGGCGCTGGGCCTTCCTGGGCACCAGTCCGCAGCGTGAGGGCCGCTCGGGCAAACGCCTGCGCGGACTGCGCGAGGCCGCCCGCGCCGCCGGACTTGCCGCGCCGGTCCCGGCCTTCGTCGACGACGGCATGAGCCCCGCAGCCGGGCGCGACGCAGTGCTGCGCCTGCTGGACAGCCATCCGCAGATCGACGCGCTGTTCTGCGCCAACGACGCGCTCGCGACTGCTGCGCTCAGGGCGGCGGCAGACCGCGCAATACCCGTTCCGACGGCCCTGTCGGTCCTCGGCTTCGGTGACTTCGACATCGCCGCGCACACGTCGCCCGCGCTCACCACGGTCCGCATCCCCGGACGTGAGATCGGCGAGCGGGCGGCCTGCGCCCTGCTCGCCCGGCTCGAAGGCACCGATCCGGCCCTCGGGCGGGTCGACGTCGGCTTCGAGATCGTCGGCCGTGAATCCGCTTGATGCGGCTGCCCGCCAGCGCTACGCGAGTTTCAGTAACACCGGCTGGTGGTCCGACACCGTGTTCACGGTGTCGACCGCGACGCTGCGCACGCGCGGTGCCAGGTCGTCGCTGACGAAGATGTAGTCGCAGGAAATGGGCTCGGGGCCGTAGCGCCGGTCGTGCAAGCGGAAAGTGGGCCCCGGCGGCGCTGCGCCATGGGCCAGGGGCCAGACGTCGCGCAGCGCGGTCACGCCGGGCGCAACCGGCGCCGCGCCCAGCACGGCGTACTCCGGCTCGTGGCGCTCGAGGTTGAAATCACCGCACAGCACGGCGCTGGCGGTATGCAGCTTGGACTGGAAGGGCCCGCCGCTGTCGTCGTCCAGCGGCGGCGCGGCGGCGTGGGCGCAGGCCTCGGCGTGCAGGTCCAGCAGCGCGCGCGCCTGCGCCATGCGCTGTCGCGCCGAGTAGAACTCCAGGTGCGTGGTCAT
>JAIXWM010000055.1 GCA_027491255.1 Rubrivivax sp. | reverse complement strand
CGCTGATGGTGGGCGCGATGACGATCAAGGGCATCCAGCCCGGCCCGCAGGTGATGACGAGCAATCCCCAGCTCTTCTGGGGTCTGATTGCTTCGATGTGGGTCGGCAACCTGATGCTGGTGATCCTGAACCTGCCGCTGATCGGCATCTGGATCAAGCTGCTGACGGTGCCCTACCGCTTCCTCTACCCGGCCATCATGGTGTTCTGCTGCATCGGCCTGTACACGCTGAACAACAACAACTTCGACGTCTACATCGCTGCGGGCTTCGGCATCGCGGGCTACCTCTTCATGAAGATGGGCTGCGAGCCGGCGCCGCTGTTGCTGGGCTTCATCCTCGGGCCGATGATGGAGGAGAACCTGCGTCGAGCGCTGCTTCTGTCCCGGGGAGACTGGACCACATTCCTCAGCCGTCCACTCTCGGCGGGTTTGCTGATCGCGGCCTTCCTGATGGTGTTGGTCGTGTCGCTGCCGGCGATCAAGGCCAAGCGCCAGGAAGCGTTCAAGGAAGAGGACTGACGCTGCGTCTTCTCTGCAGGCCGGGCCCCGCATCGCCGGGGCCCGGCCTTTTTTGCGTCTATGCTTATCTTCATGCGTCTGCCCGCTGCGCTCGAGCCGCTGCGCAGTCCGGTCTACCGCGGGCTGTGGTTCGCCTGGCTCGCCGCCAACATGACGATGTGGATGAACGACGTCTCGGCCGCCTGGCTGATGACGACGCTCACGACGAGCCCGGTGATGGTGGCGCTGGTGCAGACCGCCTCCACGCTGCCGGTGCTGCTGCTGGCCGTGCCCAGCGGCGCGACGGCCGACATCGTCGATCGTCGGCTGTACTTCGCAGCCACGCAGCTGTGGGTGTCCGCCACGGCGCTGGTGCTGGCTGCGCTGTCGCTGGCGGGTGCATTGACCGCGCCCGTGCTGCTCGCGCTGACCTTCCTCAATGGCATCGGCCTGGCGATGCGCTTGCCGGTGTTCTCGGCCATCGTGCCGCAGGTCGTGCCGCGGGCTCAGCTGCCCACGGCGCTGGCGCTCAGCGGCATCTCGATGAACCTGTCGCGGGTGATCGGGCCGGTGCTGGCCGGCGCGCTGATCGCGGCCGCGAGTCCGGCGCTGGTGTTCGTGCTCAACGCCCTGCTGTCGGTGCTGGCCTTCGTGCTCATCCTGCGTTGGCGCTCGACCCCCCGCACCAGTCCTTTGCCGGGGGAGCGCTTCATCGGCGCGATGCGCGTCGGCCTCAATTTCGCCTGGCAGTCGCCACGCCTGAAGGGCGTGATGTGGCGCAGCTTCCTGTTTTTCCTGCAGTCCGCGGCGTTGACCTCGCTGCTGCCGCTGGTGGCGCGCGGCCTGCATGGCGGCGGGCCGGCCACGTTCACGTTGCTGCTGTCCTGCCTGGGGTTGGGCGCCATCCTGGCCGCGCTGCTGGCCCCGCGCTGGCGCCAGCGCTGGAGCCGGGACGACTTCGTGCGCGGCGGCACCCTTGCGTATGCCCTGATGGCCGGGCTGATCGTGACTGCGCAGGAGATCTGGCTGGCGGTGCCGGCGATGGTGGTGGTCGGCATGGCGTGGCTGCTGGTGGCCAACTCGCTGTCGGTCGCGGCCCAGTCGGTGCTGCCGGACTGGGTGCGCGCGCGCGGCATGGCCATCTATCAGATGTCGCTGATGGGCGGCGCGGCCTGCGGCGGCTTGGTGTGGGGGCAGGTGGCCGGTCTGGCGGGGGTGGACGCTGCGGTCCTCGGCTCTTCCGCCCTCGGGATAGGCGTGTGGTTGCTCACGCGCGGGCGTCATGTCGATGCTGGTCCCGAACTCGACTACAGCCCCGCGCCCGCCGCACCGCGCCCCGAGCCGGCGATTCCCGTCGAGCCTGAAGAGGGGCCGGTGATGGTGACGCTGGAGTACCTGATCGACCCGGCGCGCGCCGACGAGTTCGCTGCCGTCATGCGGCGCACGCGCGGTGCCCGCCTGCGCCAGGGGGCCCTGTCCTGGGGCCTGTTCCGCGACACCGCAGACCCAGGCCGCTACGTCGAGTACTTCGTCGACGAGAACTGGCTCGAGCATCAACGGCGCCTCGAACGCTTCACGACCTTCGACGCCGAGCTGCGCGCGCAGCGGCTGGCCTTCCACCTCGGCGCGGAGCCGCCGACGATGCAGCGCTACGTGGCCGACCAGCGGGTCGAGCGTCCGAGTCCGCCGGTCTGACGCAGCCGTGGGCCAGAATCCTCTTTGTCCTACATCCTTAGATCCCAAGCGATGACCCACGCCTTCGACTGGAGCACCGGCTATGCCAGCCGCCGCTCGCCCGTGTTCGCCCGCAACATCGTCTCCACCTCGCACCCACTGGGCGCGCAGGCGGGGCTGAAGATGCTGCAGCAAGGTGGCAATGCCGTGGACGCCGCGATCGCGGCCGCAGCGGTGATGACCATCGTCGAGCCGTGCAGCAACGGTCTGGGCTCCGACATGTTCTGCATCCTCTGGGACGGCCAGGGTCTGCAGGGCCTGAACGCCTCGGGCTGCGCGCCCGCGGCCTGGACGCCCGACTACTTCCGCAGCAAGTACGGCGCTGATGCGAAGACGCCGCCCAAGCGCGGCTGGGACTCCGTCACGGTGCCGGGTGCGGTGGCGGGCTGGATGACCCTGCACGAGCGCCACGGCAGGCTGCCCTTCGCCGATTTGATGGCCCCGGCCATCGAGATCGCCGAGCGCGGCTACGGCGTGCCGGTCATCGTGCAGCACAAGTGGACGAACGCGGCTTCGCTGCCCGACATCACCAGCCAGCCCGGCTTCGCACAGGCCTTCCTCCCGCATGGTCGCCAGCCTCATGTGGGCGAGCGCTTCGCCTTCCCCGAAGCGGCGCGCGCGCTGAAGCTGATCGCGCAGACCCGCGGCGAGGCCTACTACCGCGGCGAGATCGCTGCGGCCATCGCCGCGCATGCCCGCGAGCACGGCGGCGCGATGACCGAGGCCGACCTGTCTGCGTACCGGCCCGAATGGGTGACCCCGATCGCGAAGGACTACCGCGGCTACACGGTGCACGAGATCCCGCCCAATGGCCAGGGCATCGCGGCGCTGATTGCGCTCGGCATCCTGCAGCGCTTCGACATCGCCTCGCTGCCGGTGGATGGCGTGGCCTCCCAGCACCTGCAGATCGAGGCCATGAAGCTCGCCTTCGCCGACGTCTACCGCCATGTCGGCGAGCCGCGCGCGATGTCGCTGACGCCGGCCCAGATGCTCGACGACGCCTACCTCGACGAGCGCGCGCGCCGCATCGACCCCAGACGCGCTCAGGATCACGGTCCCGGCCATCTGCCCCAGGGCGGCACGATCTACCTGACCGCCGCCGACGAGCGCGGCATGATGGTCAGCTTCATCCAGAGCAACTACATGGGCTTCGGCTCGGGCGTGGTCGTCCCGGGCTGGGGCATCAGCCTGCAGAACCGCGGCCACGGCTTCACGCTGGACGAGACCCGCGCCAACGTCGTCGGCCCGGGCAAGCGGCCCTTCCACACCATCATCCCGGCCTTCCTGACGAAGGACGGCGCGCCGGTGATGAGCTTCGGCGTCATGGGCGGCGACATGCAGCCGCAGGGTCATCTGCAGACGCTCGTGCGCATGCTCGACTACCGGCAGCAGCCGCAGGCGGCCTGTGACGCGCCGCGCTGGCGCTGGTTCGGTGGCATCGTCAATGCCGAGGACGGCTTCGATCCCGCCACCGCGCAAGGCTTGCGTGATCTCGGCCACCGCGTCGAGCCCTTTGCCGACAGCTACCAGGACTACGGTGCCGGTCAGTTCATCTGGCGCCTGGGCGACCCGGCGGTCCAGGGCTACGCTGCGGCCAGCGACCCGCGGCGCGACGGCCAGGCCGCGGGCTGGTGAACGCCGGGCCGGCCGCGATCCGCCGCGCCGGCCTTGCGCTGGCCGTGTTCGGCGCCATCGGTTTCGCCGGCAAGGCCATCATCATCAAGCTGGCTTACCGCCACGGCGTCGATGCCGTGACGCTGCTGGCGCTGCGCATGGCCTGCGCCTTGCCGCTGTTTGCGGCGCTGGCCTGGTGGGCGGGTCGCGGGCGTCCCGCCCTGACCGGTCGCGACTGGCGTGTGGCGGCCACGCTCGGCTTCCTGGGCTACTACCTGGCCAGCTTCCTGGACTTCGTCGGTCTGCAGTACGTCACTGCCAGCCTGGAGCGTCTGATCCTCTACCTGAACCCGACCGTGGTGGTGGTGCTGGGCTGGCTGCTGCACCGGCAGCGCGTCTCGCGTGGGCAGCTGCTGGCGCTGGGTGTCAGCTACTGCGGCATCCTGGTGGCTTTCGCGCATGAAATCCGCATCGAGGGCAGCCACGTGGCCCTGGGTTCGGCGCTGGTCTTCGCCTCGACGCTCAGTTACTCCCTCTATCTCGTGCTCAGTGGCCAGGAGGTGCGGCGTCTGGGCGCGCTGCGCCTGACCGGCCTGGCCTCCACGGTCGCCTGCGTGCTGTGCGTGCTGCAGTTCCTGGTGCTGCGGCCCGTGGACACCCTGTGGGCGCTGGCCCCGGCCGTGTGGTGGCTGAGCCTGCTGAACGCCCTGCTGTGCACTGTCGCGCCTGTGCTGATGGTGATGATGGCCGTCGAGCGTATCGGCGCGGCCACCGCTGCGCAGGCGGGCATGATCGGGCCGGTCGTGACCCTGCTGATGGGTGTGGCCTTGCTGGGCGAGCCCCTCACGGTCTGGGTCGTGGCCGGCACCGCGCTGGTGCTGGTGGGGGTGGCCCTGCTGGCGCGCCGGCCGGCCTCACGCTGAGGCCTGCTTTCGGCGGGGCGCCGGCCCGGGTCCGCCGCGGCACGGCTCAGGCCGCCACGAACCAGGCGTACAGCCCACGCACCGGGGCGCGCTCGTCGTGCCGCAGCGCATGCTCCTCGAGGGCCGCGACGGCGAAGCCGTGTTCCCGCGCGAGCCGCTGCAGGTAGGCCGCCGAATGCGCATAGCGCAGGCTGGGCAGCAGTGCGCAGTCACCCTGCGCGTCGTCCAGACGCTCGACCGAGAAGCAGAACACCCCTTCAGGCTCGAGCACGCGGCGCACGCCCGAGAAGACCGCCTCCAACCTGCCGACGTAGATGAAGAGGTCGGCGGCGACGACCAGGTCGTGCCGCCAGGGCGTCGCCGCCAGATGCTCGACGACATCGGCCTGCTCCAGGCGGTCGTAGCGGCCGAGCGCCTGCGCGCGCGCCAGCATGCCCGCGGACAGGTCGACGCCGTCCAGTCGGGTCACGAAGGCTCCGAGCGGGGCGGCGCACAGGCCGGTGCCGCAGCCCAGGTCCAGCGCATGGCGGAAGTGCGTCCGTGACAGGCGTGCCAGCCCGGCGGCAAGTTCCTGGGGCGCGCGGTAGGCCAGCCGCTCCACGAGGTGCTCGTCGAAGTCGTCGGCGTAACGGTCGAAAAGGCCCTGGACATAGCTGCGCGGCGCGCCTGGAGGCATCGTCCCGCCTGTGTGCCCGGCGGGTGACGACAGGCCCGCGATCTGGTAGTCCAGCAAGGCGGCGTCGCCACCATGGGCGCGCGCCTGCTCGAAGCAGCGCACCGCTTCGGACAGGCGTCCGCGCTCCTGCATCCACGCCCCGCGGTCGGCCCAGGCGTCCACCAGCGTGGCGTCCAGCGCAAGCGCCCGGTCCCAGGCCGCCAAGGCCTCATCAGGGCGCAACAGCTGCAGCAGCGCCTGCCCACGCCGGTAGTGAGCCTCGGCGGAGTCCGGGCTCGCCGCGCACACGGCCTGCAGCGCAGCCAGCGCGTCGGCAGGCCGGCCCAGCCGCAGCATCAGCCTGCCGGCATGGAAGCGGTCTGCCAGGCGCCCGGCATCGATCGCCAGCGCGCGCTCGTGGCTGGCCAGGGCATCGGTCGCCCGGTCGAGCGCCTCCAACGCCGCGCCGCGCAGCGACCACAGCGCCGCGTCGTCGGCGTGGCTCTGCAGCGTCTCGTCCAGCAGCGCCAAGGCTTCCTGGGGACGGTCCAGCCGTTGCAGGGTCACGGCCAGGTTGGCCACGGTCGACGGCCGTCGCGGCAGTTCCTGCAGCGACGCGCGGAATCGAGACGCGGCCTCTTCGAGTCGGCCCGCGGCAAAGGAGGCATTGCCTGCCACGAACAGGTCACGCGCCCGCTCGAAAGCTGCGTGCATGGCGGATGAGTCGCTTCCAGGCCGCCCGTCCAGGGGGGCTGGTGGCACAGGCAGGCCCGGGCTCGGGGGACTTGCTGGGAGGCTCAATCCGGGATCTCCTTGCTGGCGTCGGGGCGGGCGTCAGGCATGCGCTGCCGGGGGGCGTATCCGCACTCAGGGCGAACGCCGAGCCTGCTGCGTGCTGACGACGATGCCGCCGAACAGCAACAGCAAGGCCAGCGCATGGTAGAGCCGGGGCGACTCGCCCAGCAGCACGCTCGACAACAGCGCGGCCACCAGCGGCGTCATGTTGTAGAACAGCGCGGCCAGGGTCGGGCCGCCCTCGGCCACGGCCAGTCCCCAGCAGCGGTAGGCGACGATCGAGGCCCCGACGGCCGCGTACAGCAGGCCTGCCAGCACCGGCAGACTCCAGTCGATGGGGTGGGTGCCCAGGGCGTGCTCCAGGGTGAAGAACAGGCCCGAGCCGGCCAGCCCGAACAGCCCCTGGATCAGCAGGAAGCCGGCCCAGTCCCAGTCGGGGCGCTGCGCGCCGCGCATGTGCGCGGGCGGCTTCACGAGCAGCCAGCTGTAGAAGGACCATCCGATCACCGCGCCCAGCATGTACAGGTCGCCCGGCACGAAGCGCACCGTGCGCAGCACCTCGAGCGAGCCGCGGCTGAGCACGATCACGACCGCCGCCAGCCCGAGCGCGGCGCCCAGCGCCTGCCGTCGCGACGGCCGCTCACCGAAGCACAAGGCGCCGACCGCCAGCGACCACACCGGCAGGCTCGAGGCCACGAGCGTGACGTTGATCGGCGTGGAGGTGATCAGCGCCAGGTACTGCAGCGAGTTGTACAAGCCGGCGCCGAGCACGCCGATCACCAGCAGGTAGCCCCAGCGCTCGCGGATGCGCGACCACGGCCGCAGCGCGCGCCAGGCCAGCGGCAGAAGGATCAGTACCGTCAGCACCCAGCGCAGCAGGTTCAGCGTCATCGGCGGGACGTGGCCCACCATCAGCCGGCCGAGCACGGCGTTGCCAGCCCACAACAGGGAGGGCGCGGTCAGCAGCAGCAACAGGCGCGGGGTCAGGGTCATGGCAGACGCGGTCAGGGGCCGCAATGAAAGGGCAGGACAGGGCGCTGGATGCCGCATCGCGCAGGCGAGATGGTGCCATGCCCGCGCAGCGTCGTGGCGCCGCCCTGCACGCCTGCGCTCGATCGCCTATCCTCGCGCCTTTTGAAAACCGTGGAGATTTCCTGATGCCCCGTGCGATCCAGATCAGCGCCTTCGGTGGCCCCGAGCAGATGCAACTCGTCGACCTGCCGGTGGGCGAACCCGGTCCCGGGCAGATCCGCATCCGCCACCACGCCTGCGGACTGAACTTCATCGACGTCTACCAGCGTACCGGCCTGTACCCGAATGCGCTGCCGCTGACGCTGGGCATGGAAGGCGCTGGCGTCGTCGAGGCCGTGGGTGAGGGCGTCACGCACCTGAAGCCCGGCGATCGCGCCGCCTATGCCAGCCATCCGCCCGGAAGCTACTGCGAGGCGCGCGTGATGCCGGCGAAGTCGGTGTGCCGGCTGCCCGATGGCATCTCCTTCGAGACCGGTGCGGCGATGATGCTCAAGGGCCTGACGGCGCAGTACCTGCTCAAGCGCTCGCGCCCGGTCGAGGGACTGGAGCCCGGCGACCATGTCCTCTTCCATGCGGCCGCCGGCGGGGTGGGCCTGATCGCCTGCCAGTGGGCGCGCGCGCTCGGGCTGCAGCTCATCGGCACGGCCGGCAGCGCGGCCAAGTGCGAGCTCGCGCTCGAGCACGGCGCGGCCCACATGATCGACTACAGCCGCGAGGACTTCGGCGCCCGCGTCAAGGAGATCACGGGCGGGCGGGGGGTGAAGGTGGTCTACGACTCGGTGGGCAAGGACACCTGGGACAAGAGCCTGGACTGCCTGCGCCCCTTCGGTCTGATGGTCAGCTTCGGCAATGCCTCCGGCCCCGTGCCGCCGTTTGCGCCCGGCATCCTCGGCAACAAGGGCTCGCTGTACGTCACGCGCCAGACACTGTTCACCCACATCGCCACGCGCGAGGCCACGCAGGCGATGGCTGACGACCTGTTTGCCGTGGTCGGCAGCGGCCAGGTGAAGATCCGCATCGACCAGCGCTACCCGCTGGCCGAGGTCGCGCAGGCGCATCGCGAGCTCGAGGCGCGCAAGACCACGGGCTGCACCGTGCTGCTGCCCTGAGAGGCATCCGGGCAGGGCCGAGGCATAAGCCAGCCCGAAGGCTGGTCCGATCGGGCCGAGACTGCAGTAGCGCTCCTACGCGCTCGGCTGCGAGGCATGCCGTCCTCTGCGGCCTGCGGGCCGTGAGCGACAGGCTGCCGCGGAGCCGCTGTCTCCGCTTTTGCCTCAGGGCTTGGGGATGCCCAGGTCGGCGGGCGACTTCTTCGTCGCCCCGGCCTCGTGCAGCGTCCAGGCCGTGACCGACTGCCACTTGCGCAGGAAGGCATCGGCCTCGGTGCCGGCGATGTTCATCACCACGTTGCCGCGATTGACCATCAGCTCGGTGAACTTCGGGTTCGCCGCCGCGGTCTTGAAGGCTGCGGTAAGGCGTGCCCGCGCCGCCTCGGGCACGTCGCGCTTGACGAACACGCCGTAGAAGGGGCCCCAGGGCAGGTACTTGTCCAAGGCTGGCAGGTCCTGCGTGATCGGCGGGATGCCCGCGTAGGGCTTCTCGTCGACGACGGCGATCGCCTTCACGCGCCCGGCGCGGATGTGCTCGGCCGCGGCGCTGTAGCCCACCGGCATGAAATCCACGTGGCCGCCCTGCAGCGCGGTCAGGCCGGGGCCTTCGCCGTCGAAGGGCACGGCGGTCACCGGCATCCGCGCCGCGGTGCCGATCATCGCGCCGATGGTGTGCGGCAGCCCGCCCGGGCCGGTCGAGCCCATCTTGATCTTGCCGGGGTTGGCCTGTGCATCGGCGAGCAGTTCGCGCACCGACTTCCAGGGGCGGTCCTTGTGCACGACGATGACGCCCACGCCGCGGCCGAGGATGTTGACCGGGTAGAACTTCGAGTAGTCGAGCTCGCCCAGCGCCATGACGCCGTGCAGCTGCGGGTTCTCGGCGCCCATCAGCAGCGTGTAGCCGTCGCTGGCCTGCTGGTGCACGAAGTTGGTCGAGATCGCGCCCGCGCCGCCGGCGCGGTTGGCCAGCACGATCTTGCGGCCCAGCGCCTCCTCGGCGTGCGGCGCGATGGCGCGGGCCACCACGTCGGTGGCGCCGCCGGCGCCCCACATGATGACGCCGGCGAAGTCGCGGTCGGGGAAATTCTGCGCCCAGGCGGGCAGGCTGGCGGCGGCCAGCGCAGCGGCGCACAGCGCGCGGCGGGTCGGGTCGGCGGGTCGGTTCATCGTCGTCTCCTTGGCAGGGGGTCGGTGAAGGGAACTTGCCGCGAGCGGCGGGCGCGAATGTAGCCCAGAAGGTGCAAGCCCCAAAGGCCGGCGGCGCAGTGGCCGGGGGCTGTCCGGGACATGGCCCGCGGGGCAGGCCTCCGTTCAGCGAGCCTCGACCCTGGCCGCGTGGTCCCCGGTGGCGCCGTTCTCGCGCGGCACGGCGGCGCGGTAGGCGTGCCAGGAGGCATGCCCGATCACCGGGCCTGTGAGGAGCAGGCCGAGGAACCAGGGTAGGAGCGACAGCGTCGTGATCAGCGCGATCAGCGCGCCCCACCACAACATCACGCCGGTCTGGGTCAGCACCAGCCGCAGGCTGGTCAAGCCGGCGGAGATGGCGTCGGTCTGACGGTCCAGGATCATCGGCATCGACACCACGCTGAAGGCGAAGATCAGCCCGGCGAAGACCGCGCCCACGGCCAGCCAGGCGACGATGAAGCCCAGGTTCTGCGGGTCCAGCAGGGCCAGCAGCGAGCCCCTGAAGTCGGGCATGCCGTCGAAGCTGACGGCGAAGATCACGAGCGTGGCGCGGCCCCACAGCATCTCGAGCACCAGCAGCACGAAGCCGAAGATGCCCAGCTGCGCGGTGCGCGTGTCCCAGGCCAGCAGGCTGTCGCCGAAGTCGGGCTTCTGGCCCGCCTCCAGGCGTTGGCTCACCCGGTACAGCCCCAGGCACAGGAAGGGCCCCATCAGCAGGAAGCCGGCGCTCAGCGCGAGCGTGTAGGCGGGGGCGTGCTCGTAGACCTTCAGCAGCGCCCAGCCCATCACCATGAAGACCGCGCCGTAGAACAGGCCGATGACCGGCGCGCGTCGGAAGTCGCGCAGGCCCAGCGCCAGCCAGCGCAGCGGGTCACGCAAGCCCAGTTGGTTCAGCGGCACGGCCATCGACGGCGATTGTGAGACCGTGCTGCCGCCCGCGGCAAGGTCTCGCGCCGTGGCCGGCATGATCTGGCGCAAGGGCGCGTGGGGCGCGTCCGGCCGTCCAGGCTGACTACACTGCCGGCCATGATCGAAGTGTTTTCAGCACCGGCGGTGCATGCGGCGCTGCCCTGGGGGGCGTTGGCTGACGCGCTGCACGCGGCCTTCGTGCGCGGCGCGCAGGTGCCGCTGCGCCACGTCCACCCCTTGTCGCCCAGCGACGTGATGCTGCTGATGCCGGCCTGGGACGAGCGCCTGATCGTCACCAAGCTCGTGACCGCGATCCCGGGCGCGCCCTCGACGGTGGAGGCCACGGTGCTCGCGGTCGACCGCGCCACCGGCCGCCCGCTCGCGGTACTGGACGGCGAGGCGGTGACGCTGCGCCGCACTGCAGCCACCTCGGCGCTGGCGGCGCGCCACCTCGCCCGGCACGATGCCCACACGCTGCTCGTCGTCGGCGCGGGCCGGCTGGCGGGCTGGATGGCGCGCGCGCACGCGGCGCTGCGCCCGGGGCTGCGGCAGGTGCTGGTCTGGGGCCGGCGTGGCGAGGCGGCGCAGGCGCTGGCGGCCACGCTGCGCGCCGAGGGCCTGCCGGCGCAAGCCGTCGAGCCCGCCGGCCTCCAGGCAGCGGTGGGTGAGGCCGGCATCGTCTGCTGCGTCACCACCGCCGCCGACCCGGTGGTGCTGGGCCGCTGGCTCGCGCCGGGCACCCACCTGGACCTGGTGGGCGGCTTCCGCCACGACATGCGCGAGGTCGACGACGAGGCCGTGGCGCGCGCGCGCATCGTCGTCGACACCCGCGCCGGCGCGCTGGCCGAGGCCGGCGACCTGCTGCAGCCGCTGCAGCGCGGCGTGATCACGCACGACGCCATCGTCGGCGACCTGGCCGAACTGCTGCGTGGCGCCTGCACCGGGCGCCGTACCGACGACGAGACCACGCTGTTCAAGTCGGTGGGCACCGCGCTCGAGGACCTGACCGCCGCGCGTCTGGTGATCGATGCCTGTCCGAACCCCGTTCAACCCGAGGAGATGCCCTGATGCAAGGCTGGCTCTGTGAAACCCTGACCGGCGCCGAGGGCCTGCGCTGGGGCCCGATCACGCTGAACGAGCCGGGGCCGGCGCAGGTGCGCGTGCGCGTCGCCGCCGCGAGCCTGAACTTCCCCGACCTGCTGACCGTCAAGGGCCAGTACCAGTTCAAGCCCGAGCTGCCCTTCGTGCCGGGGGCCGAATTCGCCGGCACCGTCGAGGCCGTCGGCGCCGAGGTGCGCCACCTGAAGCCGGGCGACCGCGTGGCCTGCCTGGGCACGCAGGGCGGCTTCGGCACCCACGCGCTGGTCGACGCGCGCTCGGCCGTACCCGTGCCCGCGGCCATGCCCTGGGCCGACGCGGCGGCCTTCCTGTTCACCTACGGCACCTCGTGGCATGCGCTGAAGGACCGCGCCGCGCTGCAGCCTGGGCAGACCGTGCTCGTGCTCGGCGCGGCCGGCGGCGTGGGCTCGGCGGCGGTGCAGATCGCCAAGGCGCTGGGCGCGCGCGTGATCGCGGCCGCCTCCACGCCGGCCAAGTGCGATTTCTGCCGCACGCTCGGCGCCGACGTCACGGTCGACTACGGGCAGCAGGACCTGCGCGCCGCGTTGAAGGAAGCCACCGGCGGCCGCGGCCCCGACGTCGTCTACGACCCCGTGGGCGGCGCGCTGGCCGAGCCTGCCTTCCGCTCGATCGCCTGGCGCGGGCGCTACCTCGTCGTCGGCTTCGCCGGCGGCGGCATCCCGGCACTGCCCTGGAACCTGGCATTGCTGAAGGGCGCGGCCGTCGTCGGCGTGTTCTGGGGCGACTTCGTCCGCCGCGAGCCCCAGGCCTTCGCCGCCGATCTGCAGGCGATGTTCGCCGCCTACGCCGCCGGCCAGTTGAAGCCCGCCATCGACGCCGTGCTGCCGATGGCCCAGGTGCACGAAGCCTATGCCCGCATGGGCTCGCGCCAGGTGATGGGCAAGGTGGTGCTGGTGAACGAGTGACCGATGCGCGTTGACGAGGTCAGGCCGCTTCGGTGCTCAGGGCGCGACTTCTGAGGAACAAGGTGTCGTTGCTGAGGTCGATCTCACCCGGCCACTCCACCGCGCCCGCCACCACCTGGGCCCTGCCGAAGAGCGCTTCGTCCTGCAAGGCCCGGAAGACGCCCTTGTCCAGGTAGGGCTTCAGGTCGAAGACGCGTACCTCGCCGTTGTCGAACGAAAGCCGCAGCAGGTGATTCGGCAGGGGTTCGACCGTCTGCACCATGGGGTTCATGTCGGTTCTCCTCGGCGGCTGAAGCGCGGGCTGCGCTGCTTACTGTAACGGCGCGATGCGCCCCGGGCGATAGCCCTGCGACGCCATGCTCCAGGCCGCCATCAACTCGTCCTGATGCAGCTCGATCCAAGCCTGGACGAGCCGCGTCTGCGAGCGAGGCAGCGCACCCGCAAGCAGCTCTGCCGTCCCGATGGCGAATTGAGCATGTTCACCTTGGTACTGGACGTGGATGTGAGGCAGGTGGTGCTGATCCGTGTCACCCTAGATTCGACAGTTGGGCGCGCCCGAGCGGGCTGTCATCGGCCGCGATGGCAAGGCGCGAACCGCAGCCATGGCCTGTGCCATGGCGAGGATACGCAACGCCGCCAGCGTGGTCGAGGGCAGCTCGAT
>JAIXWM010000009.1 GCA_027491255.1 Rubrivivax sp. | reverse complement strand
TGCGGATTCCCGTGTGAAAGTAGGACATCGTCAGGCTATTTACGTACGAAGGGGAGCCCGTTGGGCTCCCCTTTTGTATTTGGGCGTCCACCGCATGCCGCAGTTTGTGCCGGTATGCCGGGCGCCTCCGCGCACAAGCTCACGACACAAAAACCGCAGGCAACGGACACTTCTGTCGGCGTACGGTCGAGACGGATGTCAGGTGCCGGATCGGCAGCAGCAGTGTCGCGCCTTCGGCCGTGTTGCCCGGATGCACCATGTGCGAGAGGGCCGTCCGTCTGCGCTTGGCACCAATCACGGCATCACCTTGTGCGCCGTGCAGCCATTCTTTGAGGTGCCGTGAACCCACGCGCCCCGTGCAGCGAGGTCCCGCCCTCGACGCCGATAGTCGTGAGGTCGCCGAAGAACACCGCCAACTCCTGGCCGACGAGTGGACGCATCAGCTACGCCCGCGACAACGTTTGCACCCGGCGCAGCACAAATGACTTGATAGACCGGTCGTGCAGCCGGTTGACCACCATCGGTTGCGGGCAGGTAAGCCCGTTGAACTCACTGCGCGTGCGCCCTGCCCTTGCAGGCGCTCCAGGGAATCGTCACGGTGAACCCAGGGCGCCAAGATGAAGATCCTCGCTGGACGCACCAAGAAAAACACCGCAGCGGAATGAACCGTCTGCGGTGCGGGATCCTGGTGGCCAAGGGCGGAATCGAACCACCGACACGCGGATTTTCAATTCTCTCCACCTAATGTTCGTCGATGTTGAAGCTGAGATAAGAATCTATAAAAATCAATAGGTTAGGGAAGTTTGCTGTGTATAGGTACAGCTCGGGTGTTGATGAAAATTCGCGGATATAGTGCATTTTTGGCTACATAGTGGCTACATGGCGGCTACATGAACTTCAGGAGGTGCGCATGCCAAGACCAAGAAAGGGCGCGGCGCCAGACTTGTTGCAGCGGGTCAGCCTCACGGCGGGGGTGATCGAGCGCCTGGTCTGCCCGCCCGGGAAGGCACAAGCCTTCCTGCGCGACAGCGAAGCGCCGAGCTTGCGAGTCAGGGTAACGGCCGCTGGCGCGAAGTCCTTCGTGTTCGAGGCCAAGCTGAACCGCGTCACCATCCGGCGCACTCTGGGTGATGTGCGCGACTGGGACATCCCCAAGGCCCGGAAGGAAGCGCAGAAGCTGGCTGTGATGATCGACGGGGGCACCGACCCCCGCGAGCTGGAACGTCAGCTGGAGGCCGATGCTCAAGCCCGGGCGGTTGCCGCCCAGATCGCTGCCGAGCCCGCCCGCTCGGCATGGGAGCGCTACCTGACCGAGCGCCGACCGCACTGGCGCGAGCGCACCCATACCGATCATCTGAAGGTCGCGCAGGAAGGGGGACGCCCCAGGCTGCGAGGTGAAGGCCAGACGCAGCCCGGCCCTCTTGCGCCTTTGCTGACGCTACCGCTGGCAGAACTGACGCCCGCTGTTGTGGACGCCTGGGCCACAAAGGAGGCGAAGGCGCGACCCGCCCGCGTGCGACTGGCGCTGCGCATGCTCAAGGCCTTCCTGCGCTGGGCCGCAGCCGAGCCCGAACTGGCCGACCGCGTTGATGCCGCTGCCGCGTCGGGCCGCAAGGCCCGCGAGGCCGCCGGCCGCGCGCGCGCCAAGGACGACGTGCTGCTCAAGGAGCAACTGCCCGCGTGGTTCGCCCAGGTGCGCGGGCTGCCCAACCGCGCCATCGCCGCCTACCTGCAGGTGCTGCTGTTGACCGGCGCCCGCCGCGAGGAGTTGCTGCGTTTGCGCTGGACGGACATCAACTGGAAGTGGAAGGGCCTGCGGCTGGCCGACAAGGTTGAAGATGCCGGCCGTGAGGTGCCGCTGACGCCGTACATCGCTCATCTGCTGGCGGGCCTGCCCCGCATCAACGAGTGGGTCTTCGCGTCGGGCCGGGCCGTGAGCCTGGATCCGAAGCACGCTCTGCGTCGTGCGCAATATGCCGAGCGCGCCGGCATCGAAGCTGCGCCGCTGGCGCAGCCCAGTGCATCGGGCCGTATCACCGAGCCCGCGGCTGCGCACCGCCGAGCCTGTGCCGCCGCCGGCATAGACAACCTGACCCTGCACGGCCTGCGCCGCAGCTTCGCCAGCCTGACCGAGTGGCTTGAGGTGCCCGTCGGCGTAGTGGCGCAGATCCAGGGCCACAAGCCCAGCGCCACCGCCGAGAAGCACTACAAGCGCCGGCCGCTGGACCTGCTGCGCGTGCATCACGAGCGGATCGAGCGCTGGATGCTCGAGCAGGCCGGTGTGGCCTTCGACTACGACGCGGCCGTCGAGCCCCGGCGCCCTTCGTTGGCTGTGATCGGCAACTGAACACAAATGGTATCTTTTGGAATACCATCATGGAACTTCGCAACTACCTGACTGTGGATGGCCGTGCGCCTTTCGAGGAGTGGCTCTCGGCCTTGCGCGACGTCACCGGCCGCGCCCGCATCCGCGCCCGGCTGGCGCGCGTGCAGGCCGGCAACCTTGGCGACTGCAAGCCCTTGCGTGAAGGGGTGCAGGAGTTGCGAATCGACCACGGGCCGGGCTACCGCGTGTACCTGAGCCGCCAGGGCACGGCGCTGGTGCTGCTGCTATGCGCCAGCGACAAGGCGGAACAGGACCGCGCCATCCGGCAGGCCGTGGAGTATCTCGAAGACTGGAAGCGCAGAGGCCGACCATGACCGCACCCCGCGACAAGAGCTACGAAGACTCCTTGCTGCAATCGCTGCAGGACCCTGCCGAGGCTGCGGCGTACATCGACGCGGTGCTCGAGACGGGCGATCAGGCAGCGCTGCTGCTGGCGCTGCGGCAGGTGGCCGGCGCGCACGGCATGGCCGAGGTCGCCCGCCGCGCCGAGCTGGGCGAGAAGACGCTGTTCAAGTCGCTGGCCGAGGAGGGCAACCCGACGCTGGCCACGCTCACGAGCGTGCTCAACGCCGTTGGGCTGCGGCTGACCGTGACGCCTGCTCACAGCTGAAGTGGTCGGCTCTGATCGAACCGGATGTCGAACAGGGAAGGTTGAGTATGGGCTTGCTCATCGAGGTTGGTGGCCGCAATGCCTGCCCGGTCAGGGCCTTGGCCTGGATTTCCGGCCACGACGGCCCGCGCTGGCACCTAGACGCCGCCGATGTCGCGAGCGCGCTGGCGGTGGCCACGGTCGAGTGGGTGCGGTTTGCGGGCGTTCGGGCATGGCGCGCCGATGGATCTGTGATCGAGCCGAGTGACTGGTTGGCCGCGGCTGACCGGCTTCAGCGCCTTCGGCCGGACTTTTCGGACTACGACGAGTGGCGACTGCGTGCGACGCTCACGCTTCCTGCTGACGCTTTCGTCTGGTTCGACGAGTGGTCCACTGCCTACCGGGCGTGCCCGTCCGGCCCTGACCACCTTCGACTGCTGCTCGACGAGCCTGAACTCGATCCTGATGAACGTTGGGAATTGCAGGACGACGCCCGGGCCCGTGATCTGATCGCACAGCCCCAGATGGATTCCGGATTGGCCGCCGCAGTGATGGAAGGTGCGCGCCTGCTGGCGACCTCGCATCGAGCGGTGCAGCCATCTCCGGGCGCAGGGCTCGAAGTCGAGGCGGATCGCTCCCCGGACATCTCACAGGTGCATGGAGCAGCCCCGAACGACCTCCCGGCGCCAACCCCACTGCCAGATGCTCCACCCGAGACCATCGCCCCCAGCGAGCGTGTCGTCAAACGCAAGGCCCTCGTGGTGGAACTGCAGCACGAATGGCCGGACATCGAACGCCACCTGCGGGAGGGCAGCCGAAACGGACTGTCTGCCGCGGCCATCCGGCCCAAGGGATGGGCGGTGGATGCGGCACGCCAGTGGGCTCGCGACACGGGCGTGCTGCGCTCGTCACGCGGCTCGACCACGCCGACCCTGGACTCTTTGCCGCGTTGGGGCCACCGAGTCTGACGGCCATTCCCCAAACCTTCGTGTTTTCGTCGTGGAAATGTCGTAGTTTCGTCGTGTTTTTGTCGTGGAGTGTCGGCGTGCGAACACTCCGTCGTCATGTTCAACCGACCCGAGGGTCTCGACATGACGAACGCTACCTTTCAACCGGACGCCGACGGCCAGACGCCGGTACACCCTGAGCCTCACCCGATTCGCGCCTTGCTGGTCCCGTTGGCGCGGGAGACGCGAGCTGCGCTCACCACCGCTGAGGCGGCTGCTCACCTCAACCGTGCGCCCCAAACCTTGCGGCTGTGGGCGTGTCGCGAGGACGGGCCGCTGCGGCCACTGCGAGTCCACGGGCGCCTGGCGTGGCCGGTGGCTGAACTGCGTCGCATCCTGGGGGCCTGATCATGGATGCGCAGGACCGTGCTGCCGACTCTGGATCGGCCTCGGACGCGCCGATGCCCGCGCGCCCGATTGCACTCCCGCCACAGTGGGAGAACATTCCCCAGGCCCTTCGAGACCTTCCGGCGTGGGTGGTTTGGCGCTACGCGCTCCGCGGAACGCGCTGGACCAAGCCCCCCTGCCGTGCAAAGGGCGGCGGATTCGCCCGCACCGACGATCCCGCTACCTGGGCCGACTTCGCGACTGCGCGTGCCGCCATGGCGCATGGCGCCGACGGCATCGGCATCGTCATCACGCAGGACCTGGTCGGGATTGACCTTGATCACGTGGCCGAGGCGGATACCGGTCAGTTCGAGCAGTGGGCATCGGAGATCGTTGATCGATTCCGCGGCTGTCATGTCGAGCGCAGCCCGGGCGGTGACGGGCTGCGCATCTTCTGCCGCGGAACCGTGCGCCACAGCGGAAAGGCCGGACCCGACAACCGGCTGGAGGTCTATGGCAGCAATTCCCCGCGCTACCTGACCGTCACCGGGCATCGCATCGCCGACGGCGATGTGATCGACGCGCAGGCCGCACTCGACTGGTTGCACGACACCTACTTCGCTGCCCGCAATGCCGGTCCGACCGCTGCCGACCGGGCGCAGGACCGTGCGCCAGACGGATCCCAACCCAGCGACGAGGAGGTGCTGCGGCGCGTGCGCGGTGCCGCGAACGGGCCGAAGTTCATGCGGCTGTGGGCGGGCGACAGCGGCACGGATCCCAGTGCGGCCGACGCGTCGCTCCTGGCCATCCTGGCGTTCTGGACCCGGGACCGGGCGCAGCTCGATCGCCTGTTCCGGCGATCGGGCTTGATGCGTGCGAAGTGGGACGAGAAGCGCGGTGCCAACACCTACGGCGAGCGCACCATCGACGCCGTGCTCGCAATGGGCGGGGCGACGTACGAGGCAAGCGACACGGCAGCGGCAGGCGCACAAGCCGCCTCGCCCCAGGGCCCGCAGCCGCTGCCGCCGGAATTGCCGCCGGTGCTGGCGTTTCCGCTGGATGCGCTTCCCGACGCATTTCGACCCTGGGTGAGCGATGTGGCCGAGCGCATGCAATGTCCCGCGGAGTTCGTCGCGGTGCCCATGCTCGTGGCGGCGGCTTCGCTCGTGGCGCGACATGTGGCGATCAGGCCGCAGGCCCAGACCGACTGGACCGAGCGCGCCAACCTCTGGGCCATGCTGGTCGGCCGCCCCGGCCTGATGAAGTCCCCCGCCCTGAACGCGGCCCTGGCGCCGATGCGCAAGTTGGAGGCGACCGCTGCGGAGGCACACAAGGCGTTGATGAAGGACCAGGAAATCGTCTCCAAGGTCACCAAGCTGAAGGGCGATCGCGACATGAAGAGCGCTCGCGCCGCCTTGAGTAAGGACCCCTACGCGAACCTCACCGAGTTCTTCGACAAGGACGACGCGGCGCCTCCTGTCCCCGCACGCGTGCGCTACATGGTCAACGACGCGACCTACGAATCACTTGGCCAAGTGCTCGAGGAGAACCCGGACGGCGTGCTCAGTGTGCGCGACGAGCTGCGTTCGCTGCTGCTGCACCTCAGTTCAGAGGAACAGGCTACCGCGCGTGGCTTCTATTTGCAGGCCTGGTCCGGCGGGCACTATGTGTTCGACCGCGTCATACGCGGCAGCATCGCCATCGAGGACATCCGTCTGTCGATGGTCGGCAGCATCCAGCCCGGACCTTTGGGTGATCTCATCCAGCGAGCGCGGCGCGGCGTGGCCGATGACGGCATGCTCGAGCGCTTCCTGGTGGCATGGCCTGACTCGCCAGGCGCCTGGCGCGAGGTCGATCGATGGCCCGACACCTCCGCCAAGCAGTCGGCATGGGGCGCCATCGAGCGGCTGTCGGTGATGGCGGCTGACCCGTTGGGTGTCGAGCGGGAGCTTGACCTGCACGGACGGATCAAGGGCCCCGCCTTCCTTCGCTTCGCCCCGGATGCAAGGGACGCCTTCCGGGAATGGCGGGCGGAATGGGAAGCCAAGATCCAGGAGGCCGACGGCGAGGGACTCGAGGGAGCGCTGAGCAAGTTCAGGCACCACGTGCCGGCGATGGCGCTGATCATCCATGTGGTGGATGCGGTCTCCCGGGGAGTGGGAGGACCTGTCTCGCTGAAAGCCACCCTCAGCGCCCTGGAGCTGGCCGACTACTTCGAGAGCCACACCAGGCGCCTGCACAGTGCGGCACGCCGTGCGCGAATTCGGGCCGCCAGAAGCTTGCTTGCCAAGGCGCGGGCCGGCTCGCTGCCAGATCCGTTCTCGGCCCGGGATGTCTACCGTCCCCAGTGGTCGGGCTTGACCCACAAGGAGGCGATCAGCGACGCGCTGGACATGCTGGGGGCGCATGGCTGGCTGGTCGAGGCGAGCATCGCATCCATCGGCCGTCCGACGACGGTCTACGCGCTGACCGAGGGGGCTCGCCATGGGTAGGTGGCTCTCCCGGATCTCGGGTGAAAGTGCGGCAGAACTCCCTCTGGCTGACCTGCCGCCTGCGCAAACTACGCAGAGGCACGGCTCAGAGCCGGCGTCACTCCTGACTGTGCGTCTGCCCGGCTACGCCCGCGACATGCTGGTGTCCAAGCGGCCGCCGCACAGGGTTTTGGCAGTTTTGTCAGTGCCTCAGGTGACGGGTGCAGACGAAATCGAAGCGCCACGACCGCAGGAGCCGGACGTTCCAGGCGTGCCGGACGTGCCGCAGGGCGATCGTGGCGACACGGCGCTGCCGCGCGTCGGTCGACCCTACCGTCTGCCCCCGAGCCAAGCCGACGCTGCGCATCTGGACCCGTGGGCCCCTGAGGAGATCGCCCGGTTCCAAGGGCGGACCGCCCGTTTCGTCCGGCTGGGTCTGACCACACAGGATGCCGAAGACCTGGCCGAGACCCTGCACCTGCGCGACATCACCGCTGATCATCGCCACATGTGCATCGAGTGCCGGCACCTGAAGGCCTGGCGGTGTGGTCAGCCAGACGCCGCCCAGCTGCACGATGCACGGGTCGGCAAGGGGTTGGCGACGACCGCGCAGCTCTGCCCGGCATTCACGCCGGCGCGACGGACGTGATGAGATGCGATGCCCGATCGATCCGCTCCAAGCATGGCATCGTGGTACGAGTGGGTAAAGATCCTCTGAACACGGGAGGAGGGTTGGGTATTGCCTGTTACATCACGCAGTTGCAGGTGACCCTCGTAGCCCGATTGTCTGGACTCGAGCGATCGGACTCACTTCGACTCGATGAGCCAGCTTGAACGAACCATGGCACCACATGTCAATGGCAATCGAATTCTCCCCACCCGTGGAAATTCAAATCTCCCCAGCCGGCCAACCGTGATCGCGCAAATTCGCCCACACCCCTCACCGAGGCCACTGACAAAACTGACAGAAGGGGCGCCAGGCCGATCGACTTCGCTTCACTGGCCAGCAGCGGGTGATCGAGTTCGTGCCAAGCATGACACGCTTTGCGAATCGGGACGCATGGGCAATCCGGCGCTGTCGCCCTCGTGGTGCTGGCGCACACGCACGCAGTGTCCGCCGTGATTCAGGAGTCGTGAGGGGGAAGGAACATGAGTCGCACGAGCAAGGGTCATTTCATGAAGGGCACGTCCGGCAACCCCGCTGGCCGGCCGCGCAGCAGCCTGTCATCGGTGGTGCGCTCGCGCATCGAGGGGCACGTCGACGAACTCATCGCCCTGTTGCTCGGCAAGGCGCGCGAAGGCGATGTCCAGGCGGCCCGGACGCTGCTGGAGCGTGTCGTTCCGAACCTGAAGCCTGAGGAGCCCACCGTGCAAGTCGATGTGCCTGCCGACGTCGGCCTAGCCGATACCGGTCGCGCGGTGATCCGTGCCGCCATCGATGGGGTCTTGCCTCCCGGGCAGGCGGCTGCCTTGGTCGGCGCGGTGGGTGCCGTTGCGCGCGTCGTCGAGGTCGATGAACTGATCCGCCGTGTCGAAGCTCTAGAGGGCAAAGGCAATGCCGGGACTTGAACGCCGCCTGGATGTCCTCGAGAAGGCGCTGCTCGCGCGCCCTGAGCGGATGGTCATCAAGATACGGGCCATGGCCAGGCGAGGGCATGTGTTCGTGCCGCGCAGGTACTCATTGCCCGACGGCGTCATCGTAGAGCGGGATACGGGCGAGACGCCCGATGCCTTCGAGCGGCGCGTCAGTGCCTTGGCGTTGGATGGATCGCCGCAGGACCTGGTCGTCACTGTCCACAGCTTCGACGGCGATGAGGTTCCGGTGAGCCGCGACGCTGGTTTGTAGCTTGCACGTCAAGCCAAGCGGGTGCTACTTGCAGGTCGCAAGGTACCGGTCCATCACGATGCATTCCGGCAAGGTGTCGTTCAGGTAAAGCGCTGGATCGGTCGGCACCCGGCCCTCCTCTGAACGCTGCCGCACGCTGGCCCCCTCCTCCTGAGACCGCTGCGCCCAGAACCGACCCTTCAGCAGGTCGACACTGAGCCGGTCCATGCCGGGGGCGTTGCGCACCGATTCCGTGGCGTCGTAGCCGATCAGGCGCATGCCGGGTCGGGCTGGGTCGAAGCGGAACTTCCACTGACTGGAGGACCGTCCCCAACCGCCGCAGGAGGCCCAGTGTTCGAAGCGCAGCACCAGCAGGCCCCTTCGGATGCGCAGATGCCGGTCAATGAACGGGTCGACTACGCACGGGCTGTGCTCGTTGCCTTCCGGGGGGATGGTCTGGTCGCTCGAGAACACCGAACGGTAGCCGCCGCCCGGGCGCGCCAGCAGTACCTGCAGTCGCCGCTCGTTCAGGTCCACCTGCGGGCCGCCCGGCCCGTCGACGAGTCGCACCCTGTGCGGGTCCTGCTTCTGCAGCACCAGCACAGCGTCGGGCCGGCCGTCGTTGTCCAGATCGCCGCGCGCGCTGGCGATAAGGCCCCAGCCCGGCGGTACCCAAGGCCGCAGGTCGGCGCGCATCGGCGCGCCCATGGCGCCGGCGTACAGGCCGCACAGCAGGCCGCCTGCCAGCAGAGCACGAGCCAGGTGCTTGCCTGGTGCCGATGACTCGTGGCCCGCCCTGTATCCAGTGGCAGGAGACTCGCAAGAAGCCGCTGCAGACATCAACCAGGCACCCATGCTGTTGCCCCCTTCAATGCCGATCCTATCCAGATGCACTCCCAGTGGCCTGACCGACGAACTCCGCCAGCGTCGCCGCGATGCGCCAGCCGCCCGTGGCTGACGGCTCGACGGACCTGACGAAGTCAGTCTCGCGCCAGCAGACGCGGCGCAGGTCGATGACGGGCAGGCGGTGCTCTTCGGCGATCTGGCGGATGCGGTCGTGGAAGAGGCCGACGATCAGGTCGGCGCAGGCCTGGGTGCGCGGGTCCGGGAAGCTGCAGCCGTAGACGGCGCACAGGCACAGCGGCAGGCCGGTGGTGCGGCAGGCGTCGACTGCCTCCAGATAGCGCCGGGCCAGTTCGTCCATCACGGTGCCGAGCTTCAGCAGGGCGTCGGCCACGGTGCCGGCGCGCGCGTTCAGCAGGTCGAACTTTCGCAGCAGGTCGTTGCCGCCCACGCTCAGGAAGAGCTGGGTCGCGCCGGCGGGCACGCTACTCGCCTGCGCGACCACCTCTTCGCAGATCGCGCCGTCCACGGCCAGCAGGGTCACGCGGGCGGTGGCGTCGCCGCCAGCCAGCATCTGCTGCAGTTGGGCGGTCACGTCCTGGCCGGGGTCCACATAGACGGCGTTGTCGAAGATCGAATCGCCCAGAAGCACACAGTGGGTCATGGGGCTTGCCTTCAGGTTTGGGTAGAGGCTGCGACGGGCTCGGCCGCTCATTCCACCGCGCGCACCAGGCGCGCTACGGTGGTCGGGTTGATACCCTGGGCGTCGAACCAGGCCTGCACGCGGGTCTGGTCTGCGGCGGCGGCCGAACGAGCCGTTCGCTGCCGGCGGTGCCACCAGGCCACCGCGTCGGCGGCGTAGATGATGGCCGCGATGGGGCGCGCGGCGCGGATGGCGTCCAGCGCGGTGATGCAGTCCCACCCTTGGGCGAGCAGCACAGCAAGGGCCATCGACGGGCCGCGATTGATGCCCATGTGGCAGTGGACGACGAGGCGAGCGGCCGGATCGGACATCGCCTCCCCGGCGAGCATGACACCTGCGTCGAACCATTCCGGATCCTGCTGCCCCCCATGATCATGCACGCCAACCCAGTGGTACACAACTTTCGGTGCGAGCTCGGCCACCAGCGGGCGATCGGTGTACTCACCGCGCACGTCGAGGATGTGGGTCACGCCCGCGTCCACCCATTGGGACATCTGCACGGCAGCCTTCCTGCGGTTCTCGTGCAGGTCGCCGCAGAGCATCAGTTGCGGGGTCACGGGGCAGAGACGCCGCCACCAGGCCGCCGGGTTCTCGATGAGGCCGAGAGGCTGGGGGCGTGCGGCCAGGTCGGCCCCCTCAGCGCTGCGCAACGGTTTCACGAGCGGGCCCGCGCAAAGGCGCACAGGTGCACCACGCGGCCGGCGTCCACCAGAGCCGCGCCCACCACGCCGTTCGCTTCGATGCGCAGATCCTCTCCGAGGCCCACCGCGGGAAAGCGCTCTGCGTGGCTCGACGCGATGCGCGCCAGCAACTCGCGCACGTCCTCGAGGGTGACCGCGACCTTGCCCCCCGCAGGGTGCCCTTCGCGCCCGATGCCGAAGCCGAACTCGTCGTCCTCCGTGTCCAAGGCCTCCAGCGCATAGCCCTCGACGATGCCGCGCAGGTACTTCTGCATCGTCTGCGGGGCGTCGAACATCTCCAAGCCCGCAAGCTTGCCGCGAAGCGCGAACACCGCACCCACCTGGCGAGGCTGCGGGCTGAAGGCGGCGGTGATGTGCTCGATCTGGCGCTCGCGCTCCTCGAACAGACCGCTCATGGCCTGGGTACGGGACTGCGACCCCATCCGCCGGGACTTGCTGGAGATGCTCTCCCAGATCTCGCCCTGGTCGCTATGGCGCGAGCCTTCACGGGCCAGACTGGCGCTCACCCGCGACATCTTGCTGGCGCGCAGCCCCGCATACATCGTGCGACCGCTGCTGCGAAAGTGCGAGCTCTTGGAATGCCAGCGGCCCATCTCCACGCATGACACCGGGATCTCGATGTCGCGCCGCGCCGGTGCAAGGATGCTCAGATTGAGGATGCGGTTCTGCTTGCAGCCTTCCAGCTCTTCGCCGTCGATGAGCAGCACCGGGCGCGAGTCTTCGTTACGGAAGCGCAGGGACGGCACCACGCCCTGGGCAGACACCTCACTCACATGCCCCGTTCCGGCGGCCATGGCGTCGCGAAGCACTGCGTAGGGAGGCTCCAGCGGTTGCTCGTCGCCGTCGAGGAGCAGCGGAAACATGTCGAGCGCCGCGGCGCGAACAGGCGCGCCCACGCGAAGGCGGGAGAGGACTCGGGTGATCTCGTCGGTCATGAGGGCTCCTGATGGCATTGACGATGGGCGACACGCCCACCTCCAACTGAACGCCGGCTGCTGGCGTTTGTGACTCTTGCCACCCCGCGGGCTCGATCCCGAGTGGGTTCTGGCTACGTCACATCCGATCTGGTCTGGCGTCTAGATTGAAGAGCACCCTTCGAGTGCATTGCCCGGGGCTTCAATGCCCGACACAGGAATCAACGCGATGACTCCCAACAAGCCGCATATCCGCCGTCGCCGCAGGCGCTTTGACCGGGGCAGTACCGACCCTCAGGTCACCCTCGACCGTCCGCTGCAGGCTTTCGACCCTGTGTGTCGCCTTTGGGCACTGCGGGCACTGGTCGAACTGGGCGGCATGAGCGAACTGGCGTGCGGTGACATGTTCAAGGCGCCTCATCTGCTTCAGTACGTCGGGCTGCAAGGCGAGACCGACGACAACAACGATCTGTTCGCCGAGTTCGATGCGGACAAGATGCGGGTCCGTGCACGGCAGCTGTTGCGCGACGCTCAGGCCAAGTTCGCTGGTATGCCTGAGGATGAAGCACTCTGTGCGAACCTGCGTTGGTTGAGGCAAGAGCTGGCCTTGAGCGATCTGCAAACTCGGATCCTGATGTTGTGTGTGCTCGAGCGCCGCAACATCCACTTGAGTGCGGCGCTCGAGAGCCTCGGTGAGCTTTCCGCGATGCGGCTCTACACGGTCTTGGCAACGCTTCTGACGGTACCGATCGAGGAGGTTGCACAGGCACTCGATCCCTCAGGCGCTCTGGCGCGCGCCGGTCTTGCGCGCGTCGACAACAGGGCGTTCTACAACTTTCAGGCCAAGATCGACCTGCTCTCCGGTCTTGAGGAGCACCTGTTGCTCAGCCACGGCGATCGGTTCGGCATGTTCGCTGACAACTTTGTCGCGGGGATGCCTGCGCAACTCAAGCCTGAACATTTCGCCTATCTCGAGCCGCGGCTCGGGCACATGCGGACCTATCTGGAGCAGGTGATCAAGTCGCGAGAGGCTGGATCGAACATCCTCATCTTCGGCGCGCCTGGAACCGGAAAGACGCAGCTGGCCAGGCTTCTGGCGAGCATGCTGAATGTCCAGTTGTTCGAGGTCTCGGTGGCCAGTGCCGGTGGCCAGCGCATCGCTGGTCATCAGCGCCTTGCTGCATTTGAGCTTTCACAAAAGATCCTGACTCAGCGCAGCGACAGCCTCATCCTTTTCGACGAGATCGAGGACATCGAGGAAGTGGGTGGTGACGACGACGACGAGTTCCTCGGCACGCGTCGACGGACCAGCACGCGCAAGGGCTGGTTCAACACGCTGCTGGAGACGAATCCCGTTCCTGCAATCTGGATCTCGAATCGAATTCGCTACATCGACCCGGCGCACCTGCGTCGTTTCGACCTGCACCTGCACATGGACACGCCCCCATCGCAGGTGCGTACCGACATGCTTTCCCAGCAAACGCAGGAGCTTGGGACGAGCAAGGAATGGTGCCGCCGCATGGCGGCGAACATGCGGCTCGCCCCCGCCGTCATCTCCAGAGCTGCACGCGTGGTCGGCAAGATCCGCGCCGGCGGCTCGAGCACTCCGCCCGAGCCGCTGTTGGAAGAGGTGATCGGCGCATCGCTGAGCGCACAGCGCATTAGCCAGGCCGTTGCCCCGAAGCCAGCGCAAAGCCTTGGATACCAACTCTCCACGGTTCAGGCCAATGTGGATCTTGCGGAGCTGTTGAGCGGCTTGCGCTCCCAGCCTAGCGCGCGGCTGTGTCTCTACGGTCCGCCTGGGACAGGCAAGTCCGCCTTCGCTCAGCACGTCGCCAGTGAGCTCGGCATGCCCGCGATGCTCCAACGCGCGAGCGACATCCTTGGCGCTTTCGTGGGCGAGACCGAGCAGCAGATGGCCGAGATGTTCCGTCGCGCCCGCGAGGAGGGCGCGGTGCTCATCCTCGACGAAGCCGACACCTTCCTGGCCGAGCGCCAGGGAGCGCGTCAGCGCTGGGAGATCAGTGCGGTGAACGAAATGCTCACGCAGATGGAGGCCTTTGAAGGCCTGTTCGTAGCCACTACCAACCTCATCGACCGCCTGGACGAGGCCAGCTTGCGCCGCTTCGATGCGAAGATATGCTTCGACTATCTGCGCCCGGCCCAGGTGCTGGCGTTGATGCACCAGGCTTGCCTGGGGCTGGGGCTCGACACCGTCGGCTGCGAGGCAGCCACCTGCGGCCTGCACAAACTCACTCCCGGTGACTTTGCCACTGTCATGCGCCAAGCGCGCTTTCGCCCCGTTCGCAGCGCGGCCGAGCTCGGCCAGCGTCTGGCTGACGAGGTCGCGCACAAGCGCGGCGGTGGCAGCGGGCGCACGATCGGCTTCGGGCTGCAGGGATGACGGGTGTGAACCAAGGGACTGTCAGCCCCTGTCAAGAAGATTCACCAAGGAAAACTGAAATGCCCTCCTGCTCAAATTGTGGTCATACGGTAGCGTACGACGCGTTGTCGTGCCCGTCCTGCGGAAAGCAGAAGCCTGCTGATAACGGTGGGGGAGCGTTGATCGTGCTGGGGCTGATCATCTCGGTCTATCTTTCGCCGTCACTTCTTTTGAACTACGCTCTTGGGCGATTCAAAGGCGAGCTGTTCGCGGCTTCGATCGCAGATCCATTTTCATGGATATTTTCGACGATTGTGTGGTGTCTTGTCGGATATGGCGTCTGGAAAAGCAATCAAAAGTGACGATCAACTATGATCGGCATCTAGTTGTCAGGTCCCGGATGATTGGCAACCCGTTTCTTGAACAGGTGAGGGTGTGATTCCTGCCACTTCTTCATGGCCGCCACCGGTGTCTGATGGTTGAGAGCCTTCTGCGGCAGGTGCTGGTTGTACAGCCACACGTAGCGGTGCAGCGTCTTGCTCAGATCCTCGGCGCTGTTGAAGCGGTGCGTCTGCAGCACCTGCTCGAGCCTGCCGTTGAACCTCTCGACCATGCCGTTGGTGCGCGGCGTGCGGGGCTTGGTCAGGCGATGTTCGATGCCCAGGCTGTCGCACAGCAAGTCGAATTCGTGGTCTCCAGAGGCTTCCTTGGCTCGGCTGCCGAACAGCCGGTCGGTGAACTCCTTGCCGTTGTCGGTCAGCACGGTCTGGATCACGAACGGAGCAGCCTTGGACACCTCGTTGAGGAAGCTTCGCGCGGCCGCCGCCGTCTTGCGCCGCTTGATGGCGATGAACACCCACCGCGTTGCACGGTCGATAGCCACGAACACGTAGCCGCGCGACGGCTCGTCCGCCATCTGGGGCAGGTACTTCACGTCGATATGGACGTATCCCGGCTCGTAGGCCTTGAAGGGCTTGGCAGGAGAAGACTCGGGCGAAGGCTTCGGCAACTGATCCACACCCCGGCGCACCAGCAGGCGGTGCAAGGAAGAGCGGCCCATGGTCGGGTGGATGAACTCGCGCACCACCGAAAGCAAGTCGTCCAGAGGAAGCTGAAGCCGCGAGCGCAGGTAGACCACCAGTTCCTCTTGCCCGGCGTTCAGCGTGGTTTGCGGCCGATGCGGCGTGTGACTGCGGTCTGCCACCGAGTCTCGATGTTTCCAGCGCTGCACGGTCGTGCGGCTGATGCTGAACTGCGCGGCGACTTCGCTGTCGGTGCCAGACGACTGCTGGATCTGCGCCCGCACCGCCGGAGTGGTGGTGGCATTCTTGTGAAGCGTGATCATCATGCTGCCTGGCTCCCGGAGGCGAATGCTGCCATGACTGCCTTCAGGACCTCGCGGCCGAACAGCAGGGCACGCCGATTATGCAGAAGCCAATCATCCGGGACCTGACATCTAGTCAATAAAGGAGAAATGGGTGGCGATGAGGATTGATAAGCTTGTCATCAATTTTGTGAAAGATAAAGGTTCTTGGCAATTTTCACTTGCGCGGCTTGTTGTCGTTGATTTTAAGGAAGCAGGATGCGTCTACCAGTATTCTATCGAGCAGAGCAAGCCGTCAATCGAAACAATAGTTTCAGCCCGTCCGCCCAAAAGCCAAGTGAAGTGGTTTCTGACTGGATCAATCATAAGTTCGAGATAGAGATTCATAATTTTGATCCTGTCCTCGAGATGACTACTATCTTGCCCATTCAAGAGAATATGTTGAGGGCGTCTTGAATCTTGTGATCGACAATGGATTTCACAATAGAGATGTCGAGATCGTCTCTTCTTTGTTCTATACGACGGGATCAATGCTGGCAGCAGCTGCGCATGCTGTGATATACAAAAGGATCACCTGCTCGCCCACATCAGGATTTCATCATGCAGGGTATCGTTTCGGTGGCGATTTCTGCACCTTCAATGGCTTGATGGTGACAGCCCTCAAACTGCAAGCACTTGGAAAGGTAAAATCTGTCGGTATCCTCGATTGTGATGCTCATTACGGTAATGGAACGGCGGATATCATCGAGGAGCTCGGGTTGACTTGGGTCAAACATCACATCGCCGGGGAATTCTTTGCCTCTATCGAAGATTTCGGATCCAATGGGTCGGAGTATTTCAAATGGCTCGAAATGTCCATCAACGATGTCTCGACTTGTGATCTCGTGATCTACCAAGCAGGAGCCGATCCGCACATCGAAGATTCTCTTGGAGGTTTTCTCACCGATCAGCAACTGATGAGCAGAGATTGCATGGTTTTCAAAGGGGCTCGCCGAGCGAAGCTTCCACTGGTCTGGAATCTTGCGGGAGGATACCGTCGTGATGCGGAGGGTGGAATTTCTCCAGTCTTTCATACTCATCGCGCCACTGCAAAAGTGGCGATAGAGAATCAGTTCGATATGTATTGAAGCTTTTGATCTTGTCCATCTCTGCTTCCGTTGCGGATGAAATTATTGAGTCTTGTGGAAGTTTGATCGCCGTGAATGGCGGGTTCCTTCGGAGCGCAAGTGGAACTGACGCAAAGGATAAGGTATTTTTATGATCCGACTTCTTCTTTCTCCTGAAGGCTGTCTGTTGCGGAAAGCGGATGCTTGGCAAGATGCGGATGACGGTGTAGATGTGGCTGAGAATGCGCTCGAATATCTTTTCGAAAGTGTCGCCTTCGATCCGGGCCTTCGGGTGAAAGACTTCTTCATGCTGTTCGAGCACTGTCCTGATCTGGTTCCCATCTATAGGCGCTTCTACAGCGAGGAACTCTGTGCGACAGCGGCCCTCGGCCCGTTCAGCGGTGAGTCTCCCACTGGGTTGGACTACCTTGAATTGCGTCAGACATGGGAGCAGGACTCCCTCACCCAGACCTACGACATCGGTCGGTTTGACTTGTCCGGTCTCGGCAAACCTGTCGAAGGCGACCTGTACACGATGCCAGAGGCTAACGGCCTTGTGCGATACAGCCTGATTGGCGTGGACCTCAGGGCCATCCTCAGCTTGCCGCTGCTGTTCACCACCGAGGTCAGAGTCTTCGAGTCGAACCCCGGCGCGGCTAACGCCTACCGACAGATCGGCAGCGTGAACTGCCCAGACCCGAAGCTGGGCGAGGTGCTCCAAGCGGTATTCTGGAGCCTCACCTGGCTGGGAGGACAAGAGGAAACGAGCAACACCCTCCAACGTCTGCTCGAGCAGGGCCAGTCCGGGGCGTGGGAAGAATTCAGCGCGGACGACCTCTCAGGTGATGAAGAGCCCGATGGAGTTCGAAAGCCAAGCTGCCACCGGCAAGCCCGATATCATCATTGAGAAGGCTGACGGCCACTCGCCCCGCACTGAATGAACCGCGTGAACCCGAGAAAGACGCTCGTCTTCGTGCAGATGCACGGCTTGCTCGTGATGTTGGCGCTGACGGCAGGGGCCTTCGTGCTGGCGGTCGCGCAAGCGGCCGCCAGCGCACCCGAGTTGTCGCTCTGGGGCGCCTTCGCCGCCACCGTCACGACCGATGGGGAGAACGCTAAGGGCTGGGCCAAGGTCATGCACGTGCTGCTTACGGCATCGCTTGGGTGGGCGGCCTTGCGCGTGTACATGTCCGCCGTTGGTCTGCGCTGGGATACCTTCGCCGCACGTCGGTTGGCGCGGCGGCACGTCGTCATCGTCGCCGGCCGCTCGCCCGTAGAGGCCCCCATGGCGGCCGACGGCGCAGCTGCGCCGCTGGTCGGCAAGTCAGAGTTGGCGGTGGACCTGGCCCTGGCGCTGGTGGAGCGGCAAGCTGTCGTGCTGGCCCTGCCCGGGGCTGACCCAGCGCGCATGCAACGCCTTTGGCGGGCGGGCGTCACGGTGCTGAGCCATGACCTGGGCATGCCTGCCGTGCTGGAGGCCGCGGGCGCCGCACGCGCCACGATGTTGTTGGCCATGCGTGACGCGCACGCCGACAACATCGTGCTCGCACGGGCGGCGCTCTCCCCTGCGCTGGGTAACGCAGCGCTGCGCTGCAACTGCATGATCGAGCCGCTCGCCCTGAAGCGGCGTATCCGCCTGGAGGACTACTTGGAACCCGAGACCATCGCGCGCGTGCGCACCTTCAATGAGTCGGAACTCGTCGCCCGGCGCATCCTGCGCGACCATCCCCCCGATGCCCCCGTGGCCACCCGCCCGCGCGGGGTGCACCTGCTGCTGGTCGGCTTTGGCTCGGTGGGGCAGGCCATCCTTGTGCAGGTGGCGCGCATGGGCCACTATCGCAGCGGCCTTCGGCCCAAGGTCACCGCCGTGGACCAGCACGTCAAGGCGCGCTGGCGCGAGGTGCGCGAGGCCCATCCTGCGCTGGTCGACTGGGTGCAGGTCGAAACCGAAGAGACGCGCATCGAAGACGTGGGCCAGGCCGAACTCGAGCGCTGGATGCATGACGAGCGGCCGGTGACTATGGTCTACGTATGCACGAAGAACGAGATCGCCAACCTGCGGATCGCGCGCCTGCTGCTGGCCCACCCGGGCGCGCGCCCGGCGGCAGAGGTGGAGCCTGCCCCGCGGGTGGTGGCGCTGGACCCGCTGGGCGGCAGCGTGCTGGGGGACTTTGCCTCCTACGGCAGCCACGAGGGCCGGTTTCACCTGTTCTCCCCGGCCCGCGCGGGCGACGACGGCGCGCCCTCTGCGCTGGCCGCGGGGCTGTTGACCGAGCTGGACGACGAACGCGCCATCCTGCTGCATCAGGACTACTGCCGCCGCGACGATGCAGAGTGCCAGCAGACCCCCGGGCGCAAACGTGGCGACGCCAACCGCCCCTGGGAAGACCTGCCCGAGACCTACCGCGACGCCAACCGAGCCTCGGCCGACCACTTGGACGTGAAGCTGCGCGCCGTGGGGCGGATGCTCGCGCCGAAAGGCTCTGCAGCGGTGGCCGAACTCACCGCGCAGGAGCTTGAAATGCTGGCCCGCATGGAGCACGACCGCTGGTGGGCCGATCGCGCGTTGGACGGCTGGCGGCTCGGCCCCGAGCGCGACAACGCGCGCAAGCTGCACCCGAACATGGTCCCCTACGAGCAACTCGCGGAGAAGACCCGACAGCTTGACCGAGACAACGTGCAACAGGTCCTGCAACTGGCGTTGGGGGATGACCGGGTGCTTGCCATGGCGGGGTCAGAGCACCGCAGTGCCGCAGGCTGAGGAAGAACAACCCCGGCGCCACCCGTGCAAGCCATGCAGGCTCAGGGCACTCCAGCGGCACAGGCGCGCAAGGTACCTCTTGGAGGCTCTTGATGACCTCTCATCCCTGCCCCCGATGCAGTGAGCCGGCCGCTTACAGCAAGAAGCGCGGCCAGTACGTGTGCCTCGAGTGTGACGTGGCCTTCGGCAGCGTGGCTAAAGCCAGCTCAGTGCCCCCGACGTTGGCCACCAAGACCCTCAAGGTTTTCCTGAGCTACGGCCGCGACGACCACGTGGCCGAGGTCAAGGCCCTGCGCGACGCCTTGCGCGCACGCGGCCACGAAGTCTGGTTCGACGAGGAGCAGTTGGGCACGGGGCTGGACTGGGAGCAGCGCATCGAGGCTGGCCTGGCGTGGTGTGACCGGGTGGTGCTCACCATGACCCCGCACTCCGTGCGCCGGCCCGACGGCTACTGCCTCAACGAGATTGCCAAGGCGCTGGAGCTACGCAAGCTCATCATCCCGGTGCTGCTGGTGGAGGTACCCCAGGGTGCTCCCACCTCCATCTGCCGCATCCAGTACCTGGACTGGCGCGACGCCGTACCCGCCGCAGAGAAGGCCGAGCGCTTCACGCAGCGCCTGACGCGCCTGTGCGAGGCAATCGAGGAGGACAAGCTCGATTTCGAGGGCGGCCAGCAGCGGCTCATCCGCCACCTGCAGCCCCTGAACTTCGACGGTGACCTGCAACGACACGTGGCCAGCTTCAAAGGCCGGGTGCGACTGGAAGCTCGGCTGCGCCAATGGCTGGCCGATCCGCAAGGCTCTCAGGTGCTCTGGCTCACGGCCGCCCCGGGCCTGGGCAAGAGCGCGGTGGCGGCCACCCTCTCGCACCGCTGGGCCGAGGTGGCAGCGGTGCATTTCTGTGTGGCTGGCCAGCAAGACAAGGCCAACCCGGCGCGCGCGGTGTTGTCCATCGCCTACCAGCTTTCGCAGCGCCAGCACATGAACCTGTACGCGAGCAAGCTGTCCAACCTGGAGCTCGAGCGCGAAGCGCACAAGGACGCGCGCACGCTCTTCGACACCTTGCTGGTTGGGCCCCTGGCCAAGAACTTCCCCGCGCCGCCCGAGCCACTGCTGGTCATCCTGGATGGCCTGGACGAGGCTACGCAGCCTGGTGGCGAGAACCCGCTCGCCGAGATCATCGCCGCGGACTGGGGCCGCTTGCCGCCATGGCTGCGCCTGATGGTCAGCAGCCGCCCCGAGGCGGAACTGGTAACCTGGCTGGCCGGCACGCAGCGCATCGAGATCCGAGGCGATGACGGCGAACAGCAGGCTGACCTATCGGCCTTCCTGCGCGAACGCCTGGCCGCCATCGGCCGCCCCCCGGGCGACGAGACGCTGCAGCGGATCCTCAGCCGCAGCGAGGGCGCCTTCCACTACGCGGTGCTGCTTCTGGAGGAAGTGCGCCAAGGCCGATGCGATCCCGACAACCCGGTGGACCTGCCCGCGGGCCTGAACCCCTTCTACGCGCAGACCTTCAAGCGGCGGTTTCCCGACATTACGGCCTACCGCGGCCAGACAAGGCCGCTGCTGGAGCTCATTCTGGCCGCACCCGAACCCGTGCCGCTAGTGGTGCTGGCTGGGGCCACCCAGCGCGCGGCGCAAGACATTCGGCTTAACCTGAGCGCGCTGGGTTCCATGCTCGCCATTGAGCCGGGCCAGGGCGAGACTGATGTGGACTGGGACACGGTGCGCCTGTCACATGCGAGCCTGCGCAGCTGGCTCACGGGACTGGATGCCACGCGGCAGCCGCTGGCGGGGGCATACGCAGCCAAGGTGGATACCAAGGGGCTGGCGGCGGAGGTACTGCGCCTGTGGGAAGCAGGCAACGAGCCCGGCAACGCGGTGTGCGACGCGGCTAGTGAACCCAAGCGATTTGTGCCTCGGACGCTCTGGCGGCTGCTAAAGGCGGCCGGGGACCGGGCCGCGAAGGAACGGGTAGCACTGGCCTTGTCGCTGTATTGGAAGAACCGTCAACTAAAACTGGCGATAGAGCCAGGGGCGTTTGCGGCCGAACGGGCTTTGATGGCTTGCGAGGAGCGGACGGCAAATGAGGTTCTGCTGGAACAAGCTGGAAAGAGCTTCATTCATCTAGGGGAGCTTCAGAGAGCGCTTGGTCAAAGCGTGGAGCCGATCAACTCGTTTCAAAGGGCGCTAGCAGCTTACGAACAACTCACCGCTCGGCATCCGGACCAAGCACGGTGGAAGAGTCTTCTAGGCGAGAGCCACCACCATCTGGCCCTCGCCCTCGAAGTCCGAGGGCACCTCGCTGAGGCTCTGGAGGAACACCGAAAGAGTCTGTGCATTTGCGAGGGCCTCACCGCCCAAGACCCAGGCAATGCGGATTGGCAGCGCGACCTCGGCGTTAGCTACAACCGTCTCAGCGATGTACTCAGACAGCAGGGCGACTTGGCCGGAGCGCTCGAAGGGTACCGACAGGCCCTGACTATTACCGAACGCTTGGTCGTACACGACCCCGAAAACGCGGTCTGGCAGGGCGATCTAGCCTATTCGAATTATCGTGTCGGCAATGTGCTCGGGGATCAAGGTGATTCCGCCGGAGCGCTAGAGGCATTTCGCAAGTGCCTGATCATCGCCGAACGCCTAGTGGCTAAGGATCCGGACACCGCGGAATGGCATTACAGCCTCCATATTGCTCATAGCAGCATCGGCGAACTGCTTCAGGTCCAAGGCAACCTCGTTGGGGCACTGGAGAATTTCGAAGAAGCATTGGCCATCTCCGAACGCTTGACAGCGCAGGATCCGGAAAACACGAAATGGCAAAGCAAGCTCGCGGCCAGCTACGCCCGTATTGGCGACGTACTCCAAGCCCAGGGCAACCTGACTGGGGCGCTGGGGCAGTTCCGAAAGAATTTGACCATCACCGAACGTCTGGCCGAGAAGAACCCGGACAATGCGGGATGGCAAAGCGGTCTCGCGGTCAGCTACAACCGTATTGGCGGCGTACTGAAGTCCCAGGGCAACCTGGCCGGGGCGCTGGAGCAGTTCCGAAAGAATTTGACCATCAACGAGCGTCTGGCCAAGCAGGACCCGGAAAACGCGAAATGGCAAAGCAAGCTCGCGGCCAGCTACGCCCGTATTGGCGACGTACTCCAAGCCCAGGGCAACCTGACTGGGGCGCTGGGGCAGTTCCGAGAGAATTTGACCATCACCGAACGTTTGGCCGAGCAGGATCCGGACAATGCGGGATGGCAAGGCGATCTCGCGGTCAGCTATAACCGAATCGGCGTCGTACTCCAGGCTCAGGGCAACCTGGCAGGAGCGCTGGAGCAGTTCCGAAAGGACTTGGTCATCCGCGAGCGCCTGGCCGAGCAAGACCAGGACGATGCGAGATGGCAACGCGACCTCTCGTTCAGCTACACCCGTATTGGCGATGCACTCCAAGCTCAGGGCAACCTGGCAGGAGCGCTGGAGCAATACCGTAAGGCTTTGACCATTACCGAGCGTCTGGCCGAGCAGGACCCGGACCATGCGGATGGCAGCGGGAACTTGGCGACGGCCACCGACGGATAGCTGCCGTGTTGGAAGCACAGGGTAACCCGTCTGAGGCGGAGGCGGAGTATCAGAATGCCTTGGCCGTCTACGAGGAATTGGCGACGAAGGTCGAGGCGTTTATTCGCGCAGACGCGGCAACGGATGGTACGACCGATTAGGGGGCGCTGCTTTAGATAAGTCCTCTCTCTTATCGGGAACTCGACATTATGCAAAACATCTTTCTCGTGCGTCACGGCGAGAGTCTCGGTAACGTGGATCTGGCGGTCTACAAGACAACACCAGATCACGCGATACCGCTCTCCGAGCTGGGCCGTCGCCAGGCGAAGGCTGCGGGTGTGGCCCTGAGCCAGATGATCGACATTGGCCCCACCGAACCCCTGCGAATTTGGACAAGCCCTTACCGCCGCACCCGTGAAACCGCCGACATGCTCGAGAGCGAGTTGCGCCCCCGATTCCCGCAACTAGATCGGCGGGAGCACATCAACCTGTGCGAGCAACAATTCGGTCTCTTCGATGGCATCCCCGACGAGGATCTGAAGCATCACTTCCCGCTCGAGTGGGAGCACTATGAACGCGCTGAGCGGCACGAAGGCAAGTTCTGGGCGCGCATGCCCCTGGGGGAGAGTCGCTTTGACGTGGCCGTGCGCATCCACGAAGCCTTCGGCACCTTTCATCGCGATGCCGAGCGCCACGGCGTCAGGAACTTGGTGGTGGTGTGCCACGGCGTCACGCTACGTGCGTTCGTCATGCAGTGGCTGCACCTTCCCTACGAATGGTTTGACCGGCAGCGCAACCCGGGCAACTGCGATATCTACCGCATCGATACTCGCATATCCAGCGAGGGCGGTTACGTTTACCGCACTCCGGCTGCGATGACCTGAGTGCGCCGGGCGAGTCTGTTTCCCCATAAATTGACGAAAAATCGCCATCAGCTCTAGAGTTTTTGTGCAATCCTCGAGGCCCAAGTCTTCGATGGCCTGGGCCTGTCGGCCGTGATCGACGCCGACTTGCTAATACTGGGCATCTCAGTCAGGGATGATGACAATTCTGTGGTGGATTAGCGCGCACAGCCAATGAACGTCAATCAAAACCGGACGGTTCGGATCTTTCTCTCGAGCACCTTTCGAGACTTTGATGACGAACGCAGGCTTCTGGTGCAGGAAGTGTTTCCTGCCCTGCGTGAACGGCTTAGAAGCCGTTTCGTCGAATTGGTTGATGTCGATCTTCGCTGGGGGATTCCCCCTGAGGAAGCTGAGCAAGGCAAGGTACTTTCAATCTGTCTGGATGAGATTGACCAGTGCCGTCCCTACTTTATTGGGCTCTTGGGGGAGCGCTACGGTTGGATCCCGGCACAGGACACTTACCCCGGCCATCTGGTTGACCAGCATCCGTGGCTCAATCAGCACCAAGGGCAAGCCAGCGTCACGGAACTGGAGATCCGCTACGGGGTTCTGAACAATGCCGACATGCGCCATCGGGCGCTTTTCTTTTTTCGCAACCCGAATTATGCGTATCAACGCGGCGGCGAATTTGTGCCACCGGCCGGTAAAGAGGTTGACAGGGAGCGGCAGAACACACTCAAGCAGCAGATCGAACGCTCGGGGTTCCCTGTTCTGCACTTCGATGATCCTTCGCAGCTGGCTGATCTGATCAGCTCTGAGCTCTGGGCTCTGATCGATCAGGAGTTCCCAGCAACCCAGGTTCCCGATCCGCACGAGCTCAAGACGCTTAACCACCGTGCTTTTGCAGCCAGCAAGCTCGGGCCACGATTCGTCAGGGACACCGCGCAACTCGAGCGCATAGGCGAATCAATACTCCAGGGTAAACAGCGAATCCTGCTGACCGGACCGGCAGGCATCGGCAAAAGCAGTTTGCTGGCTGACTGGTGGCGGCAGGAACAAGCGCCGAATGCCGCCACCGTCCTGTGCCACTTTCTTGAGACCGATCAGGACAATGGCAGCTCTGCCGCCTTGATACGGCGTCTGATCGAGCTGATTCGACGGACCGTCGGATCCTCAGAACCCGTTCCGGAAGAAAGCTTGACTCTGAGAAAGAGCTTGCCCATTTGGCTTGCTGAAGCCCAGACTTATGCAGAACGAACGGCCACACGCTTGGTGATCATCCTGGATGGTTTGGATCGCCTGCGAAGTGGTCGTGATTTGCTCTGGTTGCCCACCTTCATTCCCCCATCGGTGCAGTTGGTGGTGAGTTGTCGTCCGGGCGAGATCCAAAAGGCACTGAAACGACGCGGCGATTGGCATGTGCTGGAGTTGGGTGAACTGGAGCATGGGCGGCGTGAGGCCCTGCTGGTAGCCCAATTGAAACTCTTCAAGAAAGAGTTGTCTGAGCAGCAGGCTACCCAAATCCTCCGCCATGCCCGTGCTGGACAGCCGCTTTTCTTGTGCACCCTTTCGGAGCAACTCAGACTCTTCGGGTCCTTTGAGGGATTGCCAGCCCACTTGGAAGATTTGCTGGCGAGCGCCGAGATTGACGATCTTTTCGAAAAAATCCTGGCCCGGCTTGAGCGTCACTACTCTGCCCAAGCCGTGAGGCAAGCCCTGTCGGCCTTGTGTTTGAGCGACAGCGGCCTGACTGAAGAAGAAGTACTCGGATTCTCGGGTCTGAATGTTCAGGCGCGCTGGGCGCCCATTCGTCTGGCGCTAGGGGAGGCGCTGTCCAACAATTCAGGTCGTATCAGGCCCTCGCATGACCATCTGCGAAAAGCCGTTCGAGATCGATACTTCCCGGAGAAGACCATCGAGCAGGGTGCCCGGATCGAATTGGCCCGCTGGTTTTCTGGCCGTCCGTTGAACAGGCGACGCGCCTGGGAGCAGCCGCAGCAATTGTGGCGAGCGGGGGATTACGAGGAACTTGAAGTCACTCTCAGCGACGCGACCATGTTCCGGTGGGTGGACAGGCTGGGCGGCAGCCGGCGCTTGTACCGATACTGGGCTGACATCGAAGCCGCTTCTGGCCGTGCCATTCCGCAGCTTTTGCGGGCCCTTTGGGAAAGGTGGCGCAGCGAATTGCCACTCGATACACGGATCGATCTTTCGGAATGCTTGCAGCGATTGCTGCGCTTTGCCCAGGTCGGCGCAGACCTTTTGGTTCAACTGGTGTGAGCGCTGGTCAGGAACCGCTTCTATTCGACGATCAGGAGGCGGTTTTTGCTGATCCCTCGGCGTCGTTGACCAGACACCGCAGGCTTGTTCCAAGGTCTTGATGGCGGGGT
>JAIXWM010000002.1 GCA_027491255.1 Rubrivivax sp. | reverse complement strand
CGTTGCCTGTGGCTGCAAGCGTGGTGTCGGCACCCACAGTCACTGCGTCATTGAAAGTCTGCGCGCCGGTGGTGGTGACGCTGCCGCCGTTGATCGCGGTCGTGCCGCCCACATCGGTAGTGAGGCTCGAGAGCATGTCGCCAGCCGTACCGGCGCCTCCGACGGCGCCACCCAGGACGGTGGTGCCGCCGTCGTCGATGCTCAGGCTTCGGTTGGTGCCGTCGGACTTGACCGTTCCACCCAAAGTGATCCCCACGCCACTCAGCGTGGAGTCCGCGCCCAGCGTCACCGCACCGGTGTAGGTCTGGCTGGCATTGGTGGTGACCGCGCCGCCGTTGAGGTCGATGTCACTCGCGCTCACCACCAGGCTGCTCAAGGGTGCCGTCGCACCAACCCTGCCCCCCAGCACCACATTGCTGGTGGCGCCATTGGCATTGATCACCAGCGCGCGCGGGCTCAGAGTGGCGTCGCTGTTGACGGTGCCCGCCACGCTGATCACCGCGTTCGCGTCGGTGGCGGTCATGCTGGCATCGGTATTCAAGACCACCGTGCCGCCATAGCTCTGGTTGCCACTGGTGGCCACATGGCCACCGAGCACGGTGTTTCGGTCGACCGTGATGCTGGCAAGACCGGTGCTGTCGCCGCCGGTGGTCAGGTTGCCGCTGCCGCTGGCGGCGTTGGCAGCCACCGTCAGGCTGTACCCGGCGCCGGCCAAGGTTGACGAGGTCGTCACCGTGGTGCCGGTCAGGGTGGCGTTCGCAGCCAGGGTCAAGGTCGCGTTGTAGTCCTGCGTCTTCGTGCTGGTCACCCGACCATCCGAAAGGGTGACCTGGGTGCCGGTGACAGTGATCAGGCCTGCATTGCTCACGCCGTTGTCGGCGTAGGTGATCGGCGTGTTGATGTCGAAGCTCGCCGCCCGGGCCGTGAGTTGCAGCGACGAGATGGTGGGCAGCGTGGCCGAAAAGCCAGCCCGTGTGCTCGCACCTATGGTTGCATCCAGGTCGCTGTTGAGCGCACTCATGCTGACCGCACCCGTGTTCAGGCGGGTCAGGCCCTGGGTGACGGAACCGGTCAAATTGGTATTGGTATCGGGCGTCTGCAGGTCGGTGTAGACCATGCCCGCCACATTCGTGCCGCCGTTGAGGGTCAACGTCGTGGCCAGCTTGGTCTTGGGCGCATTGCCCGCACCCACGAAGGTGGGGGGACTGAGAGCAACGCTGAAGGTGGCGGCCGAAGGCGTCACGCCGGCCAGCGTCAAGACCACCGAAGGCGCCGAGGTGTAACCCGAGCCCGGATTGGTCAGCGTGATGCCGTAGATGGAGGTGGTGGTTGCCCCGCCCACCGGGTTGACCCGCGAGACCGTGGCAGCGGCGCCGCTGCCGCCGCCGCCCGAAAAGCTCACAGTCGGGTTGCCGGTATAACCACTGCCGCCGGTGAGCAGCGTGATGCCGCTGACGACCTCAGGGATGGCCGAATCGGTGAACAGGGTGTTGGCGCCCACCACGCTGTAGTAGTAGCCGTTGAACCCGGTGGAGGCGGTCCCGCCGTTGAGCAAGGTGCCATTGGTGTACTGGGCCACCTGGCCGCGCTGCGCCACGGAGCCGTCGCTGTTGTAGGCGATGCCCTCGATCGCGCGCGGCTGGGTCGGGTAGAAAACCTTCAGATAGGGGTACATGCCCGCGCTGGTACCCCACTCCGTGTTCCCCAAGCCGCTCGGCAAGGTGCCCTTGAAGACGGTGGTCGTCAGCGCGGTGCTCCCGCCGCCGGTGGCGTCGACCGCCAGGTTGGAGGTGGTGCCGTCCCAATACAGGTTGCTGCGCACGACCAGCAAGGGGCCGCTGCTGCCCGACACATAGCCGCTGTTGAACTTGCCGAACACGGCGCCGCTGTAAAGCGTGGCTGGCGGCGTGGCCGCATTGCCCACCACCATGCCCGTGGCGAAGGCGTTGCTCAAGGTGGCACGGTCGGCGTAGCCGATCAAGCCGCCCACGTTCTGGGTGCCAGCCACCGCGCCCATGGCGTAGAAGTCGCTGATCGTGCCGGTGAAGCTGCTGCCCAGGTAGCCGGCAAAGCCGCCCACGCCCCCCGCGTTGCCCGCGGTCGAGGCGCTGCTCTGGGTAACCGCACCGGTGGCATAGGACTGGCGTATCGAGCCGGTGTCGTTCATGTAGCCGACGAAGCCACCGACCCGGCCCGGGCCGGACACCGCGCCGGCCGCGCGCGAGCTGTTGATGGTGCCGCGCCCGTGCTCGCCGACAAAGCCGCCCACCAGCACGTTGCTCATGGTGGCGTTGAGCGCCGAGTTGGACGAGACCACGCCATTGGCGTAGCTGGTGGTGATGGTGGTGTCCTGCACGTAGCCGACAAAACCACCCACCCGGTAGGGGCCGGTCACGCTGCCGGTGGCACCCGACCTGCTGATGGTGCCGCTCTCGGCGTAACCCACGAAGCCACCTACGTAATCGCTGGCGCTGCTGACCGAGGCGTTGGTCACCGAACCCGTGATGGTGCCGACGTTCCAACCCGCAAAGCCACCGGTGCGGCCGTAGCCATTGGCTGACGAATAGACCGCCACACCCGAGGTCGGATGGACGGCGGTGACGTTGACGGTCGAATTGTTGGTCGTGCCCTGGTTGCGCCCGGCAAAGCCGCCGACCTCGTAGACATTGGTGGCGTAGACCGCGCCGGTCGAGGTCGAGCTGTTGATGGTGCCCTGGTTCCAGCCGACAAAGCCGCCGATGTGCTGGCCGTTGGCGGCGGTGACCGTCGACGTGGCCGGCGTGGTGCCGCTGTTGATGGTGCCGTCGTTCTGGCCCACCAGGCCGCCGGTGTAGTAGCGCCCGGTGACCGCGCCGCTGCTGGTGGGCGACGTCAGCGTGCCGGAGTTGTAGCCGACAAAGCCGCCGACATAAGTGCCGTTGACGGCGGTCACCGTGCCGGTGGCATAGGCATTGGTCACCGTGCCCCCACCGATCGCGCCGATCAAGCCACCGACATAGTTGGAGTTGCCGATCACGTTGCCGGTGGCATAGGCGGCGCTGATATTGCCGCCATCCGAATGGCCCGCCAAGCCGCCCACACGTTCACCTGAGCCGGTGACACTGCCGGTGGCATACGACGCGCTGCTGCCCCAGATCCAGGCAAAGCGCCCCGCCAGGCCGCCCACATAACTCGAATAGCCCACCACGTTACCTGTGGCGTAGGAATTCTGGATGTGACCTACATAGCCCGCCAGACCACCCACATGGTCGGCGTTGGCCGTGACATTGCCGGTGGCCCTGGAGTCGATGACGTAGTCGCCCATGTAGCCGACCAGACCGCCGACATAGGAAGAGTTGCTTTGTACTTCGCCTGTCGAGTAGGACCGCTGGAGCCGGCCGTCGATGCGGCCCACCACGCCACCCGTCTGGTGTCCGCCCTTGACCAGGCTGCCGGTGTAGTAGGAGTCGTTGATATAGCCGTTGTTGTAGCCGGACAGGCCGCCGACATAGGTACCTGCGTAGTTGACCGTGCTGCCTGAAATCAGGCCGGTGACCTTGCCGCTGGCGTATGAGGTATTGATGGTGCCGGTGGATTGACCCGCCAGGCCGCCCACGAAGTTGTTCGACGCCGACACATCGGCGGTGCTGTAGGAGGTGGTGATGTGCACCCCGTAGCCCATCAAACCACCGACATAGTCCGAATTCGCCGTCACAGCACCGCTGCTGTAGCTGCTTGTGATGGTGCCGTCAATATGCCCGGCCAAGCCACCGGTCTGATGACCGCCCTTGACCAAGTTGCCGACGTAGCGCGAGAAGTTCAGATTCGAATTTTCGTAACCAACCAGACCCCCGGTATAGCTGCCTGCAAATCCCGCCGTGCCCGAAACCGTCAGGCCGGTCACCGTACCGCTCATCTCGGAATTAGTCAGCTGACTCGAGGAGTGCCAGCCCACCAGCCCGCCCACCCGCTCGCCCGACGCCTCCACATTGCTGCTGACAAAGGTGTCGTAGGTGGGTGTGGAATTGACCACGGTGGTGCCGACCTGGCCCTGCGCCTCACCGGCCAGACCACCCACATAGTGCACACCCTTCACCAGACCGACGGTGTGGCTGCTGTTCCTCAGCAAGGAGTTGCCCTTGTTGAGATAGCCCACAAGACCGCCCGTACGGTAGGCGGTCACGTCGCTGGTCGATGCGCTCGTCACGGCACCGGTGCTGGTGCTGGCGGTCACCGTCGCGTATTCCAGCCGACCGGCAAGACCCCCGACATTGTTCACGCCCGTCACCGTGGCCGACGAACTCACCGCGTTGAGCGTGAGGTTGGTCGCGCTGCTGTTGCTTCGGCCCCAGCCATAGCCCAGGACGCCGCCCACGTTGCTGTAGCCGCTGCGCCCGCCGGTGTTGTTGTTCTCGCCGCGGTCGTCGTACTCCGGCCCCGAGTAGTAATACAGGTCCGTGCCCGAGACCGAGCCCGAGGTGACGATGTTGTTCAGGCCACGCAGCCAGGCGGAACCTGCGGTCAAGCCGAGGTTGGCGATACCGGTGATGCTGCCCGCGACGGTCAGATCTTCGAGCTTGAGCGCCGCATCCGCCTGGGTGGTGGTGCTGCGCAACGCGCCCGTGAACCCCAGATTGGACGTGTTCTGCGCCAGCAGCAGATTGCTGACGGTCTTGCTGTTGCCCTTGAGTTCACCAGCCACATAGGGAATGTGCAGGCCAGGGGCGGTGGCCATGTCCAGGTCGGCGTCGATCCTGAACTTCAGATCCGCCCGGTCTGCGTAGCCCAGGTAGTCACGCAGGTTCTGGATCGTCGTCAAGCTGTAGTAGCCCGAGGCGTCAGCGGCGCCGAACAGGCTCGCGCCGGGGCTGCCGGCCAGACCGTCGAGCGCGCCGCCGTTGAACCAGGTCGCATACTGGCCCGCATACAAACCACCCACGGTGAGCAGGCCGTTGCTCTCGACCAGCACGGTACGCGTGCTGGCGCTGCGGCTGGCCAGCCCGGTGATGACCACCGACCCCATGTCATAGTGCGAATTGGTGATCTCGGCACCCGGCGAGAAAAAGCCGATCAGCCCGCCGAAGTTCGCATCTGCCGACACGTTGCTTGCGGCATGGGTGTTGACCACCGAACCGTAGCTGCCCAGGCGCCCGATCAGGCCGCCCACGTCGTAGCGGCCGGTGACATTGCCCGTTGCGTAGCTGTGCCCCGTGCTGCTGCCGTAGGTCGATGCCGCGGCGGTACTGCTGTCGCCCAGCTGTCCTTCAAAGAAGCCGATCAGGCCGCCCGCGTAGTCTCTCGATGCGGTGACATTGGTGGTGGCGTAGGAGCCTTGAACGGCATTGCTGGCGCTGCTGCCCGGACCGTTGTACAAACCGATCAAGCCGCCCACATAGCCTTGTCCAACGACGCTGGCACCGGTGTAGCTGGAATTCTTGACGGTGTAGGCTTCCTGCTTGCCAATCAAACCACCCACGAAATTCCCACCCAAGGTGGAAACGTTGACACCCGACGAATCCACCAGAACGCCACCCGTGGTGGTGACAGTGCCAGTCGCGCGAGCATTGGTGACGTCACGGTCTTGGTAACCGATCAAACCACCCGTGTAATGGCGGCCCAACACATTCCCGGTGGCGATGGCATTGGTCACCGGTGTGCCATAGGACAAGCCGATCAGTCCGCCAACATAATCTCCATAGTTGACGTAGTCAATGGCACTGACATTACCTGTGGCCGTGGCGTTGGTGACGCTGCTGGCATTGCGGGAATAGCCAATCAATCCACCGAGATTGTTGTAGCGCCCGATCACATTGCCTGTGGCGGTGACAGTATTCAGCGACCCATGGTGATTCCCGACGAATCCACCCACGGTGCTTTCGTTGCCCTGTACATTGGCTGTGGTTGAACCCCCGGTCAAGGTCAAGTTGGTGGAATAACCGATCAAGCCCCCGATCCCAGCACCGCCAGTCGACACGACGGTCGTGGCCGTGGACGTGGCGTTGCTCAGGTTGACGTTGTTGATCTCACCGATCAATCCGCCCGCGTTGCCGCCGTATTGACTGACATTGCCCGACGAACTCCAGTTGGTCGAAGAAATGACACCGCCCTGCCCCACTGCGTAACCTATCAGTCCGCCGGTCAGCTGGTTGCTCGCGCTCACATCTCCGCTGGCGGTCAGGTTGCTGACGGCGCCCGTGGTCACCGATGGCGTCGCGGCATTAGACCGGCTGGTGATCGAAAGATAGCCCAGCAAACCGCCTGTTCTGTAGCCACTGCCTGAAATATCGAGGTTGGAGCTGAGGGTATTGGCTGATGTACTGCCGACATACCCGGCGACGCCACCTGTGTTGCCCCTGAGTTCCTGCCATTGATCCCCGTCCACGTCGTAGCTCATGGAGCCGATCACCTTGGCCCTGGTGCGATCGGTCACCGAGCTCAGGCGCGTGGCGCTCACGTTGGAAATGGTGCCGTTGGCGAAGTAGCCGATGAAGCCACCCGTGTTGTCCAGACCGCGGGTGGTGCCACCCAACACCGCGAAAGAGTCGTACAGCACACCGTTGTGCAGCGAGCCGATAGCGGTGCCGACATAGTATTGACCGCTTACCGCGTTGTAGTTTCCGCTGCTTTCGTAGGGTGTGCTGTATACCCGAAGCTGACTGACGGCGCTGTTTTGGACGAAACCCAGAAAGCCGACATTTGAAGTCGCCTTGCTCCAGGAAAAATCCTTGACGTCGAAACCGTTGCCCTTGAACTCGGTCGCGCTGAAATACGGAACGAATTTCGTGACTGCGGTAGGAATGTCGACATCAGCGGTGAGCTTGAACTTGAAGGCATTTGCATTGCCGCTGGCATCACCCTGCACAAAGCCCATCAGATTGCCAAGATCGTTCTTGGTGATGCTGGTGCTGCTGATGGAAGAAGCGCTTGTGGCAATGGTGTAGAAGCCGTCCGTGGCATCCAGATCGAAATAGTTGCCGATGAGGCTGCTCAACGATCGGGAGGCCACCGTCGTTGGGTTGCTGGCGACCCAGTCAGAAAACTGCTTTGCATACAAACCACCGATGGTCAGGGTGGCCGCACCGTTGATCAGCGAGGTACTGACGTCGTAGTAGGTATTGGAGAGGTAAGCGCCAGGCTTCAAGAATCCAACGATGCCGCCATAGCTGCTCGAGCCCGTGACGGCACCTGTAAAGTAAGAATTGACGATACCACCTGCCGTCATCTCCCCGACCAAGCCACCGACGAAATTACCCCCCACCACATTGGTGCCGCCACTGCCGCCGGCATAGGAGTTGTTGATGGATATGGAACCTCTGCGCTGTGTACCGATCAGGCCGCCGACATAAGTACCGCCGCTGATATTGGCGTTGCTCACGTAGGAGTTGGTGACACTTACGCCGACGCGTGAATAGCCTACAAGGCCTCCAGCCGGGCCACCACCCACTGAACTGACGCTGACTCTGGAACTAGGATTTCCAACATAGGAGTTGTTGATCTGCACACTCCATTCATGTGCATATCCGATCAGTCCACCAACACCTTGATTGCTGGCACCACTGACCGACAGCCCCGTGTAGCTCGAATTGTTGATCGTTCCGCCATAGTATGAATAGCCGACGAGGCCACCGACATTGCCGTACCGGGTGGAAATGACGGATCCACTGGCTGACACATTCGTCAGTGTCATGCTGCTGTCTGAATACCCGATCAAACCGCCCACTTGATTCCACGCAGCCGTCACGTCACCGCTTGCATACACATTGGTGAGTGTGCCGCTATAGTTGTTTCGGCCGAGCAAGCCGCCAATGCTGCTGGAGTCTTGATGGATAGCAGTCACGTTGCCGGTAGCGTACGAATCACTGACCGCTGCATTGCTGTTGCCGATCAAGCCACCCGTGTAGGTATTGCCGGACACATTTCCTGTCGAGTGGGAATTGGTCAGGGCATTACCATTCCACATCTGCCCAAACAATCCACCTACTTCATTACCATAGCCATAAACTGCGCTGCCGATGTTGTGCACGTTGTTCACAACCATCAGTGTGCGCCCGGAAATTCCCCCCGTCATTCCAAAGCCAGTCACCGGGTTGCCGATGACCCACACGTCTCGCATCACACCGCCCTCGGTGTAGCCGACGATGCCACCCGTTCTTTCACCACTGCCACTCATGGTGACAGAGCCATTGGCCACCATCACGCCCGTGATTCGCGTGTTCGAGTTGGCATAACCCGCCAAGGTGCCCAGATGGTAGATACCGCCACCCGTGACGGTGGCGGTATCGAAGCGAAGATCTTGCAGTGTTGCGCTGTTCACCTGCTCGAAGAATCCGGCGTTCCATCCTGTGGCCTGGATCTTGAGGTTTGAAATCGTGTGGCCCAGACCGGCCAAGGTACCCGTGAAGGTGCCAGCGCGAACCGACCCGTAGGGATAAGGATTGCCAACGCCCGCACCGTTGTTGACCCCCGGCACCCCTGGCCTGAGATAGGTGGTCGCGTCAATGTTGCTGCGCAGCGCAAAGTTGCCGGACAAGCTCGCCGAACTGAGGTCGGCCAGTGCGGCAATGAAGGTGTAGTTCTTCAGGTTGGCGCTGTTGGTGCCGTCCTGGGTGGTGAAGGTCTGGCCGGTTTCACCGCTGAAGTCGATACGGCCGCTGAAGCCGGTGGCGCTCAGGCCGAAGCTGTAGTAACCCGCGTTGCTGCCCGCCGTCGTGCCCTGGCTGGTCTTGATGGCCACCGAACTGTTGACACCGCTGACCGAGATCGGTGCCAGGATCGACACCGAGGTGACGGCCGACAGGGTCAGGGTGCCGCCGTTGTTCCAGGTCGTGAAGTTGGAGCTCGCATTGCTCGTCAGCGTCACGTTGCCGCCGTAATAGCCCTGGCTGCCCGTGACGCTGACACCCGCAGGCAGGCTGTCGAGCGTGAGGTTGGCGGTGTTGCCAGTCCTGCCCAGGATCAGGCCGCCCAAGCTGCTGCCGCCCGTGCTGAAGAGCAGATCGGTGCTGGTGGTCACCGCACTGGTGAATCCGGTGGCGCTGCTGGCGTTGCTGTTTTCCAGAGCCAGGGTGCCCGCACCACTGAACGCCGCTGCGGCATTGATGGCCGTCGGGTGCGCCAGCCTGAGCGTCAGCGTGCCGGCCGCCACGGTGGTGGCGCCCACCGAGGCACTCGCATAGCGGCTGGCATCGGTCAGGAGCAGATTTCCAGCGCCATACTTGGCCAGCGTGGAAGCGCTGCCGCTCAGCGCCCCGGCCAGCGTGATGTTCTGGCCGTTGGTGTCGAGCTTGTAGGCCTGGTTGCTCGCGGTGCTGAAACGTGACGAGTAGTCGGTGGTGTTGACACTGGTGAACTGCAGCGTGCCGCCACTGAAGCCGATGGTGCCGGTGGTGCTGATGGCGTTGGCGCTGCCCAGGCTCAGGATGCCGTCGGAGAGCAGGGTGCCACCGGTGTACGAGTTGTTGCCCGTCAACACCAGAATGCCGCCGCCCGTCTTGTTGACCTGGGTGGTGCCAGTGATCGTATTTGCGAACGTGGTGGTAGTGCCCGTGGGCACGTCGATGGCGTAGCTCGTGCTGCTCAGGACCCCGGAGCCGGTGACAGCACCACCAGCGATGCTCAGCGAGCCCACGGTCTGGTTGTTGGCCCCCATGCTGAAGGTGCCGCCGCTGATGCTCAGGGTACCCACGGTCGGCAATCGGTCGTGGCCCGAGATGGCCAGTGTGCCGGCTGTCAGGCCGGTGCCGCCGGTGTAGGTGTTGACAGCCGTCAGGGTCAGACTGCCCAGGCCGGACTTGACGAAGGCCAGCGCGGCAGTGCTGCCGCTGGACATGACGCCGCCGTAGGTCTTGGTCAGGCTGACATCCATGTCAACCGTGAGGGTGACGGTACCCGATGCAGCACCCGTGGTGATGCTGCCCGCGCCCTCGATGCTGCCCACCGTGTCGGTGGCATTCACGCTGTAGACCGTACCCGCAGCCAGGCTCAGCTGCGTGGTGTCGGCCAGACTGCCGCTGACCGCCAGGGTGCCGGCGCTCAGCGTCGTGGTGCCCGTGTAGGTGTTCGCGCCGCCGAGCGTCAAGGTGCCCGCGCCCAGCTTGGTGAGGGTCCCTGTCCCGCTGATGGCACCGCCCAGGGTCAGGGCCCCGGTGCGGTTGACGATCAGCGCCGTGTTGTTGACGATATCGCCGCCAAGGCCACCGGTAGTTCCCCCATTGCCCAACTGCAAGGTGCCGGCGGCGATGGTGGTGCTGCCGCTGAAGGTGTTGTCGCCGGTCAGCGTCAGCGTGCCGCTGCCAAGCTTGGCGAGCGTGCCACCCGCACTGCTGAGCGCGGCGGACAGCGTCACGTTCTGGCCGTTGGTGTCGATCGAATACGACTGGCCGGCGGCATTGCTGAAGCGGCTGGAGTAGTCGCTGGTATTGAGGGCTGAATGCTGCAGTGTGCCGCCGCCAAAGCTGATGCTGCCGCTGCTGCCCACGGCGCTGGCCGAGCCCAGGGCCAAGGTGCCGCCATCGAGGTTCGTGCCGCCGCTGTAGGTGTTGGCTCCCGACAGGGTGACGGTGCCACTGCCGCTCACGCTCAATGCGCCGCTGCCACCCAGGATGGCCGAGACCGTCACCGCGTTGGCGCCGGTATTGCTGAGGGTGAAGCTGCTGCCGCTGAGCACGCCGCCCATCCCGGTGATCGAGCCTCCGCTGCCCCCCACGCTCACCGCGCCCACGGTATCGCTGTAGCTGCCCATAGCCAGGACCGCCGTCGACCCGTTGACCGTCACCGCACCGGCGTCGGCAATGACGTTGCTGGCACCCAGGGCCAGCGTGCCGGCCGCAACCGAAGTCACGCCGGTGTAGGTGTTGGCGCCGCTGAGGGTCAAGGTGCCCGAGGTGGTCTTGCTCAGCCCGACGTTGCCAGCCAGCACAGCGCTGACGCTGCCCGCACGCAGATCGAAGGTCGCCGTGCTGGTCAAGGCGCCGTTGGTGATCGAACCGCCAGTCAGCCGCACGCCGCCCAGCGTATTGGCGAAGCCTCCCAGGTCGAAGCTGCCACCGCTGACCACCAGCGTGCTGCTGCTGTCCAGCTGATCGGCCGCGCTCAAGGCCAAGGTACCGGCGCTGACCGTGGTGACACCCGTATACGCATGGGCTGCCAACAGCGTGGTGGTTCCCGTGCCTGATTGGGTAAGCGACCCTGCGCCGCTGATGACGTTGCTCAGGCTCACCGCGTCGCTGCGGTGGATTTGAAGCGTCGTCCCGGTGGCCAGATTCACATTGCCAGCACCCAGGGTACCGCTGAGGCCACCAGCGCCTACCTTCAAGGTGCCTGCGCTGACATCGGTCGCGCCAACGTAGGTATTGGCGCCGGTGAGCGTGAGGCTGCCACTGCCTTGCTTCGTCAGCCCGCCCGTGCCGCCGATGGCGCCCGCGTAGACGGTGCTGCTCGAGTCGCCGGTGGTCAGCGTGTGGCTGCCCAGGCTGACCGTCGTGCCGGCGACGCCCACGAGGGACCCTGTCGCTTCGTCGGCGCTGAGCGTCAGGTTCGCGCCGGAGGCGCTCAGATTGACTGCGCCCGTGTCTGCGATGGCGCTGCCGCCGGACAGCACCAGTGAGCCGGCGCTGATGGTGGTGGCGCCGCTGTAGGTGTTGACGCCCGACAGCGTAAGACTGCCGCTGCCTTGCTTGACCAGCCCGCCAGTGCCGTCGATGACGCCGTCAAAGACGGTGCTGCTCGAGTCGCCTGCCGTCAGCGTGTGGCTGCCCAGGCTGAGCGTCGTACCCGCCAGTCCGGCCAGAGAACCGATCGTTTCGTCGGCGCTGAGCGTCAGGCTCGCGCCCGAGGCACTCAGGCTGACGGCACCCGTGTCCGCAATCGCACTGCCACCGGCCAGCACCAAAGACCCGTCGCTGACGGTCGTGGCCCCGCTGTAGGTGTTCGTGCCTGACAGCATCACCGTGCCGCCACCCGTCTTGCTCAGCCCGAAGGCGCCACCGATCGCACCCGACAGCGCGAGGCTGCCGCTGCCACCCACCGTCGCATCGGCGGTCAGCGTGATGACGCCGCCGCTGGCCGCGCCAGCGCCCGTGCCCACCAGCGCGCCCGCGCCGGAAGGCCCCGAACCGGCCAGGCTCAGCGCCTCGGCGCCGATGTCGACGTTGGCGATCTCCAGCACCGCGCCGCTGGCCACGTTGGTGCCCGCCGCTGTGGTGCCAAGGGCGGCGGCACTGGCCGCCACCAGCGTGCCGCCGCTGACCGTGGTCGCGCCGATATACGTGTTGGTACCCGACAGCGTCACTGTGCCGCCACCGGTCTTGGTCAGCCCGAAGGCGCCACCGATCGCACCCGACAGCGCGAGGCTGCCGCTGCCGCCCACCGTCGCATGGGCGGTCAGCGTGATCACGCCGCTGCTGGCCGCGCCAGCGCCCGTGCCCACCAGCGCTCCCGCGCCGGCAGGCCCGGCGCCGGCCAGGCTCAGGGCCTCGGCGCCGATGTCGACGTTGTCGATTTCCAGCGCCGCACCGCTGGTCACCGTGGTGCCCGCCGCCGTGGTGCCGAGGGCCGCGGCGCTGGCCGCCACCAGTGTCCCGGCGCTCACCGTGGTCGCGCCGGTATAGGCATTGGTGCCCGACAGCGTCACCGTGCCAGCGCCGGTCTTGGCCAGCCCGAAGGCGCCGCCGATCGCACCCGACAGCGCGAGGCTGCCGCTGCCGCCCACCGTCGCGTCAGCAGTCAGCGTGATGGCGCCGCTGCTGGCCGCGCTGGTGCCCGTGCCCACCAGCGCACCCGCGCCGGCAGGCCCGGCCCCAGCCAGACTCAGCGCCTCGGCGCCGATGCCGACGTTGGCGATCTCCAGCGCCGCGCCGCTGGCCACGGTGGTGCCCGCCGCCGAGGTACCCAGGGCGGCGGCGTTGGCCGCCACCAGCGTCCCGCCGCCGACCGCGGTCGCGCCGCTGTAGGTGTTGACGCCCGACAGCGTGAGACTGCCGCTGCCTTGCTTGACCAGACCGCCGGTGCCGTCGATGACACCGTCAAGGCGGTACTGCTCGAGTCGCCAGTGGTGAGTGT
>JAIXWM010000180.1 GCA_027491255.1 Rubrivivax sp. | reverse complement strand
TGTGACCTGTGACCTGTGACCTGTGACCTGTGACCTGTGACCTGTGACCTGTGACCTGTGACCTGTGACCTGTGACCTGTGACCTGTGACCGGCGACCGGCGACCGGCGACCGGCGACCTACACTGACCGCTCGCCTCGGACGTAGCTTGCGCTGAACCGACGCGTGTCTCAACCGCCTGGGCCGTCATGCCGCGCAACGTCGAGATCAAAGCCCGTGCCGACTGCCTCGAGGCGCTGCTGGCGCGCGCCCTGACCCTGGCCGACGGCCCGGCGCAGACGCTGGTGCAGGACGACACCTTCTTCGCCGTCCCGCACGGGCGCCTGAAGCTGCGCCTCGTGGACGGGGCTGCGGCCGAGCTGATCCACTACGAACGCCCCGATGCGCCTGGCGCGCGGGCATCCGACTACGTCCGCGTCGCCGTCCCGGACGCCGCCGCCCTGCGGGAGGCGCTGGCCCGGGGCCTGGGCGTGGTCGGGCGCGTGCGCAAACGGCGCTGGCTGCTGCTGGCGGGCCAGACGCGCATCCACCTGGACCGCGTGGAGGGCCTGGGCGACTTCGTCGAGCTCGAGGTCGTGCTGCGCGCCGGACAGTCCGACGCCGACGGTGCGCGCGTCGCCGAGGACTTGATGCGCGCCCTCGGGCTGGCCGATGCCCCGCGCCTGGCCGGGGCCTACCTCGACCAGCGGCCCGCAGAGCGCGTATCCTGCGCGCAGTCGGCGCAGTCGGCGAAGACGCCGCCCGCGCCGGAGCCACCCGCCCCTCGACGATCGCCCCCATGAGCCTGCACCGCCAACTCCAGCAGCGCGCCGCAGAAGGCCGCCCCATCCGCGTCGGCCTGATCGGCGCGGGCAAGTTCGGCTCGATGTACCTGGCCCAGGTGCCGCGCACTCCGGGCGTGCACCTGGTGGCGATCGCCGACCTGTCACCCGACGCGGCGCGCGCCAACCTCGCGCGCGTGGGTTGGGCGGCCGAGCGCGCGCAGGCGCCGTCGATCGAGGCGGCGCTGAAGGACGGCCGCACCCACGTCGGCGAGGACTGGCGCGCGCTCGTCTCGCACCCGGCCATCGACATCGTCGTCGAGTGCACCGGCCACCCGATCGCCGCGGTCGACCACTGCCTCGAGGCCTTCGCCCACGGCAAGCACGTCATCAACGTCACGGTCGAGGCCGACGCCTTCTGCGGCCCGCTGCTGGCGCAGCGCGCGCAGCAGGCCGGCGTGGTCTATTCGCTCGCCTACGGCGACCAGCCGGCGATGATCTGCGACCTGGTGGACTGGGCGCGCACCTGCGGCTTCCCGGTGGTGGCGGCCGGCCGCGGCCACAAGTGGCTGCCGCACTTCTGCGAGTCCACGCCCGAGACGGTGTGGGGCCACTACGGCCTGACGCCCGAGCAGGCGGCGCGCGGCGGGCTGAACCCGAAGATGTTCAACAGCTTCCTCGACGGCTCCAAGCCGGCGATCGAGAGCACCGCCGTCAGCAACGCCACCGGGCTGGCGGTGCCCTCCAACGGCCTGCTCTACCCGCCAGCCAGCATCGAGGACATCCCCTTTGTGACGCGGCCGAAGAGCGAGGGCGGCGTGCTCGAGCGCAAGGGCATGGTCGAGGTGATCTCCAGCCTCGAGCCCGACGGCCGCAGGATCCCCTACGACATCCGCATGGGCGTGTGGGTCACGGTGGAGGGCGAGACCGACTACGTGCGCCACTGCTTCGAGGAGTACAACGCCCACACCGACCCGAGCGGGCGCTACTTCACGCTCTACAAGCGCTGGCACCTGATCGGCCTGGAGGTGGGGCTGAGCGTGGCCAGCGTGGCGCTGCGGCGCGAGCCCACCGGCGTGGCCACCGGCTGGAACGCCGACGTCGTGGCCACCGCCAAGCGCGACCTGCGCCCAGGGGAACTGCTCGACGGCGAGGGCGGCTACACCGTCTGGGGCAAGCTGCTGCCGGCGGCCACCTCGATGGCCCAGGGCGGGCTGCCGCTCGGGCTGGCGCACGGCATCCGCGTCGTGCGCCCGGTGGCCCGGGGGCAGAGCCTGTGCTGGGACGACGTGGCCGTGGACACCGGCACCCGCGCCTACGCGCTGCGGCGCGAACTCGAGGCCGCCTTCGCCCCGCCAATGGCGCGGGCGACCTGAGGCGACGCAAGGCGCGGTGGCGATGGTGGACGCAGCAGCGACGCGCCCGACGCAGGCGCCGCAACACGGCAAGCCACCCGGGCCAGCGGCGCCGGCCGCACCCCTGCTCGAGGTGCGAGATCTGTGCGTGACGCTGCCCACCGCGCGCGGCCCGGTGCAGGTGCTGCGTGACGTGTCCTTCTCGATGGCGCGCGGGCAGACCCTGGGCGTCATCGGCGAGTCGGGCTGCGGCAAGTCGATGACGGCACTCGCCCTCATGGGCCTGCTGCCCGAGGGCGCGCAAGTCTCGGGCTCGATCCGCCTGAACGGCCAGGAGCTGACCACGCTGGACGAGCACGCGCTGTGTGCGCTGCGCGGCGCGCGCATCGGCATGGTCTTCCAGGAACCGATGACGGCGCTGAACCCACTGCACACCGTGGGCCGGCAGATCGCCGAGCCGCTGCGCCTGCACCGCGGCCTGTCGGCCGCGGCGGCGCGCGCCGAGGCACTGCGCCTGCTCGAGCGCGTGCGCCTGCCGCAGGCCGCGCAGCGCCTGGACGCCTGGCCGCACCAGCTCTCGGGCGGGCAGCGCCAGCGCGTCGTCATCGCCATCGCGCTGGCCTGCGGGCCCGACCTGCTGGTGGCCGACGAGCCGACGACGGCGCTGGACGTGACGATACAGCGCGAGGTGCTGGACCTGATCGGCGAGCTCGTCGCCGCCGACGGCATGGGCCTGGTGCTGATCAGCCACGACCTGGGCGTGATGGCGCAGACGGTGCGGCGGCTGCTGGTGATGTACGCCGGCAGCGTGGTCGAAAGCGGCCCCACGGCGGCGGTCTTCCGCCACCTGGCCCACCCCTACACGCGCGGCCTGTTCGCAGCCCGGCCGCGCCTGGGTCTGGCGCGCGGCACCCGGCTCGCCACCATCCCCGGCCGCGTGCCCGACCTTGCCGAGCTGCCCTCGGGCTGCGCCTTCGCCGGACGCTGCCCGCTCGCGGAGGACGCCTGTTCCGCGGCAGTGCCGCCGCTGGTCGGGGTCGGCCCGGGCCACCACGCCCGCTGCATCAAGGCGGTTTGCGCCCCATGACCAACGCACCGCTGCTGGCCGTCGAGCACGTCTCGAAGCAGTACCGCCTGCCGCGCGAAGGCCTGTTCGCGGCGCCGCCCGTCGTGCAGGCGCTCGACGACGTCAGCTTCACGCTCCAGGCCGGCCGCAGCCTGGGCATCGTCGGCGAGTCGGGCTCGGGCAAGAGCACGCTCGCGCGCCTGGTGATGGCGCTCGAGACGCCCAGCGCCGGGCGCGTGCTCCTCGACGGCACCGACCTGCACCGGCTGTCGCCGCAGGCGCTGCGCCAGGCCCGCAACCGGGTGCAGATGGTCTTCCAGGACCCCTACGGCTCGCTCGACCCGCGGCGCACCGTCGGCCAGACCGTGGCCGAGCCGCTGGCCCTGCTGCAGGGGGCCGCGCGCGAGGAGCAGCAGCGCCGCGCGGCCGAGGCGCTGGAGGCCGTGGGCCTGCGCGCGGCCGACCTCGGCAAGTACCCGCACGAGTTCTCCGGCGGGCAGCGCCAGCGCATCGCCATCGCCCGCGCGCTGATCACGCGCCCGCGCCTGATCGTGGCCGACGAGCCCGTGAGCGCGCTCGACGTCTCGGTCCAGGCCCAGGTGCTGAACCTGATGCAGGACCTGCAGGACGAGTTCGGCCTGAGCTACCTCTTCATCAGCCACGACCTGAGCGTGATCGACCTGGTGTGCGACGAGGTGGTCGTGCTGCAAGGCGGGCGTGTCGTCGAGCAGGGCCCGCCTGAACAGCTGTTCACCCGCCCGCAGCACCCCTACACGCAGCGCCTGCTGGCCGCCGTGCCGGGCATGGAGCCGCCGCCGGCCGCGCCCTAGTCCGGACTGCCCGCACCGTCCACCAGACCGCCCCGGAGGGCGTCCACCCCCGCGAAAACCCCGCCCCGCGCCACCCCGGAGTCGCGCGCGGCTTGGCGCAGAATCCGCACACCATAGAGAGGAAGGAGCCCCCCATGGACCTGTCACGCCGCCACCTGAACTCGCTGCTTGCCGGCCTGCCGCTGGCCGGTGCCTTGCCCGACGTGCTCGCGCAATCGCGCAAGGACACCGTCATCCTCGCGATGATCCTCGAGCCGCCGGGCCTGGACCCGACGATCGCGCCGGCCGCCGCCATCGGCGAGGTCGTGCACTACAACATCTTCGAGGGCCTGACCAAGATCAACGTCGACGGCTCGGTCTCGCCGCTGCTGTGCGAGGGCTGGGGCCTGAGCGCCGACGGCCGCACCTACACCTTCAAGCTGCGCAGCGGCATCCGCTTCTCCGACGGCGCACCGCTGACGGCCGAGACGGTGAAGTTCAGCTTCGACCGCGCGCGTGCGCCCAACAGCACGAACAAGGCCAAGAAGGCCGTGTTCGAGAACATCACGAGCGTGGTCGCGCAGGACGAGACCACGGTGGTGCTGACGCTGGCGAAGTCCGACGCCACGCTGCCCTTCCGCCTGGGCGAGAACACCGCCGTCATCCTGCACCCGAACACGGCCGCCGAGGCCGCCACCAAGCCGGTGGGCACCGGCCCGTACCGGCTGGAGAACTGGAACAAGGGCAGCTCGATCACGCTAGTCAAGTGGGACGGCCACCGTGACGCGGCGAAGATCGCGATCCGCCGCGCTACCTTCCGCGTCATCAACGACTCCGCAGCCCAGGTGGCTGCGCTGCTGGCCGGCGACATCGACGGCATGCCGCGTTTCGGCGCGTTCCAGGCGATCAAGCAGTTCCAGTCCGACGCCCGCTTCACCGTCGAGGTGGGCAACACCGCCGGCAAGGGGCTGCTCGCGATCAACAACCGCAAGAAGCCGCTGGACGACGTGCGCGTGCGGCGCGCCATCACGCACGCGATCGACCGCCAGGCCTTCATCGACGGCGCCCAGGAGGGCCTGGGCAAGCCCATCGGCAGCCACTTCGCGCCCACGGACGACGGCTACATCGATCTCAGCGGCCAGTACCCGCACAACCCCGACCGCGCGCGCGCGCTGCTGCGCGAGGCCGGCATCACCACGCCGCTGAACCTGACGCTGACGCTGCCCCCGCCGCCCTACGCGCGCAAGGGCGGCGAGATCATCGCCGCCCAGCTCGCCAAGGTGGGCATCAACGCGAAGATCGAGAACGTCGAGTGGGCGCAGTGGCTGTCGGGTCCGTTCAAGGGCAACTTCGACCTGACCATCATCAACCACGTCGAGCCGCTGGACTACGCCACCGCCTACGCCGACCCCGGCTACTACTTCGGCTACGACAGCGCCAAGTTCCGCAACCTCGTCTCCACGCTCGCGGCCACCGGCAACGCACGCGACCGCGCCCGCATCTGGGGCGAGATCCAGCGCCAGCTCGCCGACGACGCCGTCAACGCCTGGATCTGGAACCCGGCGCAGGTGGCGGTCTTCCGTCGCGGCCTGAAGGGGCTGTGGAACAGCTCGCCGATCTTCGCCAACGACCTGTCCGCGGTGAGCTGGAGCTGATGGCCGGCCCGCGCCGATGACCCGTCTGCACGAGCTGAGCGCGACCGAGCTGTCGCGCCTGTATGCCACGCGCGCCGTTTCCCCTGTGGAAGCGGTGCGCGCGGTCATCGACCACATCGCGCGCTGGGAGCCGCGCCTGTGCGCGCTCTACGCCCATGCCCCCGAGTCCGCGCTCGCCGCAGCCCGGGCGGCCGAGGCGCGCTGGCAAGCGGGCGCGCCGCTGTCGCCGCTGGACGGCGTGCCGCTGACGCTGAAGGAGAACATCGCCACCCGGGGCGTGCCGCTGCCCGCCGGCACCGCGGCCACCGAACTCCTGCCCGCCACCGAGGACGCGCCCCCCGCCGCGCGCCTGCGCGAGGCCGGCTGCGTGCTGCTGGCCAAGACGACGATGCCCGACTACGGCATGCTGACCTCGGGCCTGTCGAGCTTTCACCATCTCGCGCGCAACCCCTGGGACCTGCGCCTGAACCCCGGCGGCAGCAGCGCCGGCGCGGCCGCGGCTGCGGCGGCCGGCTACGGGCCGCTGCACGTGGGCACCGACATCGGCGGCTCGATCCGGCTGCCGGCCGGGCTGTGCGGCGTCTTCGGCCTGAAGCCCAGCCTCGGCCGCATCCCGATCAAGCCGCCCTACGCGGGCCGCGTGGCCGGGCCGATGACGCGCAGCGTGGCCGACGCGGCGCTGCTGATGGCGCCGCTGACCCGCCCCGACTGGCGCGACACGATGAGCCTGCCCGCCCAGGACATCGCCTGGGGCGCGCTCGACATCGACGTGCGCGGCCTGCGTCTGGGCCTGCTGATGGACCCGGGCTGGGGCTTGCCCCTGGAGGCCGAGACGGCCGCCGCGGTGCAGGCGGCGGCGCGCGCCTTCGAGGCCGCCGGCGCCATCGTCGAGCCGGTCGCCCCCTTCTCCACGCGCGAGATGATCGACGGCCTGGACCGTTTCTGGCGCATCCGCTCCTTCCTCGACATCTCGGCGTTGCCGGCCGAGCGCCAGGCGCGCGTGTTGCCCTACATCCGGCAGTGGGTGGCGACCGGTGCCACGCTCAGCGGCGCCGAGGTCTTCCACGGCTACAGCCAGATGGGGGCCTTGCGCGAAGCCGCCGTGCGAGCCTGCCAGCCCCATGACTTCGTGCTCTCGCCGGTCAACCCGGTGGCGGGCTACCCGGCGGAGTGGGCCAGCCCCATCAACGACCCGCAGCGCCCCTTCGAGCACATCGCCTACACCCTGCCCTACAACATGAGCGAGCAGCCGGCGGCGAGCATCAACTGCGGCCACACCGCGGCCGGGCTGCCGATCGGCCTGCAGATCGTCGGTCGACGCCACGACGATCTGGGCGTGCTGCGCCTGGCCCGCGCCTGGGAACAGATGCGTCCGGCACCGCGGCCCTGGCCCGTGCCGCCAGACGCCGAGACCGGCCGATGACGACGCTCTGCCTGCGGCCGCGACGATGAGCGCACCCGACCTGCGCGGCAACCCCTGCGGCACCGCCAGCGCCGCGGCACGCGACCACGCCGAGCGCGCCCTGTGGCGCATGATGTCCTTCTACGACACGCCGCTGGCCGATCTGGACGCCGCCGCGCAGGCCGACCCGCAGTGGGCGCTGCCGCCGCTGATGAAGGCGGGCTTCCTGCTCAGCCTGACCGAGCCCGCGCTGGTGGGCGAGGCCGCGGCGCAGCTCGCGGCCGCCCAGGCGCTGGAGCACTCCTGCACGCCGCGCGAGCGCGCTCACCTGCAGGCCGTGGCGCAGGTGCTCGAGGGCCGCTGGACGGCGGCCTGTCGCACCTGGGACGAATTGCTGCTGGACCACCCCTGCGACGCGCTCGCGCTGCAGTGGGCGCATCTGTGGGACTTCTACCGCGGCGACGCGCCGGCGCTGCGCCAGCGGCCGGCGCGCGTGCTGCCGGAGTGGGACGAGGCCGACCCGCTGTATGCCCACGTGCTGGCCTTGCACGCCTTCGGCCTGGAGGAGTGCAACCTCTACCCGCAGGCCGAGGAGACCGGCCGCCGCGCGCTGCAGATCGAGCCGCGCGTGCCCTGGGCCGTGCACGCGGTCGCGCACGTGATGGAGATGCAGGGCCGCTGCGAGGAAGGCGCGGTCTGGCTGCGCCAGCAACAGGCGGTGTGGGCCGAGGGCAACGGCTTTGCCGGCCACCTGTGGTGGCACAAGGCGCTGTTCCGGCTGGAGGTGCTGGACTTCGCCGGCGTGCTGCGCCTGGTCGATGCGCACCTCAGCGGCGACGCCTTGCAGATCACGTTGCAGCGCGTGGACGCGGCGGCCATCCTGTGGCGGCTGCATCTGCTGGGCCAGGACGTGCAGGCAGCGGCCCGGGCGCTGGCCGACACCTGGCCGCTGGACGACGCGCACGCCGGCTACTACGCCTTCAACGACGTGCACGCGATGGCGGCCTTGCTGGCCGCCGGCGAGGTGGCGCGGGCCGAGTCCTGGCTGGCGCGCTGCGCGCAGCGCGCGATGGCCGCCGACGACGCGCGGCGCGTCAACCATGCGATGGCCCGCGAGGTCGGGCTGCCGCTGATGCGCGGGCTGCTGGCGCTGACGCGCGGCGACGCCGACGGCGCGGCCGACCTCATCCACCCGGTGCGCGGGCTGGCGCAACGCTTCGGCGGCAGCCACGCCCAGCGCGACCTGATCGACCAGACCCTGCTGGCCGCTGCCGCGCGCGGCAGCCGGCGCGCGCTGGGGCGCGCGCTGCTGAACGAGCGCCTGCTGGCCAAGGCGGCCACCCCGCTGACGCGGCACTGGGCCGAGCGCGTCGGCGGGCGCGAAGCGGCGCGCGCTTGAGCGCCATCCCCTCGCGTGCCGCGCAGGCCAGCGGCACGGCCTTTGCGCTGGCCGCCGGCCTGCTGTGGGGGCTGGTCTTCGTCGCCCCGCTGCTGCTGCCCGACTACCCGGCGCTGCTGCTGTCAGCGGCGCGCTACCTGGCCTTCGGGCTGATCGCGCTGCCTCTGGCCTGGTGGGACCGGGCCGCGCTGGCGCAGCTGTCCCGCGCCGACTGGCTGGAGGCGCTGAAGCTCTCGCTCGTGGGCAATCTGCTGTACTACGCCTTTCTGGCCGCGGCGATCCAGCGCGCCGGCGGGCCGCTGCCGACCGTGATCATCGGCACGCTGCCGGTGGTGATCGCGATCGCCACCAACTGGCGCGACCGGCGCCGCGCCGCGGCCCGGGCGGTGGCCACGGGCGCGGCGCCGGGCGCAGCCACCGGCGCTGACACGCCGCTGCCGTGGCGCCGGCTCGCGCCTTCGCTGCTGCTCCTGGGCGCGGGCATCGCGCTGGTCAACCACACCGAGCTCGGGCGCATGCGCACGAGCGCCGACGCCGACCTCGCGCGCTACGCCCTGGGCGGACTGCTGGCGGTGGGCGCCGTCGCCTGCTGGACCTGGTACCCGATCCGCAATGCCGACTGGATGCGCGCCCACCCCGGGCGCTCGGCCCGTGCCTGGGCCACGGCCCAGGGCCTGGCCACCTTGCCGGCGGCGGCGCTGGCCTTTGCGGCGTTCTGGGGCTGGAGCGCCCTCACGCAGCCCGCCTGGCCGATGCCGCTGGGCCCGGCGCCGGAGCGCTTTCTCGGCCTGATGTTCGCCATCGGCCTGTTCGGCTCCTGGCTCGGGACCCTGTGCTGGAACGCGGCCAGCCAGCGCCTGCCCACCACGCTGGCAGGCCAGCTCATCGTCTTCGAGACGCTGGCTGCGCTCAGCTACGCCTGGATCCTGCGCGGCCAGGGCCCGGACGTCCCGGCCCTGGCCGGCGTCGCGCTGCTGGTGGCGGGCGTGGTGTGGGCCTTGAAGCGCTGAAGTCAGGGGCGCGCACCGGTTCCCGTTCAAGAGCCACCCGGACGCCTCGACAGGCGGCCCGGGCCAGGTGCTGCGGCAACACGGACCTGGTGGCGCGGAGGCGGCCAGGATCCGAAGGTCTTCCTGCCGTACCCGGAGCGCGCGCCGAACCGTCCTCGTTCCAGGCCCGAACCGCGACCAGGGCGAGGACCTGCAACGTCGAGACGGGGCGCATCATCAGCGTGCGAGGCGGGCCGGGGCTCCAGTGGCGCATCCGGCCGCGGCGTGTCGGTCGTGCCGATCACGGTGGCCCCGAGCCAGGGCACGACGAACAGCACTCGGCCATCGGCCGTGCGCGGCAAGAGCACCGCCTCGGTCAGCGGCAGTTTCTCGCGGCTGACCACCAGGTGCACACCCTGGCTGGGCCGCACCAGTGACCAGTGCCGCGACGGCGGCCGCGGCGGGTATGGTGCCTTGGGCAGGAGGCACAGCGGACCCCGGCAACAGCCGGCGCACGCCATCGACCCAGACCCCCGCGGCATTGACCACGCAGCGCGCCTGTGGAGGCCGTGGCCCGGGAATTGCGGCACCACCAGGGCCTGCGGGTGGTGACGAACACCCTGCACGTGGCGCGCACGCTCAGCGCCAACCCGCACTGCGAAGTGGTCGTGGCCGGCAGCACCATGCGCCACGAAGACCTGGGCGTTGTGGGCAAGGCGGCCTTGCCCTCCATCGGGCAGTTCAAGGTCGACATCGGCCTGATCGGCATCAGTGGCATCGACTCCGACGGCACGCTGCGCGACTTCGACATGCGCGAGGTCATGGTGGCCCGCGCCATCGTCGCGCAGTCGCGCCAGGTCTGGCTGGTCGCGGACGCGAGCAAGTTCGGCCGCCCGGCCTTGATCGGGATGGCGCCGCTGAAGGCCGTGCACACCTTGTTCACCGACCTGCCGCCCGAGCCGGCGTTCGAGCGGCTGCTGCGCGAGCTCGGCATGCGTTGCGTGGTGGCGCCGGCATGAACGCCTGCCCCCTGCGGCGGGGCGTCTGCGCCCCCTGCGCCGACCGCGTCCACCCACCCGGCTACGCCCCGGGCCCCGGGGGCTGCCGACCTGCCAGTGCTAGACGGTGCGCCGGCGCCGCCCTCAACGGCAGGAAGGGTGACCCCCCTGCCCGGGCCGATCACTGGCTCAGACGCGACGAATAGCGGCACACTGCCGGGTCGAACCAGGTGTGGGAGTACTCGGCCAGGGTGTTGCCGGCCGTCCACGACAGGCGCTCGATGAAGCCGGCGCTGTCACGCGGCGACAAGCCGCAGGGTGGCCCGGCCCATTCGGGCGCCGGGGCCGCGGAGAGCCGGTCCTCGACGCGCGCGATCCAGAGGCCGAATCGCTGCTGGTAGAACAGGTACATCGAGTCGCCGAAGTCCTGGGCGCGGAGGTCGTGCAGCGACTCGGCAAGGAACCAGATCTCCTCCAGCGCGACGGGCACCTGGCTGAGCAGGCGCTGGCGCCGCACGCGCCACACGGGCGACTGTGGCGCCTCGCCCAGCACCGGCACGTGCGCCGGCCGCGCCAGGCGCCGCACATCGACGATCTGCGCCGTCGGCAGACCCGGCCCAGTGGCGAGTTCCAGCCGGAAGAGTTCGTAGATCTGCCGCGTGCCCGCGACCGTCTTCACATAGGTGCCCGAGCCCTGGATGCGCTCGAGCACGCCCTGCTCCTCCAGCAGGGCCAGCGACTTGCGCAAGGTACCCACCGCCACGGCCAGGTTTCGCGCCAGCTCGGCCTCGGTCGGCAGGCGCTCGCCCTGCCGCCAATGGCCCGCCTTGATCTGCCGCGCCAGCAACTCGGCGATCTGCAGGTAGACGGGAAGGGGTTTGGCGGGCGTGGGCAATTGCATGAGCGCAGTATCCCAAAGCCGTCGATTCCGGGGAAACCCGTATCCAGTCACTCACCAATTCATATACTATTCATTTAATATCTGGTGTGACTGGTCCCCGGTGGGCATCGCGCCCTTCAGGGGCATCGACATCCCGAAGGCCGGGACGGATGGCCGGCCACTGCTGGGCGGTGGCCGGTGCCAGGCGCAGGCCCGATGCCATCGCCGTCGCCGGGCCGGCTGGACCGTCGCGAGATGCCCTGCACAAATCCTGCGAAGGAACCCGATGCGCCACATGCCCGACGACCTCCCCGGTTATGCCGCCCGATGTCCAGCCTTCGGTTCGAACCCGGACCCGGCCGACTACCGCAAGGCCCTGTCCTGCTTCGCCACCGGCGTGACCGTGATCACTGCCCGCTGGCAGGACGAGGACTGGGGAATGACCTGCAATTCCTTTGCCTCGGTGTCGCTCGAGCCACGCCTGGTGCTCTGGAGCATCCGCAAGGCCGCCCGCAGCCTGGAGGCTTTCACCCGCTCAGGCGGGTTCACGGTCAACGTGCTCGCGCAGCCGCAGCAGGCCCTGGCGCGGCAATTCGCGGCGGGCGACATGGCCGCGCGCTTCGCCGGCGCGGCGGTGGAACGGTTGAGCAGCGAACGCCTGCGCCTGAGCGGCGCGCTGGCCTGGTTCGACTGCTCGATGCACGGCATGGTGGAGGCGGGCGACCACCACATCGTCATCGGCCAGGTGCAGGCATTCGGCTGGCGCGACGCCACGGCCCTGGGTTTCTGCCACAGCCAGTTCGGCCAGTTCGCCGCCCTGCCGGCGTGAGGTCGAGGGACGGACCGGAGCGTGGCGCCCGGGCCGATGAAGAGCGCGTCGATGCGGGGGTCAACCGGCACCGGTTGAAGCCGCGAGGCCCCTTGGGCGCTGCGCAGTGTCGGCCGGTCCACCGCGGCCGGGCCCAGGGTCAGCCCGACCCAGGCGGGTGCGAACACACCCGCACAAACGCATCCATCAAGCTTTCGCGCCCGCCCCCGCCTTCACCTTCAGCCGCCACGCGTGCAGCAGCGGCTCGGTGTAGCCGCTGGGCTGGGCCATGCCCTTGAAGACCAGGTCGCTGGCGGCCTGGAAGGCGGCAGATTCCTTGAAGCGGCCGGCCATGGGCTGGTAGGCGGCGTCGCCGGCGTTCTGCTTGTCCACGACCTTGGCCATGCGCTTGAGCGTGGCGCGGACCTGCGCCTTGTCGACCACGCCGTGGCGCAGCCAGTTGGCCATGTGCTGGCTCGAGATGCGCAGCGTCGCGCGGTCTTCCATCAGGCCGATGTTGTGGATGTCGGGCACCTTCGAGCACCCCACGCCCTGGTCCACCCAGCGCACCACGTAGCCCAGGATGCCCTGCGCGTTGTTGTCCAGCTCCTGCTGCTTCTCGGCGTCGGTCCACTTCGGCTTCTTCGCCACCGGCACCGTCAGCAGCGCCTCCAGCAGCGCCTCGCGCTCGGCGGCGAGGTCCACCTTCTCGAGCTGCTTCTGCACCGCCACCACGTCCACCTGGTGATAGTGCATCGCATGCAGCGCCGCCGCGGTCGGGCTGGGCACCCAGGCCGTGTTCGCGCCGGCCAGCGGATGCGCCACCTTCTGCTGCAGCATCGCCGCCATCAGGTCCGGCGCCGTCCACATGCCCTTGCCGATCTGCGCGCGCCCGCGCAGCCCGCAGTTCAGGCCCACCAGCACGTTGTTGCGCTCGTAGGCCTGGATCCAGGCGCTGGATTTCATGTCGCCCTTGCGCAGCATCGGCCCCGCCTGCATCGCGGTGTGCATCTCGTCGCCCGTGCGGTCCAGGAAGCCGGTGTTGATGAAGGCCACGCGGTGCGCCGCGGCGGCGATGCAGGCCTGCAGGTTCACGCTCGTGCGGCGCTCCTCGTCCATGATGCCGAGCTTCACCGTGCCGTCGGCCAGCCCGAGGAGCTGCTCCACGCGGCCGAAGATCTCGCTCGCGAAGGCCACCTCGGCCGGCCCGTGCATCTTGGGCTTGACGATGTAGACGCTGCCGGCGCGGCTGTTGCGGATGCCCGGCGTGCCCAGGCTCTTCAGCTCGTGCAGCGCGATCGTCGTCGTGATCACCGCGTCCATGATCCCCTCGGGGATCTCGCGGCCCTCGGCGCCCCACAGGACCGCCGGGTTCGTCATCAGGTGGCCCACGTTGCGCACGAACAGCAGCGAGCGCCCGTGCAGGGTCACCGTGCCGCCGCCGCTCGCCTGGTAGACGCGGTCGGGGTTCAGCCCGCGCGTGAAGGTCTTGTCGCCCTTGGTGACCTGCTCCGTCAGCGTGCCCTTCAGGATGCCGAGCCAGTTGCCGTAGCCCAGGACCTTGTCCTGCGCGTCGACCACCGCGACCGAGTCCTCCAGGTCGAGGATGGTCGACACCGCCGCCTCCACCACCAGGTCGGACACCCCGGCAGGGTCGGCCGCGCCGATGGGTGTGCCGCGGTCGATGCGGATGTCCAGGTGCAGCCCGTGATGCACCAGCAGCACCGACGACGGCGTGCCGGCCTCGCCTTGCCAGCCCACGAGCTGCGCCGGCTTCTTCAGGCCGACCTGGCGGCCGTCCTTCAGCGTCACCACCAGCGCCCCGCCCTCGATGCGGTAGCCGGTGGAGTCCACATGAGAGGCCCGGCGCCCGGCCAGCGGCGCGGTGCGGTCCAGCACGTGGCGCGCGTAGGAGATCACCTTGGCGCCGCGGCGCGGGTTGTAGGCGCCGGCGCGCTCGCAGCCGTCGGCCTCGCTGATGGCGTCGGTGCCGTACAGCGCGTCGTACAGCGAGCCCCAGCGCGCGTTCGCCGCGTTCAGCGCATAGCGCGCGTTCGTGATCGGCACCACCAGCTGCGGCCCGGCCTGGCGCGCGAGCTCGTCATCGACATTGCGGGTCGTCACCTTCGTCTTCGCCGGCACCGGCACCAGGTAGCCGATCTTCTCCAGGAAGGCGCGGTACTTCGCCATGTTGCGGACCGGCCCCGGGTGCTTGGTGTGCCAGCCGTCGAGCTCGGTCTGCAGCCGGTCACGCTCGGCCAGCAGCGCGGCGTTCTTCGGCGCCAGGTCGTGCACGATCTCGGCGAAACCCTTCCAGAAGGCGTCGGCTTCCAGGCCGGTGCCGGGCAGCACCTGCTGGTCGACGAAGTCCTTCAGCACGGTGGCGACTTGCAGGCCATGGACGGGGGTGCGGGCAGTCATGGGCGAAATCCTCGTTGCGATTGCAGAACTGTATTCGATACCCCAATGCAGACTACCTCGAGCGGATTGCAGAGATCCGTGCAAAAAACTGCAGTAATCGCGCCCGGGGCGCACAATCCCGGACGTGGACAAGCTCAAGCAGCTCGAGTCCTTCGTCGCCGTCGCGACCAAGGGCAGCCTGACGGCCACGGCCCTGGCCGAGGGTGTGGCGCCGGCGGTCATCGGCCGGCGCATCGACGCGCTCGAGGAGCGCCTGGGCGTGAAGCTGATGGTGCGCACGACGCGTCGGATCACGCTCACCCACGAGGGCAGCGCCTTTCTCGAGGACTGCCAGCGCCTGCTGAGCGAACTCGGCAGCGCCGAGGCCAGCGTCAGCGCCGGCGGCGTCAAGGCCAGCGGCCACCTGCGCATCACCGCGCCGGCGGGCTTCGGGCGCCGCCATGTCGCGCCGCTGGTGCCGAAGTTCCTGGCCCGCCACCCCGATGTCAGCCTGTCGCTGAACCTGTCGGACCGGGTGGTCGACATCGTCAACGAGGGCTTCGACTGTGCGGTGCGCGTGGGCGACCTGCCCGACTCGCGTCTGATCAGCGTGCGCCTGGCCGACAACCGCCGCCTGTGCGTGGCCACGCCGGCCTACCTGCAGCGCGCCGGCGTGCCGCAGCACCCGTCGGAATTGATGCGCCACGAGTGCCTGACGCTGAGCTCGGACGCCAGCCAGTCACGGGGCTGGGCCTTCGCCATCGACGGCGCGGTCACGCACCTGCGCCCGCGCGGGCGCCTGGACTGCAGCGACGGGCAGGTGCTGCACGACTGGTGCCTGCAGGGCCTGGGGGTCGCCTGGCGCAGCACCTGGGAGGTGGCCTCCGAGGTGGCCTCGGGGCGCTTGCAGGTGGTGCTGGCGGACTTTGCAGCGCCGCCCAACGGCATCTATGCGGTGTTCCCGCACGCGCGCCACCTGCCGCTGCGGGTGCGGCTGTGGATCGACTTTCTCAAGCACACCTACGGCGGCCCCACGTACTGGCGGGGGTGAGGCCGCGGCCCCGGCCGGCGGGCAGGCGGGGGCGATGTCGCAACCCCGCCGGGCGGGGCATGGAGGAAAGGCTCGCCGGCTCTGCAGGCCTTACTTCTTGGCCGGGGCGGCCTTCGCGTCCTCGGTGCACTTCTTGACGAAGCTGTTCTTGGCCGCGCCGGCGAGCTTCTTCTCGGCGGCGGCCTTCTCGCAGGCCTCGCCGGCGGCAGGCGCCGCCGGGGCGGCGGCCTTGGCGTCCTCGGTGCACTTCTTCACGAAGCTGTTCTTGGCGGCGCCGGCCAACTTCTTCTCGGCGGCCTTGGCCTCGCAAGCGGCGGCCGCATCGGCGGCGTAGACGGGGGCGGCCATCAGGCCGAGCGACAACAGGGACAGGGCAAGGAGCGTTCTCATCGGGGACACCTCTGCGGGGTGGTGAAGGGGCGGTGCAACTCGCCCACGGGCCCTGCCCGGGGCGCCCGACTATTCTGCGCGATGGCCTGCCATGATCAAGAGGCTTGTCGCCGTCGCGCCGCAGAGGCCGGGCGTTTTTTCACCGGGCCCGACAGGTGGGCCGCAACGCCGCGTTGCCTGGCGCCAAATGCCGCCAGGGCTCGAGCCATGGCAAAGGTTCGCCAGGACGAGGCAGGGCGTCTTGGCATGCAGGGCCGGCAGCGGGCGACAGACGCCCGACCGGTCAGTTCGCCACGGCCTGCGCCCGGGCCGGGCCGCTCCAGGCCGCGTGCAGCCGACGCACCAGGACGCGAATGAACGCAGCGTCGAACAGCGAGCGCGTCTGCAGGCTCAACCGGCGCAGGCTGTCGGGCGTGAACGAGACCATCGTCGCCGGCGTCTTCACCGTCACATCGGCGCTGTTGACGGCCAGCTCCGGGTCGGGCGCCAGGTAGGCCATCTCCCCGACCGAGGTGCCGGCAGCGAGTTCGATGATCTTGCGCCCGTCGCGCCAGACCTCGACCGAACCCTCGGCGATGATGTGGAAGGTGTTGTTCAAGCCGCCCTTGCGGTAGAGCGCGTGGCCGGGCGCATGACGCTCCCAGTGCGCGCGGTGGACCACTTCCCACAAGGCCACGTCGCCGAAGGCGCTGAAGAATTCGAGCGCGCGCAACAAGGTGAAGCGCTCCGAGTCCAGGAGCTCGGCGTCGGTGGCGCGCGGGATCTCGCCGCGCGCGACCAGGGCCGACAGCTGGGCCGCGTACTCGTCCCAGTCCTTGAAGCGCTGCTCGCGCTGCCGCGCCAGTCCCTTGCGCACCAGGGCATCGAGCGCCGCGCTCACGCCGGCGCGCAGGCCGGTCAAGGGCGGCGGGCGGCCGTGGTGGATCTGCTGCATCAGCGCCGCCTGCTGCGGCGCGTCGAAAGGCGGCCGGCCGGCGATCAGGTGGTAGAGCACGGCCGACAGCGAGTACATGTCGGCGCGCGCGTCGAGGTCGGCCCCTTCGAGCTGCTCCGGGGACATGTAGGCGAGCGAACCCACCCCCAGCACCTGGGTACGGTCGGCGCCGAGGTCGAGCACGCTGCCGAAATCGGTGATCTTGACATCCACCACCCGCGGCCCGTCCATCAGCGCCAGCACGTTGGCCGGCTTGATGTCGCGATGGATCAGCCCCTGGCGCCAGCAATAGCCCAGGGCCATGGCGCACTTGAAGCCGATTTCGACGATCTGGTCCAGCGGCAGCAGCACGTCGGGCCGGCAGAAGCGCCGCAGCGTGACGCCGGGCACGTACTCCATAACGAGGTAGGGGGCAGGCCCGTCGTCCACGGCGTCGAGGATCTCGACGACGTTGGGGTGGCGCAGGCGGCCGACCAGGGCCGCCTCGGCGGCGAAGAACAGGCCCGCGTGACGCGAGGTGTCGGGCGTTGCGCCGGCGTTCACGGCCTCCGGGGCCGGGCGCAGGCGCTTGATCGCCACATCCCGGTCCGCGAAATCGTCCCGGGCGAGGAAGACCTCGCTGGTCGCGCCATCGCCCAGCCTGGACAGCACCCGGTACTTGCCGATGCCGACCAGGGGCGGGTCGTCTGCCCGTGGCAGCGCGTACGGCATGCTGCCGTCGGCCTGCCGGTTCGTCATGTCATGCGGCCTTCAGCGCCCCGAACAGCGGGTCCTGCCGGCTGCGCGGGCGGTAGGCGCTGACGCGGCGCGCGATCTCGGCGATGTGCTCGGGCGTGGTGCCGCAGCAACCGCCGGCGATGTTGAGGAAGCCGCTGCGGGCGAAGCCCTCCATCAGGCCGGCGGTGACCTCGGGGGTCTCGTCGAAGCCGGTCTCGCTCATCGGGTTGGGCAGACCGGCATTGGGGTAGCAGCTGATCCAGGTGTCGGCCGCGACCTTGGCCAGCTCCTCGACGTAGGGGCGCATCAGCGCCGCGCCGAGCGCGCAGTTCAGGCCCACGGCCAGCGGCCGCGCGTGGCGCACCGAGTGCCAGAAGGCCCCCACCGTCTGGCCCGACAGGATGCGGCCCGAGGCGTCGGTCACCGTGCCGCTGACGATCACGGGCAGGCGCTCGCCGCGCTCGTCCATCAGCTCGTCCAGCGCGAACAGCGCGGCCTTGGCGTTGAGGGTGTCGAAGATGGTCTCGACGAGGAAGATGTCCACGCCGCCGTCCAGCAATGCTTCAGCCTGCTCGCGGTAGGCCGCGCGCAACGCGTCGAAGTCGACGTTGCGCGCGCCCGGGTCGTTGACGTCGGGGCTGATGCTCGCGGTGCGCGGCGTCGGACCGAGCGCGCCGGCCACGAAGCGCGGGTGCTGCGGGGTGCTGTGGCGGTCGGCGGCCGCGCGCGCCAGCCGCGCGGCCGCCAGATTCATCTCGCGCGCGTGCGCGCCCAGACCGTAGTCATCCTGTGCGATCGAGGTGGCGCCGAAGGTGTTCGTCTCGATGATGTCAGCGCCGGCCTCGAGGTACTGCTCGTGAATGCGCCGCACCACGTCGGGGCAGGTCAGCACCAGCAGGTCGTTGTTGCCGCGCAGGTCCTTCGGGTGGTCGGCGAAGCGCGCACCGCGGAAGTCGGCCTCGCCGAGCTTTTCGCGCTGGATCATCGTGCCCATTGCGCCGTCGATGATGACGATGCGCTGCTGCAGCAGGGCGGGCAGCGCCGCGCCGCGCGTGTAGGCGGGCCAGCGCGCCGCCGTGGAGGTAGGGGTCGACATCGCCCCGATTCTAGAAAGCCCACACGTCTGGTGCCCGTGCCGGGTCAAGCCCGGGCCGCGACGGCTGCGCCGCCACGGCGACCCGGGCCGGCCGGACGCCGCGCGGCCCGGCCGGTCAGTGGATGGCCAGCGGGTGCTGCGCCAGACCGCTGAACCCGGCGATGTAGTCGTCGAAGACCTCGGGCGTGCGCTCGCCCTCGCGCACCAGTGCTTCCACGCCCGCGCGGAAACGCTCGGCCAGGGCGCCTTCGAGAAAGACCTCGCGGCGGTTGGCCTTGTCGACGATCTCGTAGCCGCCCCGCAACATGGACGGCGCACGGTCGTCGGTGACGGGCGCAAGGAACTGCATCACGACATAGCTGTCGGAGTTGTAGATCGTCTGCATGGTCGGGCCTCCATTGCGCCCTAGTGCAGTGTTCGATTCTTGAGTGAACTTAAAGGCCCAGTCCTTGTCCAATGCTCTACTTGGGCTTGAAGTGGAGCAGGGAAGTGCGAGTTGCACCGGCGATTGTTCTGAGCGATGAGGAGAAAGCAGAGCTGACCAGGCTCTCGCGTTCCGGCTGTACGAGCGTGCGACTGGCTCAGCGCGCACGTATCGTCCTGCTGGCAGCCCAGGGCATGCAGAACAAGGACATCGCCCAGGAGTTGAGCGTCGGACGAGTGCAAGTGGCTCGCTGGCGCGAGCGCTATCTGCAAGCAGGAGTCGAAGGGATCGAACGCGACCTCGCGCGCGGCGCGCCGCCTGTCAAGGTCAACGTCGCGCAGTTGGTTGAACTGACTACGCAGAGCAAGCCTGCAGCGGCTACGCACTGGAGTACGCGCAAGCTGGCCGCCGAGCTGGGCGTGGCTGCCAGCACCGTGTGGCGGCATTGGCAATCTCACGGTCTCAAGCCGCACATCGTGCGCGGCTTCAAGGTCTCGCGCGATCCGAAGTTCGCCGAGAAGCTCGAAGACATCGTGGGTCTGTACATGTCCCCGCCCGAGCATGCGCTGGTGCTGTGCTGCGACGAGAAGAGCCAGGTGCAGGCGCTGGACCGCACGCAGCCTGGCTTGCCTATAAAGAAGGGCCGCGCGCAGACGATGACGCACGACTACAAGCGCCACGGCACGACGACGCTGTTCGCGGCGCTGAACGTGCTGGACGGCAAGGTCATCGGGCAGTGCCAGAAGAAGCACACGCATGTGGAATGGCTGAAGTTCCTGCGCCAGATCGACCGCGAGACGCCCAGGGGCAAGGAACTGCACCTGATCGTGGACAACTACGCCACACACAAGCACCCGAACGTTCAAGCCTGGCTGGCCAAGCATCCCCGGTTCCACATCCACTTCACGCCCACCTCGGCATCGTGGCTGAACATGGTCGAGCGCTTCTTCCGCGACCTCACGGTCTCGCGCCTGCGCCGCGGAGTGTTCACCAGCGTGGCCGAACTCGAAGCGGCCATCGACGAATACGTGGCCCATCACAACACCGACCCCAAGCCGTTCATCTGGACCAAGAGTGCCCGCGACATCCTGCAGAAGGTCATCCGGGCTAACAGCGGCTTAAGTTCCAAACAGAACGAAACACTACACTAGCTGCGAGCCGCCGGTCCGATTTCAAGCCCCGGCCAGCCCGGGAAACCGGCTGCGCCGGGCCGAGGATGCCGATCGGCCAGCTGGCCGCCAGGCCCTCAGCGGCCACCGGGTCGCCGGCTCTCAGCGGCCGGCCCCCGACGCGGCTGGCGGCGCCGCACCCGCGTCGGCCAGCAGTTCCAGCGCCGCGCCGCCCGGCACCACGCTCAGCCGCACCAGCACCGGCAGGTGGTGACGCGCCGGGTCGAGCCAGACCTGCACGCGCAGGTCGTAGGGGCGGGTCGGTTCGCGCTTCAGCGGCAGCGCCGACACCGTGCGCCCATCGGCCAGCGCCACGGGTTCGGGCGCGCCGACGGCGAAGCGCCAGCGGTCGAGGTCGGCGCGCGCCCCCGAGACCGCGAGCACGATCTGCGCGCCCGCGGCAAAGCGCGCGGGGTCGGCACTGACGATGGCCGCCAGCTGGGCCAGCCAGCTCAGCCGGTCCTGCGTGCCCGGCGCCAAGGCGTGGGTCTGCGCCGGCCCGGAATAGGTGATGCGGCGCCGCGCCGGGTCGAAGTTGGCCGCGACGCGATCGCGCCCGCGCTGGCGCTCGACGAAGCGCTCCGGCGCCAGGCCCGCAGCGTCGAAACCGCCCTGGCTGTCGTGGCCCAGCACCTCGGCACTTTCGATCCAGCCGCGCAGGCTCATCGTGTAGCGGGCGCCCTCGCGCGCCAGCACCAGTTCGGCCTGGCCCTCCCGACCGCCGCGGCGCAGCACATAGCGCTGCACGAAAGCCGGCGGCACGCGCACCGCGTAGGTCGGCAGCGGCTCGTCAGCCTCGGCCGGCGAGCTGGGAGCCGGCGGCGTCGCGGCCTCGCCGCCCAGGCCTGGGCCTGGGCCTGGGCCTGGGCCTGGGCCTGGGCCTGGGCCTGGGCCGGGGCCGGGGCCGGGCGCGGGCGCAGGCGCGGCGGTCAAGGCCGCGGACGGTGCCGGCGCCAGCCCTGCAGACGGGGGCGAGGCGCCGTCCCGGGACGCCGGCCGAGCGGCCGGCGCGGGTGTCACGGCAGGCGGCGTGACCGCGGTCGAGGCCGCCGCGCCGGAAGCCTCTTGGCGCTCGGTCCGCGGCGCGGCGGGCTGCGCGGGCGCCATCGGCGAAGGCAGCGCTGTTGGCGTAGGCGTAGGCGTTAGCGCAGGCGCAGGCGTGGGCGCAGGCGCAGG
>JAIXWM010000095.1 GCA_027491255.1 Rubrivivax sp. | reverse complement strand
GCAGTCAAATCAAGAAGGCGGCGGGCAAAGCAAGCGTAGTGCCATACGCGCCTCCGTGACGAGCTAAGCTGTTGATTTTATTTGGGTTGCGCTGAGAGGATGACAAACTCGGGCTAGGGCATCGGCCGGCCGGGGCGGGGCGCTTCAGGCCCAGGCTGCGGGAGCCTGCTGCCGCGTTGCGGCGGCGATCGACGTGACCTTGCCCTGGCGCATGTCGGCGCCGTGCTTCTCTCCACCCATGTCGATGTCGCCACCACGGCTGAGCAGGAACAGGGCGAGGGCGGCGAAGGCGGCGAAGGCCAGCAGGATCTTGATCATGAGGGGCATTCCAGAAAGTCATGTCCCCGAAGCGCCGTTCTCGACGGTCCGGCTTCGGAGGGGGAGAACGCTGGGCAGCCGGCCGCCTGCCGAGCAGGCGGCCGGTGCGTTGCAGCTTCAGTCCTTGGCGTAGATGTCCACGTCCTTCGTCTCCTTGACGAAGAGCATGCCGATGGCGAAGGTGGCCAGGGCGATGACGATCGGATACCACAGGCCGTGGTACATGTCCCCGTTCTGGGCCACCATCGCAAACGCGATCGTCGGCATCAGGCCGCCGAACCAGCCGTTGCCGATGTGGTAGGGCAGCGACATCGAGGTGTAGCGGATGCGCGTGGGGAAGAGTTCCACCAGCATCGCGGCGATCGGGCCGTAGACCATGGTCACGTAGATCACGAGGACGGTGAGGATGCCCACGATCTTCCACCAGGCCGCCGACAGGGCCGGAATGGGGTCGGCCTTGGACGGGTAGCCGGCGGCCTTCAGCGCCTCAATCGTCTGCTTCTTGAAGTCGTCGATGGCCTTCTTGCTTTCCGGCGTGAAGGCCTGGTTCTGCACCACGGCGACCGGCGCGGTGATCTCGGTCGTCCCGATCTTGACGGTGGCCGGGCCGGCGGCGGTGGCCGTCGCGTTGCTGTAACTCACCGAGTTCTGGGCCAGGAAGCGCTTGGCGATGTCGCACGACTTGGTGAAGTCGATCTCGCGCGCCACAGGGTTGCCCTGGAAGGAGCAGTCGCCCGGGGCGGCGGTCACGATCACCTGGGCCGACTTCTGGGCCGCGGCCAGCTTGGGGTTGGCGGCATCGGTCAGGGCGCTGAACAGCGGGAAGTAGGTGAGCGCGGCCAACAGCAGGCCGGCCATGATGATGGGCTTGCGGCCGATCTTGTCGGACAGCGTGCCGAAGATGACGAAGAACGGCGTGCCGATGATGAGCGACATCGCCACCAGGATGTTGGCGGTGGCGCCGTCGACCTTGAGCACGTTGGACAGGAAGAACAGGGCGTAGAACTGGCCCGAGTACCAGACCACCGCCTGACCGGCCACCAGACCCACCAGGGCCAGGATGACGATCTTCAGGTTGGACCACTGGCCGAAGGCCTCGGCCAGCGGTGCCTTCGAGGTCTTGCCCTCGGACTTCATCTTCTGGAACGCCGGCGACTCGTTCATCGACAGCCGGATGTACACCGAGACGCCCAGCAGCAGGATCGAGACGACGAAGGGCACGCGCCAGCCCCAGTCGGCGAACTCCGCCTCGCCGATGGCGGTGCGGGTGCCCAGGATGACCAGCAGGGACAGGAACAGCCCGAGCGTCGCGGTCGTCTGGATCCAGGAGGTGTAGGCGCCGCGCTTGCCGTGGGGGGCGTGCTCGGCCACGTAGGTGGCCGCGCCACCGTACTCACCGCCCAGGGCCAGTCCCTGCAGCAGACGCAGCACGATGAGGATCACCGGTGCAGCCACGCCGATGGAGGCGTAAGAGGGCAGGATGCCCACGATGAACGTGGACATGCCCATGAGGAGTATGGTGACCAGGAAGGTGTACTTGCGGCCGATCATGTCCCCCAGCCGACCGAAGAAGATCGCGCCGAAGGGACGGACCACGAAGCCGGCAGCGAAGGCCAGCAGCGCGAAGATGAAGGCCGCCGAGGGGTCGAGTCCGGCGAAGAACTGCTTGGCGATGATGGCCGCGAGCGAGCCGTAGAGGTAGAAGTCGTACCACTCGAAGACCGTGCCCAGCGACGAGGCGAAGATGACCTTCTTCTCCTCCGTGGTCATCGGTGTGTCGGCCCCAGAGGCCTTACCGGCTGCGGAATCAGCTCCCATTGCGATGCTCCTTGTTCTTGCGACGGACGGCTGATGCCCGAACCTCGGGTGCCATCGACAGGAGCGAGTCTGGGCGCCTGAACTTACCTCCGTCTGACGTCGTCGCACGACGCTGCGATCGCTGCGTACGCCGGTCAACCTCCCTTGGGCAGATCGATCCCCGGGAAGATCTTGATCACCGCGCTGTCGTCCTCGCGGCCGAAGCCTGCGCTGGAGGCCTGCATGAACATCTGGTGCGCGGTGGACGCCAGCGGCAGCGGGAACTTCGAGGCGCGCGCCGTGTCGAGCACCAGGCCGAGGTCCTTGACGAAGATGTCCACCGCCGACAGCGGCGTGTAGTCGGCCGCCAGCACGTGCGCCATGCGGTTCTCGAACATCCAGCTGTTGCCCGCGCTGTGGGTGATGACCTCGTACAGCGCCGCCGCGTCCACGCCCTCGCGCAGGCCCAGCGCCATCGCCTCGGCCGCGGCGGCGATGTGCACGCCGGCCAGCAGCTGGTTGATGATCTTCACCTTGCTGCCGGCCCCGGCGCGGTCGCCCAGGCGGTAGACCTTGGCCGCCATCGCGTCGAGCACGCCGCCGCAGCGCGCGTAGGCCTCGGGGCGGCCGGCGGTCATCATCGTCATCTGGCCGGACGCGGCCTTGGCCGCGCCGCCGGAGATCGGCGCGTCCAGGTACAGCAGGCCCGTGGCCTGCAGCCGCTGCTCGAAGGCGATCGACACGTTCGGGTCGACCGTGGAGCACATCACGAAGACGCTGCCCGGCTTCATCGCCGCGGCTGCGCCGCCGCTGCCGAAGAGCACGTCCTCGGTCTGCTGCGCATTGACGACGACGCTGATGACGACGTCGCAGGCTGCCGCCAGCGCCGCCACGCTGGCGCAGGCCGTGCCGCCTTCGCGCGCAAAGGCCTCGGCCACGCCGGGGCGGATGTCGAAGACCTGCGGCGCGAGGCCGGCGCGGCGCAGCGAGGCGGCCATGCCGGCGCCCATCGCGCCCAGGCCGATCAGGCCCACGGCGGGGCGGACGGCTGCGGCAGGGGTGGGACGGTCGGGGGTCGTGTCGGATGGGCTCATCGCATGGGGTGCGCTCAAGTGGCGCGTGGCGGGGGACGGTGGCGGGGCGGTCGTGTCAGCGGGGTCGATCAAGGCCCGCCCGCCAAGGGTATGTCAGGTCTTGTCGGCCGTACCCTGGGTCATTCCAGTCGGATCTTCGCCGTCTCGACCACGCGCTTCCAGTTCGCGCCGTCGCGGGCCATGAACTCGGCGGTGGCGCGCACGGCTGTGAAGCCGACCGAGGCGCCGCTGCGCTCCATCGCGGCGGCGATCTCGGCGTCGCGCGCCACGGCCTCGAGCGCGCGCTCGAGGCGCGCCGCCACCTCGGCCGGCACCCCGGCCGGCGCGGCCAGCCCGTACCAGGCGCTGACGTCGAAATCGGCCACGCCGGCCTCGGCCAGCGTGGGCACGTCGGGCAGGGCCTTGCTGCGCGTGCGTGTGGTCACCGCCAGCGCGCGCACCGCCCCGGCGCGCACCTGGCCGAGCACGCTGGGCAGGTTCTCGAACATCGTGTCGACCTCGCCGGCGATCAGCGCCGTCACCGCCGCCGCCGCGCCCTTGTAGGGGATGTGCGTGATCTGCGTGCCGGTGGCGGCCTTCAGCAGCTCGGCGCTCAGGTGCAGCGAGGTGCCGTTGCCGTTGGAGGCGTAGTTCATCTTGCCCGGCGCCGCCTTGGCGCGGGCCAGCAGCTCGGCCACCGAGGCGATGCCGCTCTTCGGGTTGACCAGCAGCACATTGGGCACGCGGCCCACCAACCCGATGGGCACGATCTGCTCGGGCTTGTAGGGCAGCTGCGGGTACAGCGCGGGGCTGATGGTCAGCGGCGGCGAGGCCATCAGCAGCGTGTAGCCGTCGGCCGCCGCGCGTGCCGCCTCGGCCGCGCCGAGGTTGCCGCCGGCGCCGGGCTTGTTGTCGATGACCACCGCCTGGCCGAGCTCGGCCGCCAGCCGCGGCGCCATCAGCCGCGCCATCTGGTCGATCAGCCCGCCGGGCGGGAAGGGCACGACCAGCCGGATCGGCCGGCTGGGCCAGGTCTGGGCGCGCAGGGCGGGCGCTGCCAGCAGGGCGGTGGCGGTGATCAGGGCCTGGCGGCGGTTCGGCGTGGGCATGGACAGGGCTCCGAAGGGGTTGGGGTCGATGAATCGGGCGGGACCCGGCAGCGGGCCCGCCATCGCTCGGGCGCTAGGCCGGCTGCAGTTTCCGCATGCGGGCGCTGGCGATGTCGGGCGGCAATCCCCGCGAGGTGCTCGCCCGGTGCATGTCCATGGCGGCGAGGCAGCGCGCCATGTCGCGGGATGCCAGGCCATCGATGATCTGCTCGTGCTCCTCGACCGTGCGGTGCCGCGCCTGCGAATCCGCCATCTTGGCCGCGATGAACAGATCCGCGAGCCCCCACAGCCGCTTGACCTCGCCGAGGATGAGCTTGGAAGGCGAGAGCGAATAGACCTTCAGGTGGAACTCGCGGTTCAGCGCGATCAGCGGACTCCAGTGCTCCGAGGCCGCGCACTCGCGCATCCTGCGGTTGAGATCCCGCAGCTGCGACAGGTAGTCTGGATCGGGCCATTCGATCGAGACCAGCAGCTCGTTTTCCAGCAGTTCCAGGATCCGCCGGATCTGGGCCAGCTCGTTCGGGGCCCGCTTGGCGACGAAGTAGCCGGCATTGGGCCGGTGCATCAGCAGGCCCTGCTCGGCCAGCACGTTCAAGGCCTCGCGCAGCGGCATGCGGCTCACGCCGAGTTCGTCGGCCATCTCGTGCTGGCGAATCTGCTCGCCGGGATGCAGCTCACCCGAAACGACCTTGGCCCGGATCTGCTGGATCGCCATCTCCACCGACCTGGGCTTCCTGCCGTGGCGCAGCGTGCTCTCGGAAGCTTCCATGAATCGAGTCTAGCGTGTCCGGTCTGTCGGGAGCGGCGCACCCTCGCCGGGCCCTTTTTTCACCGTCGTCGGGGCTTCCGGGCGCCGCGCCGGCCCCGCCAGAAAGGCGGGCCGCCGCGTGGCCAGTGGCCAAGGCGCCCTATGGTAATCCCCGATACCATCCATGATTGGATCCAATCTAGTATGCCCAAAACAGACCAAGACCTGCCCATGCCGATACCCACTCCCTTTGTCTTCGACCCCTACTCGGTCGATGTCCAGGAGGACCCCTATCCCTACTACGCCGTCCTGCGCAGGGACAGCCCGGCGTACTGGTGCGAGACCGCTCGCGCCTGGGCGCTGTCCCGCTACGAGGACGTCGCGATGGCCTGCAGCGATCCGGCCCGGTTCTCATCGGCCCGTGGCAATGTGCTGGACGACGATCCCGCCCGCATGGGCAATACGCTGGGCACCAGCGACCCCCCCAAGCACACCCGGCTGCGCAGCCTGGTCAACGCCGCCTTCATGCGCGGCAAGGTGCTCGAGCGTGAGGCGCGCATGCGCAGCATCACGACCGAATTCCTGGACGGGTTCGTGTCGATGGGCGGCGGCGACCTGATCCAGCAGCTGTCCGCGCGCATCAGCACATCGACCATCTGCGACATCCTGGGCTTCGACCGTGCCGACCATGTGCAGCTCAAGAAGTGGGTCGACGGGCTGATCTATCGCGACCCGGTCACACGCCAGCTCCCGCCTTCCGGTGTGGAGGCGCGCAAGGCCATGGTCGCGTATGCCTCGGCCACCATCGAGGCCCGGCGGGCCGAACCTCGCGACGATCTCATCAGCGCCCTGATCGCTGCAGAGGTGGAGGGCAACAAGCTCACCGCGACGGACCTGGTCCACACCGTCGGCACCCTGCTGGGCGCGGGCATCGAAAGCGCGTCCAGCTTCATCGGCAACGCCATGCTGGCGCTGCACGCGCACCCCGAGCAGGCTCGGCTGCTGGCATCGGACCTGTCGAGGGCACCCCAGGCCGTGGAGGAAATGCTGCGCTACGACACGCCGACCCAGCGTTTCCATCGTGTCGCGACGCAGGACATCGACCTGCACGGCCAGGTGATCCAGGCGGGCCAGAGCGTGCTCGTGATGTACGGCTCGGCCAACCGCGACGAGCGCAAGTTCCCGGATCCCGACACCTTCGACCTGACGCGCACGCCCGAGCGGCATCTGGCCATGGGTCACGGCACCCACTTCTGCCTGGGCTCGCAACTTGCCAAGGCCATGAGCCGCATCTTCCTGGAGGAGTGGTTTGCGCGCATTCGCAGCTTCGACGTGCTGCACGACCGCGTCGTTCGCATGCACTCGCCGGTGTTCCGCGGGCTCAGCTCGATGCCCGTCAGCGTGACGGGCCGCTGAGCCTGGGCCGCAGTTTCGAAAGGCGCAGGCGATGACCACTGGCACGACACCGGACCCGGGGCGCTCGGTGCGTCGCGGTCGATCGCTGGAGGTTCCCGGCGTGACCCACGGCGGCGCCCCGATACCGATGGGCGCCCGCGTGGGCCACACGATCTACTCCTCCGGGATCGCCGGCGTGGACCCGGCCACCGGCCGGGTGGCGCCCGATGCCCCTTCGCAGGCGCGCTGGGCCTTCGCCCACCTGCGCACGCTGCTGCAGGCCGGTGGCGCCAGCCTCGACGACGTGGTCCGCGTCACCGTCTACCTGAAGGACCCCGCCGCGCGCGAGCCCGTCAATGCCGAATGGGTCGCGTGTTTCCCCGACCCGCACGACCGACCGGCTCGCCACATCCTGGCCTACGACCTGCAGCACGGGATGCTGCTGCAGCTGGAGGCGGTGGCCGTCGTGCAAGACCGCTGAACCCCCGATCAGCCATGAACCAGATGATTGCGAGACAGACCCTGGGCGACCTGCTGCGCCGCACGGCGCGACGCCATCCGCACAAGCCTGCCATCCTCTGCGGCGCCGTGGCCTGGACCTACGCCGAATTCGACGAGGTCTGCAACCGGCTGGCGGCGGCCCTGGCCGGCCAGGGTGTCGGGCCCGGGGACCGCGTCGCCGTCCTGGCCCGCAATTCGCACGCCTTTGCTGCGCTGCGTTTTGCGGCCGCGCGCCTGGGCGCCGTCTTCGTCCCGATCAACTTCATGCTCAACGCCGAGGACGTGCGCTACATCCTCGACCATTGCGGCGCCCGGATGCTGGCGCTGGACAGCGGGCTGGCCGAGCTGGGGCGGCAGGCGGCCGCAGGCACCCGCGTCGAGCGCTTCCTGTGGCTGCCGTCCGAGGAGGCGGGCGCGCCGCTGCCGGGGATGCTCGACTTCGAGCAACTGGTGCGCCAGGAGGCGCCGGCCCCGGACGTGGCGCTGGACGGATCGATGCTGGCGCAGATCGTCTACACGAGCGGCACCGAGTCCCGGCCCAAGGGCGCCATGCTCACGCACCAGGCCGTGATCTCGGAATACGTCACCTGCCTGGTCGACGCGGAGATCGCCGAGGGCGATTGCGTCCTGCACGCCTTGCCGCTGTACCACTGTGCCCAGCTCGACGTCTTTCTCGGCCCCTGCATCTACGTGGGGGCGACGAACCACATCACCGCCCGACCCACGGCCGACAACCTGCTGGCGATGATGGGGCGCCACGGCGTCACGTCCTTCTTCGCCCCGCCCACCGTCTGGATCTCGCTGCTGCGCTGCCCGGCCTTCGATGCCACCGACCTGTCACGCCTGGCCAAGGGCTACTACGGCGCGTCGATCATGCCGGTGGAGGTGCTCAAGGAGTTGCAGCAGCGCCTGCCGAAGGTGCGGCTGTGGAACCTGTACGGGCAGACCGAGATCGCGCCCGTGGCCACGGTGCTCAAGCCCGAGGACCAGATGCGCAAGGCCGGCTCCGCCGGCCGGGCCGCGCTGAACGTCGAGACGCGCATCGTCGACGACGCGATGCGCGACGTCGCGGTCGGCCAGGTCGGGGAGATCGTGCACCGTTCGCCGCAGTTGCTGAGCGGCTACTACCACGACGACGACAAGACCCGGGCGGCCTTCGAGGGCGGCTGGTTCCACAGCGGCGACCTCGGCACGATCGACGACGAGGGCTACATCACGGTCGTCGATCGCAAGAAGGACATGATCAAGACCGGCGGTGAGAACGTCGCCAGCCGCGAGGTCGAGGAAGCGCTCTACCGGATCCCCGGGGTGTCCGAAGTGGCGGTCATCGGCCTGCCCGATCCGCGCTGGATCGAGGCCGTGACCGCGGTGGTCGTCCGCAAGCCCGGCCATGAACTCAGCGAGGAGAGCCTGATCAGCGCATGCCGGGAGCACCTGGCGGCCTTCAAGACCCCCAAGCGCGTGATCTTCGTCGACGCGCTGCCCAAGAACCCCAGCGGCAAGCTGCTGAAGCGCGAACTGCGGCAGCGCTATGCCTGAGACCGCCGGGCGGCACATGCTGCGCCGTGACCCGCGCGCGCCCGCCCGTCAGGGCCTCGGCGGGTAGAGGGGCGAGCCATGGCAAAGATCGTGCTGGGTCTGGGCACCTCGCACAGCCCGCTGCTCGTGCTGGGCGGCTCGCAGTGGGCCTTGCGCTCGCTCGACGACCGGCGCAACAAGGCGCTGAACACGCTCGACGGCCGGCTGGTGTCCTACGAGCAGCTGGTCGAGGAGCGCGGGGAGCCTTTCGGCCGCCAGAGCGACCCCGCGGGCTTCCCCGCGCTGGCCGCCCGAGCCGAGGCCGCGCTGGACCATCTGGCGGCGCAGCTCAGGGAGGCGGCGCCAGACGTGGTGCTGGTCGTCGGCGACGACCAGGGCGAACTCTTCTCGCCGGACAACTTCCCGGCCGTGGCGGTCTACCGCGGCGAGGAGATGGTCATGAAGCCGGCGGAACACCTGCAGGGCATGCCCCCGTGGGCTGACCTCGGCTTCTGGGCCGGCTACCGGATGGACCTGCCGCACCGTTATCCGGGTGTGCCTGGCCTGGCGACTGAACTGATCGAGGGCCTGATCCGCGAGGGCGTCGACGTCACCTCCTGCGCAGCCGTCCCCGATCCCGCACAGCGCGGCTTCGGCCATGCCTTCGGCTTCGTCATCCAGCGCTTGATGAAGGGCTTGCAGGTGCCGATGCTGCCCGTGATGCTCAACACCTACTTCCCGCCCAACACGCCGACGGCGGCGCGTTGCCATGAACTCGGCGCCAAGATCCGCCAGGTGCTGGAGGCCTCGGCGTCCGCGGCCCGCGTGGCCGTCGTCGCGTCCGGGGGCCTGAGCCACTTCCTCTGCGAGGAAGCGTTCGACCGGCAGCTGATCGAGGCGCTGCAGTCGGGCGATGCGCAGGTGCTGCGCTCGGTCCCGCAGCAGGCCCTGCTGTCGGGCTCATCCGAGATCCGCAACTGGATCACCGTCGCGGGCGCCGCGAGCCACCTGCGCCATCACTTCACCGACTACCTTCCCGTCTACCGCACGCCGGCCGGCACCGGCATCGGACTGGCCTTCATGAGCTGGCGTTGAAGACCCTGCGCCCGGCACCCCGTTCGCCCACCCTGACCCCGAGGAGACAGATCATGCGCACCCCAACCCTGACCCGCCGGTCGGCCCTGGCCGGCCTCACGCTGCCGCTGTTCGGCGGCCCGGCTCGTGCCCAGAGCCCACAGACCCTCGAATACGTGCTGGGCTACCCGCCCGGATCGGCCGCCGATGCAGTGGGGCGCATGGTCGCCGACGCCATGGCCAAGGCGCTGGACCGTGCCATCGTCGTCACCAACAAGCCGGGGGCCGGCACCACCATCGCGGCGCAGTACGTGGCGACCGCCCGCACGCCGATGCTGTTCAACGCCGACTTCGCCACCTTGGCGGCGATGCCGCACCTGCTGGCCAGGATCCCCTACGACCCGGACAAGGATCTCGCCCCGATCAGCATGCTGGCGCGTGTGCCGCTGATGCTGGCCGTCGCGCCCAGCGCCCCGGCGCGCAACCTCAGCGAATTCGTCGCCTGGTCGCGCAGCACCCCGGGCGGTGTCTCGTACGGCTCCTCGGGTCCAGGCAGCCCGCACCACCTGGCCGGCGAGCTGGTCAAGGACCTGATCGGCGCGAACATGGTCCATGTGCCTTATCGGGGCGGAGGCCCGCTGCTCAACGACATGGTCGGCGGGCAGATCAAGGCCGGCATGGTCGATCTGGCGAGCGCCAAGGCCTTCATCGCGGCGGGCAAGATACGCGGCATTGCCATCGCCAGCCTCCAGCGCGCCCAGGCCCTGCCCGATGTGGCCACCTTCCACGAGCAGGGGTTCGCCAACTTCGAGTCCTCGGCCTGGCAGGCGGTCGTCGCCTCGCCGGCGACGCCGGCGGACCTGCGCGTGAGCTTCCACGCGGCCCTGCACGCGGCGCTGGCCAACCCGGCGCTGAAGCAGCGGCTCGAGTCGCTGGGGGTCGAGACCCTGCCCACCACGCCCGAGCAGATGACGAGCTACACCCGCGCGGAGCGTGCCCGCTGGGGCGAGATCATCCGCAAGCACAACATCCGCATCGACTGAGCATCGGGAGGCACCGCGCATGGCCACCTTCGTCCTCGTCCACGGTTCATGGCACGGCGCCTGGTGCTGGGAGGCGCTGACACCCCACCTGAAGGCGCAGGGCCACGCGGTGATCGCGCCGGACCTGCCCGGACACGGCAGCGACCGCACTCCGGCCTGGCGCGTCACGCTGGGCGGCTGCGTGCAGCGTGTGGTGGAGGCATCGCGCGGCGCCTCGGGCCCGGTGATCCTGGTCGGTCACAGCATGGGCGGGCTCGTCATCACCGAGACCGCGGCACGCAACCCCGGCCTGGCCGCGGGCCTCGTCTACGTCTGCGCCTTCGTGCCGCGGCCCGGGGAGCGCCTGATCCAGCTGGCGATGACCGACCAGGCCAGCAAGACGGTCGCCGCCATGCGCCGGGGCCTGCTCACGACCGGGATCCGCAGCGAGCGCGCCGCCGAGGTCTTCTACGGCCGATGCCCGCCCGCCGTGGCTGGCTCGGCCGTCTCCAGGCTGCGCGCCGAGCCGATGCTGCCGCTGTTGCAGCGCGTGTCGCAGCCCGCGGGGCCCCTGCCTGCCCGCGCCTACGTCGAGTGCAGCGCCGATCAGGCGATATCGATCGGACACCAGCGCATGATGCACCGCCGGGCCGGGATCGAGACGGTGACGACCCTCGACAGCGACCACTCGCCGTTCTACAGCGCTGCCGAGGCCCTGGTGTCCCGCCTGGTTGACCAGGCAAGGGTCTGGTCATCGAACTCGCCCGACCCGGCGAGGTGATCGTCACCGAGCGGCGCAGTCCCGAGATGCGCGATGCTGGTGCGATCGGCTCACCCGGGCACCAGGATGCGCGGCATCGCCGGGGTCGTCACCCACAGGCTCCTGCACCACGCTGACGAGGCTGCCGACAGCGGCTTTGCGGTGTGGGCGCGCTCACCGACCTGTCTCAGCGCGCCCGGCAGCGGTCGATCAAGGCTCGTGGTGTTGCGGCGACCTGAAGCCCCGGCAGATGCTGGGGTAAGCTTCGCCGCCCGATCGCAGTCCGTCCGGGCCAGGGCGCCCGCCCGGGCCGCAAGCCCTGGAGATGTCCATGACCATCACGCGCGAAGGCGGCTGCCTGTGCGGTGCCGTCCGCTTCCGTGCCATCGGCGAGCCGCTGCGCACCCTCGTCTGCCACTGCCGGTTCTGCCAACGCATGACGGGCTCTGCGTTCTTTGCCCAGGCGAGCTACGACATCGGCGCCGTGGAATTCACCGGCGCGCCGATGTCGCAGCACGCGCACCGCTCCGAGGGCAGCGGCCGGCAGGTGTACGTGCACTTCTGCCCGCGTTGCGGCACCACGGTCTCGTTGACCTTCGAGCGCTGGCCGCAGGCCCGGGGGATGTCTCGCGGCGCTTTCGACGAGCCGGATTCGCTGAGCATCACCTCGCACATCTGGACGGAGTCTGCGCAGTCGGGCGTCGTGGTCCCCGCAGGTGTCGACTGCTTCCGCGGCGCCCGGGCCACGCTCGACGGCACGCCCGTCGAGCCGGCCCGCCACCCGGAGCCTGTGAGCGCCCGCGGCGCGGCTTGAGGCCATGGCCCAACACCTCGGCCTCGTCTGTGTGGTCGTGCGCGACTACGACGAGGCGCTCGCCTTCTACGTCGGCAAGCTCGGCTTCACGCTGGTCGAGGACACGCCCGTCCCCGCCCAGGACAAGCGCTGGGTCGTGATCGCGCCCCCGGGCGCACGCGAGTCACGGCTCCTGCTGGCCCGGGCGTCCAACCCCACGCAGCAGGCCCGCGTCGGCGACCAGACCGGCGGGCGGGTCTTCCTGTTCCTCGAGACCGACGACTTCGAGCGCGACTTTGCGCACTACCGGTCCCAGGGCGTCGAGTTCGTCAGGGGGCCCAGCTCGGAGCCGTACGGGACGGTGGCGGTCTTTCGCGACCTCTATGGCAACCTGTGGGACCTCATCGGTCCGCCAGCGGCCGCCTGATCCGCAAGCGCGAGCCCATCGACGACCGCAGGCGATGCGGGAATCTTCACGCGCTCAGTAGCCGCCCCGGCCGGCGACGGCGCCACCCCCACCCAGCACCGCGTTGATGTCGTCCAGCAGCCCGCTCGCGCCGATCTGAAAGCGCTGCGGGTTCACTGCGCCGGCGCGGCGCATTGCGGATCAGAGGCTGAAGGACGGAACTGCAGCAATGAAGAATTGATGATCTGACGCCATAGAAGCAACCCATCAGATCGCAGGAGCCATGAATGCGCACCACGCTCGACATCGACGACGACGTGCTCGCGGCGGCGAAGGAAATCGCCCGTCGGGAGCGTGAGTCTGCAGGCCGAGTGGTCTCGCGCCTGCTGCGCGCAGCGTTGGTGGGGTCGGCGCATCACGCGACGTCGGCCGGCCCTGAAACACGCGCCACCGGGGGATTGCGTCCCTTCGCGTCGCGCGGGCGTCCCGTCACGAACAACGACATCGACCGCCTGCGGGACAGCGAAGGCGCTTGATGCGCGCGCTGCTGGACGTCAATGTCCTGATTGCCCTCCTCGAAGGGGCACACGTCCACCATGGGGCCGCACACCGTTGGCTCGACAGCGCGTTGCCATCCGGTTGGGCATCCTGTCCGCTGACGCAGAACGGGTGCCTGCGCATCATGTCGCAGCCCTCCTATCCAGGCGCGCTGCCTGCGGCGCAGGTCGCGGAAAGACTGATGGAAGCCGCTGCCGGCCAGGCGCACGTCTTCTGGCCTGATGACCTGAGCCTTCTGAGCCTGGGCGTGCTCGACTGGAGCCGCGTGCTCGGCCATCGGCAGGTCACGGACGCCTACCTGCTGGCACTGGCGGTGCGCCACGAAGGGCGCTTCGTGACGTTCGATCGCCGCATCGCACTTGGGGTCGTGCCCGGCGCGCGTGCCGAGCATCTCGTCGTGCTCGAATAACCCGAGATTCGGCAGTTGACCGCTTTTTTCCGCCAGCAAGTACTTGCCGGGTCGGGAAATTCCGGCCACGACCGGCCTCACCAGTCGGGTGACGGCGCTGCACACCCGATCGAGCTGCCCTCGACCACGCTGGCGGCGTTGCGACTCCTCGCCATGGCACAGGCCATGGCTGCGGTTCGCGCCTTGCCATCGCGGCCGATGACAGCCCGCTC
>JAIXWM010000149.1 GCA_027491255.1 Rubrivivax sp. | reverse complement strand
TCCTGCGCCACCGCCGTGGGCAGCTTCACCGCCATGCGCAGGATCGCCAGCGCGTCGGCCGAGGTCACCTTGCCGTCCTGGTTGGCATCGGCGGCCATGAACTGGTAGGGCGACACCTTGAGTGCCTGCTGCGGGCCCGCCGCGCCGTCCGGATCGGGGTTGGGGTTGATGCCCACGGCCAGCCGCAGCGCCGCCAATGCATCGGCCGAGGTCACGCCATTGCTGCCGTCACCGGCCGCGCGGCTGACACTCAGGCCATAGCTTCCCGAGGGCAGCGTCTGGAAGCGGTAGGCCCCATCGGCCCCAGTCACCGTGCCGGCCAGCGCCAGCCCCAGATCGGCCACCGCCACTTCGCCCACCCGCACCTCGCTGAAGCCGACCTGCACATCGGTCGTGCCGGCGGCCACCTGGACCTGCAGCGTGCCGATGCGCGTGGGCACCGCCAGCCCCGTGGCGCTCAGGTTCGACAGGTAGGCCCCCAGCGTCAATTCTCCGGGCAGGGCATTGGTCAGCGCCGTCCAGTCCGCGCCCAGGGCCGAGGTAAAGCTCAGCGTCGACCCCGCCGGCCCGTTGGCCGTGAAGTCCAGGCTCTCGGCCACCGCCGTCGGGTTGGCCCACAGATCCACGGTCAGCCGGCCCGCCGCCGCGTCGAAGCTCGCCGCGCGCATGTCAAAACGCTGCGCTGGCGTCTCCGCCACCGCCGCCTGGTCGATGATCTGCACGGCCACCTTGTCCAGCAGGGCGTGGCTCTTCCAGTGGTAGGCCAGGCCTTGCAGGCCGGTGGTCATCGGAGGCGGGAGCACCGTCCCGGACGGCGCACTGCTGACCGATTCGGCAGTGTTGCCGCCGTCGATATAGCTGGCCGTGACGGTGATCGTCTTGCCCACCTCGGCCTGTTGCAGCATGTAGGTGGTGCCAGTGCCGACGGTCGTGCCGCCCGCCCGCCAGGTGTAGGTGACTGCCCCCAGGCCGTCGGCGTCGGCCAGCGTGTTGCTGGCGCTCAGCGCCTGGCCCTTCTGCGCAATGCCGCTGATGCCGACCGAACCAGTGGGGACATCGTTTAAGTTGGCCACGGCCGCGGTGGCCGCACTCGCCACCGACTCGGCGTTACTACCCCCATCGGTGTAGCTGGCCGTGACCGTGATCGTCTTGCCGACCTCGGCTTGCTGGAGGGCGTAGGTCGCGCCGGTGCCGATGGTCGTGCCGCCTGCCCGCCATGTATAGGTGACGGCCCCCAGGCCGTCGGCGTCAGCCAGCGTGTTGGAAGCGGTCAGCGTCTGGCCCTGTGTCGCGGTGCCCGTGATGGCGACCGTGCCGGTCGGCGCATCGTTGACGTTGGCCACGGCCGTTGTGGCTGCGCTCGTCACCGACTCGGCCGTGTTGCCTCCGTCGGTGTAGCTGGCCGTGACGGTAACGGTCTTGCCGACCTCGGCCTGCTTCAGCGTGTAGGTGATGCCGGTGCCGACGGTCGTGCCGCCCGCGCGCCATGTGTAGGTGATGGCCCCCAGGCCGTCGGCGTCGGCCAAGGTGTTGGACACGGTCAGCGTCTGACCCTGGATGACCGTGCCGCTGATGATGACCGCGCCGGTCGGCGGGTCGTTGACGTTGGCCACGGCCGCAGTGGCTGCGCTCGTCATCGACTCGGCCGTGTTGCCACCGTCGGTGTAGCTTGCCGTGACGGTGACGGTCTTGCCGACCTCGGCCTGTCCGAGGGTGTATGTCGTGCCGATACCGACGGTCGTACCGCCCGCACGCCATGTGTATGTGACTGACCCCAGGCCGTCGGCGTCTGCCAGCGTGTTGGAAGCGGTGAGCGTCTGACCTTGCTCGATTGCACCCGAAATAACGACTGTTCCGACAGGAGTATCATTGGCGCCGATAGGAACAACCGCCAAGACGACTTTAGTACTATCGTTGTAAAAATTTGCCAGTGAATCGACTCTGAACTCCAAAATATCGCCAAAATCTAAAAATATAGGAAAATCGAAAAAGAATTTCGTCGACGTTTGACCGTCCCACTTCTCCGCCCACAACTCACTCCAAATACCAGATTTACAGACAAATATCGAGGCACTAGCACCATTATCCCATCCAGCTCCGATATCATTATCTTGGACAAAACCTTTCACATTATAAATACCATTTTCGGGCGAAGTAAATCGAATGACTGGTTGGTTGCCAACCACATCTGGATGAAGATTAAATTCTCCCGGATACAATGATAGACGGTGATCCAGCCACGCAGCGACATCCACTGCATTCACCACGATACTAGGCTTGGAATCAACATCGTGAACCCACCCTACGAAATCAACTCTGTAGTAAACCGGCGCAATAGTAAAGGCAGTAAAATTATACCCGGCGGCATCGGTATACCCAAACCTCCAAGGTGATGGATTAATGCTTACCCCATCAGCCCACTGAATGAGATCAGTTGAGGCGTCGCTGCTAAAGTTGGCAATCGTCAGAGTATCAGGATTTGGTCGACTCAAGCCGACTGTAACCGCGCTACCATTCCGAGCACCGGTAACTACATCATCGATCCCATCTCTGTCGAAATCCCCACTAGCAATACCGTACGGGTCAGAGCCGAGTGTGAAGACTCCAGCCGAGGTGAACTGCCCGCTGCCCGAACCTTTCAAGACCTGGACCGTGCCCCCCGTGCGGTTGGCAACGGCGAGATCCAGAATCCCGTCCCCGTCAAGATCGGCTGCGCTGAGGGTCGTCGGACCGGTACCCACAAGTACGCTGGTCGCAGCTGCAAACCCACCGGCAGCTTGGGCCAGAAGCACGGACACCGAGTTCGAGTCCCGATTGGCTACCGCCACGTCGACGAACCCGTCGCCATTGAAATCGCCCGCCGTGACGCCCTGCGGGCTCGAGCCAACGGTGTAGCTGCTCGCGGTACCCAGGGCGCCGTTGGCGTCGGTCAGATGGACCAGCAGCTTTCCGGTCCCCATGTCGGCAAGGACAATGTCCTGGCGGCCATCGCGGTTGACGTCCACCGCCACAGGCTGATGAGGCCCGACGCCAGAGGCGTAGGTCTTTGCAGCTTCGAACGTCCCATCGCCCTTGCCGAGCAGCACCGACACCGTCTGGCTCAGGTTGGCCACCGCCAGGTCCAGCACGCCGTCCCCGTTGAAGTCGCCCGTGGTGGAGTAGCGCGGTGTACTTCCCACGGCATAGGCGCTCCAGGCCCCAAGACCGTTGGCCGTACCCAGCGCGACGAGAACCTGGCTTGTATTCCCCAGGGTCACTGCCAAGTCGCCTATCCCATCGCGATTGAAGTCACCTTGGGTCGCATCTCCGGGTGTACCTGGCACTGCGGTCTGCGTCCCGGAGGCGAAGTCGCCGCCGCCGTTACCCATCAGCCAAGTGACGCTCCTGGCGTCCTCGTTGACGCCCACGATGTCGAGAAGTTGATCACCGTTGAAGTCGCCAACCACGACGTGGGGGTCGCTGGCAGCCGTAGGCAGGTTGAGCGGCGTGGCAAAGAACATGCCCTGGTTTGCCACGGTGTATCCCGTACCGGGGTTCAGCACGAGCCGCAGGTACTCAGCGGGCTCCGCCAGCGCATCGGGCCTCGCGGTCACCAGCAGGCTGGCCTGCGTGGCCCCGGCGGCGATCCGTATCGACGACGTCGACAGGGCGCTGATGCCCGAACCCGCAGCCACGTCGTAGTCCAGGGCGCTGGCGCTTCCCTGCCAAGCGTAGAACACCTCCAGGCCCCCGGCTGGAGCTGCCTCGGACAACTGGACGATGATCGGAACAGCCTGACCACCCTCGGTTGCGATCGTAGTGATTGACGTGGAGATGTTGAGCATAGGTAGGTACTCCAGATGGCTGGCAGTCGGCCATGCCGCAGGCCGACAGAGCGGCTGCTCCTGGTAACACGCAAGAGCGGACAAAACAGCCGGTAAAAGTCCGAAACTGAATGTAACTTAAAAAGCGATAGAAGTCATCAAGGAGAAATCGCCGTAGGGAGGGTTTGAATAAGTGGCATCTGGTTCGCATACAAGGCCCTCGCGTCTGGAGCGGCTCGTGTCCCAGGAAGTGGCGTAAGCCCTTCAATGCGCGGCAAGGCGCGGAGGGTGAAGCCCGTAGGGCGTAACCCGCAGCGGCTTGCCGCGCGGCGGCGGCCATCCAGACTGGGCTGGCCATCGTGGTCCCGGATAAGGTTGAGGTGCGACCCGTCCACCTTGATCGATGGAGATTCCACGATGACCGCACCTGGGATGACACTGGCCGAACCGGCCGAGAAAGGGGCCCAACGTCGATGTGCTGCACCAGGTGGTGCAGTTCATGGCCCAGCGACTGATGGACGTCGAGGTCGACTCGCGCTGCGGCGCCGGCTACGACGAGAAAGCCCCTGGCTCGCGGCTGACCAACCTCAATGGCTTCGGGAACGCACCTGGGAGACCCGCGCCGGCAGCGTCGAGCTGCAGATCCCCAAGCTGCGCCGCGGCAGCTACTTCCCCGCGTTCCTGGAGCCCCGGCGCACCGCCGGAAGGCGCTGGGCATGAGCGGCGTCTCCAAGAGCGAGGTCAGCCGGCTGTGCGAGGAACTTGACGAGCGCGTGGGCGCCTTCCTGGAGCGCCCCATCGAAGGCGACTGGCCTTACCTGTGGATCGACGCCACCTATGTGAAGACGCGCGAAGCCGGGCGTATCGTGAGAGTGGCGGTAATAGTGGCGGTGGCGGTCAACACCGACGGTCAGCGTCAGGTGCCGGGCATGAAGGTCGGCCCCAGCGAGGCAGAGCCGTTCTGGACGGAGTTCCTGCGCAGCCTCATGCGCCAGGGCCTGCGCGGTGTCAAGCTCGTCATCAGCGACAGCCACGCGGGCATCAAGGCGGCCGTCGCCAAGGTCCTGAAGGCCACTTGGCAGCGCTGCCGGGTGCACTTCATGCGCAACGCGCTGGCGCACGCGCCCAAGACCCAGCGGCGCATGGTCAGTGCCGCAATCGCCACCGTCTTCGCCCAGGAAACGGCCAAGGAGGCGCACGCCCAGTGGCGCGTGGTGGCCGACCAGTTGCGCGGCAAGTTCGAAAGGATCGGCAGCCTCATGGACGCGGCCGAGCAAGAGGTGCTGTCTTACATGGACTTCCCCAAGGCGCACTGGCTGCAGATCCACAGCACCAACCCGCTGGAGCGGCTGAACGCCGAGATCAAGCGACGCACAAACGTGGTGGGCATCTTCCCCAATGATCGAGCCATCAAGCGGCTGGTCGGCGCCATGCTGCTGGAGCAAAGCGACGAGTGGACCCTGCAGCGCCGCTACATGCAGCTTGAAGGCCTGCAGACCCTCAGCGATACTGCCCCTGCTCGCCTGCCTGCTGTGCAGCGCTGAGCACCGCGTGCATCTCAGCCTGTCCGGGCTGTGGAGTTACACCACGCGATGGGACACGATCGCGATGCGGCGTTGCACGCAGAGTAGCCAACCAGAGCCTCACGGCTTGGGCTCGGGCTCGTAGTCGGAGTGGACATGCCACCAGCGAGGCTGGCGAGAGACGTACGAGTGGTACGTCGGTGCAAGCTCTTTGAGGTGTGGCTTGTCGAACGCGCCGGTTACGAGAGCAACGGTGGGTTCGTCGTCAAGCGCACCGATCGTGGTGCCACAGCTGGGACAGAAGGCCCGACTTGAGTACGAAGACGAGCGCCAGACTGCGGGCTTGCCTGCAGGACCCACCCATTCAACACTGTTGGCCGGAAACTCGACCCACGTGAGGGTCAGCGAGCCGGAGTGCCTTCGGCAAGTGGCGCATGAGCACGTGTGCGGCTTGCTCGGCTGACCAGAGGCCTTGAACCGCACGGCACCGCACAAGCAGCCGCCTTCGTATTGGTTTGACTTCATTCGGTGCGGAAGAGCAAAGGTCGTTTGTTTGCGACGCCTAACGTTGGAGCTAAGCTGCCCGCAGAGGCAGGCGCTGTAAGCCTGGTTCGCGATGATGCACCAGGTGCCGCGGACCAGGCTTACAGCGCCTGCCGTAGCGGGTCAGCTTGAGCGAAAGGTTAGGCCTCACCCGTGGAACCGCGTGCCTTAACCCGAGTTTGTCATCCTCTCAGCGCAACCCAAATAAAATCAACAGCTTAGCTCGTCACGGAGGCGCGTATGGCACTACGCTTGCTTTGCCCGCCGCCTTCTTGATTTGACTGCTG
>JAIXWM010000102.1 GCA_027491255.1 Rubrivivax sp. | reverse complement strand
TGGCCTCCTTCGGCGCCCGCCCAGCCGGCGGCGCGCCGGACCTGCTGTCCAAGGTCAACGCCGAAGACCTGGCGAGACTGACCAGGACCATCCGCGACCTCAACATCACCGCAGACTGAAGGCGCGTCGGGCGGCGCGGTGAGGCTTTGGACGAGTGCGCAAGGTGCCTCGCAGGTCCACGCTCAAGCCATGGGCTGGCAAGGCCGCGCGGGCCAAGCGTCCGTCCAGTGATGGCGTGACACCCGTTGACGAACAGAGGGCGCGATGGGGGCACTGAACGTGATCGTGGTGGGTGCCGGTGTCATCGGCGTCACCACGGCGCATGCGCTGTGTGCCGACGGCCACCAGGTCACGCTTCTCGAGGCCACACCGACGGCCGCCAGGGGCACCAGCCACGCCAACGGTGGCCTGCTTTCGGCCGCGTTCTGCGCGCCGTGGGCGATGCCGGGCCTGCCGCGCCAGGCGATGTCGGCCTTGTTCGACCGTGCCGCCCCCTTTCGCTGGCGCCTGGACGGAAGCATGGAGCAGTTGCGCTGGCTGCGGGACTTGCTGGCGAACTGCCGTGCGGAACACTTCGCCAGGCATCGCCAGCGCATGATGCAACTGGCCCTCCGGAGCCTTGCGGAACTGCGCGTGGTGGCCCGCGCCACCGGGGTGGCCTTCGACCTGCGCGAGTCGGGCGTGCTGCAGTTGATGGAACGGGCACCGCCCGACGCGCTGATCCACCGACGCCTGGAGGCCCTGCACGCCTTCGGACTTGACGCCCAGTGGTGCGAGCCGGCTCGGGTGCAGGAACTCGAGCCCGCGCTGTCCAGCCGCGGGCGTGCCGCCTGGGGGCTGCTCGTCCGGGATGAGGCCTGCGGAGACTGTGAACGCTTCGTCCAGGGTCTGCTGGCCTGGAACCGGGCACGGGGCCTGCGCTTCGTTCCGGAGGCGCCCGTGGAGACCCTGGAGCTCGATCGCAGCGGCCGTCGCCTGCGGGCTGTGCGCACGCCGGCGCAGCGTTGGGAGGCCGATGCATTCGTGTTTGCCACCGGCGTGGACACGGCCCGCATCTTGCGCCCGCACCTGCGGCTGCCGGTCATTCCGGTAAAGGGCTACAGCGTCAACGTGCCCCTGCCCGGGAACGAAGCCGGCCGCGGCCTCGTCGGACCGCAGCGCGCCGTGATCGACGACACCACCAAGCTGGCCGTGGCGCCACTGGGGTCCTGTGTTCGTCTGGCCGGCATGGCCGAGGTGGTGGGGCATGACAGGAGCGTCGATGCGTCCCGCTGTGAGCAACTCGTGCAGCACTATGAGTCGCTCTACGGCCTGCTACCGCCCGGCGCGCGCAGTCATTGGGCCGGCTTGCGCCCGATGACACCCGACGGCACACCGATCATCGGCTCCACACGGATCGAAGCCCTGTACCTCAACACCGGGCACGGCACCTACGGTTGGACACTCGCGTGCGGCAGCGCACGCCTGCTGGCCGACGTCCTGGCCGGTAGATCCGGCGCGCTGGACCCCGCCGACTATGCGCTCGATCCCGCACGGCGCGGCCGTCCCTGATGCGTGCAGGGGCGCCATGCGCACACCGCCGGTCGTCCGCCTGCCCTCATCCCTCGTCCCGCAGACCCCAGGAGCCACCCGCATGCCCATCGTTCGTGTCGAGATGCTCGCCGGCCGCAGCCCCGAGCTCAAGCAAAGACTGGCCGCCGAGATGACGGCCCTGGTCGCGCGCCTGTGCAACAGTGACCCGTCGCACATCTATGTGATGTTCAGCGATGTGCAGCCCCAGGACTGGGCCGTGGCGGGAAAGGTCTTCGCCGCACCCGGCGCCGGTGCCGCAGGAGCAGGCGCCGCCGCAGCCGACCGGGAGGGGCCATGACCCCGCCGAGCGACGCCCCTGGCGGGCACCGCAGTTCACACAGCCCGCCCGACCCGGCAGGCCCCGGCCGCCTGCGCATCCTGATTGTCGGTGCCGGGGGCGTGATCGGCCGCTGGGTGCATGGCGCCCTGCGCGACCGTCATGAGGTCATCTCGGCCGGCTTGGAACCGGCGCAAGAGCCTCAACAGCTTCAGCTGGACCTGACCGACACGGCAGCGCTGGTGCAAGCACTGCACGCGCTGGGACCGCTCGATGCCGTGATCTCGACGGCCGGGCGAGCCCGCTTCGGACCCCTGGCCCAGGCGCAGCCCGCCGGGATCGACGCGTCGGTGTACGGACTGGGCCTGCGCGACAAGCTGATGGGCCAGGTGAACCTGGCGCTGGCCGCGCGTGCGGTGCTCCGCCCTGGCGGCTCGATCACGCTCACCTCCGGGACGACGAGCACCGAGCCCGTGATCGGAGGCGCCGGTCTGAGCCTGGTGAACGGCGCGCTCGAGAGCTGGGCACGTGCTGCAGCCACGGAACTGCCGCAGGGCTGGCGTCTGAACGTGGTGAGCCCCAGCCTGGTCGAGGGAACACCTGCGGCAGCCTGTGCGGCCTTCCCCGGCTTCGAGCTGGTGAGCGGTCACCGCGTGGCGCTGGCCTATGTGCGCTGCCTGATGAGCGGCATCACCGGCCAGGTGCTGCGGGTCTGAACCCCGCGCCCCATCCCGCCGCTTTCTTCTCAGTGACTTCCCTAGTGTTTGGTTCACCCGGTGAAATTCCATCTCGCGATGGCAGCTCGCGATTCCTAGAGTGCGCCCGTCTCGTGTCGGGCCCGCGCCGGATCGGGACCACGTCGCCGCCTGCTCCGCCAGGCCTGGCCACCACCCTCAGGCACCCGTTCCCAGAAGGACC
>JAIXWM010000085.1 GCA_027491255.1 Rubrivivax sp. | reverse complement strand
GGTCTGCGTGCGGCGAATGAACATGCACGCGATGTTGCACCAAAAAAGGGGATTTGGATCGGAAGGCGTATAATATTATGGCACTACATTATGGATCTGCGAGTGGGGTTCAATCCAGAAAAGGGCTTACGGCGGGCCAAAGACAGGTACGGGGGAAAAGTTGACAAAGTCGGGCTAGGACAAACCCGGTCAGGGACGATACCGATGCGGTGACCTGCAGATACGGCCATATTTCATGCCACGGGTCCTTTCAGGGCCTGTTCCACGTTGTCCAACGCCGTAGCCGGAGTCCGCTCATGTCCATGACGTTCCGTTTCCTGAAGACCGCCGCCGCCGCGGCGCTCGCCTGCGCCGTCGCGCTGCCCGCCGCCGCGCAGCAGCAGAACCTCGAGAAGCTCAAGCAGTTCCGGGTCGCCACGACCGACCTGAACATCCCCACCGTCGCGCAGACCGGCCGCCGCGCCGATGCCATCCGCGCCAACCTGCGCAACATCAAGCTGCCCGCCGGCTTCAAGATCGACCTGTACGCCGTCGTGCCCGACGCGCGCCACATGGCCATCGCTCCCAGCACCAACATGCTGTTCGTCAGCACGCGCAAGACCTCGGTCTGGGCCGTGACCGACCGCGACAGCGACGGCACCGCCGACGAGGTCAAGAGCTTCGCGCCCTCGCTGAAGTTCACCAACCCCAACGGCGTGTGCTGGACGAAGGACGGTTTCCTCATCGTCGTCGAGCACAACCGCGTGCTCAACTTCCCGGCCGCCGAGTTCTTCTACGAGGGCCCGGACGTCGCCGTGATCGAGGTCGTGCCCCAGGGCAAGCTGATCCCGCCCGAGGAGGAGAGCTTCAACCACGGCGCCCGCGTCTGCGACGTCGGCCCCGACGGCAAGCTCTACATCTCGCTGGGCCAGCCCTTCAACGTGCAGCCGCGCGAGAAGGTCGCGCTGTACGACCGCATCGGCATCGGCGGCATCGTCCGCATGAACCCCTTCGACGGCAGCGGCCGCGAGGTCTTCGCGCGCGGCATCCGCAACTCGGTGGGCCAGGACTTCAACCCCAAGGACGGCTCGCTGTGGTGGACCGACAACCAGGTCGACGGCATGGGTGACGACATCCCGCCGGGCGAACTGAACCGCTCCACCAAGCCGGGTGAGCACTTCGGCTTCCCCTGGACCAACGGCGGCGTGCAGATCGCCGGCAGCGGCGCCGCGCCCGACCTGAAGGATGTGCCCGCCCCGGCCGGCATGATCGAGCCGCAGGTCAACTTCCCGGCGCACCAGGCGCAGCTGGGCATGAGCTTCTACAGTGGCAACGCCTTCCCGGCCAAGTACCAGGGTGGCATGTTCGTGGCCTCGCACGGCTCGTGGAACCGCACCAAGGCCAGCGGCGCGCTGATCAACTTCGTGCCGCTGAAGGCTGACGGCACCGCCGGCGCCGCCGAGGTCTTTGCCGAGGGCTGGCTCGACCAGAACGGCATCTACCGCGGCCGCCCGGTCGACGTCGCGATGATGAAGGACGGCTCGCTGCTGATCAGCGACGACTTCGCCGGCGCGATCTACCGCGTGACCTACCAGCCCTGAGCGGGCATGTGGTCGGGGCCCGGGTGCCGTCAGGCGCTCGGCTCCCACCACAGGATCGACCCTCCACGGGACTGGCGCCGGGCGGCAAGGCCGGGCGCCAGTCTGCTTTTCAGAGCCGATGAAGATGCGCACGAACTCCCTGCGTGCCAGCCTGGCGGGCGCGGTGCTGCTGGCCCTGGCCTGCACCGGCGCCCACGCGCGTGACGCCGCCGCCGGGCGGGCCAAGTCCCAGGTTTGCATGGTCTGCCACGGGCCGGTGGGCGTCTCCACCACGCCCGACGCCCCTCATCTGGCGGCCCAGCCCGCGATCTATGTGGCGGCGCAGCTGCGCGCCTACCGCGCCGGCACCCGCAAGCACGAGGTCATGGGCGTCATCGCCCGCACCCTCACCGACGACGACATCGACAACCTGGCAGCCTGGTATGCATCGATACAGATCGAAGCCGAAGCGCCGCGCTGAAGCGCACGTGCCCGTCCTCCTTGCGGCTGCTCGCGCCGCGGCCGTTGGGGCGGCCTTGCTCGCGGCCGGTGCCGCCACGGCGCCCGCGTGGGCGCAGTCGCCACCACCGGCTGCTCCGCCCGGCGCGTCTGCCGCGGCAGCCCCCGTTCCAGCGCCTGCCGCAGCCGCCGGAGGCACGGCCGACGCGGCACAGGCGCCGCTCGAGCAGGTCGTCGTCACCGCCAGCGGCGCCGAGCGCAGGCTGTTCGAGACACCCTATGCCGCCGGCTCGGTCGACGTGCAGGGCTTGCGCGGCGCCGGCCCGATGGTCAACCTGTCCGAGGCGCTGGCCCGGGTGCCGGGCATCGTCGTCAACAACCGCAGCAACTACGCGCAGGACCTGCAGATCAACTCGCGCGGCTTCGGCGCTCGCGCCAGCTTTGGCGTGCGCGGCATCCGTCTCTACACCGACGGCATCCCGGCCACCGGCCCCGACGGCCAGGGCCAGGTCTCGCACTTCGACCTCGCTGGCGCCCAGCGCGTGGAGGTGCTGCGCGGCCCCTTCTCGGCGCTGTACGGCAGCAGCTCGGGCGGTGTGATCTCGCTCGTCAGCGCCCCCGCGACCGAGCGCCGCGTGCAGGTCGATGGCGATCTCGGCAGCTTCGGCCTGCGCCAGCTGCGCCTGGGCGTGGACACGCCGCTGCAAGGCGGCTTCAACCTGCGCGCCCAGCTCAGCCGCTTCGAGATCGACGGCTTCCGCCCCCAGTCCTCGGCCACCCGCACACTGGGCAACGTCCGCCTGGGCTGGGAAGGCCCGCGCGACCGCGTGGTCGCGGTGCTGAACACGCTGGACCAGCCGTCGCTGGATCCGCTGGGGTTGATCCGGAGCGACTTCGAGACTGACCCCGATCGGACAGCCTCGGCAGCCACCCAGTTCAACACCCGCAAGGACACGGCACAGACACAGGGCGGGGTGAGCTGGCGTCACCGCTTCGAGGGGGACGGCCCGCTGCAGGAAAGCCAGCTCGCGGCCTACTACGGCAAGCGCTCGGTCACGCAGTGGCAGGCCATTTCCGCATCCACCCAGACATCCAACGTCAGGCATCCCGGCGGCGTGATCGACTTCGACCGTTTCTACGAAGGCGTTGACGGGCGTCTGGTCTGGCGCTGGGCGCTGGACGATGAGCGCGGTCTGCAACTCGTGGCCGGCGCCTCGACCGACCGCAGCGACGAAGACCGCCGCGGCTACGAGAACTTCACCGGCGCCGGCGCCACGCAGCTGCTCGGCGTGACCGGCGCCTTGCGCCGCGATGAGCGCAACCGGGCCACCCGGAGCGATGTCTACGCCCAGGGCGAGGTCGACATCACGAACTCGTTCGTGGGCACGCTGGGCGTGCGCGACGGGCGCATCCGCTACCGCAGCGACGACCGATACATCGTCGGGCTCAACGTCGACGACTCGGGGTCGGCCAGCTTTCGCTACACGACGCCCGTCGCAGCCTTGCAGTGGCGGCCGAGCGGCGCGCTGCAGGTCTACCTGAGCACGGCCCTGGGTTTCGAGTCGCCCACCTTCGCTGAACTCGCCTACCGTCCGGACGGCAACCCCGGCCTCAACACGGCGCTGAAGGCCCAGAAGAGCCGCCAGACCGAAGTCGGCCTGAAGTGGCGCTCGAGTGGACGCTCGGGCGGCCCAGCGCTGGCGCTGGACAGCGCGGTGTTCCATGCCGACAGCGAAGACGAAATCGTGGTCGCGACGAACCAGGGCGGACGGCAGACCTTCCGTAACATCGGTCGCACCCAGCGCCGCGGGCTTGAGCTGGATCTCCGAGCCAGCCTCTCGCCGCAATGGCGAGCGCAGCTTGCGCTGACGTGGCTTGATGCCGCCTACCGCGAGGCTTTCCTGGTCTGTGCCGCAGTACCCTGTGCCGCACCCACGCTGCCGGTGCCCGCAGGCAACCGCATCGCCGGCACCCTCGCACGCACCGCCTACGCCGAAGTCGTCTGGCTGCCCACCCGCGCGACGGACATCGCGCTCGAGACCCGCGGCCAGGGCAACCTCCCGGTGAATGACCTGAACAGCGACTTCGCCGCCGGCTACGCCCTGTTCGCGCTGAGAGCCCGCTGGACGCTGGACCTGGGCCCGAACTCGGGCAAGCTGGAACTGCTGGGCCGCATTGACAATCTGGCCGACCGCCGCGTCGTCGGCAGCGTCATCGTCAACGAAGGCAACTCGCGCTTCTTCGAACCGGCGCCGGGGCGGAGCTACCTGTTGTCGGCGCGCTGGGCCAAGGCCTTCTAGGCCAGCCGACCTGCCGCCCGCCCGGTGGGGCGCGCCGGCGTGCGCAGCGAAGTAAAGGAGGAGCCGGCGGCCGTCAGGCCACCGGCGGGGGACATGAGCGGAGCACGCCGGCGTGCCCCGCCGGGCCCGCGAAACCCCGGCCTGGCACGGTAGCGTGCCGGCAGCGCTACGCCAGAGCGCGAAGACGCGAAAGCACCGAGAGGCGCGACCTCACCGCCTCCCGAACATCAGGTGCCGCGCCAGCACCGTCTTCAGCGGCGGCAGCGCCTGCAGCGCCGCGAGCGCCAGGCCGCGCGCCGCGCCCACTCCGGGCCAGTGCCAGGTGAAGCTGCGGGCGAGGAAGTCGGTCGTGGCGATCATGCCCCAGCGGTCGGGCGCGCGCTGCCACTCCACGGCCCGCAGCGCGGCGTCGATGCTGCGCCCGCCGACCGACGCAGCGCCTTGGGCTCGCGCCAGGGCCTGCACCAGCGCATGCGCGTCGCGCAGGCCGAGGTTCAGGCCCTGGCCGGCCACCGGGTGCAGCGTCTGCGCCGCATTGCCGATGCGCACCACGCGGCCCTGCACCAGTGTGCGCTCGGCGTTCAGGCCGAGCTCGAAGCGCTTCAGCGGCCCGACCTCGGTGACACGCCCGGCCGCGGCCGGCAGCAGCGTGTTCAGCAGCGCTGCGCGCTGCGCGGGCGCCAGCCCCTGCACCGGGTCGTCGGCCGAGGGCACGCACCACACCAGCGCCGTGCGCCCGGGCGGGCCGGACGCGTCGGGCGGCAGCGGCAGCAGCGCCACCGGCCCATGGCGCGTGAAGCGCTCGAAGGCCGTCCCCGGCGCAGCGCCTTCGCGCCACACCGTGCCCACCCAGGCCGCCTGACGGTACTCGCGCGTGACCGCCTTGCGCGCCTGCTCGGCGAAGACCCCGCCCTCGGCCACGACGGCCAAGTCGTGCACCTCGGCTGTGCCCGCGTCGATCTCCACCCCGCCGGCCACCGGCTTCAGGGCTCGCACCGCGCAGCCGAAGGCGTGGCGCAGCCGCTCGGGCTCGGCCTGGGCGCGCGCCCTCCAGGCGGCTTGCAGCGCCGCCACCACGTGGCCGTAGGCGGCCACCGCGCCGAGCAGGGGCACGCCGAGCTCGGCGGCTTCGATCCTGACCACGGCGTCCGCGTCCCACGAGGGCGGCGCCTGCGAGACATGCACGCAGCGCAGCGGCTGCGCGGCTTGCGCCGGCCAGGCCTGCAGCCGCTGCAGCAACTGCACGCTGCCCAGCGACAGCGCGAGCGTGCGCGGATCGGCCGAGACGTCCTGCTCCAGCGGCCGGGCGTCGTGCAGCGTGATCCGCGCGCGCGGCAGCGATTGCGCCGCCAGCAGGGCCAGCGCCAGCCCTGCCGGACCGGCGCCGACGACGGCGATGCTCGAGGCTTCCCGGGGCTCCATGGGGTTGAACGATATCGCACCGGCGGAGCGCGCGTCGGTCTGCGGCGACGGCCGTGGGGGCTGCCCTTGCGTGGCGGCAAGGCCCGGTCCCCATACGGTCTCGGGTCTTGGGCTACAACGAACGGTCATCCTGCATGCCGAGTCCTGCCATGTCCGTCCGCATCTCCTGTCTCGATCGCCCGCTCCGCGCGTCGCGCGCCGGCTGGCTGCTCGCCGGTGCCATCACCTTGGGCACGGCGTTCGCCCAGTCCCCGCGACCCGCCGCACCGTCGGTGACGGCATCGTCTGCCAACCCGGCCGCCATCGACTGGGTGCAACTCGACGGCTACGCGATCGCCCGCACCGAGACCACGGTCGGGCAGTTCCGGCGCCACGCGCAGGCCACCGGGCTCGTGACCCAGGCCGAACGCGCCGGCGGCGGTGAGGTGTACGAGGCGGGCTGGGCGCGCAAGCCGGGCTGGACCTGGCAGCGCCCCTACGGCGAGCGCTTGGCCGCTGACGACGAGCCGGCCGTGCACCTGAGCTTCGGCGAGGCGCAGGCCTTCTGCCGCTGGGCCGGCGGGCGGCTGCCGACCGATGCCGAGTGGGTCGCCGCGGCCTACACCGAGCAGCGTGCCACGCCGGCGGCGCCCTTCCAGCGCGGCCGCACCTACCCCTGGCCCACCGGTGACAGCCCGGTCGGCGCGCAGTGCCTGGGCGACTGCGGCGCCGAGGCGGCGCGGCGCGCCGTCGCCCACGGCGCGCGCTTGTGGCGTGGCGACGGCCATGCCCGCGTCGGCGCCACGCCGGCGGGTGTCAACGGCCTGCACGACATGGGTGCCAATGCCTGGGAGTGGGTCGACGAACCCCGCGGTGCCGGCGCCGACGAGCCGCGACGCACGCGCGGCGGCTCATGGTGGTACGGCAGCGCGCAGATGCGTGCCGATCACCTGCAGGACAAGCCACCCCAGACGACGGTGGTCTACATCGGCTGGCGCTGCGTGCGGTGAGGGCTCCCTGGTGCGGCGAGCGCCGCCGGCCCGCGCTGCCTTCGGGGGTAGGTGCCCGGCGCGGCAAGGGCTCTTCGCTTCCTCCTCGCGTGGGATTCCATCCGCCAGACGGACCGCGTGCGGGCCGTTTGGAGTCGCGCTGAGCCTGTCTGCCCGCGCCCTGAGGCGACGGGCCGTGTCGGGCGCCGGTCCGGGAACCCGCCGCGCCGGGCTGCACAATCGGCCTCGTGCCTTCCCCACCGTCCGCGTCCCGCTCGCTGGTCCGGGACTTCTCCGTCTCGGCCGTCAGCGCCGGCTTCCTGGCCGTTCTGGTGTCGTACTGCGGGCCCTTGCTGATCTTCTATCAGGCGGCGCAAAGCGACCAGGTCTCGCCCGAGGTCTTCTCGTCCTGGGTCTGGGGCATCTCGATGGGCGCCGGCGTGGCCGGCATCGTGCTCAGTGCCTGGCTCAAGGTGCCGGTGGTGACGGCCTGGTCGGCGCCGGGCACGGCGCTGCTGGTCACGCTCTTCCCGGACTTCCCGCTGGCGCAGGCCATCGGCGCCTACCTGGTGGCTGCAGCGATCCTGTTGGTCATCGGCGTCACGGGCGTCTTCGACCGTCTGGTGCAGTCCATCCCGCGCGGCATCGCCGCCGGCATGATGGCGGGCATCCTGTTCCAGTTCGGCGTGCGCGCCTTCCAGTCGGTGCCCGCGGCGCCGGCGCTGGCGCTCACGATGCTGGGGGTGTACCTGGTCGCGCGCCGCCTGCTGCCGCGGCATGCCATCGTCGTCCTGCTCGCGGCCGGCCTCGCCGCGGCGATAGCCTTCGGCGGCGCCCGCCTGGATGGTGTGCATTGGCGCCTGGCGAGCCTGAGCTGGACCACGCCCGAGTGGACCTGGAGCGCGACGCTCAGCTTCGCGCTGCCGCTGGTGCTGGTGAGCCTGAGCGGCCAGTTCCTGCCCGGCATGGCCATCCTGCGCGCCAGCGGCTACACCACGCCGGCGCGGCCGCTGATCGTGACGACGAGTCTGGCCTCGGTGGCGGTGGCCTGCTTCGGCGGCATCAATATCGTCATCGCGGCGATCACGGCCGCGATGTGCACCGGGCGCGACGCACACGAGGACCCGGCGCGCCGCTACGTGGCCGGCATCGCCAACGGCGTGTTCTACCTGGTCGGTGGTACCTTCGCGGGCAGTCTGGTGCTGCTCGTGACACTGCTGCCCCCGGTGCTGGTGGCCATGCTGGCCGGCCTGGCGCTGCTGGGGGCCATCGGCAGCAGCCTGGCCAACGCGATGAAGGAGGCGGACCACCAGGAGGCCGCGCTGCTGACCTTCCTCGTCACCGCCTCGGGCCTGACGCTGTGGGGCCTGGGCTCGGCCTTCTGGGGTCTGGTGGTGGGGGCGCTGGCCTACCTGGTGCTTCACCGCTCGTGGCGGCGTGGGTGATCGCCGCCGGCCGCGCCCCGGCACTCATTCCTGAGTGCACGGCACGGGGCTGGGTACCGTGAGCGCGGCTGTGATGCTGCGGCTGAGCGCCGTGCTGGCGCTGGCGGCGGCGACGGCCGTGCTGGGCGGGCTTGCCGACGCACTGGCATCGGGCCACGCCGGGCGGGCCCTCGCCTTCGGCGCAGGACTGGTCGGGCTGGCGCTGCTGCACCCGCTGGTGCTGGCCGTCGAGATGCTCCTGGCCCATCGTGCCGCCCTGCTCGGCTTGGCGTCGGCTGCGGCGCAGCCGCATTGCTTTGCATCGGTGTTGCCATCACCGGCCGCACCGACACCCGATCCCGTGCGGTCCCTGCGCCCCTGGATCCGCGCCTGGCGTGCCGAGGTTCGGGTCTCGCTGCGCGCCTTTGCCTGGCGCATGCCCTGGCGTGTTCGGGCCGAGCCCGACCACCTGCCGCACGGGGCGCGGGGGCAGCGCGGTGTTCTGCTGGTGCATGGCTACCTGTGCAACCGCGCGCTGTGGAACGACTGGATCGCGCGCCTGCGCGCCCAGGGCGTGCCGGTGGTCGCGGTGAACCTCGAGCCGGTGCTCGGCCGCATCCAGGACACGGTGCTCGCCATCGAGGCTGGCGTGCAGCGCCTGGAGGCCTGCACGGGGGTGGCGCCGCTGGCCGTGGCGCACAGCATGGGCGGGCTTGCGCTGCGCTGCTGGTGGGCTGCGCACGGCGGCGACGCGCGCCTGCACCACGCCCTCACGCTGGCCACGCCGCACCGGGGCACCTGGCTCGCCCGCTTCGGCCAGAGCCCGAACGCGCGCCAGATGCGCCCGGGCTCGCCCTGGCTGCAGGCGCTGGCCGCAGCGGAGCCCCCGGGCCGTGCCGCGCGCTGCACCTGCGTCGTCGCCACCTGCGACAACGTCGTCTTCCCGTCGCCGCAGGCCGTCTGGTCGGGTGCGACCGTCGTGTCCGTGGAGGGCGCTGCACACCTGGATTTGATCGACCGGCCGCAGGCATGGGCGGCGCTGGAGCGCATGCTGGCAGGCCCGGGCGCGGGCGGCTGAAGCTTTCATGGCGGACTCGCGTTCCACCGATCAGAAGCACAGCCGCTCGCGCTGTGCTCGCTGAAGGGCGTGAGCACCTGGATCATCCAGCAGGACTTCGACAGGCTCAACCCGAACGGTACGGGTTCTGCGGGCGCAAGTCCGTGTCGGCCCGTTCTTCAGCGCACCACGACCCAGGCGCCCAGCACCGCCAGCGTGCCCAGCGTGACCGGCACGCCCAGCGCGGCGTGGCTGCGCCAGTCGATGACGATACCGTCGCGCGCGGCCAGGTCGGCGACGATCAGGTTGGCGATCGAGCCGACCAGCAGCAGGTTGCCGGCGAAGGTGCTGACCAGCGCGAGCAGCAGGCCGGCCTCGAAGCCCTGCAGGTGCGGCAGCAGCAGCATCACCGCGGGCACGTTGGACACCAGGTTCGACAGCGTCACGCCGGCCACCAGCAGCACCCCGGGTTCGGCCAGCGCCACCCCCTGCGCCGCCAGCCAGGCGACGGCCTGCCCGGCCAGCCCGGTGGCGGCGAAGGCGTGGTTGACGACGAACAGGCCGATGAACAGCAGCAGCAGCGGCCAGTCGACGAAGCCCAGCACCCGCGCCGAATGCAGGCGCCTGCTCAGCAGCAGCACGCCCGCGCCCACCAGCGCGGCCACCTCGCGCGGCCAGGGCGTCAGCAGGAAGACGGCCATCAGCGCGGCGGCCACCGACAGCCCCTTGGCGCTCTGCCATCGGTCGAAGGGGGGCTCGGCGTCGGCATCGGCCGGGCCGGGACTGCCTGCGTCGGCGGGCGTGCCGGATCCCGGGGCGACGCGGGCGCTGACCGCGGTGCCGGCAGACGAGCCAACCCCCGGGTCGGCCGCCGGCGCAGGCGACGGGCCCCTGCGCAGCCGCCAGGCCAGCATCGCCCACAGCAGCGTCAGGCTCGCCAGCACCGGCGGCAGCGCCGCCTGCAGGTAGGCAGCAAACGGCAGTTGCATCACCGAGCCGATCAGCATGTTCTGCGGGTTGCCGATCAGCGTCGCCGCCGAGCCGATGTTGGCCGCGCAGGCCAGCGCCACCAGCAGCGGCACCGGCGGCAGCCCGCGCCGCAGCGCGACGCGCAGCACGACCGGCGTCATCGCCAGGCACACCACATCGTTGGAGAACACCGCCGACAGCGCGCCCGCCAGCGCGATCAACGCCGCCAGCAGCCCGCCCGGCGGCAGCGCCAGCGCTCCGACGCGCCGCGCCACCTCGGCATAGAAGCCGCCCAGCCGCATCTGCGCCGACACCACCATGAAGGCGAACAGCAGCACGATCGTCGGCAGGTCCACCGCCCGCGCCGCCTCTTCCAGCCCCATGCCCGTGGCCGCGATGACGGCGATCGCTCCGAGCAGCGCCACCCCGCTGCGGTCGAGCTTCAGCCGCGGCAAGCCGCCCAGGAACATGCCGAGGTAGACCACGGCGAAGACGGCGACGACGGCCGTTTCGTTCGGCAGCATGGTGGGCCTGGAAGTGCCGGACAGGCTGCAGGGGCCGCTTGACAGGACAGTGCCTGGCTCAGGGTGTCGCAGGCCGGCGGTGGCGGGCCCGTGGCGGTTCTGCGCGCCGTAGCGATGGCCGTGCCACGACCCGCCCGCTCTACTGGTCCACGAACGCCCGCTCGATCACGAAGTCTCCCGGCTTCGTGGTGTTGCCTTCCTGGAAGCCGCGTCGCTCGAGGAGGGCCTTCAGGTCGCGCAGCATCGCGGTGCTGCCGCAGATCATCACGCGGTCCTCCGCCGGTGCCAGCTCGGGCAATCCCAGCATCGCAGCCAGGCGCCCGCTGTCGATCAGGTCGGGGATGCGGCCCATGGTCGGGAAGGGCTCGCGCGTGACCGTGGGCACGTAGCGCAGCTTGGCGCTGGCCATCTCACCCAGGTACTCATGGCGCGGCAGTTCCTCGGTCAGCAGCTGGCGGTAGGCCAGTTCGGCCACCTGGCGCACGCCGTGAATCAGCACCACCTGCTCGAAGCGCTCGTAGACCTCGGGGTCGCGCACGATCGACATGAAGGGCGCGAGCCCCGTGCCGGTGGCCAGCAGGTACAGCCGCCGTCCCGGGCGCAGATAGTCCACCACCAGCGTGCCTGTGGGCTTGCGTCCCACCAGCACGCTGTCGCCGGGTTGCACGTGCTGCAGGCGCGAGGTCAGCGGGCCGTCGGGGACCTTGATGCTGAGGAACTCCAGGTGCTCCTCGTAGTTCGGGCTCGCCACGCTGTAGGCGCGCAGCAGTGGCTTGCCGTCCACCATCAGCCCGATCATCGTGAAGTGCCCGTTGGCAAACCGCAGCCCCGCGTCGCGCGTGGTCTTGAAGCTGAACAGGCGATCGGTCCAATGGTGGACCTCGAGCACGCGCTCGGTGGGAAAGGCGCTCATCGGTGGCGGCAGCGAAGGAGGTTCCAGATCAAGGCGGGCAGCGCAGGAGCCCGACTGCGGGGCCACGAGTGTAGGCGCAGGTGCACATGCCGCTGCGTCCGACCCCGCGGTCGGCCAGCTCGGCATGGTGCGCATCATGAGGGCACGCCGCCTGCGTGATTCGGCGCCGACCCGCATTCCCCGTCATGAGGCAAAGACTCTCTGCCGCACAGGAAACAGAAACGCCAAGTCCTTGATTTCTTCTGAACGCCGGGTCCCGCACGCAGGGCCAGGGTGCCGCACAAGGAAAAGCCGGGCCGCCCCACGTTTCTCTGCGCCCCTGCGGGACCGGCCGGGCGCCCCCGACCCTGGAGGCTTTTCAATGTCCGGCGAACACCTCGCCTGGCGAGGGAGCGTCGAGGATGCGATCGCCCCAGGTCTCAAGCTGCTCGCGTGTGGCGTGGGCGAGCAGTTCGCGGTGTTCCGGCTGGAGGGGGCCGAAGCGGCGCGTCAACTGCCTCTCCAGCAGCGCTGCCTGACCCAGCAGCTCGCCTCTGCGCAACCCCGTCTCGAGCCCTCTCTCGATGCCTTTCTCGAGGCCCTTCTCGATGCCGATCTGCTCGAAGCTCGTGACGTAGCCCATGCGTTTCTCCGCGTCGAAGTCGTCGATATCGTGCCACAGCCGGTCGCGCAGGTGCAGGGGCAGGCGCATCATCCAGTCGAGCACGGCCAGCAGGTCCAGAACCTGCTGTCGCTGCCAGCCCTGGCGGTAGAGCAGGCGGATCAATCGCAGCTTGGCCTCGTAGCGCTGCTCGTCGTTGCCGCGGGTGCGCCGCGTGAGCAGGTGGGCGGCGGTGACGAGGGCGAAGGGATTCGGGTCGTCCTGGAGCTGCTCGAGCCGACCTTCGTGGTCCAGCAGCTTGGCCATGCCGAAGCGCAGGCTGTGGCGCAGGCCCAGGGCCTCGAACTCGAAACCTTCGGGGCGCCAGGAGGGATCGTCGTCGGCCAGCACGGCAAAGCTCGCCACGGGTGCGTCGAAGCGGTCGAACAGGCGGTAGTGGTAGACGAACATGCGCCGCTCGAAGCCGGCCTCGCGCCCGCCTTGAACTTCCACATGGGCGTAGACATGGCCGACGACGCCATCGAGGCTGGTGACCCGCACCAGTACGTCGGCGTGGCGGCGGCCGAGCTCGGCGTCGCGCACCACCTGGCGCAGTTCGGTGTCGAGGAACTCGTGGCCCGCGGCCCAGTCGATGCGCGCAGCCGCATCGGGGAAGTAGAACGCCATGAACTCGGGGAAGGCGTGGCGAATGGCGTCCTTCCAGGGGCTGTCGAAGTCGTCGGTGGATTCGTCCATCGCGGCGACTGTGCCGCGCCGAGCCGGGCGGCGCGTCCCCCGGAAGGACTACCCCATCGGGGCATGCGCGGCCTTGGCGCGCCCGCGAGCTTGCCGCGGCAGGCAGCCGTCGACCGGTCCGCATCCAAAGGACGACCCCGTGAGTCACCCTCAGCCACAGATGGCAGCGCCGGCTCCGGTGGCGAGCGCATGGCAATGGGCCGGGCAAAGGTGTTTAGAACAGAGCGAACGACGATGAAGCCTCCCATCTGCGCGCGCCACAAGCGGCGGCGTGGCCGGAACTCGCCCGCACCGATCCGCAGCCGTGCTGCTGGACCTGGCGGCGGAGTTCGACCGCTGCCGCCCGGCCTGCATGCCCGCCTGATGTTGCTGGCCGCGTGCCGCCACAGCCAGCGCGCCTCGCCACCGGCTGCAGCGAGGCCCGGGCCGGGCGTGCGAGGCGGCGATTTCCCGGCCCCGTCGGGAGCGTTCAGCCCCGCGCCATGGCCCGCGCCCGGATCTGCTCGAAGTCGGCCGGCAGCGGGTGCAGCGCGAGGCGGTCGCCGGCCTTGAGCAACTGGCTCGGCACATCGTGGCCCACGAGCATGGGCAGGCGGCGGCTGGCCTGCACCAGAAGACCGAGGTCGACGCCCGTGTCATAGCCCATCCACTGCAGCGCGTGCGCGATCTCCTCGGTGCAGACGTTGCCGGTGGCCCCGGGCGCGTATGGGCAGCCGCCCAGGCCGCCGACCGAGGCGTCGAAGCGGTCGGCGCCAGCCTCGATGCCCGCCAGCACATTGGCCAGCCCCATGCCGCGCGTGTTGTGGAAGTGCAGCGTCAGCTCGATACCGGCGAAGCGTTCGAGGAAGGCGCGCGTCAGCCGCACGACCTGCGTCGGGTAGGCCATGCCGGTGGTGTCGCACAGGGTCAAGCCGCTTGCGCCGGTCTCGCCCAGGCAGCGCTCGCACCACGCCAGCACCGCCTCGGGCGGCACCTCGCCCTCCATCGGGCAGCCGAAGCTGCACGACAGCGACACGTTCACCGCCACCCCGGCCGCCCGCGCGAGCGCTGCTGTCTGCGCCAGCGCGGCCAGGCTTTGGGCCTGGGTCATGCGCAGGTTGGCCAGGTTGTGGCTGGCGCTGGCCGACATCACCAGGTTCAGCTCGTCGACCCGGCTCTCGATGGCGCGCTGCGCACCGCGCGGGTTGGGGACGAGCGCGCTGTAGACCGTGCCCGGTCGGCGCTCGATGCGCTGCAGCACCGCCTCGGCGTCGCGCAGCTGCGGGATGGCCGTGGCCGAGACGAAGGAGCTGACCTCGATCTTGGACAGGCCGGCCGTGGACAGCGCATCGACGAGGGCGATCTTGTCCTCGGTGTCGACGAAGTGCTCCTCGGCCTGCAGGCCGTCGCGCGGGCCGACCTCTTGGAGGTGGATGCGGCGGCCCCGGCCCTCGAACGCGGTGGCGGGCGGTCCGCCCGGGCCCGCTGCGGCGGCTGCCACGGGTTGCACGGCGTGCGGCCGTTGCGCCGCCGGGCGTACAGTGCCATCGCCCGGCGGCGTCTGCGTCGCGTTCATGCCACCACCTTCCTGTCGCGCAGGGCCGCGATCTGCTCGGCGCCGATGCCCAGCTCGCCAAGCACGGCGTCGGTGTCGTCGCCCAGCCCGGGCGCCGACGAACGCACCCGCCCCGGGGTGCCGAGCAGCTTGGGCACGATCCCCGGCACATCGACCTCGTGGCCGTCGCGCGTGGTCTGGCGCAGGATCATGTCGCGCGCGCGGTAGTGCGGGTCCTCGGCGATGTCCTTGGCGGTGTAGACGCGCCCGGCGGGCACACTCGCCTCGGCCAATGCCTCCAGCGCCTGGGCCGAGGCGCGCTTCAGCGTCCAGGCCTCGATCGCGGCGTCGATCTCCCCGACCCGGCGCACGCGCCCGGCGTTGTCGGCCAGCGTCGGGTCGTCGGCCAGGTCGGCGCGGCCGATGGTGCGCATCAGGCGTTTGAAGATGCTGTCGCCGTTGCCGGCGATCAGCACCACGGCGTCGTCGGCGCAGCGGTAGGCGTTGCTCGGGGCAATGCCAGGCAGCGCGCTGCCGGCCGGCCCTCGCACTGCGCCAAAGGCGCTGTACTCCGGGATCAAGCTTTCCATCACGTTGAACACGGCCTCGTGCAACGCGACGTCGATCACCTGGCCGCGCCCGCCGTTGGTCTGACGGTGGTGCAGCGCCGTCAGAACGCCGATGGTGCCGTGCAGCGCCGCCAGCGTGTCGCCGATGCTGATGCCGCAGCGCACCGGCACACGCCCGGGCTCGCCGGTGAGGTGGCGCAAGCCGCCCATGGCCTCGCCGATGGCGCCGAAGCCGGGCAGGTCGCGGTACGGCCCGGTCTGCCCATAGCCGCTGATGCGCAGCATGATCAGACCCGGGTTGTCGCGCGCGAGCTCCTCGTAGGACAGGCCCCAGCCCTCGAGCGTGCCGGGGCGGAAGTTCTCCACCAGCACGTCGGCCTGCGCGATCAGGCGTCGGGCGATGTCCTGCCCCTCGGCGCTGCGCAGGTCGAGCGCGATCGAGCGCTTGTTGCGGCTCTGCACCTGCCACCACACCGAGGTGCCGTCCTTGACGAGACGCCAGTTGCGCAGCGGATCGCCGGCGCCTGGGGGCTCGATCTTGATCACATCGGCGCCGAAGTCGCCGAGCGTCTTGCCGGCGAAGGGGCCGGCGATCAGCTGTCCCATCTCGATGACCTTGAGCCCGGCCAGGGCGTCGGCTTGCATGGTCTGCACTTTCTCCGGGCGGGTTGTCGGCTGGCTTGCGGCGGGCTGCTTCAATCGACGGTGGCGCCGCTGTCCTTGACGATGCGGGCCCAGCGCGGCAGGTCTTCGCGCACGAGCGCAGCGAACTGCTCGGTGCTGCTGAAGTAGGGCTCGCAGCCGACGGCGGCCAGGCGCTCGCGCGTCTCGGGCATCTCGAGGACGCGGCCGAGGGCGGCGTGCAACTGCGCAATCACCGCCTTGGGCGTGCCGGCCGGCGCGAACACGCCGTACCACGGCGTGGAGCCGAAGCCCTTGATCGTCTCGCCGATCGTGGGTGCGTCGGGCAGTGCGGCCACGCGCTTCTCGTTGACGACGCCGAGCACGCGCAAGCGGTTGGCCTTGATGAAGGCGATCGACGAGGGCAGGCTCTGCACGCTCAGCTGCACCTGGCCGCCGACAAGGTCGTTCACGGCCGCGGCGGCGCCCTTGTAGGGCACGTGCGTCAGCTCGATGCCGGCGGCCTTGCCCAACATCTCGCCGATCAGATGGTTCAGCGTGCCGTTGCCGGCCGAGGCGATCATGGTCTTGCCGGGGGCGGCCTTGGCGGCGGCGATCAGCTCGCTCACGTTGCGCGCCGGGAAGCTGTTGTTGGCCACCAGCACGTAGCCGGCGGTGGCCACGGGAGCGATCGGCTCGAAGTCCTTGATCGGGTCGAAGCCGGTGCTCTTGTACAGCGCCGGATTGATGACTTGCGCGCTGTTGGCCGTGAGCATCAGCGTGTAGCCGTCGTTGCGCGCCTTGGCCGCCGCGGCGGTGCCGACGTTGCCTCCGGCACCGACGCGGTTCTCGACCACGAAAGTCTGGCCCAGAGCTTCGCCGAGCTTCTGCGCGATGACGCGCGCGATCGCGTCGTTGGCGCCGCCGGCGGCCTGCGGCACGATGAGGGTCACGGGCCGGCTGGGGTAGCGGTCCTGTGCGGTGGCGGTGCCGGTGGCCAGCGCGATCAGGCCGGCGGCGAACAGGCGGCGTTGGAGGTTCATCGGGTCATCTCCTGGAGGTGTACGGTGTGGCGGATCTGCGGGTTTCCGGGGGTGGGACTCGGGCCGAACGGTTTCTCTGCGGACACCGCGCACCGGCACAAGCCTGGAATGCTCCCGAGTGCCGGCATGCGTATTCTGGGTGGCAGGGTGAACGTGCGGAATGACCGAGCTGCGACGCCAGCTTTCGCGGAACGTGAAAGCCGTGCGGCTCAGGGCTGCGGCGCGGGCTGCAGCAGGTGCTCCATCAGCAGCCGCGCCGGGCGTGGCTGCGCTGCCAGGTCGCGCGCGCCCAGGAGCAGACTGCGCAGCGCCCAGGCGTCGGTCAGCGGCAGGCGTGTCAGGCCCATCGATGCGAGGTGCGGCTGCACCGCGGCCTCGGGCAGCACGGCGATTCCCAGACCCGCGGCCACCATGCGGCACATGGCGTCGAAGCTGCGCACGTGGATGCGCACGCGCAGACGCCGGCCCAGGGCGCTGGTCTCGGCGGCCAGGCGCTGCGCGAGCGAGGTGTCGCGCGGCAGGCTGACGAAGTCGAACTCCATCGCGGCGGCGAACTCCAGTGCGCCGTCGCCGGCCTGCTGCTGCAGCGGGTGCCCCGCCGGCACGACAAGCGCGAGCCGGTCGTCGCGGTAGCGCCGGGTCTGCAGGCCCAGCGGGTCGGTGCGGTCGGCAAAGATCGCCAGGTCGGCGCGGCCGTCGACGACAGCGAGCACGGCTTCGCGGCTGTTGGACTCCTCGAGCTCGAGCCGGATGCCGGCGTGCGCAGCGCCAAAGCGCGCCAGGTCGTCGGGCAGGAACTGCGTCACCGCCGAGGTGATGGCTGCCAGCCGCACCCGCCCGACCACGCCGCTGGCGTGGTCGGAGAGGTCGGCGGCGAGGTGGTCGACGTCGGCGAGGATGCGCTGTGCATGCCGCTGCAGCGCCTGCCCGGCCGGGGTCAGCGTGACGCCGCGCGAGTGGCGCTCGAAGAGCGGCGCACCGACCGTGTCCTCCAGCTCGGTGATGCGCCGGCTCGCCGCCCCCACCGCCAGGTGCGCCTGCGCCGCGCCGCGGCTGATGCTGCCGCAGCGCGCGACGCGGCTGAACAGAGCGAGCGAGACGAGGTCGAGGCGATGCAGGTTCACGGGGGGCTGGGACTGCCGGGGGGCGATGCCCGGGGTTTCGGCCTCAGGCGCTGAAAGTGTAGACAGGCCGAGTCCGGGGCGGGTCTGGAGGCAGCGTGGTGGCCCCTGTACGCCGACCTCGTGTGTCGCGCGGCAGCATCATGCAGGTCCTGCCGCGTGGGTGGCGCAGGCCAGGCATGCCTGCAGACCCTCAGATCCCCAGCGGGTCCACGTCCACGGCCCAGCGCAGCACGCCCTTGTGTTGTGCGCGCAGGCCGTGCAGGCCCGGCAGCCAGGCGGCCAGCATCCGCTGCAGCGCTGTGCGGGAGGCCGATTCCAGCAGCATCTGCATGCGCTCGACGTCGGCCACGCGCGCCACGTGCGGGGGCACCGGCGGGTACAGGGTCACCGGGGCCGACTCTGGCAGGGCCGCGGCGGCGTCGGCTGCGGCCTGAAGAAAGGCGCGCGCGTCCTGGGGTGCGCGCGCATCGGCTCGCAGCAGCGCCAGATGCATGAATGGTGGCAGCCCGGCCTGGCGACGCTCGGCCAGTTGCTGAGCGGCGAAAGCCTCGTAATCGTGGCGCTTGAGCGCCGCGTACAGCACGTGCTGCGGGTGCCAGGTCTGCAGCCACATCTCGCTGCGTGCTGCGGCCTCGGCGTCACGCCCGGCGCGGCCGGCGGCCTGCAGCAGCAGGCTGAACAGGCGCTCGCCGGCGCGGAAGTCGCTCGCGAACAGCGCGCCGTCTGGGTTGACCGCGGCCACGAGCGTGATGCGCCGGAAGTCGTGCCCCTTGGCCACCATCTGCGTGCCCACGAGCACGTCGACCTCGCCACCGTGCACCGCGGCGAGCTGGGCGTCGAGCGTGCCCTTGAGTCGCGTCGTGTCGGCGTCGATGCGGGCCACGCGCGCGCCCGGCAGCAGCGCGGCCATCTGCTCCTCGAGCTTCTCGGTGCCGCGCCCGATGGGCGCGATGTCGAGATTGCCGCACTCGGGGCAGGCGCGCGGCACGCGCTCGGTGAATCCGCAGTGGTGGCAGCGCAGGGTGCGGTCGAGCTTGTGGAACACGCGCCAGGCACTGCAGTGCGGGCATTGGCTCTTCCAGCTGCAGGCGCCGCAGTGCAGCACCGGCGCGTAGCCGCGGCGGTTCAGCAGCAGCAGGCTCTGCTCGCCGCGGGCAATGCGCTCCTCGATCGCGCGCAGCAGCGGCGCGGCCAGCGCCGGGGCGTTGTCGCCACGCTCGCGCGGCTGCTGCGACATGTCCAGCAGGCGCACACGCGGCATCGCGCCGCCGCCGATGCGCTGCGGCATCGACAGCCGCCGGTAGCGCCCCTCCAGCGCGCGCTGCCAGCTCTCGAGCGAGGGCGTGGCCGAACCCAGGATGACCGGCACGGCCTCGAGGCGGGCGCGGTAGACGGCCAGGTCGCGCGCCGAGTAGCGCGCGCCCTCCTGCTGCTTGAATGAAGGGTCGTGCTCCTCGTCGACGACCACCAGCCCGGGCCGGGCCAGCGGCGTGAAGACGGCCAGCCGCGTGCCGAGCACCAGGTCTGCCATCCCCAGGTGGGCCATGAGCCAGTGGCGCAGGCGCTGCGCCGGCGTCAGTGCGCTGTGCAGGCTCACGAGCCGGCGACCGGGAAAGCGCTGCGCGAAGCGCGCCTCGAGCTGCGGCGTGAGGTTGATCTCGGGCACGAGCACCAGCACCTGGCGCCCGGCGTCGAGCACGCGCTGCGCCGCGCGCAGGTAGACCTCGGTCTTGCCGCTGCCGGTCGCGCCGAACAGCAGCACGGGGCGCGGGTCGTCTACGGCCACCCCCTCGAGGGCCGCGCCTTGCTCTGTGGTCAGCGTGGGCGCGGTGCCGGCGTCGGCAGCACCGCTGGCTGCGGCCTCGGCCGAGGCTTGGGGGGCTGCGGCGTGCTCCTTGCGCAGGCGCTCCAGGCGCTTGGCGAGCTGAGGCCCGGTGAGCTTGCGCAGCTCGGGTGGCAGCACCGACAGGGCCAGCTCGCCGGTGCCGCGCTGGTAGTAGCCGGCGGCGAAGTCCACCAGCGCGCGCCAGGTCTGCGGCAGCGCAGGCAACGCGTCCAGCGGCTCCGCGATCTCGCGCAGCACCAGGGGCGGACCGTTGTCGTCCGTGGGCGCCGCCGGGCCCCAGACAAGACCAGGGACGGTGCGCCGGCCCAGCGGCACCCGCACCAGGGTGCCCGCTGGCCAGGGCGTGGGCGCCAGATAGTCGAGCACGCCGGCAAGCCCTGCGTGCTGCGGGGTCTCCACCGCCACGGCGAGGCGGGTGGGTGCGTTCGGCGACGCGTCCAGCGGCGTGTGGCTCGGTGTGGTCATCGGTGCAGGGACGCGGCCGCCCGGAACGTGCATGCCGTGGCCTCGCCGCACCGGTGCTGCGCATGCTCAACTTGCCGCTGTAATCTCGCGCTGAACCGAGGAACTTCCCCCAAGTGCATGATGTTCAAGGGGTTTTTGATCTGTCCACGCCTTCTGTGGATAACTTTGTGGGCAAGCCGGGAGCGACGCCGCCAAAGGCTTGATCTGCCGCGGTTTCTGTTGGATTGCCTCATTTCTCAGCAGACCACCGACTCTCGAAGAATCAAGGACTTAGCGCATCCCCTGCAGCGACGTTCCGGTTACCGTATCGATGTGCGAGGTAGGCGCCCGCTCACCTCGCTCGTGGGGATAAGTAGGCACCAACTTGACCTCCGGCGGCCCGGGCGGGCCGGCGCGGGCCTCAACGCAGCGTTCTCGAGTGCCGGTGCACCGCTTGGAGCAGCGCGCTCACATGCTCGGGCGGTGTGAACTGGCTGATGCCGTGCCCGAGGTTGAAGATGTGGCCGTCCCAGCGCCCGTCGGGCCGTTGCGGGCGGCCGAAGCTGTCGAGCACGGCCACGGCCTCACGGGCCACCGCCTCGGGCGGGGCGAAGAGCACGTTCGGGTCGAGATTGCCTTGCAGCGCGACGCGGTCGCCCACCGCGGCACGGGCCCGGCCGAGGTTGACGGTCCAGTCCAGGCCGACGACGTCGGCGCCGATGGCGGCGATCTCCTCCAGCCACGGCCCGCCCCCCTTGGTGAAGACGATCACCGGCACGCGCTGGCCGTCCTTGTGGCGCTGCAGCGCGCCGACGACCTGCTGCGTGTAGCGCAGGCTGAAGCGCTGGAAGGCGCCGTCAGCGAGCACGCCGCCCCAGCTGTCGAACACCATCACCGCCTGGGCCCCGGCGTCGATCTGCGCATTCAGATAGGCCGCGACCGCGCGCGCGTTCACGTCCAGGATGCGGTGCATCAGGTCGGGCCGGCCGTAGAGCATGGATTTCACGAGCCGGTAGTCGTCCGAACCCGCGCCCTCGACCATGTAGCAGGCCAGCGTCCAAGGACTGCCGGAAAAGCCGATCAGCGGCACCCGCCCGCCGAGCGCGCGGCGGATGGAGGTCACGGCGTCGAAGACGTAGCGCAGGCGTTCCAGGTCGGGGACCTCGAGCGCGGCCACGGCGGCCTCGTCGCGCACCGGGTGCGCGAAGCGCGGGCCCTCGCCCTGGGCGAAGCTCAGGCCCAGCCCCATCGCGTCAGGAACGGTCAGGATGTCGCTGAACAGGATGGCCGCGTCCAGCGGGTAGCGCTCCAGCGGCTGCAGCGTCACCTCGGTGGCGAAATCCACGTTGGTCGCCAGCCCCATGAAGCTGCCGGCCTTGGCGCGCGTGGCGCAGTACTCCGGCAGGTAGCGCCCGGCCTGGCGCATCAGCCAGACCGGCGTATGGGACGTGGGCTCGCGCAGACAGGCGCGCAGGAAGGTGTCATTGAGCAGTGGGGCGAACATCACGCGATTATGACCATCGAGATTGACGCGCGGAAGTGTCAGGCGCTGCCGGCCGGTGCCGCCATCTGTATTCCCAGGGTTGAATTCCCGCAATGGCACGCTGCCGCGGGGCGGGTTACGCTCTGTTCTACGCGCTTTGTGCTGACGGTGCGCGTCCTGAACTGGAGAAACCACCCGTGCCCCGATTCACCGTCAACGGCAAGCCCGTCACCGTGGATGCCGATCCCGACATGCCCCTGCTGTGGGCCCTGCGCGAAGATCTGCAACTGACCGGCACCAAGTTCGGCTGCGGCATGGCGCTGTGCGGCGCCTGCACCGTCCACATCGACGGGCAGCCCGTGCGCTCGTGCTCCATGGCCTTGGGCGCGGTGGAGGGCCGGCAGGTGACGACGATCGAGGCCGTGGGCGCCACGCCCGCCGGGCAGGCAGTGCAGCAGGCCTGGATTGCGCGTGACGTGCCGCAGTGCGGCTACTGCCAGTCGGGCCAGATCATGAGCGCCTGCGCGCTGCTGGCCGACAAGCGCCAGCCCAGCGATGCCGACATCGATGCGGCGATGAGCGGCAACGTCTGCCGCTGCGGCACCTACAACCAGATCCGCGCCGCCATCAAGGACGCCGTGGTGATGCTGAACAAGGGGGCATGAGCATGCGCGCACTCCTGGAGACGCTGAACAGGGCCGGTCGCACCAGCCGCCGGCGCTTCGTGCTGGGCGCCGGTGCGGGTCTGGCGCTGGGTTTCATGCTGCCCGGCACCACTGCCGCGAGCACCGCGCCCTCTGCGGCCCGGTTCACCCCCAACGCCTGGCTGCGCATCGCTGCCGACGGCACCGTCACGGTGGTCTGCGGCTCGGCCGAGATGGGGCAGGGCGTGCATACCGCGATCCCGATGATGGTGGCCGAGGAACTCGACGCCGACTGGAAGACGGTGCGCGTGGAACAGGCGCCGGTGGACCAGGCCTACGCCAACCCGGCTTTCGGCATGCAGGCCACGGGCGGCTCCACCACCGTGCGCGGGCATTGGACGGTCGTGCGCGAGGCCGGCGCCGCGGCGCGCGCGATGCTCGTGGCCGCTGCCGCTCAACAATGGAAGGTGGAGCCCGCGCAGTGCCGCACGGCCGAGGGCCAGGTGATCCATCCGGATGGCCGCCAGCGCCTGGGCTATGGCGCGCTGGCCGAGCCTGCGGGTCGGCTGACCCCACCGAAGAGCGTGACGCTGAAGGACCCCAAGGATTTCAGGATCATGGGCCAGCCGCTCAAGCGCCTGGACACCGCGGCCAAGGTCGACGGCAGCGCCAAGTACGGCATCGATGCCCAGGTGCCGGGCATGCTGGTGGCCGTCATGGCACGCGCGCCGCTGCCGGGCGCCAAGCCCGCGCGCGTGGACGACGCCGCCGCCAAGGCCGTCAAGGGCGTCAAGGCCGTGATCACCATCCCCGGCGGCGTGGCGGTGCTGGCCACCGGCTACTGGGCGGCCCGCAAGGGTCGCGACGCGCTCGTCGTCGACTGGGATCTCGGTGACAAGCGCGGGCTGTCGTCGCCCCAGGTCAGCCGCCTGCTGACCGAGGGCGCCGAGGCCGCCGCGGGCACGGGCGGCGCGGTCGCGCACCGCGCCGGCCAGGGCGATGCCGCCCTCGCGCAGGCCGCGCGCCGCATCAGCGCTACCTACGAGGCGCCCTACCTGGCCCACGCCTGCATGGAGCCGCTGAACTGCACCGCCTGGGTGCGCGGCGACGAGGTCGAGATCTGGGCCGGCACGCAGAGCCAGGGTCCGGCGCAGGGCATCCTGAGCCAGGTGGCCTCGGTGCAGCCGGCCAAGGTGAAGATCCACACGATGATGCTGGGGGGCGGCTTCGGCCGGCGTTTTGCGCCCGACTTCGTGATCGACGCCACGCTGCTGTCCAAGATCAGCGGCGTCCCCGTCAAGCTGATCTACACCCGCGAGGACGACATGGCCGCGGGCTTCTACCGGCCGGCCTCGGTGGTGCGCTTCGAAGGCGGGCTGGACGCCGCGGGCCGGGCCGTCGCGCTGACCGCCGGCGTGGGCTCGCCGTCGATCATGGCGGCCTCGGGCTTCATGCAGATCCCGCCCAATGGCGTGGACAGCTTCGCGATGGAGGGCATCGCCGACCACCCTTACGCGATCGCGCACCAGAAGCTCGCCTACGGCCGGCGCGAGCCCGGGCCGCAGGTCTGGTTCTGGCGCTCGGTGGGCCATTCGCAGAACACCTTCTTCATCGAGAGCTTCATCGACGAGATGGCGGCCGAGGCGAAGCAGGATCCGTTCGAGTTCCGCCGCAGCCTGCTCGGGCAGCAGCCGCGCTACAAGGCGGTGCTCGAGGCCGCGGCGCAGCAGGCCGGCTGGGGCAGCCCGCTGCCGGCCGGTGTGCACCGCGGCATCGCGCTGTCGCAGTCCTTCGGCAGCTACGTGGCCGAGGTGGCCGAGGTTTCGGTGGCTGCCGACGGCACGCCGCGCGTGCACCGCGTCGTCGCGGCGGTGGACTGCGGGCAGATCGTCAACCCCGAGATCATCCGGCGCCAGATCGAGGGCTCCATCGTCTACGGACTGACCGCCGCCCTGTACGGCAGGATCACCTTCAAGGACGGCCGCGTCGAGCAGGGCAACTTCCACGACTACCCGATGCTGCGCATGAGCGAGATGCCGCGGGTGGAGGTGCACATCCTGCCCAGCACCGAAGCACCGGGTGGCATCGGCGAACCGGGCACTCCGCCCATCGCTGCGGCGGTGGCGAACGCGATCTTCGCCGCCACCGGCAAGCGCCTGCGCGCACTGCCGTTCGAGGCGGCGCAGCTGAAGCGGGCGTGAGCGAGGGTTTGGGCGCGGTCTGTATGCCCGGCTGACGCGGCGGTCGACGTCGCGTCAGCCCGGTCTTGATGCAGCTCCACCCGCATCAGCCGCGGTACTGACGTTTCCTCGCGAGCCGGGCGCTGCTCAACCCAGCCGCGCAGGCTGAGCGTCTGGCTCCCATGCCCGCCGGGCTCGCCCAAGCACTCAGGCGCGTTTACTCAGATCTTCGCCACATCTTGAGTCATGGCTGCAGTTTTTCGCCTCGATACGGGGCGGCACCGTACGCCCTTCGGGCACGCCGGAAAAGCGCTCCGCGTCTGAGCCAGGTCACCGCCCGACACGCGGCCCAGCACGCGCAGGGTCAATCCCACGCCACGAGCCCCGGCCCCACAATGCCTGCATGCACATCGGCATCCTCACCGGCGGGGGCGACTGCCCGGGCCTGAACGCGGTCATCCGGGCGGCGACGCTGGAGTTGCTGCACGCCGGGGCGCGCGTCACCGGCATCGAGCGCGGCTTCCTCGGACTGATGCGCGGGCGGCTGCGGCCCCTGGTGGCGGCTGATGTCGATGACATCCTCGACCAGGGCGGCACCATCCTCGGCACGCACAACCGGGCCGACCCCTTTCACGACTTTGCGCGCGGAGGGGTCGACGTCTCGGCCGAGGTGATCGCCTGCGCGCGCACGTCTGGCCTCGACGCGGTCCTGGCCATCGGCGGTGACGGCACGATGGACATCGCGGCGCGCCTGCATGCGCTGGGTCTGCCGATGATCGGCGTGCCCAAGACCATCGACAACGACATCGCGCTGACCGAGCGCACCTTCGGCTTCGACAGCGCGGTGGCCATCGTGGCCGAGGCGATCGGGCGGTTGCGCACGACGGCGCGCAGCCACGGCCGGGTGATGATCGTCGAGACCATGGGGCGCTACGCAGGCTGGATCGCGCTCGAGGGCGGGATCGCCGGCGGCGCCGACGCGATCCTGATCCCTGAGTTGCCCTATGAGTCGCAGCGGCTGCTCGACTTCTGTGGCCAGCGTGAGGCCGACGCCGCGCCCGGTTGCGACGGCAGCACGCTCATCTGCATCGCCGAGGGCTGCGCGCCCGCCGGTGGACAGCGCACGGTGGCGCGCACGGTGGCCGGCAGCCCTGACCCTTTGCGCCTGGGCGGCGTGGGCGAGCGCCTGCGCGCGCTGCTCGAGCCGCACCTGCGGTCCGAGGTGCGCACCACGCTGCTCGGTCACGTCCAGCGCGGCGGCACGCCCACCGCGTATGACCGCGTGCTCGCCACGCGCTTCGGCCACGCTGCGGCCAGGCTGGCAATGCAGGGCCGGCACGGCGTGATGGTGGCGCTGCAGGCCGACCGCTGCGTCAGCGTGCCGCTGGCCGACGTGGCCGGGCGTTCACGCCCGGTGCCGCCCGACCATCCATTGCTGGACGCTGCGCGTGGCCTGGGCGTCTGCCTCGGGGTGGCTTGAATCCGCCCAGCTGCCCCCATCTGCATGCCGTCAAGATCGGATCGTTGCCGCGCACCGCGCTGAAAGGCCCACCCCATGACCTTTGCCCTGCCCGCCCGTCTGCTCACCCGCTTTGGGACCTCCCTGCTGTTGGCCGCCGCCGCGCTGCTGTCGGGCTGCGGCTACAACCAGTTCCAGACCCTGGACGAGCAGACCAAGGCCGCCTGGTCGGAGGTGCTGAACCAGTACCAGCGCCGTGCCGATCTGATCCCCAACATCGTCGCCACGGTCAAGGGCGAGGCCAACTTCGAGCAGGAGACGCTGACGCGCGTGGTCGAAGCCCGTGCGCGCGCCACGGCGATCCAGGTCACGCCCCAGACGCTGAACGATCCGCAGGCCTTCGCACGCTTCCAGCAGGCGCAGGGCGAGCTCGGCGGCGCGCTCTCGCGGCTGTTGATGGTGACCGAGAACTACCCCAACCTGAAGGCCAACCAGGCCTTCCAGGACCTGCGGGTGCAGCTCGAGGGCACCGAGAACCGCATCACGGTGGCGCGCAACCGCTACATCAAGGCGGTGCAGGAGTACAACGTGCTCGCGCGCCAGTTCCCGTCCAACCTGACGGCCATGGTCTTCGGCTACGCGGTCAAGCCCAGCTTCTCGGTGCAGAACGAGGCCGCGATCTCGGCGCCGCCGGCGGTGAGTTTCGACAAGGGCGCGGCGCCCGCCGCGCCGGCGGCCTCGCGCTGAGTCGCCGGGCAGCGCGAGCCCTGGAACATGAGTCCGGCCGGCGTCTTCACGTTCCCCGCCCGGGCGGGGTGGGCGCGCGCGGTGCTGCTCGCGCTTGCCATGCTGCTGGCCGGGCTGACCGGCTTCGGGGTTGCACACGCGCAGGATCTGCGCCCCGTGCCCGCGCTGAGCACGCGCGTGATCGACCAGACCTCCACGCTCAACGGAGCGCAGCGCGCTGCGCTGGAGTCCCGCCTCGCCGCCTTCGAGGCTCAGGCCGGCCCGCAGATCGCGGTCCTGATCGTGGCCACGACCCAGCCCGAGGACATCGCTGCCTACGCGCAACGCGTGGGCGAGACCTGGAAGATCGGCCGGCGCGAGGTGGGCGACGGCCTGCTGATCGTCGTCGCCAAGGACGACCGGCGGCTGTGGATCGCCCCGGCCAAGGCGCTGGAGGGTTCGGTGCCCGATCTCGCCGCGCGGCAGATCGCGCGCGACGTCATCAGCCCGGCCTTCAAGGCCGGGGACTACGCGGGCGGGCTCGAGCGCGGGGTGGACGCCTTGATCGCCCGCATCCGGGGCGAGGGCCTGCCGCAGCCCGCGCGCGTCGCTGAAGGCCGCGGCGGACCGCAACTGGAGGAACTGCTGATCTTCTTCTTCGTGGCCGTGCCGGTGATTTCCGCGGTGCTCAGCAGGGTGCTCGGGCGCAAGCTCGGCGCGCTGTTCACCGGCGGCGCGGTCGCAGGCCTGGCGGGCTGGGTCACCCACAGCCTGCTGCTCGGCCTGGCCGCCGGGGTGGTCGCGCTGGTGCTCGTGGGGGTGTTCGGCCTGGGTGCCGCGGCGCGCCGGGTCGGGCGCGCACGCGGTGGGCCGTGGTCGCGTGGCGGCGGCTGGAGCGCGGGCTCGGGGGGCTGGTCCGCCGGTGGCGGCTCGGGCGGATCCGGCGGTTTCGGTGGTTTTTCCTCGGGCGGTGGCGGCGACTTCGGTGGTGGCGGCGCCGGCAGCAGTTGGTGACTGGTCATGAACGAGCAGGCGCAACGAGACACGGGCGGGACCTGGCGATGAACCGAGCGAATGCCCACAATGGCAGCCGTCTGTGGCGCCTGCTGCGCCATCGCGCTTGGGACGAGACCGACGTCGAGCGCGTGCTCGGCCCGCAGGCCTTGACCCGCGTCGAGCAACGCATCGCCGCGAGCGAGCGCCGCCACAGTGGCGAGATCCGCATCTGCGTCGAGCCGGGCCTGCCGCTGGGCTACCTCTGGCGCCGCGCCACGGCGCGCGAGCGTGCGGTGGCGATGTTCGGCAAGCTGCGGGTCTGGGACACCGAGGCCAACAACGGCGTGCTCATCTACCTGCTGCTGGCCGAGCGCTCCATCGAGATCGTGGCCGACCGCGGCATCGCTCGCCACGTCGATGCGCAGGCCTGGGGCGAGATCGCCGCGGCCATGCGCGAGGGCTTCCGCGCCGGCCGCTTCGAGGCCGGGCTGATGCACGCGGTCGAGGCGGTGGAAGCGCTGCTGGTGCAGCACTACCCTCTGGCGCCAGGGCAGGCGAACCCGAACGAGCTCCCGGACCGGCCCCACCTTGGGAGCTGAGCTGGCATCCAGCGCCAAGGGCGTACGGGGTGTCGGGGATTTCCGGGAATTCAGGGCATTCAGGGCATTCAGGGCATTCAGGGCATTCAGGTGGCCTGCTGCGACCAGCGGCCCATGCCAGGACACTGCGGCGGTCCACACTTTCGAGGAACGCTTCAGTCATGACCAAGGTCCTGCTTGCCCTGCTCCCTCTGGCCATGGTGACCGGCTTTTTCACCTGGGTGATGATGATGGGGGCGCGCGACCAGGCGCGCTCTGATGCCTGGGCTCAGGACTGGCAGCGTTCGCGCCAGGGTTCCGGCCACTGAGCCCTAGATTCGACAGTAGACCGCTTTCTTCCGCGAGCAAGTGCTTGTCGGGTCGGGAGACGTCGGCCACGACCGGCCTCGAGAGAACGGTGACAGCGCTGCACGCCCAACTGCCGAATCCAGGCTGCGCCAGGATCGATCAGGGCTGAGCGCTCATCCCGACGCCCCGCCAGGGGCGCCGAGGAACCACCGCAGGGGATCGCGCGCCTTGTTGAACTCGCGCATGCGCGCCAGCACGTCCACGCCGATCTGCCGGTAGACGTGCAGCAGGTCCACCAGCACCCAGTTCTCTCGGATCAGGTCGTCCTCGCAGCGCCAGAAGTCCAGGCTGCGCATCGTGATTTCCTGCCCGCCGGGCGCGATGCCCATCCAGCCGTCGCCGCTGATCGTGGCGCGCATGTTCGGCCAGCCGGTCACGGCCACGTAGGCGCCTTCGGCGAAGAACTCGCCCTTGCCGCCGCTGCCGCGCCGGTCGGGCATGCCGGCGAGGAAAGGGATCTGGTGCCAGTGGCGGAACCCGGCGATGCCGCGTCCGGTGCCGATGCCGGACGGACCGTACCAGTTGAACCGCGGGTGCCAGTGGCGCTCGAGTTCCATCGCCGCCACCCCGCCCTGCGCGTAGCGCGCCAGCCCGGCGAGCATCTGCTGCACGCGGTCCAGGCTGCGGCGGGTGAGGGCAGTGTCGGCCGGGCCGGTGGCCAGGCCGTCCTGCGTCGCGGGCCCGGGCACCTGCCATTCCCGCCCGAGCGCCGGCGCCATCGGCCAGGCGCCGGACTGCAGCATCAGTTCGGGGATGTCCCACAGCGCCTGCATCTCGGCCACGCGGCCGTCGACGAAGCGGTAGAACTCGTGGAAGCGCAGGCTCGCGACCCGGCCCGTGGGCGGGATGTCGAGCCAGGGGCGCACGAAGGTGCCCATGTGGAAGCCGCAGCAGCCCACCCAGTGGTGGCCTTGCGCGGTCTGGCCGGCGATCACGATCAGGTCGCGGCGCTCGAGGTCCGGGAAGGCCTCGCGCAGCGGCATCCAGGCCTGCCCATACAGGCCGTCGGCACCCTCCAGGTCCTCGAAGGGGCTGGCCAGGCGCACGACGGCGTCGGCATGGAACACCTGGCGCAGGGTCTCGCGCACGGCGTCGCCGTCATCGTGGTACTGGGCCCGGCGCAGCGGCGCCAGCGCAGCCTTGTTCGCTTCGTCGACAGAGTTCGTCATATCGGATGCGGGTGTTGAGTGCGGGGGGTACGCCTGCCGGTGCCGAGCGCGCCCGGGCCTTGGCCGCTCAGCCCTTGACCGCCCCCTGCGTGAGGCCCGAGACGATCTGCTTCTGGAAGATCAGCACCAGGATCACGAGAGGGATCGTGATGCTGACGGCACCGGCCACGCCCTGCATCAGGAAGGCCTCGCTCTCGGCGGCGATCGCGTTGGCGATCGCCGCCGGCATCGTCAGCTTGTCGGCGTTGACGAGCGAGGAACTGAGCAGGAAGTCGTTGTAGGCGAGCAGGAAGCTGAACAGGCCGGTGGTCACGACGCCGGGCCACATCACCGGGATGATCACGCGCCGGAAGGCCTGGAAGCGGGTGCAGCCGTCGACCATCGCCGCCTCGTCCAGTTCCTGCGGGATGTTGACGAAGAAGGCGCGCAGCATCCAGATCGTGAACGGCTGGTTGATCGCCACCAGCACGACGATCAGCGTCAGGTACTCGTTGCGGATGCCCAGGGCGTCGAACATGACGTAGAACGAAGGCAGCAGCGTGGAGTGCGGCAGCGAGCGGAAGACGAGCGCGATGATGAGCAGCCAGAACCCGAGCGAGCCGCGGTAGCGCGACAGCGCGTAGCCGGCCAGGCAGCCCACCGTCAGCGAGATCGTCACCGTGCCCGCAGTGACGATGACGGTGTTCAGGAAGTTGCGGTGGAACCCCTGCTCGAACCACAGCCGCGTGTAGTTTTCCAGCGTCAGCGGCGCGAGCCAGCGCACCGGCACCGAGAAGGCGTCCACGTACTGGCGCAGTGAGATCACCGCCGTCCAGACGATGGGCAGGCAGGCCAGCAACGTCCAGACCAGCAGCGCCACGTGCAGCAGGGCCATGCCCATGCGATGGGGGCGTTTCACGGCTTCAGTCTCCCCGACGGTACTCTTTCCAGGTCTTGAAGAGCAGCGGCAGCAGCAGCACCGCGATGCCCGCCGTGGTGAGCACCGCGGCCGCGCTGGCCTTGTAGGGGTTCTGCTCGTCGAGCAGCGTGTAGTAGGTGAGCACCTGCACGCTGGTGGTGAAGGCGCCTTGTGTCAGCACCACCACGGGCTCGAACACCCGATAGGCATCCATCAGGTGGATCAGCGTGATGAAGACGAACAGCGGGGCCAGGTGGGGTACGGTGACGTAGACCAGGCGCTGCCAGGCGCTCGCGCCGTCGATGCGCGCGGCCTCCAGGCTGTCCTGCGGCACCGACTGCAGGCCGGCGTACAGCACGATGAAGGCAAAGGGCACGACGTGCCAGATGCCGTACAGGATGATCAGCAGTTGCGCCGACCAGGCCTGCGCCATCCAGAACACCGAGATGCCGAACTGCGACAGCAGGTGGGGCACGAGCCCGTTGTCGCGGAACAGCCACTTGATCGCCAGCGCGCCGACCACCGGCGTGATGATGAAGGGCAGCAGCGTGGCCGAGATGTAGGGCCCCTGCCAGCGCCGGCCGACATGGTTCACGGCCAGCGCCAGCACGAAGCCGATCAGCAGGATGAAGGGTGTGGTCGCCAGCGTGTACAGCAGCGTGAAGCGCAGGGCGCCGATGAACTCGGTGGAGCGCTGCGGGCGCGCCGCCGCCGTGCCGCCGCCGCCGCCTGCGCCGCTGGCCTCGGGCGGCGCGCTGGCTGCGCCGGCATCGATGCCGCCCAGCCCGAGCACGGTGCGGAAGTAGCCCAGGCCGACGAAACGGCACTCGGTGACGGGGCGTCCGTCAGGGCCGAGCACCGCCCGCTGCGTCGTCACCTCGCGCTGCCCGAAGGGCGAGGACTGCACGACCGTGACCGTCTCCATCTTCAGCGCGCAGTTGCGCACCGAGAGGAAGAAGGTCACGACGAGCGGCAGCGCCATCAGCAGCAGCATCAGCGCTGCCGACGGCGCGACGAAACGCAGGAAGCTGCCGAGCTTCACCGGTGTCAGCCGTTCAGCGGATGAAGCCCTTCTCGGCGGCCGCCTTGACGTAGGCCGCCGCCGCCGCGTCGAGCGCCGCCTTGGGCGACATGGCGCCGGTCAGCACGTCGGGGATGACCTTGCCGATCTCACCATGGGCGAGGCTGAAGAAGGGCTGCATCGGCCAGATCGGCGCGCCGGCCTTGGCCGAGGCGGAGACGCCCGAGCCGAAGCGCGTGGGCTTGTAGGCCGAGCGCACCCAGATCGTCAGGTCGTTGCCCTTGGACATGGTCTCCTCGTCCAGCGCCTCCATCAGCACCTGGAAGACGGTCTCGCGGTCGCCGCCCAGGTTCTTCGGCATCACGACGCCATCCCACCACAGGTGGGTGGCGCTTGGCCCGCCGGCCACGGCCGCCGGGGCGGCGGCAAAGGCCATCCTGCCGACGATCTTGGACGCCGCCGGGTCGTCCATGCGTGAGGCGCGGGTGGCCCACAGCACCCCCATGGCCGCCTTGCCCTGCTGGAACTGGTTCATCACGTCGTCGGAGTTCGACGCCAGATAGTTCGGTGTCATGAAGGCGGTCATGGCCTTCATCATCTCCAGCGCCTTGACGCCGGCGTCGCTGTTGAAGTCGGGCTGGGCCGAGCCGGGCTTGAAGAAGCGGCCGCCGAAGCCGGCGAAGATGTTGGCGAACTCGGTGGCGCTGTCCCAGCCCTTGGCGAAGGTTTGCGCAATCGGGAACTCGATGCCCGGCTCCTTGTCCTTGAGCACCCGCGCCGCAGCGAGCATCTCCGGGTAGGTGGCGGGCACCTTCAGGCCGTGCTTGTCGAACAGGTCCTTGCGGTAGAACAGGTTCTGCGCGTTCTGCATGAAGGCCACGGCCATGACCTCGCCGTTGACGCGCACCAGCATGCTCTCCTCGAGCTTGTAGCGTGTGCGGTACTTGTTGACGAGGTCGGTCATCGGCTGCAGCTGGCCGCGGCTCTCGAGGTTGGCGTACACGCCCATCGAGACGACGGCGGCGTCGAAGGGCGAGCGACCGGCCGAGGCGAACGCCTGCTCGGTCTCCTCGCGCGCGCGGGGCGTCATCTTGAACTGCACCTTCAGTCCGCCCTGGGTGCAGGTCTCCATCTCCTTGGCGATGTGCTGCAGCGCCGGGAAGGAGTTGCCGACGATGTTGATCTCGCCGGCCTTGACCTGGTTCAGGCGGTCGCATTTGGCCTGCGACAGCGTGGGGACGAGTGCCAGCGCGGTGGCGGTGGCCAGCAGCGCGCGACGCAGCGGGGGTCGATTCATGGGGGGCTCCTGTTGAACACCGGTTTCAGGTGCAGGCCAGAGGCAGCCGGTTCTGCGTCTGGCCGTCGAAGAGATGGCAGTGCGACGCGTCGAAGGCGAAGCCCGTGGCCTCGCCGATGCGTGCGCGGTGGTCCTTGGCGGCGCGGGCGGTGATGACCTGGCTGCCCAGGCGCACCATCGCCAGCGTGGAGTCGCCGGTGAGCTCGAAGCTGAAGATCTCGCCGCTGACCTGTCCCTGTCCCGGCGCGACGACGCGCATGTCCTCGGGGCGCACACCGAGCACGATGCGTTCCGTGTCGGGCGCGTTGAAGCCTTCCACCCGCACCCCGGGCGCCTCGAAGGCGCCAGCGCGCAGGCGGCCCTCGACCAGGTTCATCGGCGGCGAGCCGATGAAGCCGGCGACGAAGATGTTGGCCGGCTGGTTGTAGATGGCCTCGGGCGTGCCGATCTGCTGCACCTCGGCCTTGCTCATCACGACCACGCGGTCGGCCAGGGTCATGGCCTCGATCTGGTCGTGCGTGACGTAGATCGTCGTCACGCCCAGCGTGTGGTGCAGGTGCTTCAGGTACGAGCGCATGCTCACGCGCAGCTTGGCGTCCAGGTTCGACAGCGGCTCGTCCATCAGGAAGACCGCGGGCTGGCGCACGATGGCGCGCGCCAGCGCCACGCGCTGACGCTGGCCGCCCGACAGCTCCTTGGGTCGGCGGTCCAGGTAGTCGGTCAGCTCGACCTGCTGCGCTGCGCGCTGCACCGCCGGATCGACCTGTGCAGCGGGCAGGCCGCGGATGCGCAGCGGGAAGGCGATGTTCTCGCGCACCGTCATGTTGGGGTAGAGCCCGTAGCTCTGGAACACCATGGCAACGTCGCGGTCCTTCGGCTCGAGCTCGTTGACGCAGCGCTCGCCGATCCAGACCTCGCCGCCGCTGGGCTCCTCCAGGCCGGCGACCATGCGCATGGTCGTCGTCTTGCCGCAGCCGCTCGGGCCGAGCAGCACGAGGAACTCACCGTCGGCGATGTCCAGCGACATCTCCCGCACGGCCGCGACGCCGCGCCACGCCTTGGAGATGTTCTTCAGCTGCACCCGTGCCATCGTGTCCCTTCCTTCAGCGTTGTCCGCCCAGGACCTGCATCCAAAGCGCGACCTCGTCGACGAGCACCCACTCGCGCAACACCCGGCCGCGGAAGAGCTCGGCGTGGTTGATGCCCAGGATCTCGACGCGGTGCCCGGTGGCCGCGCCGAAGGCGCCGTCGCCGCCGTGGCGGGCCAGCGCGCGCCAGCGCATCGCGACCCGGTCGGCGCGTCCGTCGCCTTGCTGCAAGACCAGGTGTTCGACCGCGAAGTGCTCGACGGCGAAGACCGTGAACAGGCCCTGCCACCAAGTGCCGACCTCGTCGTGCCCGTAGCGCGTGGTCTCCCCGGGGCCGAGGTGGTGCACGGCGTCGTCATAGGCGGCGGCCACGTCGGTGGCGCCCGTCGAGAAGCCCCGGACGGCCTCGGCATAGGCCACGGCAGGCGGCGCGGTGCTGACGTGGGAGTGGTAGCCCGCGGGCGGCGGCCCCGCCACCGGCTTGTGCCAGCCGCCACGCTCGTCCAGCCAGCGCTGCGCGAGGTCGGCCGGCTGCATGCCGAGCTGGCGCGCGATCGCGCCCTGGTCGCGCACCAGCCACTCGTGCACGACGCGGTTGTCGCGGCAGACGCAATCGGCCACGGTGCGCACGTGGACGCGCCGTCCCGTGGCCGGACCGAAGGCGCCGTCGCCGCGGTGCGTCATCGTGGAGACGATGCGGTGCGAGCTGAGGAAGCCGCCATCCTCGTCGCCCGAGAAGATGATGTCCTCGGCCAACAGCCGCCGGTCGGGGAACATGGCCAGCGTGGCCGCGGTGCCGTCGATGACCTGCTGTGCCGTCGTCGTCACGCCGGTCGGGGTCTCGACCGTGCAGGGGTCGCTGTAGTAGCGGTCGATGTCCGCCAGCCGCCGTCCTTCCCAGATGCGCGCCGTGATGACCCGGATGTAGGTGTCGAGATCGGGGAACTCGGCGTCGAAGCCCTTCATCGTGTCGACCTTCCTGGCTGTGGCGCGCGCGCCGAGGTTCGTTGGATCAGGCGTCCGGGCACGATGACGTCGTTCACGGCCGAGGGTGCGTCGCCGGCCAGGCTGCCCTGCAGCAACCGCACGGCGGCATCGACCATCGGCTCCACGGGCTGCTCGAAGGTGGTGAGCTGGTAGGACGGCCAGGCCGCCTGAGGCACGCCGTCGAAGCCGACGACCGAGACGTCCTCGGGCACGCGCAGGCCCAATTCGTGGCGCAGCGTGTCCATCACCGACAAGGCCATCAGGTCGCCGGCGACGAAGACGGCGTCGGGGCGGTTGCGCGCGCGTGAGAACAATTCCAGCGCCGCCTCGCGCGCCGAACGCGCGTCGTAGTTGCCCGCGGCACGCGCCTGCACGCGCTGCCCGAGCGCTGCCAGCCCTTCGGCGAAGCCGCGCTCGCGCTCGAGGTTGGTGGAGGAGTCCTCGCGGCCGGCGATGTAGGCGATGCGCTGGTGGCCGCCGGCGACGAGAAAGCGTGCGATCTCGGCCGCGCCGCCGACGTTGTCCGACCGCACCGAGCTGACGGCGCCCGAGGTCGCCATCACGCGGTTGAACAGCACGACCGGGATGCGCGCCTCGGCGCAGCGCTGCGCCAGCCCCGACGACAGCGTCGTCGCCCCGAGCACGATGCCGTCGACGCGGTACTGCAGGATCTGTCGCACCAGGTCGTCGCTGTCGCGCTGCTCGCTGACGAACATCAGCAGGTGATAGCCGTCCTGCTGCAGCCGCAGCGCCAGGCGCTCGGTGACGGCCGGGTACAGCAGGTTGTCCAGCGAGGACAGCACGAGGCCGACGATGCGCGAGCGCCCGGTGGTCAGGCTGCGCGCGTGCGCGTTGGGGTGGTAGCCCAGGCGCACCGCGGCGTCGTGCACACGCTGGCGCATCCTGGCCGAGACGCTGGCCCCGGGGGTGAAGGTGCGGCTGACCGCAGACTGCGACACGCCTGCCAGGCGCGCGACGTCCTCGGCGGTGACCGCGCTCTTCACTGGGCTGTCCATCCGCCGTCCACCATCAGCGCGCTGCCCGTCACCAGCGCCGAGGCATCGCTGGCAAGGAAGACCACGGCGCCCATCACGTCCTCGACGCGCCCGATGCGGCCGAGCGCAATACGCGACTCGACGAAGTGCCGGAAGCGCTCGTCGGCCAGCATCGGGCGTGTCAGCGCGGTCTCGATGAAGGTCGGGCACAGGGTGTTGACGCGGATGCCGTGGGGGCCGAGCTCCCAGGCCAGGGCCTTGGTGAAGCCCTCCACGGCGTGCTTGGTGGCGCAGTACAGCGTGCGCTTCGGGCCGCCGACGTGACCCATCTGCGACGACACGGTGATCAGCGAGCCCGGCAGCCCGGCGGCCATCAGCCCGGCCGCGACCTCGCGCGCGAGGTAGAACGCGGCCTTGACGTTGACGTCGAGCACGGCGTCCAGGTCCTCGTCGCGCATGCTGGCGATCTCGGAGGGGCGGTTGGTGCCGGCGCTGTTGACCAGCACCTGGAAGGGACCGTGCGCGGCGACCTCGCGCCGCACGGCCGCCGGGTCGGTCACGTCCAGCGGCAGCACGTGCGCGACGGCGCCCTCGGCGCGCAGCGCCTCGGCCAGCGCGTCGAGCTCGCCGCGCGAGCGCGCAGCCAGCGTGACCTCGGCACCGGCTTGCGCGAGCGCGGCCGCGGCCGCGGCGCCGATCCCGCGACCGGCGCCGGCCACCAGGGCGCGCCGCCCGTCCAGGCGCATCGAAGGCATGCGCGGCAGGGTCGTGCCGCTGCCGCAGGACGTGCCGGTCCCGGTCGTGGAGGTCATGGGCCTGCCTTCCTGTCGGGGCGCGGCGCCACGCGCTCGCCGCGGTCGAAGGCTTCCCAGCCGTGGCCGCCGAACGGGTCCACGCCGAGCTGTCGCATCACGTGCGGGAAATCCACCATGACCCAGTTGTCGACGATCTTGCCGTCCACGACCTTCCAGAAGTCCATGTAGCGGATCTCGACCCGCCGCCCTGTCGGGGCGATGCCCATGAACTCGCCGCTGTGGGTGGCCTCCTGGCGGCCGAAGGCGGCCATCCACTGGCCCTGGGCGATGCGTGCCTCGTCGATGCACACCTTGTCGGAGAAGGCGGCCTGGAAGGGCCGCTGCCAGTGGTCCTGGAATTCGCGCACGCCGCGCTTGGTGCCGCAGCCCGCGTTGCCCATCCAGCGGAAGTCGGGCGCGAAGAAGGCCTCGATGCCGTCGATCACGTGGTCGTTCAGGCCGTCGACCATGGCTTCGACGACGCGCTGGGTCTCCGCAGTGCGTGACAGGTCGTTGTCGCGCGTCAGCGCGGCCTGCTCGGGGCGGGATCCCTTCATCGAGGAGGCCTCAGTCGAGTGCCGGCACCGGCTCGTACCAGGGCACCGAGTCGCGCGTGCCGTAGCGGCGTACGCGCAGGTTGGCCTGTTCGCCGTGGCCGGCGAAGTTCTCCATGTGGCACAGGCGCGAGCAGACCTCGCCGATGCGCGCGCTCGCCTCGTCGCTGAGCACGCGCTGGTAGGTGCAGGTCTTCAGGAACTTGCCCACCCACAGCCCGCCGGTGTAGCGCGCGTTGCGGTTGGTCGGCAGCGTGTGGTTGGTGCCGATGACCTTGTCCCCGAAGCTGACGTTGGTGCGCGGGCCGAGGAAGAGGGCGCCGTAGTTGGTCATGCGGCGCAGGAAGACGTCGGGGTCGCGCGTCATCACCTGCACATGCTCGAAGGCGAGTTCGTCGGCGGTGGCCACCATCTCGTCGACCGTGTCGCAGACGATGACCTCGCCATAGGCGGCCCAGGCCTGCGAGGCGATGGCCGCGGTGGGCAGGATGGCGAGCTGGCGCTCGACCTCGGCCATCGTGGCGCGCGCCAGCGCCTCGGAGTCGGTCAGCAGCACCGCCGGGGAGGTGGGCCCGTGCTCGGCCTGGCCGAGCAGGTCGACCGCGCACATCTCGGCATCGACCGACTCGTCGGCGATCACCAGGGTCTCGGTGGGGCCGGCGAACAGGTCGATGCCCACGCGGCCGTAGAGCTGGCGCTTGGCCTCGGCGACGAACATGTTGCCCGGGCCGACCAGCATGTCCACGGGCGCGACCGAGGGTGTGCCGAGCGCCATGGCGGCCACGGCCTGGACGCCGCCGAGCACGAGGATCTCGTCCGCGCCGGCGAAGTGCATGGCCGCGACGATGGCCGGGTGCGGCTCGCCCTGGTAGGGCGGCGCCGTGGCCACGACGCGCGGCACGCCCGCGACCTTGGCCGTCAGCACACTCATGTGCGCGGAGGCGATCAACGGGTACTTGCCGCCGGGCACGTAGCAGCCCACGGCATTGACCGGGATGTGGCGGTGGCCGAGCACGACCCCGGGCAGGGTCTCGACCTCGACGTCCTTCATGCTGTCGCGCTGGATCTGCGCGAAGCCCCTGATCTGCGCCTGGGCGAAGCGGATGTCCTCGACCTCGCGCGGCGACAGGCGCGCGATCGCAGCCTCGATCTGGCCGCGGTCGAGCGTGAAGCGCGCCGGGTCCCAGCGGTCGAAACGCCGGCTGTACTCGCGCACGGCCTCGTCGCCGCGCTGCTCGATGTCCTTCAGGATGCCCTCGACGGTCGCGCGCACCTGCGCGTCGTCGTCGGCGCGGCCCTGCTTGTCCTTGCCCCGCTTGAGATGACGGATCACGTCGAAGACCCCTTCCCGGCCTTGCCGCCGCATCCGCGCCCGGTGCGGGCGCGGCTTGATTTGCATACGCATGCAGTTTAGGAAGCGGGCGCGGCGTGGCGCCTCGGTGATTACCCTGCCGAGCGCGCAGCGCAAAGCCCGCGGGCGGCGAAGTGCCGCTGTGCCCGGGCGATCACGTCCACGCCCAACTGCAACAGCACCTCGATCAGGTCGATCGGGACCCAGTTCTCACGGATCAGGCCGTCCTCGGCACGGTAGAAGTCCATGACCCGCATCGTCACGGCGCGGCCCGTGGCTGGCAGGCCCAGCCAGCCCGCGCCCTCGTGGTGCAGGAAGCGGCTCGGCCAGCCGCCGGTGGCGGAGTAGGCGCCGTCGCCGATGCGCACGTAATGGTTCTTGCCGTCGCGCGAGCGCGTCTCGGTGCGCGGGCGGGACAGCAGGTTCGGGAAGGCGGTGCGAAAGGGCAGCTGGTGGCAGTCGACGAAGCCGTCCAGACCGTGCGAGGTGCCGATGCCCGAGGGGCCGTACCAGTTCATGCGCGGGTGCCAGAAGGCCTTCTGCGGCATGTGCAGCAGGCCATCGCGGCCCGTCCCGGCGCCGTCGTCGTGGGCCCCGAGCGAGGCCTGCATCTGCAGCGTCAGCGCCAGGCTGGCGGCCGACTCGGCGGGGTCGGCCGGCTCCAGCCGCACGCCGTCGGCCGTCATCGGCGCCGGCCAGCGCCCCTCGCGCCCGAGGCTCGGGGGCAGGGCTTCGAAGCCTGCCTGGCGCAGGAAGTCGAGGATGTCGAAGAGCACGGTGCTGCACGTGATGCGGCCGTCGACGACCTGGTGCACCTCGCCATAGCGCAGGTAGACCATGCCGCCGGTGGGCGCGATGCCCAGCCACGGGCGGCGGAAGTTGCCACCGATGTGGCCGACGGCCGCGACGTGGTCCTGGCCGTCGTAGTGGCCGGCCAGCAGGACGTCGTCACGCCGCTCGGCGCCGTCGAGCGCGCCCAGCAGCGGGCCCCAGACACGGCTCTCGATCGCGGCGGGGCCGTCCATCTCGTTGAGCGGATGCGAGCCGCGCCAGTGCGCCTGCGGGTGGTAGATGGTGCCCAGGAGCCGGCCCAGCCCGGCGGGCGTGGACTCGGCGATCGCGCGCATCGCATCGAGGACGCGCCGCTTGTTTTCGGTGTGGACGTTCAGGCTCATCTTTGGCAGTTTGGGGGGTCGGGCCGCGGTGTGCGGCGGGGGTGGGTTGGTGAGGTCGATTCTAGGAATCGGCTGGCTCGAGGGCAGGGGGCCGGCGCCTGGGCCATCGTCTGGCGCGTGCGTTCTCGGGGAGACAATCGCGCTGCCTTCAACGCGATCCCAGACCGGACGGACCACATGGAACCCACGATCCGCTACGGCTTCATCGGCTGCGGCATGATGGGGCAGGAGCACTTGCGCAACCTCGCGCTCATCCCCGGCAGCGCGGTCACGCGCATCTTCGAGCCCGACGACGCGATGGCCGCGCGCAGCCTAGCGCTGGCGCCAGGCGCGCGGCGCAGCGCGAGCCTGGAGGAGGTCGTCGGCGCTGACGATGTCGACGCGATCGTCGTCACGAGCCCGAACTTCCGCCACGCCGAGCAACTGCAGCGCATCCTGGCGCTGCGTCGCCTGCCGGTGCTGATGGAGAAGCCTGCCTGCACCTCGCTGGAGCAGGTGCGCGCGCTCCAGGCGCTGGCGCGCGAGCCCGGCGCGCCGCTATGGGTGGCGATGGAGTACCGCTACATGCCGCCGATCGCGCGCCTGGTGCAGGAGACTCACGCCCAGGCCGCCACCGGACCGGTGGCGATGATCAGCATTCGCGAGCACCGCTATCCTTTCCTCGACAAGGTCGGGCAGTGGAACCGCTTCAACCGCTACACCGGTGGCACGCTGGTCGAGAAGTGCTGCCACTTCTTCGACTTGATGCGCCTGCTGGCGCGCAGCCGTCCCCTGCGCGTGTACGCCACGGCCGGCGCGCCGCACAACCACCAGGACGAGCGCCACCCTGATGGCACGCCCGACATCCTGGACCATGCCTACGCCGTGGTCGACTTCGAATCCGGCCCGCGCGCGTTGCTCGAGCTGTGCATGTTCGCCGAGGGCTCGCGCTACCAGGAGGAGATCTCCATCGTCGGGCCGAAGGGAAAGGTCGAGTGCTTCGTGCCCGGCCCGGGGCGCTTCTGGCCCGCCCATCTGGGCGCCCCGCCGGTGCCCAAGCTGGTGCTCAGCCCGCGCCAGCCGGCCGGCCCGGTGGAACTCTTGGTGCCGGTGGATGCCGCTGCGCTGGCCGCGGGCGACCACAACGGCTCCACGCTCGAGCAGCACCGGCGCTTCCGTCTGGCCGTGCTGGGCATGGGACCGGTGGATGTGACGCTCGATGACGGACTGGCCGCTGTGGTCATGGGCCTGGCGGCGCAGGAATCGGCGCGTACCGGCCAGGCAGTCGATCTGCGCCTCGGGGCTTACGCGATCGGTTGAACCCGGGCGCGGTCCGGGCGCCAGGAGGATGTTCAGCCCCGCGACCCATGCCGCGGCGGCGCGCTCGCTGCGTCGATCGCTGCGGCCCAGTCGTCCAGCCCCATCGGGTGGCCGCCGTCGCGCCACCTGAGCGCGAACCCGTCCGCCGCCCAGGCGCGCCGCCACGCCGCCCGGGCGCGCTGTGCGACCGCGCTCACGCCCTCGGGGTTGGCCCAGGCATCGCCGCGGGCCTGGATCAGCAGCAGCCGGCGTGGCGCGATGCGTGCCAGCAGCAGGTGCTGGTCCAGCGTGTCGAGCGCGCCGGTCTGCAGGCTCTGCCCGATGTCGGTCGCCAGCCAGTGCGGGAATCCCGCGGCCAACGCCGCGAGCGACTCCGCGCCCGGACCCAGCACGTGTGCGGCGGCCGCCCCGCCAGCGCCGCTGTTGTGCGCGACCGTGAGCGCGATCCGCGCATCGGTGGCGCCGGCCAGCAGCGCAGCCTTGCCGCCGCGCGAGTGCCCGACGACGGCCACGCGCGCGGGGTCGATGCCCGGGGCCTGCAGCAGCGCGTCCACCGACCGGCTGCAGCCCCAGGCCCAGACCGACAGGGCGCCGAAGCGCGCGCCGGGGTGGCGCTCGAACACCGGCCCGGCGCGTGCGCCATCGGGCGCGTCGTGGGCCAGCTCGACCCGGTTGAACCAGGCCAGCGCGACGCCGGCGCCCACCGCGACTGCCTTCACCGCGTCGTCAGGATGGCTCCAGCAGACGTCGCCGGTGAGCAGCACAGGCGCCGGCGGCCCCGCTTCGGGGCGCAGCAGTTGCATCGTCCAACCCACCCACACCGGCGCGCCGACCTCCACGCGCCAGGTCTCCAGCACCCAGCCGTTGCGGCTGGGTGGGCGTTGGCGGTGCAGCAGCGAAGCGCGCGCGGGCTCGCGCCCAGGCACGAGTCCGCCGTACAGGCGATCGATCAAGCGGTCGGCGCCGCGGCGCGGGGTGGGGCTGGTCATGCGTACAAATGCTAGTGCCTGGCCGCGGTCGCTGGCATAAAGTTCCGGCATTGCGATTTCGTTCGGAGAACCACGATGAATCCCTCCCTGTCGACACGGGCTGCCCTCGCGGCGGCCATCTTTGCGGTCGCCCTCGGCAGCGCCAGCGCCCAGACGCGCGAGATCCGCGTGATGTGCTACCAGGACGGTAACGAGTGCGAGGTCACCAATGACCTGGCGCGCAAGTTCGAGAGCCAGACCCCGGGTGTCAAGGTCGTGGTCGACACCGTGCCCTACCGCACGATCGTCGAGCAGCTGCCGGTGCAGCTCGCGGCCGGCCAGGGTCCGGACATCGCCCGGGTGACCGACCTTGGAGGCCTGTCCAAGCACTACCTCGACGTGTCGGCGCATGTGAAGGACCGCCGCTACTGGGAATCGAACTTCGGCGCCACCGCGCCCTGGCTCGCGCCCAGCCCTGGCGACAAGGGCATCCACGGTTTCATGTCGCAGCTGACCATGACCGGCCCCTTCGTCAACAAGACCTTGTTCGAGCAAGCCAAGGTGGCGCTGCCCGGCCCGAAGGCGACCTGGGACGAGTGGGTGGCGGCCGCGCGGCAGGTGGCGCGCGCCACGCAGACCAAGGCCGCGATGGCCTGGGACCGCTCGGGCCACCGCTTTGCCGGTCCCGCCATCAGCTACGGCGCGACCATCTTCGACGCCAAGGGTGACCTGGTGCTGGATGCGGGCTACAAGTCCGCCGTCAACAAGTTCGTCGGCTGGCACAGGGACGGCACGATGCTGCGCGAGGTCTGGGCCGGCTCGGGCGGCTCGACCTATGCCGACTCGATCGGTGAGTTCATCAACGGCAACGTCGTGATGGTGCTGTCGGGCTCTTGGCAGATCAACCGTCTGCAGCGCGACGTCGGCAACAAGTTCGACTGGGTCGCCGTCCCCAACCCCTGCGGCCCGTCGGCCTGCTCGGGCATCCCGGGTGGCGCGGCCTGGGTGGCGCTCAAGACCAGCAAGTCCCCCCGTGACGTCGGTGCCTTCCTCGACTTCATGGCCTCGGAGACGAGCTACGCCGAATTCACCGCGCGCACGAACAACATCCCGGCGCATGCGGGGCTGGCTCGCAAGGGCGTGAACTACGCCAACGCGCAGCCGGGCGCGCGCGCCGCGCTGGGCGTGTTCAGCAGCGGTGTGGCCAACCTCTCACCGGTGGCCTACCAGTTCCAGGGCTACAAGTTCAACCGCGCCATCATGCTGCCCACGGTGGCGCGCGTGACGCAGGCCATCGTCGGCGAGATGTCGGTTGACGACGCGATGACGCGCATCAACGCCGACATGCAGGACGCGGTCAAGCAAGCGCAGAAGTAAGCGCGGCCGCGGTCACGCCGGTCCGGCCGGGCAGCACCCTCGGGCGCTGCCCGGTTTGCATTTGCGGACGAGGTGGCCGCCGTTGTTGTGGCCATCGGCTCTGCACCCCTGCCCCACGCCTCCTGTCACCGCCATTCCCGTGCGCGTCCTCGCCCCGCTGTTCGAGCTCTTCGAGCCCTTGTTCCGCGCCGCCCAGCGCAGGCTCGGCGCCTCGCGCCTGGCGTGGCTGTTCGTCGGGCCGAACTTGGCGGTCTTCGGCGTCTTCACCTTCCTGCCCATCCTCATCAACATCGTCTATGCGCTCACCGGTGGCGTCAAGCTGATGCCGCTGGAGCGGCCCTACACGGGGCTGGAGAACTTCCAGATCTTGTTCGAGTGCGGCAACTACCTGGACCTCTCCACCTGCCGCAAGGACATCTTCTGGCGCGCGCTGCTGAACACGGCCAAGTTCAGCCTGATCCAGGTTGGCCTGATGGTGTTGCTGTCGCTGGTGACGGCGCTGGTGCTCAACCGCAGGATCCTCGGGCGCGGCTTCTGGCGCGGCGTGTTCTTCTACCCGGTGCTGCTCTCGCCGGTGGTCGTGGCGCTGATCTGGAAGTGGCTGCTGCAGAGCCAGGGCGCCTTCAACGCCGGGCTCGCGGCGCTGGGCGCGCCGCCGGTGGAGTGGCTCACCGACGCCGGCTGGGCCTTCTTCTGGGCCGTCTTCGTCTCTATCTGGGCCCACATGGGCTTCTACACGCTGATCCTGCTGGCCGGCTTGCAGGCGATCCCCAAGGACCTCTACGAGGCTGCGCTGATGGACCGCGCCACGCCCTGGCGCACCCTCACGCGCATCACGCTGCCGCTGCTGGCGCCCACGCTGATCGTGGTGCTGGTGCTGTCGATGATCCGCGCGGTGCAGGTCTTTGACGAGATCTTCGTCCTCACCGGCGGTGGCCCGGGCTCGGCGACGACCTTCATCGTGCAGTTCATCTACCAGACCGGTTTTGCCGAGCAGATCCACCTCTACGGCCTGGCAGCCGCGGCCTCGCTGACCTTGGCGGCGGCACTGATCGTGCTCACGCTGCTGCAGCTCAAGGCCACGCGTGCCAGCCAGGCCGGGGAGCGCGTGCGGTGAACGTGCTTGCCTTCCTGACCCGCATCCGCGGCCGGCGCCTGCACTGGACCGATGCACTGACCTACGTCTACCTTGTGGTGGGCCTGTTCACGATGTTCGCGCCCGTGATCTGGCTCGTGATGTCCTCGTTCAAGACCGAGGCTGCGCTCGGGCAGTTCCCGCCCACCTTCCTGCCCTACGCGCAGAAGACGGTGATGGTGCCCGGGTACGACAAGCCGCTGCCCTTGTTCCGCGTGGCCGACGCCGCGGGCGGCTCCGGCGCCACCCGCGAGCTCGCCCAGGTCAGCCGCATCGGCATCATGGCCACGATGGTCGACCCGGCCCAGCCGCAGCAGACGGTGCAGGTCAACATCCGCGAGCGTCAGCCGGTGCAGGAGCTCCGCTTCGAGGCTTCGAACTACACCGACCTGTTCGGCAAGTTCACCTTCGGTCGCTACCTCTGGAACAGCACCTTCATCACGGTGGTGGCCACGGTGCTCACGCTGCTGGTGAATTCGATGGCGGCTTTCGCGCTGTCGAAGTACCGCTTCCCGGGGCGCAACGCGGTGTTCCTCCTCATCATCGCCACCCTGATGGTCCCGCCGACGATCAGTCTCGTGCCGGTGTTCCTGGTCATCAACTCGGTGGGGCTGCTGAACAGCCTGTGGGGGGTGATCCTGCCGGCGATCGCCACGCCCACCGGGGTCTTCCTGCTGCGGCAGTACATGCTGACCATCCCCGACGAGCTGCTCGAGGCCGCGCGCATGGACCACGCCAGCGAGTGGCGCATCTACTGGCGCATCATCCTGCCGCTGTCGGCCCCGGCACTGGCTGTGCTGGCGATCTTCTCGGTGATGTGGCGCTGGAACGACTTCCTGCTGCCGCTCATCGTGCTGTCCAAGAGCGAGGTCTTCACGCTGCAGCTGGCGCTGAACTCCTTCCAGGGCGAGCTCAACACGCAGTGGCACTACCTGCTGGCGATGACGGTCATCACGCTGCTGCCGGTGACGCTGGTCTTCGCCTTCCTGCAGCGCCACATCACCACTGGCATCGCAAGCGCGGGGGTGAAGTAGCCTGCCGCGCCCGCTGTCCAGCCTGCTGCCCTCGACCTCTCCCTACATCCCTAGACTGCCCGCCACCGCCCCGGAGCCCCGCCCTTGGCCACGCTCGAACTGCGTTCCATCGTCAAGACCTTCGACCGCACCACGGTCATCCGTGGCGTCGACCTGCAGGCCGCGCACGGAGACTTCGTCGTCCTCGTCGGACCCTCGGGCTGCGGCAAGTCCACGCTGCTGCGCATCATCGCCGGGCTCGAGTCGGCCAGCGCGGGCGAGGTACTCATCGACGGCGCCCGCGTCAACGAGATCGGCGCCGCCGACCGCGGCTGCGCGATGGTGTTCCAGTCCTACGCGCTGTACCCGCACATGACGGTGTACGCCAACATGGCCTTCGGGCTCGAGAACGCGGGCGTGGACCGGCGCGAGATCCGCCGCCTGGTGGATGCGGCGGCGCAGATGCTGCGCCTGGACGGTCTGCTCGAGCGCAAGCCGACGCAGTTGTCCGGCGGGCAGCGCCAGCGCGTGGCCATCGGCCGTGCCATCGTGCGCGATCCCAAGATCTTCCTGTTCGACGAGCCGCTGTCCAACCTGGACGCCGAGCTGCGCGTGTCGATGCGCGCCGAGCTGCGCGAGCTGCACCGCCGCCTGGGCGCCACCATGGTCTACGTCACGCATGACCAGGTCGAGGCCATGACGCTGGCCGACCGCATCGTCGTGCTGCGTGACGGCCGTATCGAGCAGACCGGCACGCCGCGCGAGCTCTACGAACGGCCAGCCAACACCTTCGTTGCCGGCTTCATCGGCAGCCCGCGCATGAATTTCGTACCGGCTGCCGCGCTGGCCCCCCTGCCGGCCTTGTTGGCAGGCCTGCCCGCGGGCACGCAGCAGGTCGGCATCCGCCCCGAGGACCTGCGGCCTGCGCCGCAGGGTCAGGGCCTGGCCCTGACCGTCGAGGCCACCGAGTATCTGGGCGCGCAGGGCCTGGTGCGGGGCACGCTCGCCGCCGGCGTCAAGCTCGAGGCGCTGATCGACGCCCAGTCGATGCCCGCCGAGGGCGGCACCCTGTGGCTGTTGCCGCAGCCGCAGCGGCTGCACGCCTTCGGAGCCGACGGCGCGAGGGCGTGACGGCGCGAGGACTCGTCACGCCGTCCGGCGTCACCGACGGTCCTTCAACTCCGCTCGGCGGTTACGGGCCGAGGCCTCGTCGCTCAAGCCCGGCATCGCGGGCCTTTCCTTGCCGAGGCTGACGGCCTCGAGTTGCGCTTCGCTCGCGCCCAGCACCACCAGGGCGCGCTGAACCGCTTCGGCGCGCTTCTGCCCCAGCGCCAGGTTGTACTCGCGGCCGCCGCGCTCGTCGGTGTGCCCTTCGATGGTCATGCGGCGCGTGCGGTCCGTGGCCAGCACCCGCGCGTGGGCTTCGATGACCGAGCGGGCGTCGTCACGGATGACGGCGCTGTCGAAGTCGAAGTAGACGACGCGCGCAGTTCCCGGGGGCAGGGTTGCAGCCCCGTCCCTGGGTGCCGCGGGGGCGATTGCCGGCGGGCTGATGCTGGCCACACGCGAGTCGCCCGCCGGTACCCCGAGCGTGGCGCCCAGGCTGCTGCCGCCCACGGCTCCAACCGTCGCTCCAGGCCCTGCGCGCTCCACGGTCGCGGCGGGGGCAGCCGCCGCCGGACGAGGTGCCGGGGCCGGGGTCGGAGTAACGACCGTGCTTGGCTTGGTCGGCTCGGGCGTGGTCTTGAACCCGTCGACGAGCTTCGAGATCGAACTGCAGCCACCTAGCAGGCTGAGGGCGATCACCGCGGCCGGGATGCTGAGGAGATTACGCATGGGTGTGGTTCAGAGGGCAGTAGGGAGTGGTCGGTCTGGTCGGGCTGGCGCACAGGCATTCCGCAACGAACCTGGCATCGTGGCGCGGACGCAGCCGCACCTGAACCCGCTCTAGGGTGACATCTTGCCATTACATCCGGGGGATTAGGGAGAAAACTCGCTTCCGATTGACTTGCCGGCCCGAGTTCGACCTTCTCCGGCCGCGCCTACTCGTCTCCTCCAGGCACGTGACCCGCCCGCCCGGCTGCCCGGCGTCCACCGGCGCCTCGCCACCGCGCACAATCGCCGGCATGAAACCCTGGACCTCCACCGCCTGGCGCCTCGACCCCGAGGGCGCCGCCACCACGCTGGACGATGGCGCAACGATGCGCCTGCGCTTTCTGTCGCCGTCGATGGCGCGGCTGTCGCTGCGCCCGGCTGCCGGCTGGCGCGAGCCACGCACCTGGGCGGTCGCCCCCGAACCGGGTGGTGACGTGCCCTGGGACGGCCGCTCGCGCGACGACGACCACGGTTTCGAGCCGCCGCCGCTGACCCCCTTCGAACGTGACGGCCGACCCGGCCTGGACGCCGGCGCGCTGGCCGTGACGCTGCAGGCCGCGCCGCTGCGCCTGCGCTGGACCGCCGGACGCGACGGCCCGCTGCTGGCCGAGGACCGCCGCACCAGCGCCTACCTGCGCAGCGCGCGCACCGGCGCCGTGCGCCACTACCTGCAGCGCGACGTCGGCGAGCGCTACCACGGCCTGGGCGACAAGACCGGCCCGCTGAACCTGCACGGCCGGCGCCTGCGCACGCTGGCGATGGACTCGCTGGGCTACGACCCCGAGCACGGCGACCCGCTGTACAAGCACTGGCCCTTCGTGCTCAGCCGCACGCCCGAGGGCCGCTGGCTCGGCCTGTACTACGACACGCTCGCGGCCTGCACCTTCGACCTGGGCTGCGAGCACGACAACTACCACGGCCTGTACCGCCACGTCGAGATCGACGACGGCGACCTCGACCTCTACCTGATGGCCGGCGCCACGCCCGGCGAGGTGATCGCGCAGTTCGTGCGCCTGGTCGGCGGCACCGCGCTGCCGCCGCGCTGGACGCTGGGCTACGCGCAGACGGCCATGGGCCTGGCCGACGCGCCCGACGCGCAGGCGCGGCTGCACGCCTTCATCGACGAGATCGCCGAGCACCGCGTGCCGGTGTCGGCCTTCCACTACGGCTCGGGCTACTCGATGCGCGGGCCGCGCCGCTACGTCTACACCTGGAACCGCGACAAGTTTCCCCAGCCGCAGGCGCTGAACGCGCGCTTCCACGAACGCGGGCTTCAGGTGGTGGCCAACATCAAGCCCTGCCTGCTGGACGATCACCCGGCCTTCGAGACGCTGGCGCGCGACGGTGGCTTCATCACCGACAACCAAGAGCGGCCCGTGGTCGAGCCCTACTGGGACGGCCAGGCCGCCTTCCTCGACTTCACGCACCCGGCCGGGCTGCGCTGGTGGCAGGAAGGGCTGCGGCGCCAGATCCTGGACATGGGCATCGATGCCGGGTGGAACGACAACAACGAGCACGCGGTGCAGGAAGAAAGCGCGCTGTCGCACGGTTTCGGCCAGCCCCTGCCCATCCACCGCAGCCGCCCCTTGCACGCGCTGCTGATGACGCGCGCCACCTTCGAGGCGCAGCGCGAGCGCGCTGCCCCGGGCGAGCCGGTCTACACCGTCACCCGCGCCGGCCCGCCCGGCATCCAGCGCTACGCGCAGACCTGGACCGGCGACAACGGCACGAGCTGGCGCACGCTGAAGTGGAACATCCGCACCGGGCTGCAGATGAGCCTGTCGGGAATGTTCAACACCGGCCACGACGTCGGCGGCTTCCACGGCCCGGTGCCCGAGCCCGAGCTGTTCGCGCGCTGGGTGCAGGCCTGCTGCCTGAACCCGCGCATGGTGATGAACTCGTGGAAGGCCGGCAACGTCGTCAACCTGCCGTGGATGCACCCCGAGGTCACCGCCATCGTGCGCTCCGCGATCGAACTGCGCTACCGGCTGCTGCCCTACCTGTGGCAGCGGTTCGAGCGTGCGGCCTCGCACCACGAGCCCATCATCCGCCCCACCTTCTACGACTTCCCCGAAGACGCGCAGTGCCTCGAGGACTGCGACGACTTCATGCTCGGCCCCGACCTGCTGGTGGCCCCGGTGGTCGAGCCCGGCCAGCGCGAACGCCGCGTCTGGCTGCCCGCTCTGCCCGGCGGCGGCGCCTGGTTCGACTTCGAGACGCGTGAGGCCTACGCCTGCGGTGCGTGGCACACCGTGCCCGCGCCGCTGGACAAGCTGCCGCTGTTCGCGCGCGCCGGGGCGCGGATCCCTTGCGCCGCGCCGGCACCAGGCCGGCTGGCGACGGCCGACGACGCGGTGGCGGAACTGCGGGTGTTCTGATCGCTCGAGGATCGGGCCGACCTCCGCCCGACCCTATGGCGATCTAAAAGGCTTCAGGCGCCCCGGCGTTTTGCCTTGCGGACTCAACCCTCCGCGTCTTGCCGCGCACTGAAGGACTCACACCACTTCCTGGGATACCAGCCATCCGGCCGCAGGCTGCCACCCGCCTGGAGAGGTAGGAGTTGCCGGGTGTCCGAGGTCACCGCCATCATGCGCGCGGCGATTGAACTGCGCTTTCGGCTGCTGCCCTGCCTGTGGCATCGGTTCGCGCGCGCCGCCTCGCACCACGAGCCCATCATCCGCTCGACCTTCTACGACTTCCCCGAAGACACGAAGACTGCGCTTGACCACCCTCAACCATGCCCTGTCGCTGCGCAAGCATGCTCGGCCTGGTCAGTGGTGAGGATCCTGCCGCGGACGCAGGCCACAGGCAGATGGGGGTCACGCCATGCAGTGGTGTCGTATCGGGAGGACGCAACGGGCCTGGGAACTGTTCTGCTGATCATGCTGGTGCTGATGCTGCTGGGTGTGATTCCAGCCTGGCCCTACAGCAGGGGCTGGGGCTACGCTCCCAGCGGCATCGTTGGCGTGATCGTGGTGGTGCTGCTGATCTTGCTGTTGATCGGCTGTAGCTCTGCACCTCGCGCGGTGTTCACTGGTGAGCGCATCCTGATGCCCGCGGAACCCGTCAGGCGGCGCATGAGATCCCGCACAGCGATGGCGACTTGAGTAGGAACGCCGCCAGTGACACCAGGAGCACCTGCGGCGACCATCACCCGAGCTCGCGGCGCTGGTCAGACCACTCGGCCACTGCCTTGCGCCAGGCATCGGATTGCGAATTCGGTTGACCGATCCTTCGATCATGCCTTCCCCTCGTTGTCTTTCCGGCCTGGGTCCATGCCTGGCATTCAGCCTGGGCTCTCTGGCGGGGTGCGCAGGACTGGGACACATGCCGCAGGAGATCCCGCCCAGGGGCGGATCCGCCGTGAACGACGCTTCTGCTAAACACCGGACACCACCCGGGGCGGCATCTGCCGGGGCGTCCGCGCCGCCTCAGGCAACGGCTGACCCGGGCGCCGCACCCGCGGCGACCGTCCCCCGACCTGCGCCGATGACTCCATCAGCATCTCCTGCCCCGTACGCCGACGGGCCGCGGGTGTCCAGGCCGCCATCCCCCGGCAAGCCTGCTGTGGCGCCGCCCCCTGCGGGGCCTGCGGCCACAGCACCGTCGCCGCTGGATCTCGGGTCTCTCGAGACCCGGCTGCGTGAGACCAAGGCCATCAGCACCTTCACCAAGCTGGCGCTGAAGAACCAGCTCGACGACCTGATCGAGCGGCTTCGGGCCTTCTACCGGGGACAGCTCGAGACGTCGCTGGCCGAACTGCGGCGGGCCTTCGATCTGCTGGTCATGAAGGTACTGGCGCTGCTGCAGGATACCGACCCGCCACTGGCACGCTCACTGATGTTGTCTCGAGAGTCGATCTGGGGCGTCCTGTCGGAGCCGGCAAAGCTCGACAAGCTCTAACCAGGCAGGACCCACCATGGACATCCCTCGCCGGCTCGACATCTGCACCGGTTTTGCCTTGTGCGCCGCGCTGCTCGCAGCACCCGCGGCCGCGGCCGCGGCCGAGGACACGGCGCTCCTGAAGGACCTCACCGCCGTGATTGCACTGCTGGGACTGCCCTGCGGACAGGTCGTCAGTGCGACTCCAGTGAAGGGCGACGATCACGTCGCAACCTGCCAGGACGGCAAGCGCTATCGCGTGTACATCGACAGCAAGGGGCGTGTCGTGGCTCAGAAGCTGAAGCCATAGGCCCCGGCTGTCTGGATTGCCGGCGCTCAAGAGCGTTCAAGCGCCGAGCCTTACAAGTGACAAACAACGAATGGGTCGCCAGTCTGGACATCGAGACGGACCATCGCCCCCGGTTGATGCCCTCGGGCAGTTCTGGTTCGATCGACTCCGAGCACCTCGTTTTGCCAAAGGAGATTCACCATGAACATCCGCATCCTTGTCGCTGCTGCCGCAGCTGCAACGGCCTTGTTCACCGTTGCAGGCTGCGCCGTCTCGCGTGGCCAGGAGACCGTAGGCGCCTACGTCGACGATGCCACCATCACCGCCCGGGTCAAGAGCCGCTTCGTCGAGAGCCCGCAGGTCGACGCGGCGTCGATCAGCGTCGAGACGCTGAATGGCACGGTGATGTTGTCGGGCTTTGCCAAGAGCACCACCGAGAAGGCGGCTGCAGAGGAACTCGCCCGCAGCGTCAATGGCGTGAAATCCATCAAGAACGAGATCGCAGTTCGTCCCTGATCACGGCCCAGGTCTCCTGCAGGGGCAGGTCGAGTCCGCCGAAACGTGGTGGACGCCACGCATTTGCGGCGATGGCGACCGGTCCGTTCAGGACCGTCAGCCCACAGCCCTCACGGCACCTCGCGGCCCAGCTTCGCCTCGTAGACCTCGACCAGCTCTGGCGGTCCATGGGTATGGCCAGGGCCTGGCTGATCGTGCCGATGCGGCCCGGGTCGGTGGTGCCGACGACAGGCAGCACGCGCGCCGGGTGGTGCAGCAGCCAAGCCAGCGCGGCGGCGCTGACATCGGCGCCGGCGGCCCGGGCGAGGCGCTCGAGCACCGCGGCACCGCGCGCACGCGCGCCGCGCCGGGCTCGTCGGCGAACAGGCGGCCGCCCGCCGGCCATCGGCGACCCGACCATCCGGCCTGCGGTGCTGCTGCGCGGTGGGCATCGATGGGTTCTCGCGCCGTGCCTGCCATCGAACGACGCCGTGATAGTATGCGTTGAACGTATAACGCCAAAGCGTACAAAGCGTACAAAGCGTACAAAGGGCTGCTCATGCACAAGCGAATGACGATCACGCTCGACGAGGCGGTTTACGAAGGCTTGTACCGGACCGTCGGAAAGCGCCGCATGAGCCAGTTCATCGAGGACCTGCTCCGCCCCCACGTGGTGGACACCTCACTCGATGACGGCTACCGGGCGATGGCCGCCGACAAGGCGCGCGAGGCCGAGGCCCTGGAATGGTGCAACGGCATCGCCGGGGACATGGCCGATGCAACGCGGTGAAGTGTGGTGGGTCGAGTTCGACCCGTCGATCGGCTCCGAGATCCGCAAGACGCGCCCCGCCGTGATCGTCAGCAATGACGCCGCGAACCGGAACCTGTCACGCGTCGTGGTCGTGCCGGTGACCAGCAACACCGGTCGTCACTACCCTGGCGAAGCCCTCGTGAACGTGGGTGGGCAGAGCAGCAAGGCCATGGCCGACCAGATCATGGCGGCTGACAAGTCGCGGCTCAGGACCCCTCTGGGCACCCTGTCCAAGGCAGACATGTTGGCGGTCGAGGACGCGATCAAGGTTCATCTGGCACTGCCCCGGTGAGCGGGCGCTGCGGGGCCTGGGGCCTCGTGCCGCTCCTCCTGGGTCGCCCAGAGACAGCCCTCAGGGCACCTCGCGGCCCAGCCCCGCCTCGTAGACCTCGAACCAGGTCTGGCGGTCCATGGGTACGGCCAGGGCCTGGCTGATCGTGCCGATGCGCTTGGGGTCGGTGGTGCCGACGACAGGCAGCACGCGCGCCTGGTGATGCAGCAGCCAGGCCAGCGCGGCGGCGCTGAGGTCAGCGCCGGTGGCTTGCGCGATGCGCTCGAGCGCCGCGCGCACGCGCGCCGCCGCCGGCTCGTCGGCGAACAGGCGGCCTCCGGCCAGCGGCGACCAGGCCATCACCGGCATGCGGTGCTGCTGCGCGTGGGCGAGCTGGCCGTTGGTGAAGGGCTCCAGGTGCAGCGGGTGCAGCTCGATCTGGTTGGTGACGAGGCGGTGGCGCATCGCCGACTGCAGCAGGTCCACGTCCCAGGGCATGAAGTTGGACACGCCCGCAGCGCGGACCTTGCCGGCGTCGATCAGCCCGTCCAGGCAGGCGCCGAGCGCCTGCGCGTCCATCAGCGGATCGGGGCGGTGGATCAGCAGCACGTCGATCGCCTCCACGCCCAGGCGCTGCAGCGAGCGGTCGACGCTCGCGCTCACGTGCTGCGGCGTGGTGTCGTAGTGCTTCACGCGCGTGCCAGGCCAGGCCTTCGACAGCAGCATGATGTCGGTCTTGGTGACGATCTGCATCCGGGCCTTCAGCCCCGGCTGCGCGCGCAGTGCGTCACCGAACAGCGTCTCGCAGCGGTAGTCGCCGTAGATGTCGGCGTGGTCGAAGGTGGTGATGCCCTGGTCCAGGCAGGCCTGGATGCGCGCAGCCACCGTCAAGGGCGAGTGGTCGGCCGCCTCGTCCAGACGCCAGGCGCCCCAGACGATGCGGCTCAGACTCAGGCCGGGGGCGAGTTCGACAGGGGGAACGGGGATGTGGGGCATGGGCTGGTGGAGCGGCGTGTGGGTGATGGCTTCCCCCTCTTGCTCGGGCTCTCTCCCGCAAGGGAAGATCCCGGCGGGGGTGAGGGGGCACCCGGCGGGGGAATTCGAGGAAAAGCGACGGCGAAGCAGATCAGCGGGGTCAGCGGCGCGGGCCGTTGCCCAGCGGGGTGGGCGGGGTCTGGGCCGGCACTCGGCCATAGGTGTGGGCCAGCGAACAGGTCTTCAGATGGGGCAACACCTTGGTGCCGAAGATCTCGCACTCGTGCAGGTGCGGGTAGCCCGAGAAGATGAAGGCCCGGATGCCCATCTTCATGTACTCGTGGATCTCCGAGACGACCTGGTCGACGTTGCCGACGATGGCCGCGCCGCAGCCGCTGCGCGCGCGGCCGATGCCCGTCCACAGATGGGGCTCGATGTAGCCTTCGTCGTCGGCCAGTGCCCGGTTGGACGCCTGGATGGCCACCCCCATGCTCGTGGCGTCGAGCGCGCGGTTGCGGATCTCGCGGCCCTTGTCGTCGTCCAGGCGCGAGACGAGCTCGGCTGCGTACTCGCGCGCTTCGGCCTGGGTGTCGCGCACGATCATGTGGATGCGCAGGCCATAGTCGAGCACACGGCCATGGCGTGCGGCGGCCTCGTGCGCAGCGCGCATGCGGTCGGCCAGCGCGGTCTTGGATTCGGGCCACATCAGATAGGTGTCGCAGTGCGCGCCGCACAGGTCCAGCGCCGGCGGCGTGTAGCCGCCGAAGTACAGCAGCGGCCCGCCGTTGGCCTGGTAGGGCCGCACCGGGTCGGTCGTCAGCCCGCTGAACTGGTAGACCTGCCCTTGGTAGTCGATGGTGTCCCGCGTCCAGGCCTGCTTCAGGATCTCGACCACCTCCCACGAGCGCCGGTAGCGCGTCTCGGTGTCGGCCTTCTCGCCGGGGAAGTCCGAGGAGATCACGTTCAGCGTCAGGCGCCCGCGCAGGATGTGGTCCAGCGTGGCCACGGTGCGCGCCAGCATGATCGGGTGCAGTTCGCCGCAACGGATGGCCGCCAGCAGGTTGATGCGCTCGGTCAGCGGCGCCACCGCGGCGGCGAAGGTCAGCGTGTCCTGCCCGACCTGGTAGGACGAGGGGCAGAGGATGTTGCGAAAACCCAGTTCATCGGCCCGCCGGACGATGCGGCTGGTGTTCTCCCAGCTGCTGCGAAGACTGCCGTCCGGAACGCCGAGATACCGGTAGTCGTCAGAGCACAGCGGGGCAAACCACGCCACCTCGGCGGCGTCGAGGTCGGCGCCACGGATCGGTACCACGCTCATCTTGTCGTTCTCCTCGAAAAGCCTGTGCGGGTCTGCGGCCCGCGCCTTGTCTTCAGCGCCGGCCGAACAGCCCGGCCAGCCATCCCTTGAAGACGGTCCACATCAAGCCCAGGGCATTCAACTCCGTCGGCTGGGACGCCGCAGGGGCCGGTGCGGCGGCAGGCGAGGGCGCCGCTGCTGTTGGCGGTGCGGCCGCGATGGTCGCTGTCGTTGCGGGCGCGATTGCGGGGCCGGCCTCGTCCGTCGCGGACTGTGCCGCCACTGCCGTCGAGGGTTGCGCGGCAGGCACCGGCACCGCCGCCGCCGCCGTACGGAAATGGTCAGCGAACTGAGCGAGCATCGCGTCCGACACCGGCACGAGCAGGCGGCTGCCGAACTGCGCCAGCTTGCCACTGACGGTGACAGTGGCCTGGCCCACGAGGACAGCGCTGCCCGGGGTCTCACCCGCCTCGACCGTGGCCGAGAGCTTCATCGACGCTGACGAACCGCCGCGGTCGGCGCCCTTGCCCAGCATCTGCAGCGAGCGCGTCGCCACGTCCAGCCCGAGGACCTCGATGTCGCCGTTGAACTGCATCGACGCCGGCCCGATCTTGGTCTTGACCGTGCCCTTGTAGTGGGTGTCGTCGATCTGCTCGGTGATCTGCGCGCCGGGCATGCAGGCGGCCACGGCCCGGATGTCGGACAGCACGGCCCAGGCCTGTTCGACACTGGCCTGCACCGGATAACGCTTGTCGAGCTTGACTTCCATGACCTGATTCTCCTGATGCGAGATTATCCGGACCTGCGGGCCGGCGCGGCGTGGGGCGCCCCAAGAAAAACGCCCGCAAGGCGGTGGCCAGGCGGGCGCATTCGACCGGCCAGCCGGCCGGCATCGAGTGTCACTTCTTGCGCAGCTTGGCGATCGCCGCCAACTGGGCAGCCATGGCGGCAAACTCGCTTTGCGCGGCGGCGAAATCGATGTCGCTCTTGGCGTTCTTCATGGCTTCCGCGGCAGCCTTCTTGGCCTCGGAAGCCTTGGCCTCGTCGAGGTCGTGGCCGCGGATCGCCGTGTCGGCCAGCACGGTCACCTTGCCCGGCTGCACCTCCAGGATGCCGCCGGCGACGAAGACAAACTCTTCGTCCCCGTTGTCGGCACGCTCGATGCGTACCGCTCCGGGCTTGATGCGGGTGATCAGCGGCGTGTGTCGCGGCAGGATGCCGAGCTCGCCGTTCTCACCCGGCAGCGCGACGAACTTCGCCTCGCCCGAGAAGATGCTCTCTTCGGCACTGACGACGTCGACGTGGATGGTTGCCATATGAGCTTCCCGAATCAGTGATAAGGAGGTTCAAGAACCAAGCAGACGGGTGTCAGGCTATGCGCGCCCCGCAGCCGTACACCCGTACGGCGAGGAGCGCAACGACGCCTGGCGCCCGTGTGCGCCGGTTATTGAATCTTCTTGGCCTTTTCGAACGCGTCGTCGATGGTGCCGACCATGTAGAAGGCCTGCTCAGGCAGGTGGTCACACTCGCCGTTGACGATCATCTTGAAGCCGCGGATGGTTTCCTTCAGCGGCACGTACTTGCCCGGCGAGCCGGTGAAGACCTCCGCCACGTGGAAGGGCTGCGACAGGAAGCGCTGGATCTTGCGCGCGCGCGACACGGCCAGCTTGTCCTCGGGAGAGAGCTCGTCCATGCCCAGGATGGCGATGATGTCGCGCAATTCCTTGTAGCGCTGCAGCGTGGCCTGCACCGCGCGGGTGGTCGTGTAGTGCTCCTCGCCGACGACGTTGGGGTCGATCTGGCGGCTGGTGGAGTCCAGCGGGTCCACCGCGGGGTAGATGCCCAGCGCGGCGATGTCGCGTGACAGCACGACGGTGGCGTCCAGGTGGGCGAAGGTGGTGGCTGGCGAAGGGTCGGTCAGGTCGTCCGCCGGCACGTACACGGCCTGGATCGAGGTGATCGAACCCACCTTGGTGGAGGTGATGCGCTCCTGCAGGCGGCCCATCTCCTCGGCCAGCGTCGGCTGGTAGCCCACCGCCGAGGGCATGCGGCCCAGCAGCGCGGACACCTCGGTGCCGGCCAGCGTGTAGCGATAGATGTTGTCGACGAAGAACAGCACATCACGGCCCTCGTCGCGGAACGATTCGGCGATCGTCAGCCCGGTCAGCGCCACGCGCAGACGGTTGCCCGGGGGCTCGTTCATCTGGCCGTAGACCATCGACACCTTGGACTCGCCCAGGTTGTCAAGCTTCACGACCCCCGATTCGGCCATCTCGTGATAGAAATCGTTGCCCTCGCGGGTGCGCTCACCCACGCCGGCGAACACCGACAGGCCCGAGTGCGCCTTGGCGATGTTGTTGATCAGCTCCATCATGTTGACGGTCTTGCCGACGCCGGCGCCGCCGAACAGACCCACCTTGCCGCCCTTGGCGAAGGGGCAGATCAGGTCGATCACCTTGATGCCCGTCTCGAGCAGCTCCTGCGAAGGGCTCAATTCGTCGTAGGACGGTGCCTTGCGGTGGATGGAGGCCGTCAGCTCCTGGGAGACCGGGCCGCGCTCGTCGATGGGCGTGCCCAGCACGTCCATGATGCGGCCCAGCGTCGCCTTGCCCACGGGAACCGTGATGGGGTTGCCGGTGTTGCTGACAACGAGGCCACGCTTCAGGCCGTCGGACGAGCCGAGGGCGATCGTGCGGACCACGCCGTCGCCGAGTTGCTGCTGCACCTCGAGTGTGAGCGCCGTGCCTTCGAGCTTCAACGCGTCATAGACGCGCGGCATCCTGTCGCGCGGGAACTCGACGTCGACGACGGCGCCGATGCACTGGACGATCTTGCCTTGGGCTTGGGGAGTGGACATCTTGCGTTCCTTCAAGTCGGATGTTCTGGGCGCGGCGTCTAGCGTCAGCCGCTGATGGCGGCTGCACCGCCGACGATCTCGGAAAGTTCCTTCGTGATCGCTGCCTGGCGCGTCTTGTTGTAGACGAGCTTCAGTTCGCCGATCAGGGTGCCGGCGTTGTCGGTGGCCGCCTTCATGGCCACCATGCGCGCGCTCTGCTCGCTGGCCATATTCTCGGCCACTGCCTGGTAGACCAGGGCTTCGACGTAGCGCGTCAACAGGTCGTCGATGACGGTGGGCGCGTCGGGTTCGTACAGGTAGTCCCAGCCGTACTGAGACTTTTCGGCCTCGGACTGCGTCAGGCGCGACGCCGACAGCGGCAGCAGCTGCTCGATCACCGGCTCCTGCTTCATCGTGTTGATGAACTTGGTGTAGCACAGGTGGACGGAGTCGACGTTGCCGGCGATGAAGGCGTCGAGCATCACCTTCACCGGGCCGATCAGCTTCTCGAGCTGCGGTGCGTCGCCGAGTTGCACCGCCTGGCTCACGACCTTGCCGCCGATGCGGTTCATGAAGCCCAGGCCCTTGTTGCCGATGGCCACGACCTCGACGGCCTGGCCCGCGGCCTGGGCTTCCTTCATCCGTTGGGTCAGCGCCCGCAGGATGTTGGTGTTCAGTCCGCCGCACAGACCCTTGTCGGTGGTCACGAGCACGAAGCCCGCGACTCTTGCGGAGCCGCCCTCGCGCATGTAGGGTGAGCGGTACTCGGGGTTGGCCTGAGACAGGTTGGTCGCGATGTTGCGCACCTTGTCGCTGTAGGGTCGCGCCTGCCGCATGCGCTCCTGCGCCTTGCGCATCTTGGAGGCAGCGACCATCTCCATGGCCTTCGTGATCTTCTTGGTGTTCTCCACCGACTTGATCTTGCCGCGTATTTCCTTGCCTACAGCCATCTCAACGTGCCCCCAAGCTCGCTGCGCCCGCCGCTCTCTCGATGCGGACGAGTCCCGCACCGGACGAGCCGGCCTCGGAACCCACCTTCCGTGCTCTGGCCATCGATGCTCAGAACGACTTCTTGAACGCCGTGATCGCGGCGTTCAACTCGGTCTCGGCGTCCTTGTCCATGGCCTTGTCCTTCTCCAGCTTGGCCAGCAGCGCTGCATGGCTGGAGCGCAGGTACTGGTGCAGCCCGCTTTCGAAGGCGAGCACCTGCTTGACGTCGATGTCGTCGAGGAAGCCCTTGTTGACGGCGTACAGCGTCGCACCCATCAGGCTGATCGGCAGCGGCGAGTACTGCGGCTGCTTCAGCAGTTCCGTCACGCGTGCGCCACGGTCGAGCTGCTTGCGGGTGGCGGCATCGAGGTCAGAGGCGAACTGGGCGAATGCAGCCAGTTCGCGGTACTGCGCGAGGTCGGTACGGATGCCGCCCGACAGGCCCTTGATCAGCTTGGTCTGTGCCGCGCCGCCGACCCGCGACACCGAGATGCCGGCGTTGATGGCGGGGCGGATGCCGGCGTTGAACAGGCTGGTTTCCAGGAAGATCTGGCCGTCGGTAATCGAGATCACGTTCGTCGGCACGAAGGCCGACACGTCACCAGCCTGGGTCTCGATGATGGGCAGCGCGGTGAGCGAGCCCGTCTTGCCCTGGACCTCGCCGTTCGTGAACTTCTCGACGTAGTCGGCGTTCACGCGCGCGGCGCGCTCGAGCAGGCGGCTGTGGAGGTAGAACACGTCGCCAGGGAAGGCTTCGCGACCCGGCGGGCGGCGCAGCAGCAGCGAGACCTGGCGGTAGGCCACGGCCTGCTTGGACAGGTCGTCGTAGATGATCAGGGCGTCTTGCCCGCGGTCGCGGAAGTACTCGCCCATCGTGCAGCCGGAGTAGGCCGACACGTACTGCATCGCCGCCGATTCCGAAGCCGACGCGGCGACGACGATCGTGTAGTCCATCGCGCCGTTGGCCTCGAGCGCGCGCACCACGTTCTTGATCGAGCTGGCCTTCTGCCCGATCGCAACGTAGATGCAGGTCATGTTCTGACCCTTCTGGTTGATGATCGTGTCGATCGCCACCGCGGTCTTGCCGGTCTGGCGGTCGCCGATGATCAACTCGCGCTGGCCGCGTCCGACCGGCACCATCGAGTCGATGGACTTCAGGCCGGTCTGCACCGGCTGGCTCACCGATTGGCGCGCGATCACACCCGGGGCGACCTTCTCGATGACGTCGGTCATCTTCGCGTTGATCGGGCCCTTGCCGTCGATCGGCTGGCCGAGCGCGTTGACGACGCGGCCGATCAGCTCGGGACCCACCGGCACTTCCAGGATGCGGCCGGTGCACTTGACGGTGTCGCCCTCGGAGATGTGCTCGTACTCGCCCAGAATCACCGCGCCGACGGAGTCACGCTCGAGATTCAGCGCCAGACCGAAGGTCGGCTGGCCGCTCTTGGTGGCCGGGAACTCCAGCATCTCGCCGGCCATCACGTCGGACAGGCCGTGCACGCGGCAGATGCCGTCGGTCACCGAGACGACGGTGCCCTGGTTCTTGATGTCGGCGCTGGCCTGCAAGCCTTCGATGCGGCTCTTGATCAGCTCGGAAATTTCAGCGGGGTTCAGTTGCATGGGGTTCTCCTGGCTTCGGGCAGGCGGTGTGCGTCCGGGGGGCGGGCTGGCCGCCTCAGGCGGTCAGCGCAGCCTTCATCTGTTCGAGGCGGGCCTTGACCGAGGTGTCGAGAACCTCGTCGCCGACGACCACGCGGATGCCGCCGATGAGGTCGGGGCGGACGACGACGCTGGCCTCGAGCTTGCGCCGAAAACGCTGCTCGAGCGTGGCGACGACCTCGGGCAGTTGGGCGGCGTCGATCGGGTAGGCGCTCTCGATGCGCGCCTGGCTGATGCCGCCGCGGGCATCGACCAGGGTCTGGAACTGCGCGGCGATCTCGGGCAAGGCCGCGAGGCGGCCGTTGTCCAGCACGGTGCGCAATAAGTTCTGCGCAAGGGCAGACAGCGGCATGCCGATCACCGACAAGACGATGCCCTGGACCTGGTCTGTGGTGGTCTTGGGGTTGTCTGCGAACTGCCGCAGCGGTGCTTGAGCCGCCACGGCCGCAAGCGCAGCGACCTCGGCGCCCAGCGATCCGGCCTGCGCACCTGCAGCCTGAAACAGCGCTTCGGCGTAGGGCCTGGCGATGGTGGCGATTTCTGCCATGGGGCGGGCCTCGCTTACAGCTCGGTCTTCAGCCGCGCCAACAAGTCGGCGTGGACACGGGCATCGACCTCGCGCTTGAGGATGGCCTCGGCGCCCTTGACGGCCAGCGCGGCCACCTGCTCGCGCAGGACCTCGCGGGCCTTGACGGCCTCCTGCTCGGCCTCGGCGCGCGCCGTGGCAACGATCTTCGCCCCTTCTTCGGACGCACGGGCCTTGGCCTCTTCGATCGTCTGCTGGGCAAGCCGTTCGGCATCAGCAAGCCGGCGCGCAGCGTCGTCGCGTGCCGCGGCGAGTTGCTGTTCGACGCGCTGGTTGGCTGCGGCGAGGTCGGACTTGGCCTTGTCAGCGGCCGACAAGCCTTCGGAGATCTTCTTCGCGCGCTCGTCCAGCGCCGCCGTGATGGGCGGCCAGACGAAGCGCATCGTGAACCAGACCAGGATCGCAAACACGATCATCTGGACGATCAGGGTGGCGTTGATGCTCACTTCGGGGACCTCGTCATGGGGTGATCAAGGCGGCGCCGGCGCGCCGCCCCACGAACCAGCCGGGAAGAATCACTTCGGCAGGTTGGCGATCTGGCCCAGGAACGGGTTGGCGGTGGCGAACCACAGCGCGATACCGGTGCCGATGATGAAGGCCGCGTCGATCAGGCCGGCCAGCAGGAACATCTTGGTCTGCAGTTCACCCATCAGCTCGGGCTGGCGCGCGGCGGACTCGAGGTACTTGCTGCCCATGATGCCGATGCCGATACAGGCGCCGACTGCGCCCAGACCGATGATGAGGCCGGCGGCAAGGGCAACAAAGCTGATGACTTCCATGAAATGCTCCTGGTTCAGTGTGAGATGGAGAAAGGGAGAGGGAAACGGTCCTGAGGCGTCGCCGGTCGGCCGTCAGTGGGCGTCATGCGCTTGACCCACGTAGACGAGGGTCAGCATCATGAACACGAAGGCCTGCAGCGTGATGATCAGGATGTGGAAGATGGCCCACACACTGCCGGCGATGATGTGCCCGATCGCCAGGCCGATGCCGGTGGCCGACAGCGACCAGGCACCGCCCATCAGGGCGATCAGCATGAAGATCAGCTCGCCGGCGTACATGTTGCCGAACAGCCGCATCCCGTGCGAGACCGTCTTGGCGACGAACTCGATGATCTGCATCGCGAAGTTGATCGGATACAGGTAGAACTTGTCGCCGAACGGTGCCGAGAAGAGTTCGTGCACCCAGCCGCCCAGCCCCTTGATCTTGACGTTGTAGAACAGGCAGATCAGCAGGACCGACAACGACAGGCCCATGGTCACGGACAGGTCGGCCGTGGGAACGACGCGCATGTAGTCGGGCGCGCCCATGGCCGGACCGGCCACGTGCCAGATCGCGGGCAGCAGATCCACCGGCAGCAGGTCCATGGCGTTCATCAGGAAGATCCAGACGAACACCGTCAGGGCCAGCGGCGCGACGAGCTTGCGGCTGGTTGCACTGTGGACGATGCCCTTGGCCTGGTTGTCGACCATCTCGACCAGCAGCTCAACCGCGGCCTGGAAGCGACCGGGCACGCCCGCTGTGGCCTTCGAGGCGGCACGCCACAGCAGCCAGCAGCCGACGACCCCCAGCAGCGTGGCATAGAAGATGGAGTCGATGTTGAAGACCGAGAAGTCGACGACGGCGGTCTGCTTCTGGTTCTGCAGGTGCTGCAGGTGGTGGACGATGTACTCGCCGGCCGTCGGGCCCTGGCCTTGTGCTGCTGACATCGGTTTCTCTCGCCCCGCTACGTTCTGTTCGTCTTGTTCAGCGGCCGCGCCACAGGAGCGCAAGCCAGTACACCTTGATGCAGACCACCAACCCGACCAGCAAGGCTGGCCAGCTCAAGGGCTGCATCAGGGTCGGCGCCAACATCAGCATCAGCACCGAAACCGCGATTTTCACCACTTCCCACAACATGAAGCTGACGGCACTGGTGCCGGGCGACATGCTGGAGAGCCGGCTGGTCATGCCTCGCGCCATCAGCGCAGCAGGCACCACCACGACCGCCGCGCCATACAGCGCCGACAGCCCCACCGGGCGCTCACCGCTGATCAACCACGCAAGCGCGGCAACCAGCACGCCGACACCTGCCTGCGACAGCACGACCCGCCACGGTGAAACCGGCGGCTGCTTTTCGCGCAAGGCCTGCGCTTCCTGACGGGTCAGCGCCCTGACGGGCTCTGACGTGTCCTCTTCTGCATCATCGCGCCAAAGTTCGGGTCGGGTTGTCCGCTCGGACATGGCACGCTCCGCGGAGGAGGCCTTCAGGGGCAAACGGGTGGAGTATACGTAATAACCCGCGGTCCTCTGAGTTTGTCCATATGTCCCCGGTCGATACTGAGGTATCGCCGCGGTGTTGAGCTGCGTCCGAGCGGCATCCGTGTAGCGGGCGAGGTCATCGATGCCGCGGTCGATAATGCGCATCTTCTCTGACAGGCCCGCGCTGCGCTGGAGTGCTTGCGGGCCACCACGGCCGACGTCGATGAGCCCTCCCGATCCCGTGCGACGGTGCTTGCGGGCCGCGTTGCGGTCCTGGCTGCTGACCCTGGGTGCGTGGCTTCTTGCAGCGGCCGGCACACAGGCCCAGTCCGTCGGAGCCGCCGTGCGTACCGATCAGGTCCGCGCCGAGTTGTTGGCGCATGCGCCCGAGGGCCTGGCGCCGGGTCGGCCCGCCTGGCTGGGCCTGCGCATCGACCACGCGGCCGGCTGGCACAGCTACTGGAAGAACCCGGGCGACTCCGGGCTGCCGACCTCGCTGGAGTGGACTTTGCCTCCGGGCTTCCAGGCCGGGGAGATTGCCTGGCCCACGCCCCGGCCGCTGCCCCTGGGCACGCTGGTGAACTATGGCTACGAGGGCCGGCTGTTGCTGGCGGTGCCCTTGCAGGTGCCGGCGGACTTCGCTGGGGCCAGCGTGCCGGTGCGGCTGCGCGCGCAGTGGCTGGTATGCAAGGACGTCTGCATCCCGGAGGAGGGCGAATTCGCGCTGGAACTGCCGGCGCGCGCGGCGATCACGGCCGCAGCCGCGGATTTCGAGGCGGCGCGCGCCGCGCTGCCGCGCCCCTTGCCGACCGCCGAGGCCGCTGCGCGCGTGGTCGAGGGGGCACTCGAGGTCCGCGTGCGCGGCCTGCCCGCGGCCTGGACCGGACAGACCCTGCGTTTCCTGCCCGAGACCGCGGAGGTGATCGACAACGCCGCGCGGGTGACACAGCGCTGGGACGGCGACGCATGGGTCGCGCGTGTGAGCTTGTCTTCGCAGCGCAGCGCCGCCCCGGCGCAGATGCCGGTCGTGCTCGCCCGCGAGGGCGACGCCGCAGGCGTGCAGTTGCGCCTGCCCATCGAGGGCCCCTGGCCGGCGGTGACGGCGCCCGCGACATCCGGGCCGGCGGCGTCGACGACGACGGTGCCGCAGTCTTCCCCGCTGGGCTGGGCGGCGGCGCTCTTGCTGGCGCTGGCGGGCGGCGCGCTGCTGAACCTGATGCCCTGCGTGTTCCCGGTGCTGTCGCTGAAGGTGGTCGGCTTCGCCGCGCACGCGCAGGACCGGCGTGCGCTGTTGGCCGGCGGGCTGGCCTACACCGCCGGGGTGCTGGCGAGCTTTCTTGCCCTGGCTGCGCTGCTCCTGGCCCTGAGAGCGGGCGGGGAGCAGCTCGGCTGGGGCTTTCAGTTGCAGTCGCCCGCCTTCGTCGCCGCGCTGGCCGCGCTGTTCACGCTGATCGGTCTGAACCTGGCCGGGGTGTTCGAGTTCGGCTCGGTGCTGCCGGGCTCGCTGGCCGCGCTGCGCGCGCGGCATCCGGTGGCGGACTCGGCGCTCACGGGCGTGCTCGCCGTGGCCGTGGCGTCACCCTGCACTGCGCCCTTCATGGGCGCCTCGCTCGGGCTGGCGGTGACCTTGCCCACCGTGGAGGCTTTGGCCGTCTTTGCCACGCTCGGCCTGGGCATGGCGCTGCCCTATCTGGCGGCCAGTGCCTGGCCGGCGCTCGCGCGCGCGCTGCCCCGCCCCGGCCCCTGGATGGCCCATTTCAAGGCGGTGATGGCCTTTCCGATGTTCGCCACCGTGATCTGGCTGGTGTGGGTGCTGGGCCAGCAGGCTGGCATCGACGCTGTCGCGGCCTGGTTGGGCACGCTGCTGGCGCTCGGCTTCGCGGCTTGGGTTGCGGGCGTTCGGGACCTGAGCGCCCGTGCGCGGGTGACCTGGGCCCTGGTGGCGCTGCTGACGCTGGGCGCCGCGCTGGCCTGGTCGCTGCCCTCGCTGCGGGCCACCGCTGTGCCTGCGCCGGGCGTCGCCGCAGGGCCGGGCGCCGATGCCACCGACCGCTGGCAGCCGTGGTCGCAGGAGCGAGTGCGCCAGGCGCTGGCCGAGGGCCGCCCGGTCTTCGTCGACTTCACCGCGGCCTGGTGCGTGACCTGCCAGTTCAACAAGCGCGCGGTGTTGTCCGACGCCCGCGTGCTGGCCGACTTCGAAGCCCGGCGCGTGTTGCTGCTGCGCGCCGACTGGACGCGGCGCGACCCGGCCATCACGGCGGCGCTGGCCGCCCTCGGGCGCAACGGCGTGCCGGTCTACCTGTTGCATTCGCCGCGCGCGCCCGCGTCGCGGCTGCTGAGCGAGGTGCTGAGCGTGGGCGAGGTGCGCGAGGCGCTCGCGGCGCTGCCCTGACGCGGCGCGGCCCGGGCGCTGGGCTTCAGCGCTGCGCCAGCGCCCGCGCCGGCCGCCAGCGGGTGAGCAGCAGGGCATTGCCGACGACGCTGACGCTGCTGAAGGCCATGGCTGCCCCGGCCAGCACCGGATTCAGCATGCCGAACGCCGCCAGCGGGATGCCGACGACGTTGTAGGCGAAGGCCCAGAACAGACCGCGCCGTATCGTGGCCCAGGTTCGGCGCGACACGTCGATCGCATCGCGCACGAGACGCGGGTCGCCGCGCATCAGCGTCAGGCCGGCACTCTCCATCGCCACGTCGGTGCCGGTGGACATCGCGATCCCGACGTCGGCCGCGGCCAGCGCCGGGGCATCGTTGATGCCGTCGCCCACCATCGCCACGACCTGACCGTCTGCGCGCAGTTGCGCCACTGCCGCGGCCTTGTCGCCGGGCAGCACCTCGGCGCGCACATCGGTGATGCCGAGCTCGCGCGCCACGGCCTCGGCGCTGCCTCGGTTGTCGCCGGTCAGCATCACCGTTGCGACCCCCAGCGCGTGCAGTCCGACCACGGCGGCCCGGGCCGTGGGCTTGACGGTGTCGCCAAAGGCCAGCAGGCCCAGCACCTCGTCGGCTCGGGGCGGGGGCGGCGCGCTGCGGGCTGCCACGGCGGCCTGGGGCTGTGCGGGCGGTTCCGGGCGCTCGCGCATCAGCCAGGAGACGGTGCGCCCCTGCGCCTGCAGGGCCTGCGCTGGGGCGGCCAGCGCGCCCGCTGCGCCACCGCGCTCGGCCAGCAGGCGGCTGCTGCCCAGGCGCAGCAGCGCGCCGTCGACGCGTCCCTGCAGGCCGCGGCCCGGCAGCGCCTGCACCTCGGCGGCGCCGGGCAGCGCCAGGCCGTCGCCCGTGGCGCGTGCGCGCAGTGCCTGTGCCAGTGGGTGCTCGCTGCCTTGCTGCAAGGCTGCCGCCAGGCGCAGCACTTCGGTGTCGGAAAGGCCCTCAGCGGCGTGGACGGCTGCCAGCACTGGCCGGCCCTCGGTCAGCGTGCCGGTCTTGTCGAAGGCCACTGTCGTGGTGGCGTGCGCGAGCTCGAGCGCCTGCGCGTCCTTGATCAGGATCCCGTGGCGCGCGGCCACGCCGGTGCCGGCCATGATGGCCGTGGGCGTGGCCAGGCCGAGCGCGCAAGGGCAGGCGATCACCAGCACCGACACGGCATTGACGAGCGCCGTCTCCACGCCGCTGCCGGCCGCCAGCCACCCCAGCAGCGTCAGCAGCGCGATCCCCAGCACGACCGGCACGAAGACGGCGCTGACGCGGTCTACGGTGCGCTGGATCGGCGCCTTGGCCGCCTGCGCCGATTCCACGAGCCGGATGATGCGCGCCAGCGTCGTCTCGGCCCCGATCGCCGTGGTACGCAGCAGCAGCGCGCCTTCGACATTGATGGCGCCGCCGGTGACGCGCTCCCCCGGGGCCTTGGCCACCGGCATGCTCTCGCCCGTGATCAGGGATTCGTCGACATGGCTGCGGCCCTCGAGCACCTCGCCGTCGACGGCGATGCGCTCGCCCGGGCGCACACGCACGACGTCGCCCAGGACCACGGCCTCGACCGCGACCTCCGTCTCCATGCCGTGGCGCAGTACGCGCGCGGTGGCTGGGCGCAAGGCCTGCAGCGCGCGGATCGCTGCCGCGGTCTCGCGCTTGGCCCGTCCTTCCAGCCACTTGCCCAGCAGCACGAGCGTGACCACGACCGAGGCACTCTCGAAGTACAGATGCGGTTCACCATGACCGCCGTGGCGGGCATGCGCGAGCAGCAGGTACAGCGACAGGCCGTAGGCGGCCGACGTGCCGAGCGCGACCAGCAGGTCCATGTTGCCGGCGCCGGCGCGCACGGCCTTCCAACCCGCGCGGTAGAAGCGCCAGCCCAGGCCGAACTGCACGGGGGTGGCCAGCAGCCATTGCAGCCAGCCCGGCGGCATGGCCTGCACGCCGAACGGCTGCAGCAGCATCGGCAGCACCAGCGGCAGGCTCAGGGCGCAGGCCAGCGCCACCGGCGCCCATTTGGGCAGCGCCGCCCAGGCCTGCGCCGCGGCGGCGAGGCGGCCGCGCAGCCCCCTGGCGCCAGGGCCCGGGGAGGCTGAGGCAGTGCCGGCCGCGCCCCCCGCGCCGGGCCTGGCGGCGATGGCGTAGCCTGCCCGCTCCACCGCCGCGCGCAGCGTCGCGACGGAGGTGCTCGTGACCGCGCGCACGCTCGTCTGCTCGGTGGCGAGATTGACCGAGGCCTCCAGCACCCCGGGCACCTGGTGCAGCGCGCGCTCCACACGGCCGACGCAGGAGGCGCAGGTCATGCCTTCGACCGCGAATGTGTGCGTCTGCAGGGGCACCGCGTACCCGGCGCGCTCGACCGCGGCCACCAGAGCCTGCAGCGTCGTGCCCGGCGCCACGTCCACGAGCGCCAGTTCCTGCCCCAGGTGGATGTCGGCGCGCAGCACCCCGGGCACTTGGCGCAGCGCGCGCTCGACACGGCCGACGCATGAGGCACAGGTCATGCCGGCGATCGGCAGATGCCAGGGTTCTGCCGGTGGGCGGGTGCTGGCCGGGCTCACTTCAGTGCCGGCAGTGCCGATGCGATGCGCATGTCCGAGGATAGACCTGCGCCAGTGCGCGGAGCCGACGCCTCAAGGCTGTTTCTCGATCTGCGTCAAGAAATACTTCCCGTCCTCGGCGACGGCCTGGAACCGGATCCTGTCCCCGTTCCTCAGCGCGGCCAGTCGCGCTGGATCGCGCACTTGGAAGACCATGGTCATCGGCGGCATGTCCAGGCTGCGGATCGGGCCGTGACGCAGGGTGACACGGCCATTGGCGGCATCGAGGCGGCGCACCTCGGCCTCGGCCCACTCGGCGCTGGCGGGCGCCGCTGCGGCCGGGGTGGCGGCGCCGTGGCCCGCGTGACTGCCGCCCGCGGCTTGCGCCGCCGCGTCGGGGTGGGTGGTGGCAAGCGCCAGGATGCACAGGGCCGCACCCAGCAGGTGCGAGGGCATCGGGATGAGTCGGCAAGGAGTGGGGTTCATGTCGGGCTCCTGGGTGGCGGGGCGAGGTCGCGGGGTCGGGTTCGCCTGCGAAGGGTCGGGTGGCGTGAAAGCGCCGGGCGCCATGCCTGCGCTTCAGCGCGCCGGCGGTGCCGCGGCCACGATGATGCGTCCGGTCATGCCGGCCTCGTAGTGGCCGGCGATCAGGCAGGCGAAGTCGAACTCGCCGGCGCGGTTGAAGGTCCAGACGATCTCGCCCGATCGACCGGGGCCGACGTGGGCCATCCAGGGCTCGTCGTGCTCCATGTTCGGGAACTTCTTCATCAGCGCGGCGTGCTCCTCGAGCTCCTGGCGCGTGCCGATGACGAGTTCGTGCATCACGCGGCCGCCGTTGCGCACGCGCAGGCGCACGGTCTCGCCCTGACGCACCTCGATGCGTCCGGGCCGAAAGCGCATGTCGTCGCCCATGCGGATCTCGATCGTGCGCTGCACGCGCGCGGCGTCGCCGGCAATGCCCCAGGGCTTCTGCTCCTTGGCGGCGTGGGCCGGCCGGCTGGCGTGGGGCGTGTCGCCGTGCGCGAAGACGGTGGCGCAGGGGCTCAGCGCCAGGGCCAGCGCGAGGGGAAGGGTGAATGTCTTCATCGTGGTCTTCCTGGTAAGGGGGTCATGGGCCGGGGCGCGTCAGTGGTGGCCCCCGTGGCCGCCGCCGGGCTTGCGGATCTGCACCTCCACCGCGGGCGCCGACGGCGTGGCGGCGGGCATCGAGCCCCGGCCGGGTGCGGCCGCAGGGCGCGTGGGTTCGGGCGCGTCGCCGGTGTATTCGTGGGCCACGGTGCCCGGGGGGTGCGCGAACCAGCCGGGGTCGCTGTAGTCGCCGGGCTTCTGCCCGCGCCGCACCTTCAACACCGAGAACATGCCGCCCATGCCCACGGCGCCAAAGGGGCCCTGGCCGGCCATCATTGGCGCGGTGTTGTCGGGCAGCGGCATCTCCATCTCGGTCATGTCCTTCATGCCGCGCTCGCCCATCACCATGTAGTCGGGGATCAGGCGGTTGATGCGCCCGGCAATCCCGCTGTGGTCCACGCCGATCATCGTCGGCACGCCGTGGCCCATCGCGTTCATCGTGTGGTGGCTCTTGTGGCAGTGGAAGGCCCAGTCGCCCTCCTCGTCGGCCAGGAAGTCGAGCTGCCGCATCTGGCCGACCGCGACGTCGGCCGTCACCTCGGGCCAGCGCGAGCCCGGCGGCGTCGGGCCGCCGTCGGTGCCGGTGACGGTGAACTCGTGCCCGTGCAGGTGGATCGGGTGGTTGGTCATCGTCAGGTTGCCCACGCGGATGCGCACCTTGTCCATGTGCCGCACCACCAGCGGGTCGATGCCGGGGAAGATGCGCGAGTTCCAGGCCCAGAGGTTGAAGTCGAGCATCGTCATGACCTTGGGCGTGTAGCTGCCCGGGTCGATGTCGTAGCTGGCCAGCAGGAAGCAGAAGTCGCGGTCGACTTCTTCGATCAGCGGGTGCGGGGCCTTCGGGTGCGTGACCCAGAAGCCCATCATGCCCATGGCCATCTGCACCATCTCGTCGGCGTGCGGGTGGTACATGAAAGTGCCGGGGCGGCGCGCCTCGAACTCGTAGACGAAGGTCTTGCCCGGCGGAATGCCGGGTTGGGTGAGCCCGGTGACGCCGTCCATGCCGTTGGGCAGGCGCTGGCCGTGCCAGTGGATGCTGGTCAGCTCGCCCAGCCGGTTGGTGACGTAGATGCGCACCCGGTCGCCGTCGACGACCTCGATCGTCGGGCCCGGGCTCTGGCCGTTGTAGCCCCACAGGTGGGCCTTGAAGCCGGGCGCCATCTCGCGCACCACGGGCTCGGCGACGAGGTGGAACTCCTTCACGCCGTCGCGCATGCGCCAGGGCAGCGTCCAGCCGTTGAGCGTGACCACCGGGCGGTAGGGCCGTCCGGTGGCCGGCTGCAGCGGCGGCATGGTGTCGGGCCGCGTCTGCAGCACGGGCTCGGGCAAGGCGGCCAGCGCGGCGCGGCTGACCCCCGCGGCCGCGACCGCGGCGGTGAGGGCGCCGGCGGCGCCCAGGAGTTGGCGGCGGCGGTTCATCGGCAATCCTCCGGTTCGGGTGCAGGACAAGCCCGGCCCGGTGCGGCCAGGGCGTGGGTAGATGCGCGGCTGTGCACGGCACGAGGCATGGTCCGGGGCTGCATCGTCAATGCCCCGCGGTGTCGGCAGCCGGGGCGGCCAGGGTCGGGGCCACGCCCGCGCTCAGATGGGGCTTGCCGATCATCGCCATGCGCAGGTTGGCGTCTGCGAGCCAGAAGTCGCGCAAGGCCTCGATCGCCCCGTGCACGGCCGCGATCTGGGCGCGTGCGTCGGCCAGCAGCTCGAACACGCCGATCAGCATCCCGTTGTAGCGCAACAGGTTCTCCTCGGCGATCTGGCGCCGCAGCGGCACGATTTCTTCGCGGTGGTGGCGCGCGATGTCCCAGGCGGTGCGCTGCGCGCTCCAAGCCTCGCGCACCTCGGAGCGCGCGTCCACGGCCACCTGGGTGGCGCGGTGCAGCGCCTGCCGGTACGTGGCCTCGGCGCGCGCGACGCGCGCGTCGCCCGGGTCGAACAAGGGCAGCTCGAAGCCGAACTCCCAGCCGCTGCTGCGCGTCCCGTCGTGGCCGCGCGCGCCGGCCAGCCCGAGCTCGAGTCCGCCCGCCAGTCGCGTCGCGCGGGTCAGTCCCAGGCGCTGCGCCGTCTCGTCGGCCGCCTGCAGCGCGCCCTGGACGTCCAGGCGCTGCTCGATCGCGCGGCGCTCGAGGTCGGGCAGTGCGGCCGGCTCGGGTGGCAGGTCCGGCAGGCGCGCGGGCAGCTGGTAGGCGGTCTGGGCGCCCCACAGGCCGAGCAGCCGCGTCAGGCGCTCACGCGCGGCGATTTGAGCCTGCTGCGCTCGCGCGAGGTTCAGCGCCGCATCAGCGTAGAAGCCCTGCTCGCGCGCCCGCTGCAGCTTGTTGAAATTGCCGGCCGCCGTCATGCGGCGGGCGAGTTCTGCGCCGGCCTCGGCGGCGTCCATCACCTGTCGCGCGTAGCGCACCGTCTCCTCGGCCGCGACGGCCTGAACCCAGGCCTTGCGCGTGTCGGCGGCGTGGCCGAGCACCTGCGCCGCCACGCCAGCCTGCACCTGGCGCAGCTGCAGCTGCGCGGCCGCGCGCCGCTGCGGCAGGGCAAGCAGGCGATCCAGGGCCAGGTGCAGGCTCCATTCGGTCTCGCGCTCTTCGCCGCTGCGCGTGCGGCCGAGCGTCAGGCCCGGGTTCGGCAGGCGCAGCGCCTGGACGCGGTCGGCCTCAGCGATGCCGAGGTCCTCGAACGCGGCCTGCAGCCCGCGGTGGTTCAGCAGCGCGACCTGCACCGCATCGTCGGCCGACAACGGACGCGCCAGCAGCGCGTCGACGCGCCGGGCGAGCGTCTCGGCCTGCTGCGGCGTGGCGGCGTGCTGCAGGTCCTGGGCGACATGCTGGCGCGCGAGTTCGCGTACCGGCTCGAAAGCGGCCTCAGGCTGCAGCGAGGCGCAGGCGCCGAGCGCGAGGGCGAGCGCGAGCACGGTGGCTGCACGCGCAGGTGTGCGCCAAGACCGCCGTTGCGCGCTGCGGTGCCGGGTCGGCGGGGCGATGCCTGTGCTGAGGCGGCCGGCTGGTGCGTGCGACGGGTTCATGGCCGGGCCCTCGAGGGGTGGTGCGTCCCATGACCTCCATGCCCCGCGGCGCCTGCGGGCGAGCCCGGGCGGGCTGGCTCGCTGGCGTCGTCATGCGTCCCGCTGTGCCGCGCGGGTGGCGCAGCCGTGGCCGGCGGTGGGCTGCCGGCCGGCCGTGTCCCGTCGCGGTGCAGGGGCGGCAGGGGCTGCAGCGGTGCGCCTGCTTCGCGCCCGTAGGCGCGCCAGCCGCCGATGCGGTTGACGGTCTGGTTGGTGGCACGCCAGTCTCCCACCGCAGTGTCGACGTGGGGACGGTAGGTCGAGAAAGCCGATTCGTGGCGCAGCGGGGGCACGTCGGCCTGCGCCTGCCACGCAGTCGGGCGCGCGGGTACGTCCGGCCCGCTGGCGGCCACGGGAGCCGCGGCTGCGGCCGCCAGCACCAGCCACACGGCGTGGCGCATGTCAGGACTCACCGGCCACGCGTTGCGCCCGGTCCGTCCGTGGCGCCTGCCAAGCAAACCTGGGGCGGCCCGGTGCCTTCTCGAGAACACGAGGTCGCTGCGCGTTTCGGTGCCAGGCGCGGCGGGGTGGCCGGCGGCGGGGCGATCCGCCGGCTGGGAAGTCGGAATGCTCGAAGTCATGCGGGGCTCCAAAGGGCGTCGGGCGCCCATCGGTGCGGGATCGATGGCAGAGACAGGCGGGCTGGTTGCGACAACGAGGCCTGGGTAGCCCCAGGTTGGTGCGACTGAACCTGCCCGGCTCGCCAGGATGCGGTACGGCGAGTGCCGCGCGCAGCGCAGGCCGGCTTCAGCGTGGAGGTCGCTCGACCCCGGGGGTCAGGAAACTGAGCGCCGGCAGCGTCCGCGGCGCGGGCTCGAACCCACGGCCGACATTCGGCGCAGGGCAGGCGCAGCCGGCCGATGGCAGGCTGGAGGTGGCGTGCGCGCACAAGGCGCACAGCGCGCACCCTCCCGCGCTGAGCGCCGCAGGGCTCGGATCGGGCGCGGTCGCATGGCCCTGTCCGACGGCTGGGCGCGCGGTTGCCTGCTCGTGCCCGGTCTCGTCGTGACCGAACTGGGCGTGCGTGTGGCAGGGTGGATGTGCGGCCGGCGAGGCGACAGCCATCGGGCCGCTGGCATCGCGCACGCCGGTGTGCGCAGTCGCGCAAAGCGCCATGCTGGAAGCGGCCCAGCCCTGCAGGGGCAGAGCCACCAGCAGCAACCAGCACAACATCACGTGCAAGCGGAGCCTCATGCCGATGAGTTTAAGTCGGTGCCCAGCGATGCGGTACAGGCAGCGCGCAATGTCCCCTGCTGTGCCGTACCGGGGCATGGGCCCCGTGGCAACGACGGCGTCAGGCCGCCCGCCGCGCGGACACCTTCCTCACGCTGCCGGCCGGTCGGCTCGATCGCACAATGCGTGGACATCGCACGACTCCAGACGAGGCCGGTCCATGTTCCACCCTTTTCGTGAAGCCGCCCAGCTGCTCTGGCAGCACCGCCAGGCGGGCACGACGCTGGACGCGCTGCCCGCGCCGTTGCGCCCGCTCGACGCTGACCAGGGACACGCGGTCCAGGCCGAACTGCCGGCCGTGGCCAGCCAGTCCGTGGTCGGGTGGAAGATCGCCGCCACGAGCACCGTCGGCCAGGCCCACATCGGCGTGCCGGGGCCGCTGCCGGGACGCATCCTGACGAGTTTCGTGCGCCCGCCGGGCGAGCCGGTCTCGCTGCGCGGCAACCGCATGCGCGTGGCCGAGCCGGAATTCGCCTTCCGCTTCGGGCTTGACCTGCCACCGCGCCAAGCGCCACGCCAGACCGCCGAGGTGATGGCGGCGGTGGCCACGCTGCACCCTGCCATCGAGCTGCCCGACTCGCGCTACGCCGATTTCGCGCGTGCCGGGCTGGCCCAGCTGCTCGCCGACGATGCCTGCTGCGGTGTCTTCGTCTTCGGGCCCGCCGCGCCCGAGGGCTGGCGCGCCCTGGACCTGGCCGCGCACCGCGTGCATGCGACGGTGTTTGCAGCCGACGGCCCGTCGCGCTACCGGCGCGAAGGCGAAGGCCGGGCGGTCCTGGGTGACCCGCGCCTGGCGCTGACCTGGATGGTCAATGAACTGTCAGCCCGCGGCATCGCGCTGCACGCGGGGCAGACCGTGTCCACCGGCACCTGCATGGTGCCGCTGGAGGTGGTGCCAGGCGATCGCGTCGAAGCCGACTACGGTGCGCTCGGGCGCGTGGCGGTGACTCTCCTTGATTGAGGGGCCTGGAGTCTGTTCCCCGTGCCCGCCCTGCACACCAGGGCACCCCGTCTCGTCTTTGCAATTCCTCGCCAGCGCCAGGGCCAGGGCCAGGGCCCGAGCCGTGGCTGCGGGTTGCGCCGGGGCATGAGCCGTTTCGACGCGCTTTTCGAGCGCGGCGGCAACGACGATCAACCTTTGACGTCCCTCCCGCGGGCGGGCGCCCGCGTCCGGCTCTCGCCCGCTCTGGGCTTGCGAGGCCGAAGCGTCCCCCGCTACTGCGCCAGGAATCCCCCGTCCACCGCCAGCACGTGGCCGGTGACCATGGCGGCGGCGGGGCTGGCGAGGTAGAGGATGGCGCTGGCGACGTCCTCGGGCTCGGCGAGTCGGCGCAGCGGCATCAGCGCCTCGATGCGCCCCAGCGTCTCGGCGCCGAGCGCGCCGATGAACCCGGTGCGTGTCCACGTGGGTGCGACGGCGTTCACGCGGATGCCGCGTGCAGCCCACTCCACCGCCAGCGAGCGCGTCAGGTTGACCAGGGCGCCCTTGGTCGCGTGGTAGGCCGGGTTGGGGTAGGGGCCGCCGCCCGACAGGCCCATGACCGAGGTTGTGGCGACGATTGCGCCCCCCTCGGCCGGCATGCGCGCCGCGGCGGCGCGTGCGCACAGGAAGCTGCCGGTCAGGTTGACGGCGAGCACCTGGTTCCACTCGGCCAGCGTCAGCTCCAGCGCCGGGCGCCGGATCGACGCCCCGGCGTTCGCCACCAGGATGTCGATGCGCCGGCACCGGCTGCCCACCGTGTCGAAAGCGCGGTCGATCGAGTCGGCGTCGCCGACGTCGACCGCCAGCGCCTGCGCGCGTGCCATCGTCGCTGCGGCCCGCCGGGCGGTGTCGATGTCGCGGTCGAGCAGCCAGACCTCGGCGCCGGCGTCGTGCAGCGCGCGGGCCGCGGCCAGACCGATGCCCTGCGCCCCGCCGGTGATGACGGCGACGCGGTCGCGCACGAGGAAGCGGGTGAGGGCGGGAGGGAGGTCGGGATTCATCAACAGGCAACTCCACAGGGCATGCAGGCGGTCAGTGACCGGCGCGCGCGGCTGCTGCAGGCGCCGCGTGCCGGGCCGGCCGGGTCCGGACCGGATTTTCCAGCCGGGCATGAGGGTCTGACGCTCGATTTGCAGGATCGGGGCGCAGAATCGAGGGCGGCGTTCGTGCCTTTCCAGTGTCTTGCAGGATCGCTTTCGCAGTGCCGTGCCGGCCCTGCGCCCCTTGATGACGCCTGACGACCCTTCCCCGTCACGGTCGGCGCCTGTGCACCGACCCCCTGCTGGCTCGCCATCGGTGCTGGCCGTGTTGCGGCGCCCCGCGTTCCGCGGCCTGATGGGCGGCAGCACGGTCTACTTCATCGGCTCGGCGATGCAGACGACGGCGGCGTCCTGGCTGATGGTCGAGCTGACCGGCTCGTCCTTTCTCGCCGCCCTGGTGCAGACGGCGGTCTTTTTGCCGATGTTCCTGCTGGCCCTGCCTGCCGGCGTGCTGGGCGACATCACCGACCGCGGTCGTCTGATCTTTCGCACCATGATCGTGAACGCGGCGGCCGCGGCGCTGCTGACGGGGCTGGTGATCGGCGGCTGGGTAGGCCCGGCCGTGCTGCTGGTCTCGGTCTTCGTCTGCGGCTGCTGCAACGCCTTGATGTCGCCGTCCTGGAACTCTGCCGTTGCCGACGCCGTGCCGCGCGAGGACCTTCCGCAGGCGATCTCGGTGATCAGCATCTCCTACAACACCGCGCGCGCCCTGGGTCCGGCGCTGGCCGGTGCGGTGTTTGCACTCGGGGGCGCGGGCTGGAACTTCGCTGCCGGCTGCCTGGCCGCCGTGGCGCTGGCCTGGACGATGACGCACTGGCCGCCGCCGCCACACCCGCCCTCGCGACTGCCTGCCGAGCGCCTGTGGGGCGGCATGCTCAGCGGCCTGCGCTTTGCCTGGCATTCGCAGGCTGTGTTCGCCCAGTTCGTGCGGGTCATGGCCTACACAGGCGCGGGTTCTGCGTTGTGGGCGCTGCTTCCTGTCGTGGCGCAGCGGCAGCTGGGACTGGGCGCCGCGGGCTTCGGCCTGCTGATGGGATGCATGGGTGGCGGCGCCGTGGTGGCCGGTTTCCTGATCGGACGGCTGCGCCAGCGCCATGGCGTGGAGCGCATCGTCGCTGCGGGTTGCGTGGTGTTCGCCCTGGCCATGCTGGTGTGCGCCTGGTCGCCCTGGGCCGCCCCGGTCTACCTGTGGTTGCTGCTGGGCGGTGGCGCGTGGATGGCGGCGACTTCGACCTTCGGCACCGCCACCCAGACGAGCGTGCCGCTGTGGGTACGCTCGCGCGCGCTGGCGATGCACACGCTGGCTTCGCTGGGCGCCTTTGCCTTCGGCTCGGCACTGTGGGGTGCTTTTGCCGACCTGGCCGGTCTGGGCGCAGCGCTCACCTTGGCCGCCTTGCTGATGCTGGTCGGGCCGTTCCTGGCCCGCCGCTTCCCGCTGCGCATGGGGGCCTACACCGACGTGACGCTCGCGGTGCCGCGCGACGACCTTTTCGTCGCCTACGAGCCGGGCCTGGAGGAAGGCCCGGTGGCGGTGGAGATCGGCTACCGCATCCGCGAGGAGGACGCGCAGGACTTCCTGGACGAGATCGGCAAGCTGCGCGCGCCGCGCCAGCGTGACGGCGCCACCTTCTGGCGCGTCTACCGGGATCTGTCGGACCCGACGCGATTCGTCGAGCGTTTCATCGTCGCGTCCTGGGCCGACTACCTGCACCAGCGCGCGCGCGCCACCCTGACCGACGAGGCCGTCGAGGCGCGCGTGCGCGCCTATGTGCCGGCGGGCGTGGAGATCACCGTGTCGCATTACATCGCCGAACGCTGAGAGGCTGAGCGTCATTCCCCATGCCCGCCTTGCACGCCCAAACCCGCTGGCTCATCGGTGCAAATTCTCGCCATGGCCCGGGCCATGGCTGTGGTTTGCGCCTCGATCCAGGGCGTTTGGGCGCGCCTTTCGGGCACGGCGGAAAAACTCTCAGCCTCTGAATCAAGCGCCCGCCGGGCAGGGCGCTGCGGCGCTGCGATGATCGGGTCCTCTGCCGCGACTGCACCCCATCCATGGACATCCCGCACCCCATCGAGACGATCACGCTTGCGCCGGACTACACCGTCTCGCGCGTGGCCAAGGGGAACTGGCAGCTCGCGGCGCGTCACGGCGCGCCGCGCAGCGTCGACGAGGCGGTCGATGACATGCGGCGCTTCGTCGACGCCGGCATCAACGCTTTCGACTGCGCAGACCACTACGTCGGTGTCGAGGAGACGATCGGCGAGTTCCGGCGCCGCCACCCGGCGCTCGCGCGCTCGCTGCGCGTCTCGACCAAGCTCTGCCCCGATCTCGAACTCCTGCCGCGCCTGACACGGCGTGATATCGAGTCCACGGTGGACATCTCGCTGCGCCGTCTCGGCGTCGAGCGCCTGGACCTGGTGCAGTTCCACTGGTGGGATTACGACGCCCCGGGCTGCGTCCAGGCCCTGCTGTGGCTGCAGGAACTGCAGCGCGCGGGCAAGGTGGCGCACATCGGGACGACGAATTTCGACGTCGCGCACCTGCGCGAGATCGTCGGCGCCGGCGTGCGCCTGCTGTCGAACCAGCTGCAGTACTCGCCGCTGGACCTGCGGTCCGAGCGCGGCATGGTCGACTTCTGCCGGGAGCACGGCATCCACCTGCTGTGCTACGGCACGCTGGCCGGGGGCTTCCTGTCCGGGCGCTGGCTCGGGCAGCCGGATCCGCCGCAACCCTATGCGAATCGCTCGCTCGTCAAGTACCGGTTGGTGATCGAGGAATTCGGCGGCTGGGACGCGCTGCAGGCGCTGCTGCGCGCTGCCGACCGCATCGCGCGTCGGCACGGCAGCGACATATCCACGGTGTGCCTGCGTTGGGTGCTCGACAAGCCGCAGGTCGCTCAGGCCCTCGTGGGCGCGCGCGACGCGAGCCACCTCGAGCAGACACTCGCCGTCTTCCGACTGCGCCTGGAGGCGGCCGACCGTGCCGAACTGGACGCGCTGGCGGGTGCGGCGCCGGGGATGCCCGGCGACTGCTACGCCGCCGAGCGCGACAAGGAGGGCATCCACGCCCGGATCATGCAGATGAACCAGAACACCCAGGGCGCGCCCCGGCAGGTGGATCTCGCGCCGGACCTGGCGGCTGTCAAGCGTTGAGGGCGGCGTTAGTTGCCGGGCCGTTGAAGGAAGGCGACCAAGGACGCGAACAAATTTGCTGCAGTGCAACAAATTTCTCTTGCATTCCCCGGTGGAAACCCTATACTTCTGTTCATGTTGCACTGCAGCATAAGTGTGGCGCAACGCAGATCAACCCTCACCACCCTGGAGAACATCATGTCCTACCTGACCGCTGAGCAAGTCATGGCCGCCCAGAAGGCGAACGTCGAAACCCTCTTCGGCCTGACGCACAAGGCCTTCGAAGGCGTCGAGAAGCTCGTCGAGCTGAATCTTCAGGCCGCCAAGCTCGTCATGACCGAAGCCGCCGACACCACCCGCGCCGCCCTGGGCGTGAAGGACGCGCAGGAACTGATGGCGCTGCAGCAGGCGCTGATGCAGCCGGCCGCCGAGAAGGCCGTGGCCTACAGCCGCAACGTCTACGAGATCGCCACGACGACGAACGACGAGTTCGTGCGCGTGGCCGAGAGCCAGTTCGCCGACCTGCAGAAGACCTTCACGTCGGCTGTGGACTCGATGGTCAAGAACGCCCCGGCCGGCTCTGAGACCGCGGTGGGCTTCGTGAAGTCGGCCATGGCCGCTGCGAACAACGCCATCGAGAGCGCGCAGAAGGTCGCCAAGCAAGCCGCCGACGTGGCCGACGCCAACTTCCAGGCTGTCGCCGGCAGCGTGGTCAAGGTGGCCGCTGCGCAGCAACCCAAGGCCCGCGCTCGCCGCGCCGCCTGACCTGCTTCGTCCTTCGGCGCGACACCCTCGGGCCCGGCTTGCCGGGCCCGAGTGCTTTCAGCGCCACGAACGGCGCATGACGGTGTGTGGCGCGACGGCCGATGCTCGCCGCGCAGACGTTCGGCCTTGACCCGGGCGGCACTCTTGCCGGCCGGGCAGAGGTACGGCGCGACGTTGCACACCGGCGAGCCGTGGCCCAGGCAGCGGCATCCCTGCCACGGCGTCAGCGTGCCCGGTTTCATCGGGCTGTGGCGCTCGAGGCCGTGGAGCCGCCACTCGTCGTGCTCGTCTATCCCCCGGCAGCCGCAGTGGCGCTTCCCTCGACGTGGTCTTCGCCGACGGCCGGATCTTGCGGGCTCGCGGCGGCGACTCGCTGCTCGCGCGCGCGTCCGGTCGAAGCGCCCGCGGCACACCGCCGTGGGGTTGCCATGCTCGTCAAGGCCAGAGCGGAGCTTGCCGCTGTCCGCCTGGCCGGCACCCGAGTGCCCTGAGCCCCGAGCAGGCGCGGGGGGAACCCTTGCTCGCCTAGACTGCGCGGCCTGCAAGGCCCTTGGCCTGTGCCCCCCTTGCTTCCCTGTTCAGGAGGAACCCCCTTGAAGCTGCGCATGGCCGAGAACTCCCTGTTCGCGATCCTGCTGCGGTCTTCGGCCTGGGTCAGCTTCGCCATCGCGGCGGCGTTGGCGTTGGCAGCAGCGGCGCTGCTGCCCGAGGGCTACAAGATCGTGGGCGCGCTCTCGGCATCGCCCTTCGCCGTGATCGGCGCGCTCGCGGCCTTGCGCCAGTGGCGCCAGCCCAGTGCCGAAGAGGTCGCACGCTTGCGGGAGGACGTCATGCGCATGGCCTGGCCGGCGTTCGCGCAGCGCTTGGAGGAGGTTTTCCGGCGCGACGGCTACGAGGTGAGACGCCTCGATGGTCGCGATGGCATGGACTTCGAGCTCGAGCGCCGCGGCCGGCGCATGGCGGTGAGCGCGCGGCGCTGGAAGTCGGCGCGCACCGGCGCCGAAGCCCTGCGCGCGCTGCAGGCTGCGCGCGCAGCAGGCGACATCGCTGACGCCCTCTACATCGGCCTGGGCGAGCTGAGCGAGAACGCGCGACCCTACGCGGCGCAGCACCGCATCGCCATCTGGGGCGGTTTCGAGCTCGCGCAGGCCTTCAAGGGCCCGCTGCCGGCCTTGCCGCGCCCGACCTGAGCCGCCCCAGCCCCCACCAGGGCGGCAGCAGACGCGTGATCCCGGGGTCGAGGTAGCGCTGGTCGAGCAGCCACAGCCAGCCGCGGTCCTGCGGTGTGCGCAGCACCCGGCCGGCGGCCTGCACCACCTTCTGCATCGCGGGCACGAGGTCGGCGTAGCCGGCGTCGGCGCCGAACATGCGTTCCATGCGCGCCTGCACCTGCGCCTGCAGCGGCGACGGAGGCGGCAGCCCCAGCGTGGCGACGAAGGCGCCGACCAGCCGTGTACCGGGCAGGTCGATGCCCTCGGCGAAAACGCCGCCCAGAACGGCAAAGCCGATGCCGCGCCCGCCGGCGACGAAGCGTGCGAGGTAGGCCTCGCGCAGGGCGGCGTCCATGGCAGGCTCCTGGCGCCACTGCGCGATGTCCGGCCGTGCCGCCGCCAGTGCGTCGGCCGCCTGACGCAGGTACTCGTGCCCGCCGAAGAAGGCGAGGTAGTTGCCCGGATGTTTGTCGAACTGGCTCGCGACGAGGCGCGCCAGGTCCGAGAGCGTGCGCCGACGGTCGCTCCAGCGCGTGGACAGCCGGTGCGCCACGCGCACCTGGAGGTGCTCGGGCGGGAACACCGGGGGCAAGTCCAGCCAGGTCGTCTGTTCGGGCAGGCCGAGCAGATCGCGTTGATAGGCGTGCGTGCCCAGCGTGGCCGAGAACAGCACCGCGCCGCGCAGCGCGGCCCAGCGCGGGCGCAGGAAGGGCGCGGGCACGACGTTGCGCAGCGCGACGACGGCGTCGCTGCCGGGCGCGACGTCCTCGTCGATGTCAGATTCGCTCAGGCACTGGACCAGCGTGTGCTCGCCGAGCGTGTCCACGCGCTCGACGAAGCCCCGCAAGCGGTAGTGGAAGTCCAGCAGCGCGCCGGTGGCCAGTGGCAGGCGCAGGAAATGCTCGCCCAGTCGTCCTGACAGAGCCCGCAGCGTGAGGATCCAGGGCTCGGGCAGGGCGTCGACTATGACGTCGTCGCCGGGCTGGGCGGCGGCGAAGGCGCAGCCCTCGGCAAGCGCGGCGTCGAAGGGGGCGCGCAGCGCGGGCGGGGCGAGTGCGCGCGCGGATGCCAATTCGGCCAGCCGCAGCTCGGCGCCGTACATCTGGCGCGCCCGGTCGACGAGGTTGTGGGCCTCGTCGACGAGCAGCGCGACACGCCACTGCAAGGCCACGATGAGCGCATGCAACTGCCCGTGAGGGTCGAAGCCGTGGTGCACGTCGCCAACGACGACGTCGGCCCAGCGCAGCAGCTCCTGGCCCAGGTAGTACGGGCACACCCCGTGCCGCCGCGCAACGCGCCGCTGCGCCGCCGCGTCGAGCCAGGCCTCGGCCACAGCGTCGGCGCGGGCTGCAGCCAGACGGTCGTGGAAGCCGCGCGCCAGCGGGCAGGACTCGCCGCTGCAGGCCTTGTCCGGGTGCTCGCACCCGGCGTCCTTGGCGACGATCTCGAGCACGCGCAGCGCCCGGCCCGGGGTCGAGGCCCGCAGTTCCTCGAGCGCGTCCAGGGCCCCCAGCCGGCCGGTGTTCTTGCAGGTCAGGTAGGCGATCTTGTCGAGGCCCCGTGCCGGCATCGCGCGCAGCACCGGGTACAGCGTGCCCAGGGTCTTGCCGCTGCCGGTGGGCGCCTGCGCGAGCAGGCAGCCGCCCTGCGCCAGCGCACGCCAGACCGACTCGGCCAGACGGCGCTGTCCCTCGCGGAAGTCGCCGCGCGGAAAGGGCAGGCGCGCGAGCGCGTTGTCGCGTGCATCGCGGTGCGCGGCCTCCTGCGCGGCCCAGGACTCGTAGGCGGCGCAGCGCTGTGCCAGCAGCGCCTGCAGGTCGGTTGCGGCGCAGAGCTCGCGCAGCTCGGTCTCGGTCTGGCTGTCGATGTCGAAGTAGACCAGGGCGAGCGCGACCTCCTCCAGGCCGCGCGCCAGGCAGAACAGCGCGCCGTAGGTCTGCAACTGCGCCCAGTGCAGCAGGCGCCGGTTCGCGGGGATCTCGTCCGGCTGCCCGCGGATGGTCTTGACCTCCTCGAGGGTGCGCCGGCGCGGGTCCCAGCCGTCGGCGCGGCCGCGCACGCGCAGCGGCCCGACGTCGGCCTCGAGCGCGATCTCTGACTCGTAGTCGGGCCCGCGCCGCAGCCGCACCAGGCCCTGGCCCTGCAGGCCCTCGAGCGCGGTGGCGGTGGGGGTGAAGCGACGGTCGAGGTCACCGCGGCGGGCGGTGAACTCGCACAGCGCGCGCACGGCAACGCTCCAGGGCGGGTTCGCTTGCGGTTCGTCTCGTGACGGCGTCACCGCCAGGGGTGTTCCTTCGGTCGCGACAGGGGTCGTCGACGGCCCTGAGGCAGCGTCTGCCGTGGTGATCGCGGCTTCGATCATGGCCCCATTGTGGGCCGGTGCGGCCTGCGCGCGCCGGCGCGGCTTAGCGTTTATCCGGGCTTGCCGGCCGGGTGGGCGGCGCCAGAATCGCGGGTCCGCACGTTGGCCCGGATTTGTTTGGCTTGCCGGGCGCCCTTGGCCAGACCCTTGCTGAATGTGAAATCCCTGACCGATCGCTTTTTCACCCTGCTCGAATTCCTGATCGTGGCATGTCTGGCCGCCATGGTCATCATGGTCTTCGGCAACGTCGTCCTGCGCTACGTGTTCGACTCCGGCATCCCGGTATCCGAGGAGATGTCGCGTTACTGCTTCGTCTGGCTGACGTTCATCGGCGCCGTGGTCGTGGCGCGGGAGCACGCGCACATGGGGGTGGAAACGCTGGTGCGGCGCTTCGGTGCCGGCGGCAGGCGCGTCTGCATGATCACGAGCGACGCGCTGGTGCTCCTGTGCTGCGCGGTGTTCTTCTGGGGCACCTGGCGCCAGGCGCCCTTGAATGCCTCGAACACCGCGCCGATCACCGGCATCTCGATGCTTTGGGTCTACGGCATGGGCTTCTTCACCAGCCTGGGCATCGGCACGATCACTGCATTGCGGCTGGCGCGCGCGCTTTCGGGGCGGCTGCGTGAGCACGAACTCGACATCTTTGCGGGCGAGTACGACGGGGGTGGCGCCGAGAGCTTGAAGGGGAGACTCGAATGACGGTTGTGGTCTTCCTCTTCTCGCTGATCGGAGCGATGGCCCTGGGCATGCCCGTGGCGTTTTCGCTCATCGTCTGTGCGCTCGCGCTGATGTGGCACCTGAATGTGTTCGACAGCCAGATCGTGGCCCAGAACCTGATCATCGGCGCCGACAACTTCCAGCTTCTGGCCGTGCCCTTCTTCCTGCTCGCCGGGGAGTTGATGAATGCCGGTGGCCTGTCGCGGCGCATCGTCAACGTGGCCGTCACGCTCGTGGGCCACGTTCATGGCGGCCTGGGCTATGTGGCGATCTTCGCGGCGGTCGTCATGGCCTCGATGTCGGGCTCGGCCGCCGCCGATACGGCCGCGCTGGCTTCCATCCTGATCCCGATGATGCGCGAGGCCGGCTACAACGTGCCGCGTTCGGCCGGCTTGATCGCCGCCGGGGGCGTCATCGCGCCGGTGATCCCGCCGTCGATCGGCTTCATCATCTTCGGCGTCGCGGCCAACGTCTCGATCACGCAGCTCTTCCTGGCCGGCATTTTCCCGGGGCTGCTGATGGGCCTGTCGCTCGTCGTCGCATGGGCCTGGGTCGTGCGGCGCCAGCCCGTCAAGGTCTACCCGCGCGCCAGCTGGCGCGAGCGCGGCAAGGCCCTCGCCGACGGCCTGTGGGCACTGGCCATGCCGGTGATGATCCTCGCCGGCATCCGCTTCGGCGTGGTCACGCCCACCGAGGCCGCGGTGCTGGCGGCGGTGTACGCCATGCTGGTCGGCCTGTTCGTCTACCGCGAGCTCAAGTTCTCCCATCTCTACCGCGTCTTCCTGCTCGCGGCCAAGACGACGGCGGTCGTGATGTTCCTCGTCGCCTCGGCGCTGGTGTCGGCGTGGCTCATCACGCAGGCCAACATTCCGGGCGAACTCGGCTCGCTCCTCGAGCCCTTCCGCGAGCACCCCAAGCTGCTGCTCGTGCTGATGATGCTGCTGGTTCTGGTGGTGGGCACGGCGCTGGACTTTGCCCCGACGGTGCTGATCCTGACGCCGGTGCTCATGCCCATCGTCAAGCAGGCGGGTATCGATCCGGTCTACTTCGGTGTCCTGTTCATCATGAACAACGCCATCGGCCTGCTGACGCCGCCGGTGGGCATCGTGCTGAACGTCGTCGCGGGCGTGGCGCGGGTGCCGATGGGCGCGGTCATCAGCGGCGTGATACCTTTCCTGCTCGCGCAGACGGTGGTGATGTTCCTGCTGATTGCGTTTCCTGAGCTCGTGACCGTGCCGCTGGCCTGGCTGCGCGGGCGTTAGCTTCCCCTCATTTCCCACCCCTTCCACACACGAGGAGACTCGACGATGAAGACCCTGATCCGCAAGACCGTGTTCGCCGCCGCTGCCGCGGCCGTCACCGCGCTCGTCAGCGCCCCGGCGAGTGCCCAGTTCACCGAGCGTACGATCCGCGTGTCCAACGGCATCAACCAGGATCACCCGGTGGGCAACGGCGTGGCCAAGATGACGGCCTGCCTGAACCAGCGCTCCGGCGGCAAGATGAGGCTGCAGGCCTTCTGGGGCGGCGCGCTGGGCGGCGACCTCCAGGCCACCCAGGCGCTGCGCTCGGGCACCCTGGAGATGGTGATCACCTCGTCGTCACCGCTTGTGGGCATCGTCCCCGAACTCGGTGTCTTCGACCTGCCCTTCCTCTTCGCCAACGAGGCCGAGGCCGACAAGATCCTCGACGGCGACGTCGGGGCCTTCATGACCGGCAAGATGCCGGCGGTCAACCTGATCAACCTGGCCTGGTGGGAGAACGGCTTCCGCAACCTGACGAATTCGCGCAAGCCGGTCACGAAGTGGGAGGACTTCACCGGCGTCAAGGTGCGGGTGATGCAGAACAACATTTTCCTCGACACCTTCCGCACGCTCGGTGCCAACGCCGTGCCGATGGCCTTCGGCGAGGTCTTCACCGCGCTCGAGACGCGTGCCATCGATGGCCAGGAGAACCCCTTCGTCACCATCGATACCTCCAAGCTCTACGAGGTGCAGAAGTTCCTGTCGGTGACGCGTCATGCCTACACCCCCTTCATGGTGCTGTACTCCAAGCCGCTGTGGGACCGTCTGTCCCGGGACGAGCAGTCGGCGCTGCAGGCCTGCGCCGTCGAGGGCCGTGACGAGCAGCGCAAGGTCTCGCGCGCGTTGTCCGAGCGTTCGCTGGCGAACCTGAGGGCCCGCGGCATGGTCGTCAACGAGATCGACCCCAAGGAGCGCGAGCGCATGTTCGAGAAGGCCAAGGGCGTCTACGAGAAGCACCAGGGCACGATCGGCGCCGACACCGTCAAGCGCATGCTCGACAACCTGGCGCAGATCCGCCGCTGAGCACCTGAAGGAGGCGACCGCCGCACCATGAAGATCACGGGGCTCGAGACCCTGCGCCTCGGGGAGTTCGCCAACCTCGTCTGGGTGCGCCTGCACACCGACGAGGGGCTGACCGGGCTGGGCGAAACCTTCATGGGCGCGGCGGCGGTCGAGGCCTACCTGCACGAGTCGGTCGCGCCCAAGCTCGTCGGGCGCGACCCGCGTCACATCGAGGCCATCGGCCGCGACCTGACCAACTACCTCGGCTGGCGCTCGGCCGGGGTCGAGACGCGCGGCAACTCAGCCGTCGACATCGCGCTGTGGGACCTGTTCGCGCAGGCTGCGGGCATGCCGCTGGCCGACGCGCTGGGCGGGCGCGCGCGCGACAAGGTGCGCATCTACAACACCTGCGCGGGCTACAAGTACATCCGCGACGCGCGCGCGCAGGCGGTCGCGAACTGGCACGTCGGCGAGACCGGCGGGCCCTACGAAGACCTCGAAGGCTTCCTGCACCGGGCCGACGAGCTGGCGCTGTCGCTGCTGGAGCAGGGCATCACCGGCATGAAGATCTGGCCCTTCGACATCGCCGCCGAGCGCACGCACGGCATGGACATCTCCCCGGCCGAGCTGGACCTGGCGCTCGAGCCCTTCCGCAAGATCCGCCGTGCGGTGGGCGACAAGATGGACATCATGGTCGAGTTCCACTCGCTGTGGAGCCTGCCGATGGCCTGCAAGCTGGCCCGGCGCCTGGCCGAGTTCGACACCTACTGGCACGAGGACCCCTTCCGCCTCGACAACCCTTCCGACCTGGCCGAGTACGCACGCCACTCCAAGGCCTGGGTCTGCGCCAGCGAGACGCTGTCATTCACGCATGCCTTCCGCGAATACCTGGAGACCAAGGCCGCCGGCGTGGCCATGCTTGACCTCTCGTGGTGCGGCGGCCTGACCGAGGCGCGCAAGATCGCCGCGCTGGCCGAGGCCCACCACGTGCCGGTGGCCCCGCACGACTGCACCGGGCCGGTGGTCTGGGCGGCGTCATGCCACTTCTCGATGTTCGCGCGCAACACGCTGATCCAGGAGTGCGTGCGTGCCTTCTACACGGGCTGGTACACGGAGTTGGTGACCACGCTGCCGACCGTCCAGCGCGGCGAGGTCACGGTGGATTTCACCAAGCCAGGCCTCGGCCTCGAACTGCTGCCCGGTCTGGAGCGGCGCGCCGACGCCATCCGCCGGGTCAGCGGGCGCTAGCGCGCAGCCGACACAAGAAGACGGGCGCCCGTCCCGGGTGGGTCGCAGTGATGGACCCAGCCCGTGTCCGTCAATGCGGGTGACGGGCACGCCGCCCCGCCGTGGGGTCGTGGCAAGTCACAATCGGCGCAATGACAGAGCATCCTGACCGCGTGCTGCCGCTGCAAGGCGCCTCCAATTTTCGTGATCTTGGGGGCTACCTCGGGGAGGGCGGTCGTGCAGTACGCTGGCGCCGGCTTTTCCGCTCCGACCACCTGGGTGCCTTGTCCGACCAGGACAAAGGCCTGCTCCGCGCCCTCGGTCTCGCGCGCACCTTCGACCTGCGCGGCCAGCGCGAGCGTGCCGCACACCCTTATGAGCTGCCCGGCGTGCATCAGCACCTGCTGGCGATCGAGCCCGTCATCGTTCAGAGCATGCAGGCCATGGTCAGCGAGGGCCGTGCCTTGACGGTGCCCGCCTGTGAAGAGCTGATGCGCGATCTGTACCGGCGTCTCGTCGACGAGCAGGCGCATCGCTTCGCCGAGCTGCTGGACCATCTCATCAAGGATGACTCACCCGCCGTCTTTCATTGCACTGCGGGCAAGGACCGCACCGGCTTCGCGGCGGCGGTGATCCTGCTGGCGCTCGGCGTGCCGCGCGCTGTGGTGATGAACGACTACCTGCTGACCAACCGCCACTTCAAACCGCCGACGCTGCGCTGGGGCGACATCGATCCCGATGTTCTGGCGGTGATGTGGCGCGTGCAGCAGGATTTCCTGGCGGCCGCGTTGCAGCGCGTCGACGAAGGCCACGGCGGCATCGATCGCTATCTCGCCACACGCCTGGGGCTCGGCCCGGCGGCTCGGGCCGCCTTGCGCGAGCGCTATCTCGAGGCGGCCTGAGCGTCAGGACGTGACGAGCGAACCGCCGCGGACCTTGTCCACGAGGACTCGCGCAATGCGTACCGCACCCTCGGCATCGAGGGCCGCGCCATCGGCGCCTGCAGACTGACCGAGCGTGTCGTCGTCCAGCAGGGCCGGGCCGCCGACGATCACGCGCACATCCGGGTTGACCGAGCTGGCGCGCACCGTCGCGACCGCGTCGGCGAGCACCGGCGCGTGCAGGCTTGAACCGATGGAGAAGCCGACGACGTCGAACCAGACCTGGCCAGCCTGGTCCCGCACCTCGGCGAGCGTCGCACAAGGCGTGCTCCAGACGGCCCAGCCGGCGAGCTGGAAGTAACGGCTGAGCACGAGCAGACCCAGCGTATGCTGGGAGCCGGGTACCGGCACGAGCATGATGCGCCGCGCATCCGCATCGGCCGGGGCGTCCGAATCGGGCGGCGGCGCGATCTCCAGCACGAGCCGGCGCAGCAGCGAGGTGGCGATGGTGACGTGGACGAAATCGCAGGCGTCGCCGCCCCAGAGGTCTCCCAGGTGCCGGGCCACCGGAGTCACCAGATCGGCCAGCAGTGTGCGCACCGGCACACCCTGGCCCTTGAGACGCCGGCACAGCGCGCGTGCCGCGTCGATGTCGTCTTGAAGAGTGGCCTGGGTCAGCGCCTGCAGGTCGGCGGCACCGATGCGCTCGTGCAATGCCGCCGCCAAACCTGTGGCGGAGTGCCGCGATGGCGGCAACGGGAACTGTCCAGGGGGCGCTGCGGGATTCATATTGGAGTTCCTTGCGCCGCAAGTTTGCTGCGCTCGCAGGCCGCTTCGGCCCGAAGTACGGGAAGCACTTCACCAGCCAGGGCCCTCGCGTGGGCCTCCCTGTCTCAGCCGACAAGCTGAGAAACGAACGACCCTTTGAGCCCGCCCATATGCTGAAGCGATGTCCTGAATTGTCTCAGAGTGTTTTCCCTTGGTTTTGCCGGAGGTCAGACCGCAAGGAGAGAAAAAAAGGTCCGGTACGCGAACGCACCGGACCTTAACCACCCTTTGGGGGGTGGAGGAGACAAGAGGCTGGGAAGAATCCGCACGCTGCGCAAGCCCTTGCGTCGAGCGTCGGCATGCCCCAACCCGACCAGTCTATCGAAGTTTCTGCTGCGCTGCAGCAGAAAATCTATCCTGGATCTTGACGGGACAGAAAGATTCGCACCCGTGACATGCAACCCCTGCTCGGTCGGACGGCTCGACTACGCGGGTCCCTCAGACAGGCCTGTGTCTCGAGGCGTTGCGCTTGGCGCCGTGGCCGCGGTCAAGCCGCGCGCAACGGCGCGCAGCAGGCGCGGCATGCAGTCCAGAGCCGCCTGGGCAGACGAGACATCCCCCTGACGGGCGGCCGATTCGATCGTCTGGCAACAGGTGGCCAGCGCCGTTGCACCCAGGGACACGGCAGATCCCCTGAGCTTGTGCGCTGCGCGACCCAGCTCTTCGACCGCCTGGCGCTCGCGCGCCTGCTGCATCTGGGTCATTGTCTCGCCGGCGGTGCGCAGAAAGACCTCGGCGAGCCGGGCAAGCTTGCTGTGGTCCTGGCCGAACAGCGCCGACAACTTCGACAGGTCCAAGGCCGGTTCGGCCGGCGCGTCGGGCAGCCAGCGCCCCACCGTGCGGAACAGGCCGGCCGGCAGCACCGGCTTGGTCTCGAAGTCGTTCATGCCGGCTTCGAGGCACCGCCGCCGGTCTTCGGCGGTGGCGTTGGCCGTCATCGCGATCACCACGAGATCGGACAGGGTCGCAGTGTCCCGAATGTGACGCGTGGCTTCGAGGCCGTCGATGTCGGGCATCTGCATGTCCATCAGTACCGCGTCGAAGCCGGGATCCCGCGCCAGGCGCTGCAAGGCCTCCCGCCCCGTGGTTGCGACGACCACCTCTGCGCCTGCCGATTCCATCAACTCGCGCACCACCTGCTGGTTGAACTCGTTGTCCTCGACGACCAGGATGCGCGCGCCCTGGTGACGGCGGCGCATCGCATCGAGTTCGGGGTCCTCTGGACTGCGGGCTGATCCCGGGGCTGTGGTGGCCGCGCTGCGGCCGAGCCGCAGGGTGAAGAAGAACGTGCTGCCCACGCCGGGTTGACTGCGCACCCCGATCTGACCTCCCATGCTCTCGACCAGGCGCTTGCTGATCGCGAGCCCCAGGCCGGTGCCGCCGAACTCGCGGGTCGTGGAGCTGTCGGCCTGGCTGAAGGCCTGGAATAGCCTGCCCGACTGCTCGGCCGTGATACCGATGCCGGTGTCGCGGACCTCGAAGGCAAGTTCGACCATGGCGGCGTCCATGGCACTGCGGCCGATGACCAGCCGCACCGATCCACGGTGCGTGAACTTCACGGCGTTGCCGCACAGGTTGAGCAGGACCTGCTCGAGCCGCAGTGCGTCTCCCACCAGCACATCCGGTACCTCTGGCGCCAGTTCGATCGCCAGTTGCAGACCCTTGGCGCGTGCGCTCTCGGACAGCAGCGCGAGGACGCGCTTGCCGACTTCGGCCACGCTCAAGGGCGCGAGTTCCAGATTCAGACTGCCCGCCTCGATCTTCGAGAAATCGAGGATGTCGTTGACGACGCGCATCAGGTTCTGACCCGCCTGCTCGATCTTGGTCAGGTAGTCCTGCTGCCGCGGCTGCAGCGCGGTGGCCAGGCACAGGTGCGACAGGCCGATGATGGCGTTCAGCGGGGTGCGGATCTCGTGACTCATGTTCGCCAGGAACTGGCTCTTCGCCTGGGTGGCCGCCTCGGCCAGTTCCTTCGCGCGCGCAAGCTCGGCCGTGCGCGCGCGCACGCGCTCCTCGAGTTGGAGGTTGTGGTCCAGGATCGTGCGTTCCTGCCGCTTGCGCTCGGTGATGTCGGCCTGGACCGAGACGAAGCGCTCGACACGGCCGCGCGTGTCGAGCACGGGCGTGATCTGCAGTGACACCCAGTAGGGGCGACCGTCTTTCGTGCGGTTGAGCAGTTCCTCGCGTACCGAGCGCCCGTCGCGCAGCGCCTGCGCGATGCGGGCCACCGCCTGCGGGTCGGTCTCGGTCGCCTGGAGCATGGCTCCGGGCTTGCGGCCGCCGATGTCGGCCAGCGAGTAGCCGGTCAACTCCGTGAAGGCGCGATTGACCCACTCGGTGCGACCCTGCGCATCGGTGATGATGACCATGTTGTCTGTCGAGCTCGCGACGATGGACAGGCGCGCGAGTTCGTCCTGAGCAAGCTTCTGCCGCGTCACGTCGCGGATCACGCCGACGGTGCCGCCCTCCTCGGTCTGCGCCGTCGAGACCTCGATCCAGGCGAGGCTGCCATCGGGCCGAGGCGCGCGCAATGACACGGGGGCGGTGCCGCCGCCGTCCGCGCTTGTCTGCCGCGACATCCAGGCCTCGCGGTCTTCGTCGAGCAGCAGTTCACCAAGGGATAGGCCCAGGCAATCGTCGGCGTCGCGGCCGAAGATGTCTCGCGCGGCCGGGTTCATGAACACGATGCGGCCGTCGGCATCGCTCTCGAACACCGCCTCCGACAGCATCTCGACGCGCCGCCGCATGCGCTTCTCGGCAGCGACGAGCGCCTCCGTCAGACGGTAGGTCGCCTCGACATGCAGGTCGGTCGCGAGCGTGGGCTCGGCGCTGTCGGAGCCCGTGGCCATGGGGGCGCGCTCCTGAGGGCCTGTCAGGCGCCCACGCCCTGCAGTTCGCGCAGGGCCTCGGTGCTGGTGGCCGCGCGCCCGTACAGCGGGAAGATGGTCTGGCAGAAGAAGTCCTGCTCCTGCGGCGTGCGGGCCGAGGTGCAGTCCGACAGGATCGTCACCGCATAGCCGCGCTCGTACGCGGCACGGCCGGTGGAGTCGATGCACAGCGAGGTGACCATGCCGGCGACCAGCACGTCGTGGATACCCCGTTCGCGCAGCACCTGGTCCAGCGCCGTGCTCGAGAAGGCGTTGAAGCCGACCTTGCCCTGCACGTAGAGGATGCGGTCGCCGAAGGCCTGCAGCTCGGGGATGGTGTCGGCACCGGCGCTGCCTTCCTGGAAGGCGCCGGACTGCTTGATCGTCCCCAGGATGCCTACCGAGTGGGCGAGAGCACGGTAGTCCGGCGTGAGCACGATGGGCGTCGAGACCAGCGTCGTCGGCGTGGCCGCCACGGCGCGGATGAAGGCCAGCGTGTTCGCGAGCACCCGGTCCACCCGGTCCGGCTCCTCGACCACGCCCCGCAGGATGCCACCCGGCGCGAAGTAGTCGTTCTGGTAGCCCACCAGGATCAGTGCGGTGGTGCTCGGGTTCATCGAATGGCTCCTGCGCGAGGGTGGGGTCTGCGAACGGGTGGCCAACACGACGGTGAGACTGTCGGGCGGCCCCTGCAGCCTGTCAGCGCCGCTGCTGCAACGCCTGCCAGACCTTCTGCGCCGTGAACGGCATCTGCAGCGCCAGAGCCGCGGCTCGCGGCACGCCGGCGGCCAGCAGCGCGTCGACGACGGCGTTGGCCACCACCGGCGTGGCACCGATCGTGCCCAGCTCGCCGACGCCCTTGGCACCCAGCAGATTGGTCTTGCACGGCACCGAGGTGTCGAACAGGGTCTTGAAGCCGATGAAGCCGTCGGCGCGCGGCATCGCGTAGTCCATGAAGCTCGCGGTCAGCAGTTGGCCCGCCTCGTCGTAGGCGACCTGCTCGCACAGCGCCTGACCGATGCCCTGGACCGCACCACCCTCGACCTGGCCTTGCACGATCTGCGGGCTGATCACGCGCCCGATGTCGTTGACGCTGGCGTAGGCGACGACCTCGACCTCGCCGGTCCCGGGGTCGATCTCGACCTCGCACACGTGGGCGGCATTGGGCCAGCTCGCGGCGCTGGCGCTGGCCTCGGCGGCCACGGTGATCAGGCCGCCGCTTTGGCGCCCGGCAAGATCGAACAGGCCGATGCGCAGGTCGGTGCCGACGACGTTGAAGGCGCCGGCGCGGTATTCGATGTCCGACGGCGCGGCCTCGAGCGCCTGGGCAGCGAGCTCGCGCGCGTGGTCCACCGTGCGCTCGCTGGCCACGCGCACCGCGCCACCGCCGGTGAACAGCGAGCGACTGCCGGCACTGCCGAAGCCGTTGGCGCGGTCGGTGTCCCCCTGCAGGATGCGGATGCGGTCGATGGGCACGCCGAAGATGTCGACCGCGAGCTGGGCGTAGCTCGTCGCGATGCCCTGGCCCATGGCCATCGTGGCCGAGCTGAGCTCGATGATGCCGTCGGCCCGGACCTGCACCTGCACCTTCTCGGTAAGTGCGTTGCCCCCCGTCCATTCGAGGAAGGTCGTCACGCTGCGGCCGCGCAGGTGGCCACGCGCCGCGGTGCCCGCTGCACGTGCCGGGTAGCCCGCCCAGTCCCCGAGCGCGAGCGCCTGGTCGAGCATCTTCTCGAACTCGCCGGTGTCGTACACCTGCCGCGTCGGGCTGGTGTAGGGCATCTGCTGCGGCTGCACGAGGTTGCGTCGGCGCAGTTCGGCCGGGTCCAGGCCGGTGACGCGCGCCGCCTCGTCCATCAGGCGCTCGACGACGTAGATGGCCTCGGGCCGTCCTGCGCCGCGGTAGGCGGCCAGGGGGCCGGTGTTGCTCAGCACCGCGGTGGCGTGCAGGTCGACGACCGGGATGTCGTAGACGCTCGTGGCCACGAAGGGCCCGAGTACGAGCGGGATCATGACGCCGGTCGGGATGGCGTAGGCGCCGACGTTGGCATGCGTGCGCTGGCGCATCGCGAGCACCCGGCCGCTGGCGTCCAGCGCCAGTTCGGCCGTGGTGCGCCAGTCGCGCGCGTGCACGGCGGCCATGAACTCCTCGAGCCGCTGCGCGCGCCAGCGCACCGGGCGCTGCAGCGTGCGCGCGGCGTGGGCGACGACCAGGTCCTCGGGGTACAGGCCGGTCTTCATGCCGAAGCCGCCGCCGACGTCGCCGACCTTGACCCGGATCTGTTCCTTGCCGATGCCGTGCAGCAGGGCCGCGAGGCTGTCGCGGATGCCGGTGGGCATCTGGTTGGACAGGGTCACGAGCAGCCGGCCGGTGCCGGGCTCGGGCTCGGCCAGGATGACGCGTGGCTCGATCGGCGAGGGCGCCAGGCGCTGGTTGACGAGTTCGAGCCGCACCACGTGCGCTGCGGCTGCAAAGGCGGCGACGCAGGCGGCGGCATCGCCCTCGCGCCCCTCGGCGCAGATGTTGTCCGGCGCCTGCTCGCACAGCGCCGGCGCCCCGGGGGCCAGCGCGGCCTCCAGCGTCGTGACCGCGGGTCGTTCTTCGTAGTCGACCATCACCGCCTCGGCAGCGTCGACGGCGGCCTCGCGGGTGTCGGCGACGACCGCAGCGACGGCCTCGCCCACGTAGCGGACGACCCCGTGCGCCAGAGCGCGCCGCGGCGCCGTGGCCGATGGGGTGCCGTCAGGGCGCTTGAAGGCGGGCGGCGGCCCGGCCAGAGGCTTGACGCCAGCGGCCACCAGTTCCGCGCCGGTGTAGACCGCCAGCACCCCCGGCAGCGCCAGCGCAGCCGTGGCGTCGATGGCGGCGATGCGCGCATGCGCATGCGGCGAGCGCACGAAGACCAGGTGGGCCAGTCCCTCGCGCTGCAGGTCGTCGGTGTACTGGCCCCGCCCGCTCACGAGCGTCGGGTCCTCGATGCGGCGCACGGTGTGGCCGCTGCCGAAGCGCAGCGCCTCGCCGGACAGTTCCTTGGGCGCGTTCATGCCTGGACTCCCTGGGTGGCGGCGCCCCGCATCGCCTGCGCAGCCTGCCGCACGGCAGCGATGATGTTGACGTAACCGGTGCAACGGCAGAGGTTGCCCTCGAGCGCTTGCGCGATCTCGGCGTCGCTGGGGGCCGGGTTGGTGCGCAGCAGGCCGGCGGCAGCCATCAACATGCCCGGGGTGCAGAAGCCGCACTGCAGCCCGTGGCAGGCCATGAAGGCGTCCTGCAGCGGGTGCAGGCCCTCGGTGGTGGTGGCGGCGCCGGCCAGTGCCGGCAGCCCCTCGACGGTCGTGACATCGCAGTCCTGGACTTGCAGTGCAAGCACGCTGCAGCTCTTGACCGGCCGGCCGTCGACGAGCACGGTGCAGGCGCCGCACTGCGCGGTGTCGCAGCCGCTGTGGGTGCCCGTCAGGCGCCTGCCCTCGCGGATCAGGTCGACGAGCAGGGTCGTGGGGGCCGCCTCGGTGGCGACGGCCTGGCCGTTCAAGAGGAGGTTCAGTGCGGGCATGGTTTCAGGCGGTGTGGTGACTGTCGTCCCGTGCGTTTGAGGGGCCGCGCGCTCTACGCGTTCCCGCGAGCAGCTGGACCCGACATGGCTGGCAACGGGCCATCTCAGGCGCCGGGCGAGACCCGATCGTAGCCCGTTGGCGGGGCGACCTGCTCGCCACGGCGCGGCATCCTGGCGCCGTGCTCGCCCAGGTCCCAGAACAATCCCGTCATCAGCTCGAGCGCCTCGCGCGCCACGGGCGCGAGCAGGTGCTCGTCGGGTGCATGCTGGTTGCAGGCCGGGTAGCTGTGCGGCACCCAGACGGTGGGCAGGCCCAGGAGCTCGGCGAAGACGTCGTTCGGCAGCGAGCCCCCCAGGTTGGGCAGCAGTACCGGGTTCTTGCCGCTGGTGCGTTGCAGGCTGTCGAGCGTGAACCGCACCCAGGGGTTGTCCGGGTCGAGCCGGGTGGCCGGTGTGATCACCGGCTCGCCGACTTCGACCGCGCCGAAGCCGTGCGCCGCCAGATGCCGTTGGACGTGCTCACGCAAGCAGGCCGTGTCGGTGCCGACGACGAAGCGCATATGCATCGTTGCACGGGCCGCGGCCGGTATGGCGTTGACGGGGTGGTCGGGGTTGCCGGTGCGGTAGGCCAGCACCTCCAGCGTGTTCCACGCGATCACGCGCTCGACCGGGCTCAGGCCGGGCTCGCCCCAGTCGGCGTCGATGGCGGGGTCCCCGGGCGCGGGGTCGATGCTCAGACTCGCCAGGGCTTGCCGCACCCGATCCGGGATCGGCGGTGGCCGCAGCGCCTGCACCAAGATGCTCCCGCGCGCATCGACGAGGCAGGCGATGGCGTGCGCGAGGACGGTGCCCGGGTTGCGCAACAGTCCACCCCAGTTGCCCGAGTGGTGTGCGCCCTCGCGCGATCGCAGCACGAGGTCGAAGTTGGCCACCCCGCGCGAGCCGAGGAAGACCGTGGGCCGGTCCCGCTGCCATCGCGGGCCGTCACTGGCGATCAGCACGTCGGCGACGAGCGCCTCGCGCTGCGCGGCGCAGAAGGCGGCCAGCCCCGGTGAGCCCGTCTCCTCGCCGGTTTCGAACAGCCAGGTCGCGTTGAAACCGAGGCTGCCGCGCGCCGCCAGCACCTGACCCAGCGCGGCGAGGTTGATGCTGTGCTGCCCCTTGTTGTCGGCCGTGCCGCGCCCGTAGAGGCGCTCGCCGTCGGCGGTCATGGTCCACGGGCCGGATCCGCGGCTCCAGGAGGCGTCCTGGCCACGGATCACGTCGCCATGGCCGTACAGCAACACGGTCGGCAGGGCATCGCCCTCGTGCCTTGTGGCCACGAGCAGCGGCCCTGCGCCAGGGACCGGGTTGTCGTGCACGGCGCCGCGAAAACCCAGTGCCAGGACGGCGGGCATCAGCTCGTCGTCGAGGTAGGCGCGCAGCCGCGCTCCTCCGCCCGGGTCCTGGCTCTCGGTGCGGAAGGCCACGCGGCGAGCGAGGTCGCATGCGAAGCCGCCACTGTCGAAGTGTGAGCGCGCCAGATCGAGCGCGTGTCCGCGGCTGCTCACGGATCGGGCTTCGTTCAGGATGTACCGACGAGGACGAAGTGCTCGACCACCGGCTGCTGGGCGAAAAACGGCCCGACGATGGCGCGCCACTGCGGGAATAGCGGCCCCTGGCGGAAATGCACCGTGTGGTCTTCCAGCGTTGCCCAGCGGATGGTCAGCAGGTAGCGCTCCGGGCTCTCGACACCCTTGTGGACCTGCCATCCGAGGAAGCCCCGGGCCTGCGCGATCACCGTCGTCACGCCGCGCTGGATGGCCTCGTCGAATTCGACCTGGCGGCCGGGCGGGATTCTGATGTCGGCAACTTCGAGGATCATCGGGGCTCCGTGGGCTTCAGGGGAGGGCTGGTTCAGGATAGAGCCCGCGTGTGCGCGCCATCAGGCGCGCCAGGCCGAGCAGGCTGTCCAGGTGGGGCGTGGGCATGGCCAGGCGCTGGCCGACCTCGCGCACGGCGCCGAGCAACCCGTCGATCTCCAGCGGCCGCCCGGCTTCGACGTCCTGCAGCATCGAGGTGCGGAAGGCGCCGAGCTTGCGCGTGACGGCGTGTCGGTCCTCGGGCTCCTGCTCTATCGGGATGCCGAAGCGGCGCCCGATCTCGCGCGCCTCGAGCATGACGGCGCTGATGTGGGCGCGCACCAACGGGTCGTCGAGGATGCGGTCGGTGGAGGCGCCGGTCAGCGCCGACACGGGGTTGACCGTCATGTTGCCCCAGAGCTTGAACCAGATGTCGCGCTGGATGCGCGCGCTGCGCTCGACCTCGAAGCCGGCGCCTTCGAGCATGCGGGCCAGCGCCTGAACGCGGGGGCTGGTGCCGCCGGCGGGCTCGCCGATGATGAGGCGCCGGCCTTGAACGAGGCGGACCTGCGCTGGCGCGGGTGTGGCGGCGCTGAAGTGGACGACGCAGCCGACGACGCGCTCGGTCGGGATGTGGGCCCGGATGCCGTCGCCTGCGTCCACACTGGTCAGGCGCAGGCCGTCGCAGGGGCCGGGCAGTCCGTCGAAGAACCACCAGGGCACGCCGTTCATGGCCACCAGGACGGTCGTGTTCTGGTGGCACAGCGCGCCGATGGCCGGCGCGGCAGCAGCCAGCGCCGGGCCCTTGACGGCCACGATGACCACGTCCTGCGCACCGAGCGCGGCCGGGTCGTCGCTGGCGGTCAGGCGCAGGTGCCGCGTCGGCGCGTCCGGTGACTCCAGCCGCAGTCCGTCGCTGCGCAGGGCCTGAAGCGTCGCGCCGCGTGCCAACGCGCTGACCTCGACCTCGCCGGCGGGCAAGCGGCCGGCAAGCCCGGCCGCCAACACGCCGCCCACCGCTCCGGCACCGACGATGCAAACTTTCATCAGAATGATTGTTTCACGCCGGCTGGGGGGATGTCCCGAAGCGCAATCGGCGATCAGCCCCCAATGGCCGCACTCAAGGCCGCGGCCCAGGCAGCATTCAAGGCCGCACGGCCGGGACTTCCACCGCCAGGCCGCGGTCGCGCCAGGCCAGGTAGACCTCCAGGGCCCGCATCTCGTCGGAGCCTGTGGCGTAGGGCTCTGCGCGCACGCCGGTCATGCAGTTGCGCAGGCGCCTCTGCAGCGTGCCGAGCCCCTGCCATTCGAGCCGGTATGTGGGATAGCCTGCGGCGTTGCCGGGGGGGATCACGGCGCCGCCGAGGCGGCCGCCCGCACGCTCGTCATGGCATTGGGCGCATGACAGGTCGAGTTGCCCGAGTCGCTGCAGCCACAGCTTCTGCCCACGCTCGCGCCACGGGGTCAGTCGCGTGTCGTCCGGTGGGCGCATGGGCAGGCTGCGGGAGGCGTGGGCCACCGCCGCCTCGAGGGCCAGCAGTGCCTGTGCGCCGGGGGCGGAAGCCGCCAGCCCCTGGTGGCGGGTGCGGCACTGCGCGATGCGCTCACCCAGTGAGACCGGCTTGCCGAGCAGCGCATCCCAGGCCGGGTAGGTCGCCGCCGTGCCGCGCAATTGTTCCGCGGGGGTGGCGCCGTGGCAGTCGGCGCACGCGCGCCCTGCGGCGCTCTCGCGCCGGGTCCACAGCGCCTGGCCCTCGAGCACCCACAGCATCCCGGGGTTGAGCGAGTCGTCGCGCTGCATGGCCTGCAGGTCCCTGCTCATCAGGTCGTAGCCGCTGCGCCCTTGCGGCTGTGCGCTTGCGTCTCGGGGGATTGCCATCAAGCTGGCCAGCAACGTGGTGGCCAGGGCCAGGGCCAGATCGGTGGGCCGTCGGCTGCGACGTTGGCAGACCTCGACACGCCTCCCCTGGGAGGGCACGCGATGCACAGCCGCCACGTCCGTCGAACGGGCCCTTTTCACACCACCTGCAGCGACGCCACGTGCTCGTGAGCGAAGCCGCCGTCGCCCTCCCAGGTGCAGGTCAGCGGGCCGGTCACGGTGGCCACGGTGTGGAAGACGATCAGGGGATTGGCTGCGATGGCCGGGTGCAGGTCGGCGCTGAAGACGGTCTGGCCGTCATAGCGGCAGGTGAAACGGCGGATGATGTTGCGCGGCAGGACGCGCCCGTCGCTGTCGGGCCGGTGCCCCGTCTCCATCGGATGGGCGACGAGCGCACGGACCTCGATCACCTCGCCCTTGCGGGCTTGTCGCGGCAGGGTGACGATGGCGCGGGTCATGGCTGTTGCGCCGGTCGGCGCCTGTTTGCGTGTAGGCCGCGATGAACGCGATTCGACATGGTCATCTCACTCCTCGATGCAGGCCGCGAGAGTCACGAGGACATCGACGGTGCGCGTCCAGACGGTGCCGTCCGAAAGCCTTGCGGCGGCGATCACGCGCTGCGACGTCGACAGGCGGATGCGGGTGGCGATGCGGGCGCGGCCGGCGCGCGGGCCGAGCTTGAATTCGGCGACCTCGGGCAGCGGATTGCGGCCCGCGAACAGGGCGATCGCGACCACGTGGTCGCTGTCGCTCATCGGGCTCGCCACGGACACGGTCACCGGAACGGCGTTGCCGTTCTCCACCAGTTCCGCCAAGTCGAACTCGACCCGACCTTCACGCACCACCGCGCCGCCGACGAAGCGGCTGAGCGCCTCGTGAAGCTGGGGCGAATCGCGCAGGTCCGGCGAGGCTGCTGCGGCGGATGGCGGCACCGCGCAGGCCACCAGGGCGAGTCCCGAACCGATCAGACACTTTCGGCGAGACATTGCCACGGCGGCTCGTGGCCCGTCTGTGGGCGGTGCGACGGCCTGTTTCATTTCAAGCTCTCCAGGTAAGCCACGACATCCTCCACTTGCTGCGCGTCCAGGATCGGACGGCCACGCCAAGCCGCGCTGACGCGGCTCAGCCCCTCGGTGCGGTGAAACGACGGCATCACCGACGCCGGGTTCAGTAAGCGCGCATCCACGATGCGCAGCCGCAACTGCGCCGCCGTCCAGCGGCTCCCGGCGCCGGACAGATCACTCGACAGGTTGCCTTGCGAACGTTCCTCGGGCAACGGGGCCTGGTGGCACAGCAGGCACAGGCCGGTGCGGCGGTCGGCAACGATGGCGCGGCCCCTGGCGGGGTCGCCGCGCAGGCCGAGCAGAGGCTGCTCGATCCTGTCGCCTTCGACCTCGTGAGGTGCGACGCCCGCAGCCCGTGCCGCAGGCGCCGTGGCGGCGATGCCAAGAGCCAGGGCGACCCCTGCGGCGCCGTGGCTCCCGCCCAGCCTCATGCCTTGAGACTGTGCCTGCTCAGTGGCATGTCGCGGACGCGCTTGCCGGTGGCGGCGAAGATCGCGTTCAGCACAGCGGGCGCTGCCACGGCGATGGTCGGCTCGCCGACACCGCCCCAGAAGCCGCCCGACGGCATGACGATGGACTCGACCTTGGGCATCTGCGCGATCTTCAGGCAGGGGTAGGTGTCGAAGTTCTTCTGCTCGATCGCGCCGTCCTTGACGGTGCAGGCCTGGAACAGCATCGCGCCCAGTCCATAGACGAAGGAGCCCTCGATCTGGGCTTCGATCTGCTGCGGATTGACGGCGTAGCCGCAGTCGGTGGCGGCGACGATGCGGTGGATTTTCAACTCGCCGTCGGCCGTGACCGAGACCTCGGCGCAGGCGGCGACGTAGCTGCCGAAGCCGTGGGTCTGCGACAGCCCACGGTAGACCTTCAGGCCGCCGACGTCGGGGGCGGGTTGTCCCCAGCCAGCGCGCTCGGCCACTGCGTTCAGCACCGCCAGATGCTTGGGGTGACGCGCCATCAGCTTGCGCCGCAGCGCGAGCGGATCCTGCTTCGTCGCGTGCGCGATCTCGTCGATGAAGCACTCGAGGTAGAGCGCATTCTGGTTCAGGTTGACCCCGCGCCAGAAGCCTGGCGGCACGTGCGGGTTGCGCATCGCGTGGTCGATGAGCAGGTGCGGGAAGCTGTAGCCGATCATGGCCTCGCCACCGCCGGCGTTCAGCCCCTGGAAGACGACCGGGTCCAGGCCATTGCGGATGTTCTGCGGGAACACGGCGGCGAGGATGGATTGCCCGGAGATGCGCATGTGCATCGCCGTGACCTCACCCTGCTCATCGAGCGCCGCGGTCATCTTGCACTGGGTCACCGGGTGGTAGCGCCCATGCTGCATGTCCTCCTCACGCGTCCACAGGAGCTTGACGGGCGTTCCCGGCATCTCGCGCGCGATCAGCACCACCTGTGTGACCCAGTCGGCCATGCCCCGGCGCCCGAAGCCCCCGCCCAGCGGCAGCTTGTAGACGTCGCATTTCGCCGGGGGCAGCCCTGCGGCAGCGGCCGTGGCCGCAAGCGCCGACTCGCCGTTCTGGGTGGGCGTCCAGACCTCGCAACGCTCGGGCGTCCAGACCGCGGTGGCGTTCATGGGCTCCATCGTCGCGTGGTTCTGGAACGGGTAGGAGTACACCGCCTCGACCTTGCGCGTGGCTTTGGCGATCACCTCCTTCGCGTCGCCGTTGCGGTTGCCGACAGCGGCATCCGCGGCGTCCAGACCGGCCTTCAGCGTCGCGTCGATGGCCGCCTGCTGGACGGCTGCGTTGGGTCCGACATCCCAATCGATGGGCAGCGCATCGAGTGCGGTCTTGGCACGCCACCAGGTGTCGGCGACGACCGCCACGGCGCTGTCGCCCACCTTCAATACCTTGCGCACGCCAGGGCGCGACGCGATGGCGCCGGCATCGAAGCTGCGGACCTTGCCGCCGAAGACCGGGCAGTCGCGGATCGCCGCGTTCAGCATGCCGGGCAGCTTCAGGTCGGCACCGTAGACGAGGGCGCCGGTGGTCTTCTCCACCGTGTCGAGGCGGGCCAGGCGCGCACCGACGAGTTTCCAGTCCTTCGGATCCTTCAGCGCCGGGTTCGCCGGCACGGGCAGTTTGGCTGCAGGCGCGGCCACCTGACCGTAGGTCGTGCGGCGGCCCGAGCCGGGGTGCGTGATGACGCCAGCGGCGACACGGCATTCGGCCGCCTGCACGCCCCAGCCGTTGGCCGCGGCCTGGACCAGCATCATCCGCGCTGCGGCACCGCCCTTGCGCACGTAGTCCTGCGATTCGCGGATGCCGCGGCTGCCGCCGGTGGAGAAGTTGCCCCAGACACGGTTGCGCGCGAGGTTCTGGCCCGGCGTGGGGTACTCGGTGGTGACCCGGGCCCAGTCGCACTCCAGTTCCTCGGCCACCATCTGCGCCAGACCGGTCAGCGTGCCCTGGCCCATCTCGGAGCGGGCGATGCGGATGATCACGCGCTCGTCGGGCTGGACGACGACCCAGGCATTGACCTCCGGCGGTAACGCGGCCGCGCCCTGCTGCGCGCGCGCCGGCAGCGACACCTGGAAACCGACGACGAGGGAGCCGGCGGCAGCGGCACTGCCGATGAAACGCCTGCGGCTGATGCCGGTGGCCGGTGCGACGCCGGCGCTGCTGCGCGCCTGCGCCTCGAATGCATCCTGGTAGAGCTTGCTCATGTTCAGGCCCTCCTCGTGACGTGAACGATATCCAGACCCGCCGACTTGAGCTCGGCACCCGCGGCCACCTTGATCGCGGCGCGCACCCGGTTGTAGGTGCCGCAGCGGCAGATGTTGGTGATGGCGTCGTCGATGTCGGCGTCGGTGGGCTTGGGCTTGTCCTTCAGCAGCGCCGCCGCAGCCATGATCATGCCGCTCTGGCAATAGCCGCACTGCGGTACGTCCAGCGCCGCCCAGGCCTTCTGCACCGGGTGGCTGCCATCGGGTGACAGGCCTTCGATGGTCGTGATCTTCTGCGTCGGCTGCACGGCAGCCGCAGGAAGGACGCAGGAGCGGATCGGCGCGCCGTCGATGTGCACGGTGCACGCGCCGCACTGGGCGACACCGCAACCGTACTTCGTGCCGGTCATGCCGAGCTGTTCGCGCAGCACCCACAGCAGCGGGGTGTCGCCTTCTGCCTCGTAGTTCAGCAGCTGGCCGTTGACATGGAGTTGGGGCATGGGGGCGGTCTCCTCGGTGCGTGGGCTGCGGTGCCCGTGTTGCTATCAGGGGGATGTGAGCATGGAAGGCCTTCGCCTGCCAAGTATTTTTCATTTGAACCTGGCGGCGAGTGAGGTCATTTCTTCCGGGTTTTCCCGGTGCCTGAGCTTGCTCGAGACCACCGCAGTCGCGGATGGCCGGGGCCCGACCCGAGCCCGCAGGTCCCGGTGTCCGACAATCCGGGTGGTGAACTTGGCCGGGCCGGACCGGCCCTGCACCCACGACATGAGCGACCAACCCACCCCCGCGACCCTTGCGCCTGGTGCGCTTCTGGACAGCGACCATCCCGCCGTGGTGGACTTCGCGCGCCGGCATGCCTCGGGCAGCAGCAGCCGGCAGCGTGCCGTGGCGCTGTACTACGCCGTGCGCGACGGCTTCCGCTACGACCCCTACCGCATCGACCTTTCGCCGCCCGGAATGCGCGCCAGCGGTGTCATCGACATTGGCGTGGGCTGGTGCGTGACCAAGGCTGCGCTGCTGGCCGCCGCCGCGCGTGCCGCCGGCATTCCCGCCCGCGTGGGCTATGCCGATGTACGCAATCATCTGAGCACCGAGCGCCTGCGCCGCACGATGCAGACCGACATCTTCGTCTGGCACGGCTATGTCGAACTGTGGCTGGACGGTGCCTGGCGCAAATGCACGCCGGCCTTCAACATCGAGCTGTGCGACCGCTTCGGGCTGCTGCCGCTGGATTTCGACGGTGTGGCCGATTCGCTCTACCACCCCTTCGACAAGACCGGCCAGCGCCATATGGAATACGTCGCCCAGCACGGCAGCTTCGATGACGTGCCGCTGCAGCGCATCATCGATGGGTTCCGCGCCGCCTATCCGAATTGGGTCGAGGCTGCAGGAGCCGGCGGCGGGGCCGATTTCGACGCCGACGTGGCGCGCGAGATTCGCTGAGAGCCCGCCCGGGCTGCCCCGGGCTTGAATTCAACGCTCCCATCCCCAGTTCTCGACTTTCCGCGGCGCCGTGGCGCCGGGTGCCTCTTCCCCTGAGCACAAGACGATGAGCAAGCAGACCCATTCCTTCCAGGCCGAGGTTCAGCAGATCCTGCACCTCGTCACGCACTCGCTGTACTCGAACAAGGAGATCTTCCTGCGCGAGCTGGTCTCCAACGCCTCCGACGCCTGCGACAAGCTGCGTTTCGAGGCGCTGGACGCCGCGGCGTTGTACGAGGACCAGCCCAACCTGGACATCCGCATCTTCTTCGACGCCGACGCCAAGACGCTGACGATCCGCGACAACGGCATCGGCATGAGCGCCGACGAGGCCGTGGCCCACCTGGGCACGATTGCCAAGAGCGGCACGCGCGAGTTCATGTCGCGCCTGTCGGGCGATCAGAAGAAGGATGCCAACCTGATCGGCCAGTTCGGTGTGGGCTTCTACTCGGGCTTCATCGTTGCCGAACGCATGACGGTGGAGACGCGGCGCGCCGGCCTGAGCGCCGACCAAGGCGTGCGCTGGAGCAGCGCCGGCACCGGCGACTTCGAGGTCGAGGCCGTCACCAAGCCTGCGCGCGGCACCGACGTCATCCTGCACCTGCGTGACGACGAGGCCGAGTTCCTGTCGACCTGGAAGCTGAAGTCCATCGTCTCGAAGTACTCCGATCACATCTCGCTGCCCATCCTGATGAAGAAGGAGGAGTGGGACGCCGAGGCGAAGAAGCAGGTCGTCAAGGACGAGTGGGAGACCGTCAACAAGGCCGCCGCGGTGTGGACGCGCAGCAAGAGCGACGTCACCGACGCCGAGTACCAGGACTTCTACAAGCAGATCTCCTACGACAGCGAGGCCCCGCTGGCCTACACCCACAACCGCGTCGAAGGCCGCACCGAGTACACGCAGCTGCTGTACGTGCCGGCCAAGGCGCCGTTCGATCTGTGGAACCGCGACAAGCGCGGCGGCGTCAAGCTCTACGTCAAGCGCGTGTTCATCATGGACGACGCCGAGGCGCTGATGCCGGTGTACCTGCGCTTCGTCAAGGGTGTGATCGACTCGGCCGACCTGCCGCTGAACGTCAGCCGCGAGCTGCTGCAGGAAAGCCGCGACGTCAAGGCCATTCGCGAGGGCTCGACCAAGCGCGTGCTGTCGATGCTCGAGGACGTGGCCGAGAACCAGAAGGACAAGTACGCCGAGTTCTGGAAGCAATTCGGCGCGGTGCTGAAGGAGGGCGTGGGCGAGGACTTCGCCAACCAGGAGCGCCTGGCCAAGCTGCTGCGCTTCGCCTCGACGCAGGCCGACGAGGGCGTGTCCTTCGCCGACTACGTCGGCCGCATGAAGGAGGGCCAGGAAGCCGTCTACTACATCACCGCGGAAACGCTGGCTGCAGCCAAGGGCAGCCCGCAGCTCGAGGTTTTCCGCAAGAAGGGCCTCGAGGTGCTGTTGCTGACCGATCGGGTGGACGAGTGGATGCTCAGCCACCTGTACGAGTTCGACGGCAAGCCCTTGCAAAGCGTGGCCAAGGGCGCGGTCGACCTCGGCAAACTGCAGGACGAGGCCGAGAAGAAGCAGGCCGAGGAAGCGGCCGAGGCCTTCAAGCCGGTGCTGGAGAAGCTGCAGGCCGCGCTGAAGGACCGTGCCAAGGACGTGCGCACCACGACCCGGCTCGTCGATTCACCGGCGTGCCTGGTGGTGGAGGACGGGGCGATGAGCGCGCACCTGGCGCGGATGCTCAAGCAGGCGGGGCAGTCGGCGCCCGCCGCCCAGCCCATCCTCGAGGTCAACCCGGCGCATGCGCTGGTGAAGCGTCTCGACGACGCCGCGCGCTTCGACGATCTGGCCCACCTGCTGTTCGACCAGGCCGTGCTGGCCGAGGGCGGGCAGCTCGAGGACCCGGCCGCGCACGTGCAGCGGATGACGCGGCTGCTCACGGCGTAGAGCGGGTTTACGCAGCGGCCGCGCGCCGCTGCAGCGCGGCTGCGATCTCGTCGCGGATTTCCTCGTCGGTGTTCAACGGCTGCGTGGCATCGGCCATCGGCGTCAGCCGGCCGGAGGCCGCATCCCAGTCGACCGGGCCGTAGATCGCCGGTCGGCCGGTCTGCCGCAGGAACTGGTCGTATGCGTCGCCGCTGGAGTAGTGCCAGAACTCCCAGGGATAGGCCACGAAACCGTGGCGCGCCATCAGGGCCGTGATCTCGCGCCGGTGGTGCTGCGCCTGGGCTGACACGTAGGGGGAATCCATCGGCGTGCGCGCCGACATGTCGATGTAGGGCGCGCCGCGGTCCACCTCCGTGTCGGGCGCGTCGCGCAGCACCACCGAGAGATCGATGGCGCTGCCCGACATGTGGGTGCCGAACTTCGGCACGGTGGCCACCAGTGCCGAGCAGCGCCGGAACATGAACTCCGGCGACGGCTCGCAGCCGCCGAGTTCCCACATCACCCGCTCCAGGATCGAATCGAACACCTCGGGCGTGCGCCCGAGGTATTTCTGCATCTCGCGCGAGCGAAAGCCGTCCTCGATCCGCAGCGCCCAGCCGCGCGCGTTCATTTCGCGCGCGGCGCCCAGGAAGCCGGGGATCTGTCCCTCACGCAGGCAGAAGACCCGCGGCAGCCCGCGCACATGGGGCTGGTCGGCGAAATAGACGTCGACCCCGGCCGCGCGGGCAGCCGAGGGCAGGTCCACCAGCGCCTGCCCGCACTCGACCACGGGGTAGGGCAGGATGCTCTCGAACATGAAGCGCCAGGCCGCTTCCAGCTGTTGCGTCCAGTACTGCCGTTCGTCGTCCTGCCGCGGGGCCATGTCGATTTCCCTTCGGGGTGCGGCTGGGTCGCCGGTCTTGCCCGGCGACCGCGCCAGCGCAGCCCATTTGCACCAGGATGATAGAGGCGGGGCGTGCCGGGACGGCGGCCCGCCTTGGTGGAGGGGGCCACTGAGGCGGCGTCAGGGCGCCCGGCTTGGCTGCGCTGCAGGCGCGATTCGTTTCGTCGGGCGAGCCATCCGGTGTCATCGGCCAGAAGGCGTGCCAGACTTCTGGTTGATCAGGAGGCACTCATGAAATTCATCGATTCCAACCCCGGCTTTCCCATCAGCTCTGCCGTGATCCATTCCGGCAAGACCTTCGAAGCCGTGGTCACCGGCATTCCCGACGGCCAGACCAAGCCTGTTCCCGGCGGCGCCGCGGCCGAGATGCGTGAGGCATTCCGCCAACTCGACGTCTTGTTGAAGGAAGCCGGCGTCGATCGTCACGCGGTCTGCACGGCCCGCCTGTACCTCCACAACGTGATCCACGACGTCCCAGAGGTCAACGTTGTCTGGAAGGAATACTTCGGCAACCATCCCGTCGTGCGGCGCTGCTATGGGGTCGTGCTGCAGGCGGGCATGCGGGTGGAGGCCGCATTCACCGCCGAGATCCCCTGAACCAGGGGGCGCCATGCGGCACGCCCGTCCTCGGCGCGCCGGCGCCGGCGGCCAGATTTCACAGCAGCGCCCGGGCCGCCTCGATGCGCAGCGCCAGCGGGACCGCCGGGTGGTTCATGACGGCCTTTAGAAACGCTGCGGGGTCGTCATGGGGGCCGCCCAGGTCCGGCCCCTCCGTCGCGACGACCGCGGTTGGCCCGGACGTGTCGGCCGGTCCGTCTGCGGCGCCCGCGGCCGGCCCCGGCGCGCCATCGGCGACGCGTTGCGACCCGGCTGCGTTGAGGCGCAATGCGTCGCGTGCGCGTGTCCAAGCCAGAGCACTGACGCTGCCGCAGCGCGCGGCCACCTCGGCTTGCGCCTCGTCTCCCGGGTCGATGTCGAGCGCCGGGTCGTCGCCGAACACCGCGGCCAGGTCCGGCGTCACGAAGGCTGACCAGCGCGGCTGCGGGCCCGCGTGGAGGGCCGGGACCGGCGCTGCGTGCTGCCAGACGCCGCCGGCCTGCGACTCGGGGCGTGGCCACACGGCCAGGCGCGCTGCCGCCACCGCGGCTGGCGCCTGCGGCAGCCAGCGCCGGGCCAGGGTCGCAGCCGCTTCGCAGGCCGCCGACGCCGGCACGGGCTCGGCCAGCGAGATCCAGAGCTGGAAGGCGTGGCGCCCGTCGATCGCGATGAGCGGCGCGGGCCAATCGAACTCGACCTGCACCGCCTGCCACAGGGTGCGCAGCGTCGGCCAGTCGGCCGGCCTTCCCCATTCGATGACCAGGGTGCGCGTACGCGCTCCGTCGGCGTCGAACAGGGGGCCTGGCCTGGCGTGCGGAATCGGATCGACGGCGAACAGGCGCCGCCATTCGGCGTGCAGGCGGCTCATGGCGCGGTGGGGATTCTGGTCATGCCATCCTCTCGATCTGCTCCTGCAGCAGCACCGTCTGGTCAGCCCAGTGGTTGGGTGAGCCGAAGCCGGGGAAGGCGTGCGGGAAGGCCGGGTCACCCCAGCGCTCGGCAATCCAGGCGCTGTGACGCAGCAGGCGCAGCGTGCGCAGCGGCTCGATCAGCGTGCACTGAGCGTCGTCGAAGGGCATGAAGTCCTCGTAGCCGCGCAGCAGCGCGTCGAGCTGGCGACGCCGGCTCTCTCCTTCGTGGCCGTCGAGGAAGAGCCACAGGTCCTGCATGGCCGGGCCGCTGCAGGCGTCGTCGAAGTCGACCAGGTGCAAGGTCATGTCACGCTCGAGGAGGTTGCCGCGGTGGGCGTCGCCGTGCAGGCGCAGCAGTGCGCAGGTGCTGCCGTTGCCGCCAAGGGCGCGCTCGAAGGCCTGCTCGACCGCATCGGCCGCGGCGCGCGCGGCGGCCTCCCAGCGCGGGCGCAGGCCGGGTTCGACCACGTCCAGAGCGATCAGCGTGTCCACGGCCCGGCGGGCGAGCGTGCCGTCCAGGCGCAGCCGGTGGGCGAAGCGTCCGCGTGCGCCGACCGCGTGCACGCGGCCGATCAGGCGGCCCAGGCGCTCGAAGGCCTGCGCGCTCTCGACTTCGGGGTCGCGGCCGCCGAGCCAGGGGCTGAGGCTCACGCGCAGCGGTGCCGCGCGGGGCCCGGCCTCGGCATCAGGCCAGTGCAGCAGCGTGCCGCGGGCTCCGGCCACTCGCGCGCCAGCGGGCCAGGCACCGGCTTCGGCCGCCAGCAGCTGCATCGGCAGCGGCGCCAGCACCGGAACCTCGGCGGCAGCCAACTCGAGCGTGAAGGCGTGCTCCTCGAGGATCTGCTCATCGCTCCAGCGCCCAGGGCGGTAGAACTTGGCCACCACGGCGCCGCCGTCCTCCAGCATCACGCGCCAGACGCGGTTCTCGTAGGAGTTCAGCTGCAGGATGCGTCCGTCTCCTCGCAGGCCCACCGCGTCGAGCGCGGCGAGCACGGTCTGCGGGGTCAGGTGGCGGAAGCCGCCGGGCGTTTGCGCGGGTGGGCGGCTCATCGGGTGGGGCTATGGCGAAGCACAAGCGATATACTATTTGGCTTTTCCCGAAAACGGCCGGGAACAAGCGCGTCAAGACAGCGCGGCAGCGTGGGCGAAGCCCGGGCGAGCGGCGCGGTCGGCGAGCCCGAGAGGTCGCGTGCCGTCGGGAGGCGAAGCCTCTCGGCGGTGTCACAAGCGATACCGAAGGTTCTCAGGCGCGGACATGCCGCAAACCGGCGCGGGCCAGCCCGCGCCACAGTGAAAGACCCTCATGAAGACCTTCAGCGCCAAGCCGGCCGAAGTGAAGCACGAGTGGTTTGTGATTGACGCCACCGACAAGGTGCTCGGGCGAGTTGCCAGCGAAGCAGCAGCCCGTTTGCGCGGCAAGCACAAGGCCATTTACACGCCTCACGTCGACACCGGTGATTTCATCGTCGTCGTCAACGCCGACAAGATCCGCGTCACCGGATCCAAGTCCACTGACAAGATCTACTACCGGCACTCGGGTTTCCCTGGCGGCATCACCGCCACGCCTTTCAAGGACATGCAGGCCCGTTTCCCCGGTCGCGCCCTGGAGAAGGCGGTCAAGGGCATGCTGCCCAAGGGCCCGCTGGGCTACGCGATGATCAAGAAGCTGAAGGTGTATGCCGGGCCCACACACCCGCACACCGCACAGCAACCCAAGACGCTCGAGATCTGAGGTTGGCCATGATCGGACAATGGAATTACGGCACCGGCCGCCGCAAGTCGTCGGTGGCTCGGGTCTTCATCCGCAAGGGTACGGGCAAGATCGAAGTCAACGGCAAGCCGCTGGACGAGTACTTCGGCCGCCAGACCTCGATCATGATCGTCCAGCAACCGCTGCTGCTGACGGCCAATGCCGAGGCCTTCGACATCAAGGTCAACGTCCACGGCGGTGGCGAGTCGGGTCAGGCAGGCGCGGTGCGGCACGGCATCACGCGGGCGCTGATCGACTACGACGCGGCGCTCAAGCCCGAACTCAGCCGCGCCGGCTTCGTCACGCGCGACGCGCGCGAGGTCGAGCGCAAGAAGGTCGGCCTGCACAGCGCGCGCCGGCGCAAGCAGTTCAGCAAGCGCTGATCCTGCGGGCCTGGCGGCCGGGCGCCTTGCTCCGGTCGCCAGCAGTCCACAATCTGCGCGCCATGCGCTGGAACCTGCTGCGGCGCCGTCTTTCGGTGAGTGCGCCCCGTATGACGGTGCGCAGCCACCTGCCTTGGCCGTTGCGCTGGGCGCTGGCTGCGGTCGTGCTCGGCTTCTGCGGCGCGCTGGCCCTGTGGGCCTTCGAGTTCGGCAAGGACATCGCGGGTCTGGACCGCGAGGCGGAGGCGGAGCGGCGCTCGCTGCGGGCCGAGGTCGATCGCTTGCGCGCGGAGAACGAGCGCGCGCAGGCGGTGGCGAACTCTGCCGACAGTCTGTTGCGCGCCGAACGCGCAACCCAGGAGCGCCTCGCGCAGACGGTTCGCGAACTGGAGGCGCAGAAGCGGTCGCTCGAATCCGATCTCGGCTTCTACGAAAGGCTGCTGCCTTCCGGCGGTCCCGGGTTGACCGTTCGCGGCTTGCAGGCCGAGCCGCGGGGACCCGGAAATCTGAGGATCCGCATGCTCCTGACGCAAGGCGGGGGCAGCCGGTTCGATTTTGTCGGCCGCTACGAGGTGACGCTCAGCGGCTCGCTCGGTGGCAAGCCGTGGAGCCGCGTCCAGCCCGGGGATCCGCGCGAACTTCGCCTGCGTCAGGTGCTTCGCGTCGAAGGCGTGTTCGACCATCCTGCCGATGCCGTGGTAAAAGCGGTGCAGGTGAGGGTGCTGGACGAGAAGGGCTCAGTCAGGGCCACGCAGTCCGTCGCGATGTGATCCGTGCAAAGGAGACCCGCCGTGTTTGCTGCCCGCAGAAAGACGCCCCCGATCCGCAGCCTGATCGGCGAGGGCACGGTGATCCGCGGCCCCATCAGCTTCTGCGAGGGGCTGCGCATCGATGGCGAGGTCGAAGGCGACGTGCTGGGTGACGCCGCACAGCCCAGCATCGTGGTTGTCGGACCCAAAGCCAGGGTCCATGGGAGGGTCAAGGCGGGCCATGTGATCATCGGCGGAGAGGTGGTAGGCCCGGTGGAGTCCGATGTGCTCGTCGAATTGCAGCCCACCGCCCGAGTCACCGGCACGATCCGTTACGAGAGCCTCGAGATGCATGCAGGGTCTGTCGTCGACGGCGAACTGCGACCCCTGAAGAGCGTCGAGCGCCCCGCCTTGAAACTGGCCGCATCGAATGGCATCTGAAGCGGGTGTTTGTCCTGCACGCAGGCGCTTCCCGCGCGAGAATGCGGCTTACCGTGAAGATTCCCATGAGTGAGGAAAACCGATGAACGCGATCGCTGAAGCCCTGGTCCCCGCGACGGAAGAGATGCCGGCGCCTTTGATGTTCACTGACAGCGCCGCGGCCAAGGTGAAGGACCTGGTCGACGAGGAAGGCAACCCGGATCTGAAGTTGCGCGTGTTCGTGCAGGGCGGCGGTTGCTCGGGCTTCCAGTACGGGTTCACTTTCGACGAGGTGGTCAACGAGGACGATACCTCGATGACGAAGAACGGCGTGACCTTGCTGATCGATTCGATGAGCCTGCAATACCTGATGGGCGCCGAGATCGACTACAAGGAAGACCTGCAGGGCGCGCAATTCGTGATCAAGAATCCGAATGCGACAACCACCTGCGGGTGCGGATCCTCGTTCTCGGTCTGATCGAACCTCGGGGCCGGCGACGGCCCTTGCTCAAGCCGGGTGCAGCGCTCCCAGCACCCGCGTACCGCGCGCTCCGGTGACGGCGGGCAGGTTGCCCGGCCGACGATCGATGAATTGCCGCGCCAGCCAGGCGAAGGCGAGTGCTTCCACTTGGTCTGGAGGTACGCCTTTGGCGCCTGTGCTCAGCACCTCGACCTCGGGTGCCAGCGCCGACAGCCGCCGCATGAGGTGGCCGTTAAAGGCGCCGCCGCCGCAGACGAGCAGTTGTCGGGCGCCGGCGCTGTGGCGCGCCAGGGCCTCGGTGGCGGCGCGGGCGGTCAATTCGGCGAGCGTGGCCTGCACGTCCACAGGCTCGGCCAGGCGGCCGCAGGTTTGCAGCACGGCGTCAAGCCAGCCGGTGTGGAAGAGGTCGCGTCCCGTGCTCTTCGGGGGCTGCTGAGCGAAGTACGGCTCGGCCAGCAGGCGTGCGAGCAGGGTCTGGTCCACACGGCCTGCCCCGGCCCAGCGCCCGTCATCGTCGTAAGAGCGGCCGGTGTGGCGTTCGCACCAGGCATCCATCAAGGCGTTGCCAGGTCCGCAGTCGAAACCGCGCACGTCGTCGCCGTCCTGGCCGAGCAGCGTCAGGTTGGCGATCCCGCCCAGGTTGAGGACGGCACCAGCCTCGCCAGGCCGGCCGAACAGCGCGGCGTGGAAGGCCGGCACCAGCGGGGCGCCCTGCCCGCCAGCGGCAAGGTCGCGGCTGCGCAGGTCGCAGACCACGTCGGTCCCTGTCAGTTCCGCCAGGAGCGCTCCGTTGAGGAGCTGTACCGTGTAGCCGGTGCCGTCGAACTGATGCGGCCGATGCCGCACCGTCTGCCCGTGTGCGCCGAGCGCGCGGATGTCACGGAGGTCGAGGTCGCAGGCCCGAATCAGGCCGTCCACGACACCGGCATAGGCGCGAGAGACGGCGTTGGCCGCGAGCGCGCAGCGGTGGATCTCGTCCTCGCCCGGCGTATTCAGTGCCAGCAGTTCACGCCGCAGCACCGTGTCGAAAGGCTGGTGCAGGTGCCCCAGCACACACGGGCGACCCGCGTCGAAGCGGGCCACGACGCCGTCGACGCCATCGAGCGACGTGCCCGACATCAAGCCCAGGTAGAGCATGGGTGAGGACCTTGCTGCGCTGACGGCAGCCAATGCGCTACGAGCCAGCCGCGGGCTGCGCCGGCTTATTCGAAGGTGGCCCGGCTGCCCAGCGTCTCGGCCAGGTCCAGCTTGCCTTGCGCCACCCGGGCCAACTCGACGAAGCGCGGACGGGCCGCGGGGTCCAGGGGCACGCTTTCTGCGGCCTTGGCCATCTTCAGAGGGTCCTGGTGGACGCCGCCGACGCGGAACTCGAAGTGCAGATGCGGCCCGGTGGCCCAGCCCGTGGCGCCGACGGCGCCGACGTTCTGACCCTGCTCGACCTTCTGGCCCTTGCGGACGTCGATGCGGCTGAGGTGGGCATAGAGCGTCGTGCGCTCCTTGTCATGACGCACCTGGACGACGTTGCCGTAGCCGTTCTGCCAGCCAGCGAATTCCACCGTGCCGTCACCGATCACGCGCACGGGCGTGCCGGTAGGCGCGCCGTAGTCCACACCCAGATGCGCGCGCATGCGCTGCAGGATGGGATGCATGCGCATGGCAAACCCCGATGTGACGCGCGAGAACTCCATCGGGCTGGCGAGGAATGCGCGCTTGCGGCTGCGCCCGCTCGGGTCGTAGTAGGCGCCGCGACCCGCATTTTCGAACCAGATCGCCTGATGCAGCTTGCCCGCATTGACGAACTCGGCGGCAAGCACCCTGCCTGCACCCTGATTCCACGGCACGGGCTCGCCGTCGGCGGTCAGGCCCTCGTAGACCACGCTGAAGTGGTCGCCCTTGCGCAGTTCCCGGTGGAAGTCGATGTCGACGGAGAAAATCTCGGCCATCTGCGTGGCCACGGCGTCGGGGATGCGGGCCTCGTCGGTGGCGACGAAGAGCGAGCTGCGTATCGTGCTGCTGGCCAGGCGGATCTGGCTTTCCAGAGGCGCCGTCTCGCTACGCGTGAGCCAGCGGCCATCCACGGCCTGGACGGTCAGACGCGTGAAATGGGTGGACGCCTGTTCGCGCTTGGCTGCAGGCATGCGCACGACCATCTCCAGCAGACGCCCGCGCTCGTCGACGCGCGCCTGCGCAATGCGCGGGCCGCCCGTTTCGACGGCCCGCCGCACAGCCGTGTCCTTGCGCAGCGCGGAGACCGTCGAAGGGTCGGTGATGCCGAGTCGGCGCAGCACGGTGTCAAGGGCGGCGCCGCCTCGAAGCACCTCGCTGAAGCTGAGGTCGAGCGTGTGCCCGGCCAAGGCCTCGAGCTGCGGAGCGACGTCGAGCGTCGCGACATCTTCGCTGACCATGCTCAGCGGCAGGCGCGCGGCGTCCGGCGCCATCGGTGCCACCGCGAAGGCCAGCACGCCGCAACCGCCGAGCGCTGCGGCGACGGCAATCATGACCCCCTTGCCGTGTCGCGCCTTGAAGCGCGTCAGGCCGTCGGCGGCACGTGCCGCGATGTCATCCCATCTGTCCAAGACACAGGTCCTGCCAACCCAGGTCCGAAGACCACTGTCCTCGCCGGACGGCACCGCCTGGGCGGGGCTGACCGACACGCCGTGACCGCAGAGCCGTCACCTAAAATCCCGAACTTCCGCTGATCCACATCCATGCCGCGCCGCACACAGCGGCGCATGGAGTTTGGACGCTCAAAGCACATGCCCGGGGCGCGGATTGTATCCAACCTCAAGGGGGCTGCGGCCTCTGGAAAACACAATGACCATGTCCCAGCCGGTCGATTCCGCGAATGGCCATCCCGTTGACGAGCGCGTCCTCGAGGCGCTGGCCGTCTCGCGTCGGGGTTGCGACGAACTTCTGCCTGAAGCCGACTGGGTGCGCAAGCTGGCGCGCTCGCAGGCCACGGGTGTGCCGCTGCGCATCAAGCTCGGTCTCGACCCGACCGCGCCAGACATCCACCTCGGTCATACCGTGGTGCTGAACAAGATGCGCCAGTTGCAGGACCTCGGCCACCAGGTGATCTTCCTGATCGGCGACTTCACGTCGATGATCGGTGATCCCTCGGGTCGCAATTCCACGCGCCCGCCGCTGACACGCGAGCAGATCGAGGCGAATGCCCAGACCTACTACCGCCAGGCGAGCCTGGTGCTGGACCCGGCGCGCACCGAGATCCGCTACAACAGCGAGTGGAGCGACCCGCTGGGCGCGCGCGGCATGATCCAGCTCGCCGCGCGCTACACCGTGGCGCGCATGATGGAGCGCGACGACTTCTCCAAGCGCTTCAAGGCCGGCACGCCGATCTCGGTGCACGAGTTCCTGTACCCGCTGATGCAGGGCTACGACTCGGTGGCGCTGAAGTCCGACCTCGAGCTTGGCGGCACCGACCAGAAGTTCAACCTGCTCGTCGGGCGCGCGCTGCAATCGGAATACGGCCAGGAGCCGCAGTGCATCCTGACCATGCCCCTGCTCGAAGGCCTGGACGGCGTCGAGAAGATGAGCAAGAGCAAGAACAACTACATCGGTATCGCCGAGCCTGCGAACACGATGTACGCGAAGCTGTTGTCGATCAGCGACACCCTGATGTGGCGCTACTACACCTTGCTGAGCTTCCTGCCCGAGCGCGAGATCGCGGTGCGCCGCGCCGAGGTCGAAGCTGGGCGCAACCCGAAGGACGCCAAGGTGATGCTGGCGCGTGAGATCACGACCCGCTTCCACGGCGCGGCCGCGGCCGAGGCGGCGGTGCAGGATTTCCAGAATCGCGCCGCCGGCGGCATCCCTGACGAGATTCCCGAGGTGACGATGTCGAGCGCACCGCTGGGCATCGGCGCGTTGCTGAAGCAGGCCGGGCTGGCGCCGTCGACCAGCGAGGCGCTGCGCCTGGTCGAGCAGGCCGGCGTGCGCGTGGACGGCGCCACGGTCTGCGACAAGGCGCTGAAGCTGGCGGCAGGCACCTACGTCGTCCAGGTCGGCAAGCGCAAGTTCGCGCGCGTGACGCTGACGGGTTGAGAGGCTCCGCGGGCGCTCCCACCTCATGCAGGTCCGCACCTACCTCCAGCTCTCGGTGGCGGTCGCGGTCGCGACGATCGCGCTGAAGGCCAGCGCATGGTGGGTCACCGGTTCGGTGAGCCTTCAGTCCGATGCGCTGGAGTCGCTGGTCAATCTGGCCGGCGCTTCGTTCGCGCTGCTGATGGTGACGCTGGCGGCACAGCCGCCTGACGAGGAGCACCCCTACGGCCACCACAAGGCCGAGTACTTCTCCAGCGGCTTCGAAGGCGTGATGATCGTCGCCGCGGCGCTGGCGATCTGCGCCGCGGCGCTGCAGCGCCTGTTCGATCCGCAGCCGCTGGAGGCCGTGGGCCTGGGTCTGGCGCTGTCGCTCGTGAGTTCGGCGCTGAACGGCGCGCTCGCCTTCGCGATGCTGCGCAAGGCGCGCGAGCACCGGTCGATGGCGCTCGAGGCCGACGCTCGGCACCTGTTCACCGACGTCTGGACTTCGATCGGCGTGGTCGGCGGCCTGGTGGCTGTCCAGCTCAGCGGCTGGCTCTGGATCGACCCGCTGGTGGCCATCGCCGTGGCGCTGAACATCCTGCGCGAAGGCGTGTCGCTGGTGCGACGCTCGGCCGACGGACTGATGGACCAGGCGCTCGAGCCTGACGTGCGGGCCGAGATCGAGCGCACGCTCGACGTCTTCCGCCACCAGGCGATCCGCTTCGACCACGTGCACACGCGCCGCGCCGGCCAGCGCCGCTTTGTCGACCTGCACATGCACATGCCGTCGGGCTGGACACTCGGCCGGGCCGCGGCGCTGCGCACCTCGGTCGAACAGGCCTTGATGAGCGCGGTGCCCGGACTGCGTGCGTCCATACAGTTGCTGCCGATGGACGTCGAGGCCCATTTCGGCGACCCGAAGGACCTGCTGTGATTGCCTTGCTGCAACGGGTGGCTTCCGCCCGGGTCGACATCGCAGGCGAGACTGTGGGCGCGATCGACCGCGGCCTGCTCGTCCTGGTCTGCGCCGAACCCGCGGACACGCCGGCGACTGCAGCACGGCTCGTCGACAAGGTGCTGAAGCTGCGCGTGTTCGCCGACGAGGCCGGCAAGATGAACCGCAGCGTCGTCGATGTCGGTGGCGGGCTGCTGGTGGTGTCGCAGTTCACGCTGGCCGCCGACACGCGCGGCGGCAACCGGCCGAGCTTCTCGGCTGCGGCGCCGCCGGCACTCGGGCAGGCGCTGTACGAGGAAGTGCTGCGCTGCGCGCGCGAGCGTCACGCGCCGGTGGCCTGCGGGCACTTCGGCGCCGACATGCAGGTGCACCTGGTCAACGACGGGCCGGTGACGATTCCGCTGCGCATTACCGATCCGGACTGAAAAAAGGGCCGGCAGTGCCGGCCCCCGAAGTCGAGCGATGAGCCCCGCTCAGTCGGCGTACTGCCCGGCGGCCTTGATGACCGGGCCCCACTTGGCGATCTCGGCTTCGACGAACTTCTTGTGTTCGGCCTGACCGGTACGAGCGTCGGTCATCACCACCGCGCCCAGAGCCTCCTGCTTCTTGATGAAGTCCGTGTCCTTGAGTGCGGCGCGCAGCGCGGCGTTCAACTGGTCCTGGATCGCCCTGGGCGTCCCCTTGGGTGCGTACAGGCCGTGCCAGATGCCGACGTTGAAGCTCCTCATGCCCGACTCGTCCAGCGTCGGCAACTTGGCAAGTGCCGGTGTCGTCAGTCGCTTGGCGCTCGTCACTGCGTAGGCCTTGATGCTGCCCGACTCGATCTGTCCCGAGGTGTTGGTGGTCTGGTCGCACATGATGTCGACCTGGCCGCCGAGCAGATCGGTCATCGCCGGGGCGGTTCCCTTGTAGGGGATGGTGGCCATGTCGATCTTCAGGCTCTGCTGAAACAGCAGACCGCACAGGTGCGAGGCCGCGCCCAGGCCGGCGTTGGCGAGGTTGATCTTGCCCTTGTTGGCCTCGAGCCACTTCACGAGCTCTGGGAAGGTGTTGGGCGGCAGCGTCGGGCGGCCCACGATGGTCATCGGCACGTCGTTGATCATGCCGAGGTACTCGAAGTCGCCCAGCGTGTCGTAGGGCATCTTCCGGTACAGGGCGGGCGAGGTCGCCATGCCGATGTGGTGGACGAGCAGCGTGTAGCCGTCGGGTGCCGCCTTGGCGACCTTGGCGGCGCCCAGCGTTCCGCCGGCGCCACCGACGTTGTCGATGACGATGGTCTGGCCCTTGAGCTGCTTCGACAGCGCGACACCGAGGTCGCGGGCGACCTTGTCGGTGGGACCGCCGGCAGCAAACGGCACGACGATGCTGATGGGCTTGTCGGGATAGGCCTGGACGGCGACGGCCACGGTGACCGTGGCCAGGGTGGCGAGGATCTTCTTCATCGGGATCTCCAGCGGTGGGAACAACAGGGTTCGGGGCGACTTCGGACGTACAAGCCCTCAGGGTCCGTGGGCGCAGGGCAGCACGCGACGCGCATGCGCACGCCCGCAACAGCCACCCGAGGCATCAATCGTAATTTCGCGCATCCTCGATGACCTTGCCGTCGTTGGGCAACGATCCGGGGGCTTCGATCTCGACGTCGCAGCGCAGCTTCGTGACGTCACGCACGGTGGCGGCCACGGCCTGCGCAAGGCCCTCGGGGGCTGAGGTGGCTTCCACTCTCAACATCATCGCATCCTTGGCCATCTCGCCCGTCACAACCAGACGCGCGCGGATGACTTCCGGATGGCGGCGCGCGACCTCGGCCACCTGGCTCGGGTGCACGAACATGCCTCGCACCTTGGCGGTCTGGTCGGCCCGTCCCATCCAGCCCTTGATGCGCCGGTTCGTGCGTCCGGTCGGGCACAGCCCCGGCAACACGGCGGACAGGTCGCCGGTGCCGAAGCGAACGAGCGGGTATTGGGGGTGCAGCACGGTGACGACGACCTCACCGACCTCGCCGTCGGGGACCGGGTCACCGGTGCCGGGGCGGACGATCTCGACGATCACGCCCTCGTCGACGACCAGACCCTCGCGCGCCGCTGTTTCATAGGCAATCAGGCCGACGTCGGCGGTGGCATACGCCTGGTAGCCGGCCACGCCGCGCTCGGCCAGCCAGTCGCGCAGCGAGGGCGGGAAGGCTTCGCCGCTGAGCAGCGCCTTGCGCAGCGAAGGCAACTCGATGCCGGCCTCGGCCGCCTTCTCCAGCGCGATGCGCAGGAAACTCGGCGTGCCGCAGTAGGCGTCGGGGCGCAGGTCGACCATGGCCTGCAACTGCAACTCGGTGTTGCCCACGCCGCCGGGGAAGACCGTGCAGCCGATCGCCTGCGCGCCACTCTCCATCATCCAGGCGCCAGGCGTCAGGTGGTAGCTGAAGCTGTTGTGCACCAGGTCCCCGGCCTCGAAGCCGGCGGCCACGAGTGCGCGCGCGATGCGCCAATAGTCGGCAGCGTCGCCCTCGGGCTCGTAGATCGGTCCGGGCGACTGGTAGACGCGGCGCGCGCCGGCAAGGCCGCGCAGGCCGCGCCAGCCGATGGCCGAATAGCCGCCGAAGGGATCGGTGGCGCGCTGCGCCTTCTGGCGCTCCAGCAACTCGGGTTTGCGGGTGACGGGCAGCGCGGCGAGCGCGGCGCGGCTCGCGACCGCGCCGGCGTCGACGCCGGCCAGTGCCTGCGCCATCGCGGGCGCGTGGCGTGCCGCCGTGATGATGCCGGGCAGGGCAGCCAGCAGCGCAGACTCGCGGGCTTCGGGGCTGCGGGTCTCCAGGGCGTCCAGATGGCGCGGGTGGGCCCGCCGGTTCAGGTCATTCATCGCGGTCGCTCCAGGCAGCGAGCTTCTTCTTCAGGTCGTTCGTCAGATCACGCGCGTCGGCGGAGGACTTCAGCACTCGGGTCTGCCACTCGGGGCTGAGCCGGGAGGGCTGGCGCACCAGCGCTGCCGCCACGACTGCGCCATCGACCGCGGCGCGCGCGACGGCCAAGCCGCGGCGCTCGAAGTGGCCCTCGCGCTTGACCAGACCGAGATCACGCCACTCGCGCTCGAGCCGCTGCAGCGCCTCGTCGGGCTTGAAGGGCGGGGGGGCGAAGGCCCAGCCGTCGGTGTCGCCGCCGGTCATGGTCAGGGCTTGCAGGGGCGGTGGTGCATGTGTCCGGGTGCGGTCGGCGGCCACCTCAGGCCAGCCAGCGCTTGCGTCGCTTGTAGCTCTTGACGTCGCGGAAGCTCTTGCGGTCGCCGCCGCCCATGCCGAGGTAGAACTCCTTGACGTCCTCGTTCTCGCGCAGCGACTTCGCCTCGCCGTCCATCACGACGCGACCGTTCTCGAGGATGTAGCCGTAGTCCGCGTAGCGCAGCGCCATGTTGGTGTTCTGCTCGGCGAGCAGGAAGGTCACGCCCTCCTTGGTGTTCAGGTCCTTGACGATCTCGAACACCTCCTCGACGATCTGCGGCGCCAGGCCCATCGAGGGCTCGTCGAGCAGCACCATCTTCGGGTTGGCCATCAGCGCGCGGCCGATGGCGCACATCTGCTGCTCGCCGCCGGAGGTGTAGGCCGCCTGCGAGGTACGCCTCGTCTTCAGGCGCGGGAAGTAGGCGTAGACCTTCTCCAGCGTCTGCGCCACCGCCGCCTTGCCGTCCTTGCGGGTGTAGGCGCCGGTCATCAGGTTCTCCTCGATCGTCAGATGGCCGAAGCAGTGCCGGCCCTCCATGACCTGGATCACCCCGCGCTCGACCATCTCGGCGGTCGAGAGCTTCTCGATGCGCTCGCCCTTGAGCTCGATCGAGCCCTTGGTGACCTCGCCTCGTTCGCCGGCCAGCAGGTTGCTGACGGCGCGCAGCGTCGTCGTCTTGCCCGCGCCGTTGCCGCCGAGCAGCGCCACCACGCGCCCCTCGGGCACCTGCAGCGAGACGCCCTTGAGCACCAGGATCACGTGGTTGTAGATGACCTCGATGCCGTTGACGTTGAGGAAGGTGTTGCTCATGGCACGCTTTCGACGATCTTGTCCCAGCGCCGCGCGCGGCGCTGGGACAAGGGCCCCGTCCGGGGCCCTTGGGAGTATGGAGAGTTCAGCTCTGGCAGTCGGCCGGCGCGCGACGCGTGAGCTTCTTCTCTGCGCCGTACTTCTCGGCCGAGGCGCGGACCATCGGCTTGATGATCTGTTCGTCGGCCTCCAGCCAGTCGGAGGCCCAGGTGAACTTGGCGCCATCCCAGGTGTGGACGCGGGCCCAGGCAGAGCCCATGTGGTCGACGCAACTGGTGGACACCGGCCGCATCACGCCCTTGAAGCCCAGCGCATCGAGCTTGGCCTGCGTGAGGTTCAGGTTCTCGTAGCCCCAGCGCGCCTGCTCGCCAGTCATGACCTTGCCCTTGCCGAAGCGCTCCTGTGCTGCGCGCACGCCTTCGACAGCAAGCATCGCACCGACGACGCCACGCATGTAGAGCACCTGGCCGACCTCTTCGCGCGGACCCGTGCCCTGGTTCTTGTCGTGCACCTTCTGCAGGATTTCCTTGACCACCGCTGCGCCAGGCTCGGCGCCATGTTGCATCATGACCGCGCTGTAGCCCTTGGCCGCGGCGCCGATGTCGCGCAGATCAGGCTCGGCGCCCGACCACCAGGTGCCGAACATCTTCTCGCGTGGATAGCCGGTGGCTACGGCCTCCTTGATCGCCGTGGGCGTCATCACGCCCCATGTCTGCATGATCACGAAGTCGGGGCGCTGCTGGCGCACCTGCAGCCAGATCGACTTCTGCTCCACCCCAGGCGCCGGCACCGGCAGCAGCAAGGTTTCGAAGCCATGCATCTTGCTGCGTTCCGTGATGATGGGCAGCACCTCCTTGCCGAAGGGGCTGTCGTGGTAGACAACGGCGATCTTCTTGCCCTTGAGCTTGTCCCAGCCGCCTTCCTTCTTGGCAATGTGCTGCAGCACCGTGTCACCGGCAACCCAGTAGTGGCCGATCAGTGGGAAGTTCCACTTGAACATGCCGCCGTCGGCGCTGTCGCTGCGGCCGTAGCCCGAGGTGATCATCGGGATCTTGTCGTTCGGGATCTTCTCGGTCAGCGCGAAGGTGATGCCGGTGGAAAGCGGCTGGAACACAGTGGCGCCGCCGTGCTTGCCCTTCAGCCGCTCGTAGCATTCGACACCGCGGTCGGTGGCGTAGGCGGTCTCGCACTCCTCCACCAGCGTCTGCACGCCGTTGATGCCGCCGCGCAGGTTGACCAGCTTCATGTAGTCGGCATAGCCGTTGGCGAACGGCGTCGCGTTTGGCGCCACCGGCCCGGTGCGTCCTGTCAGGCTGGGGAAAAACTGCACCTTGGCCTGGGCCAGGACGGCGCCGCTGGCCAGCAGGGCGCTGGCGCCCGCGGCGGCCAGAGCGGCAGCCATCGCGATCGATCGGAATCTCATGGTTTGCCTCCAGTGGGGATGTCAAGGGAGCACTCGTCAGTGCCGGAAAAAGTTCGTGGGGCCCGTCGGCCGTCAGGACACACTCAGTGCGGGAAGGGCCACAAACGCAGCTTCTCCTTGGCCGTGGACCATAGGCGTGCCAGCCCATGCGGCTCGACGATCAGGAAGAAGACGATCAGGCCCCCGAAAATCATCAGTTCGGCGTGCGCCACCATCGCGGTGCTGATCTCCACCCCCACCAGACTGCCCGCCGCGGGTAGGAACTGGTTCAGGAAGATCGGCAGGGTCACGATGAAGGCGGCACCGAAGAAGCTCCCCATGATCGACCCCAGGCCGCCGATGATGACCATGAACAGCAGCTGGAAGCTGCGGTCGATCGAGAAGGCAGCCGGCTCCCAGGAGCCCAGGTGCACGAAGGCCCACAGCGCGCCGGACACGCCGACGATGAAGGAGCTGACCGCAAAGGCGGTGAGCTTGGCGTAGACCGGCCGGATGCCGATGACTGCGGCGGCCACGTCCATGTCGCGGATGGCCATCCATTCGCGCCCGATGTGGCTGCGCACCAGGTTCTTGGCCAGCAGCGCGAAGGCGGCGACGATCGCCAGGCACATCAGGTACTTCTCGTGCGGCGAGTCGATGGGGATGCCGAAGAAACTGAGGTTGGACACCGACACCGAGCCCGAGGTGCTGTTGTTGGTGAACCAGGACACGCGCAGGAACATCCAGTCGACAAAGAACTGTGCTGCCAGCGTAGCCACCGCCAGGTACAGGCCCTTGATACGCAGCGATGGAATGCCGAACAGCACGCCGAAGACGGTCGCGCAGGCGCCGCCGAGCAGCAAGGCCACCACCAGCGGCATGCCGTCGATGCGGACCATGAAGTTGTAGGCTGCATAGGCGCCCACCGCCATGAAGGCGCCGGTGCCCAGAGACACCTGGCCGCAGTAGCCCACGAGGATGTTCAGCCCCAGCGCCGCCAGAGACAGGATCAGGAACGGGATCAGGATGGCGCGGAACATGTACTCGTCGGCCAGCACGGGCACGACGAGCGCAGCCAAGAGCAGCAGCAGCATGATGGCCAGGCGGTCCTGCGCAATCGGGAAGATCTGCTGATCTTTCCGGTAGCTGGTCTTGAACTGGCCGTTCTCACGATAGATCATGCCCGGACGCTCCCGTAGGTCGCGGCCCCTTGCGGGAGCGCATGCCGCAGCCTGGCGAGGGCCGCGGCGTGCTTGGTACTGGATTGAAACTCGAAGCGCTGCATCGCATCACACCCGGTCGATGATCTTCTCGCCGAACAGGCCCTGGGGCCGCACGAGCAGCACGAACAGCACCAGCACGTAGCCGAACCAGATCTCGATGCCGCCGCCCAGCGCCGGGCCGAGGTAGACCTCGGAGACCTTCTCGCCCACGCCGATGATCAGCCCGCCGATGATGGCCCCGGGCACCGAGGTCAGGCCGCCGAGGATGACCACCGGCAGCGCCTTCAGCGCCACCAGCGACAGCGAGAACTGCACTCCGAGCTTGCTGCCCCAGATCACGCCCGCCACCAGGGCGACGAAACCTGCCACGCTCCAGACGATGACCCAGATCCGGTTCAGCGGAATGCCGATGGACTGCGCGGCCTGGTGGTCGTCGGCCACTGCGCGCAGCGCGCGGCCGGTGGACGTGTACTGGAAGAAAAGCGACAGCAGGATCACCAATGCCGCGGCGATGCACGCAGCGTAGAGGTCTTCCTTGTTGACCAGGACGCCGCCCTGGAACACGCTCTCGAGCAGGAACATCGGGTCCTTCGGCAGGCCGACGTCGATCTTGTAGATCTCGCTGCCGAACAGCGTCTGGCCGAAACCGTCGAGGAAGTAGGTGATGCCCAGCGTGGCCATCAGCAGGGTGATGCCCTCCTGGTTGACCAGCTTGCCCAGCACCAGGCGCTCGATCAGCCAGGCGACGACTACCATCACCGCCAGCGCGGCGGCGAAGGCCAGCACGTTGGCCAGCACCTTGCTGTCGAAGCCCAGCCACTGCGGGAACCACTCCGAGAAGCGCGCCATCGCCAGCGCGGCGAACAGCACCATCGCTCCCTGGGCGAAGTTGAAGACGCCGCTGGCCTTGAAGATCAGCACGAAGCCCAGCGCGATCAGCGAGTACAGCATTCCGGCCATCAGGCCGCCTATCAGCGTCTCGAGGAGGAATCCCATGGCGTGTGCCCTTCAGTGCGAGGTACCCAGGTAGGCGCTGATGACTTCGGGGTTCGAGCGCACCTCCTCGGGTGTGCCGTCGCCGATTTTCTTGCCGTAGTCGAGCACGACCACGCGGTCGGAGATGTCCATCACCACGCCCATGTCGTGCTCGATCAGCACGATGGTGGTGCCGAACTCGTCGTTGACGTCGAGCACGAAGCGGCACATGTCCTGCTTCTCCTCGACGTTCATGCCGGCCATGGGTTCGTCGAGCAGGAGCACCTGCGGCTCCATCGCGAGCGCGCGCCCCAGGTCCACCCGCTTCTGCAGTCCGTAGGGCAGGCGCCCCACCGGCGTCTTGCGCCAGGCCTGGATCTCGAGGAAGTCGATGATGCGCTCGACGAAGGCGCGGTGCTCGGCCTCCTCGCGCTCGGCCGCGCCCCAGCGGATGGCCTGCTGGAAGAGGTTCGTCTTCATCTTCAGGTTGCGGCCGGACATGATGTTGTCGATGACGTTCATGCCCTTGAACAGCGCCAGATTCTGGAAGGTCCGGGCGATACCCATCTCCGCCACCTGGCGCGAGTTCATGTGGTCGAAGGTCTGGCCGCGGAAGGTGATCGAGCCCTCCTGCGGCGTGTAGACCCCGTTGATGCAGTTCAGCATCGAACTCTTGCCCGCGCCGTTGGGTCCGATGATGGCGCGGATCTCGTGCTCGCGCACGTCGAAGCTGATGTCGGTCAGGGCCTTGACGCCGCCGAAGCGCAGGCTGATGTTCCTGACGTCGAGGATGACCTCGCCGATCTTGCGTTCTGCCATGCTCAGGCCGCCTTGCGCAGGGGGTCGAAGGTCTTCGCGTCGACGATCTTCAGCGTCGCGCTGACGCTGCCGCTGCGCCCGTCCTCGAACTTCACCGCGGTCTCGATGAACTGCTCGCTGCGGCCGCCGTACAGCGCGTCCACCAGCACCTGGAACTTGTCGCCGATGTAGCCGCGCCGCACCTTGCGTGTGCGCGTCAGCTCGCCGTCGTCGGCGTCGAGCTCCTTGTGCAGCACGAGGAAGCGGCTGATCTGGCTGCCGGCAAGCTTGTCGTCCTGCGCGAGGTCGGCGTTGACCTTCTCGACACACTCGCGTACCAACTCCAGCACCTCGGGCTTGCAGGCGAGGTCGGTGTAGCCGGCATAGGACAGGTTGCGCCGCTCGGCCCAGTTGCCCACCGCCTCGAAGTCGATGTTGACGAAGGCGCAGACCTTCTCGCGCTTGTCGCCGAAAGCCACCGCCTCCTTGATGTAGGGGAAGAACTTGAGCTTGTTCTCCACGTACTTGGGGGCGAACATCGCGCCGTCGTGGGCGCCGCCCATGAGGCGGCCCACGTCCTTGGCGCGGTCGATGATCTTCAGGTGGCCGTGGCTGTCGAGGAAGCCGGCGTCGCCTGTGTGGTACCAGCCCTCAGGCGTCAGCACCTCGGCCGTGGCCTTGGGGTTCTTGTAGTACTCCTTGAGCAGGCCGGCACTCTTGATCAGGATCTCGCCGTTGGCCGCAACCTGGATCTCCACGCCGGTGATGGGCACGCCCACGGTGTCGGCGCGCGCCTCGTGGTCGGGCTGCAGGCACACGAAGACGGCCGTCTCGGTGGAGCCGTAGAGCTGCTTGAGGTTGATGCCGATGGATCGGTAGAAGGTGAAGAGGTCCGGGCCGATGGCCTCGCCAGCGGTGTAGGCCACGCGCAGCCGCGACAGGCCCAGCGTGTTGCGCAACGGCCCGTAGACCAGCAGGTCGCCCAGGCGCCACTTCAGCCCGTCGACCAAGGACACGGGCTTGCCGTCCATGCGGTCGGGACCGACCCGTCGCGCCACCCGCATGAAGGTCTTGTAGAGCCACTGCTTGAGGGCCCCCGCGTCCTCCATGCGGATGGTCACGCTTGTCAGCAGGCCTTCGAAGACTCGCGGCGGCGCGAAGTAGTAGGTGGGTCCGATCTCCTTCATGTCGATCGAGACCGTGGCGCCCGACTCGGGGCAGTTGACGACATAGCCGCAGGCCAGCCACTGGGCGTAGCTGAAGATGTTCTGGCCGATCCAGGCTGGCGGCAGGTAGGCCAGCACCTCTTCGGCCGCGGTGAGTTTGTCGAAGTCAGCCCCAGCGCGCGCGCGGTCCAGCAGCGAGCGGTGCGTGTGCACCACGCCCTTGGGGTTGCCGGTGGTGCCCGAGGTGAAGAACATCGCCGCCACATCCTGTGACTGCACCTGGGCGACGGCCTCGTCGAAGAAGCCTGGCTCGCGCTGCAGGCGGGCCTGCCCGGCCCGCAGCAAGGCGTCGATCGCGTCGAGCCCCGGCTCGCTGTACTTGCGCAGGCCGCGCGGATCGTCGTACCAGATGCGCGCAAGTTGCGGGCACTGGGCGCGGATCTCGATGAGCTTGTCGACCTGCTCCTGATCTTCGACGACGGCGTGAGCGACGTCGGCGTTGTTGATCGGAAAGACCATTTCGGCGGCGGCCGCATCCTGGTACAGCGGCACGGGGATCGCGCCCAGGGCCTGGGCCGCGAGCATGCAGGCGTACAGGCGCGGCCGGTTGTCGCCCACGATGACCAGATGCTGCCCGCGCCCGAGGCCGGCTTCAGCCAAGCCGCAGGCCAGTGCGCGCACCGCTTCGGTCAACGCGCGCCAGGTCGTCGTCTGCCAGATGCCGTACTCCTTCTCGCGCAGCGCTGGCGCGTCGGGACGGGCCCGTGCGTGCTCGAGCATCAGGCGCGGAAAGGTCGTCTCCAAGGGTGTCTCCTGGCGTGCCGCAAAGCGAGCAGGCTGTGATCGAGGGCCGGACCGCCGCCGTCACGCAATATGCGCTGTTCGTCATGGCATGCTAGAGATCTGTTTGACGCCATGTTGTCCTTGTGGCGACAATCCTGGGGTTTTTACGGGGGGGAGTTTCCCGTAGTCTTGATGCCGATCAACAACCCTGTCCTCGAACGCGCGCGGCCCGCTTCCGAGACCGAACTCGCTGGAATCCCGTGGCTGGGCGTTCTTTGCGACGCCGACCGCGAGCAGGCCGCGCGGGCGCTGCGCGTGGCCCCTGTGCGACCGGGCGAGCGCATCATCCGTTTCGGCCGCCCGCCCACCTTCTGGTTCGGCGTCGTCGACGGCCTGCTGAAGATGAGCAACGACACGGCCGCGGGTGGCACCATCACCTACACCGGCATTCCTTCGGGGGCCTGGTTCGGCGAGGGCACGCTGCTCAAGCGCGAGCCCTACCGCTACAACATCGAGGCCTTGCGCAGCAGTGTCGTCGCCGGTTTGCCGATCGAGGACTTTCACGCCCTGCTCGACAGCAGCATCCCTTTCAACCGCAGCGTGATGAACCTGCTCAATGAGCGCCTGGGCCAGTTCATCGCCGCGCGTGAGATCGACCGCCAGACCGACCCCGAGAGCCGCGTGGCCGGCAGTCTCGCGCAGCTCTTCCACCCGGTGCTGTACCCGGGCGTGGGCAGTCTGCTGCGCATCACCCAGCAGGAACTCGGCTACCTGGTGGGCTTGTCGCGCCAGCGCGTGAACGAGGCGCTCGCGGCGCTGGCGGGCCACGGGCTGATCCGTGTGGAGTACGGCGGCGTACGCGTGCTCGACCTGCCGCGGCTGCGGGCTTTCCGGCCGCGGTGACTCCCGGGTACGGGCCCGGGCCAGGGCTGCGGGGTCAGTGCATGAAGCCGATCGGGCTGCGCCGGGCGTTGCTGCCCGCAGGCAGGTCGCGCATCTCGATGCGGTGGCGGCCATCCAGGCGTGCATTGCCGAAGGCAGTCATCAGCGCGCGCCGCATCTCGCGCGGGGCGAGCGCAGCCAGTGCGTCGAGCACCTCGTCGTTCGGCTCGGGCTCGAAGCGCCGACCCCAGTCGTGGACGGCGCGGATGCCGGCGTGCAGGCGCCGCGCGATCGCGCGCGCAGCGTCGCGGTCGGGCAACTGCACTTCGTAGACGTTCATCCGGTTCAGGATGGGCTCGGGGATGGCGCGCTCCTCGTTGGCGGTGGCCACCCAGATGAGCTGGCTCGCGTCGATCGGCACCTCTGCGAATTCGTCGGTGAAGGTCCCCGCGGTGTCCTGCTCGAGCAGGCTGTACAGGGCGCCCAGCGGATCGTAGGCGTGCTCGCCGCGGGCCTTGTCGATCTCGTCGACCACCATGACGGGGTTCGCGTAGGCCCCGTCCACCAGGGTCTCGAAGACCTTGCCCGGGCGCGCGCCCTTCCATTGGCTCGACGCGCCGCTGAGGACCCAGCCGGCGGTCAGGCTGCTCATGCTCACGAAGCCCATGCCCGTGCCCAGCAGTTGCGCCACCGCGCGCGCGAAGTGCGTCTTGCCCACCCCGGGCGGACCCAGCAGCAGCATCGGCGTGACCTCGAGCGCGTCACCGCTGTCCTGGCACAGCGCGATCTGGCGCTTCAGGTCGTCCAGCGCCGGGTGGAAATTCGGCAGTTCCTCGTACAGGTGGTCCATCGCCGGCAGTCCGGCGGGCTTGACCTGGAAGCGCTCGGGGCCCTTCTCGAGCATGCGCTCGTAGGTGTGACGCAGGTGTTCGTGCTCGCGCGCCGGCAGCTTGTCCAGGCGCTTCACGACATCGGCCGGTCGAAAGACCGTGCGCATGCGCGCGATCGGCAGGCCGGCCGCGCTGGTCAGGGGCACGAGGTCGCTGTGTGAAGTCATCGGCATCATCCTTGTGCGAGTGTGCGGCGCCGCAAGATTCCGCGCCGGCCTGCCGCAGCCTCCATGCCGACGCCTTGATTGCAGTCATCCCCGCGCCCTGTCGGGTGCGACGATGGTGCGGAGTTTGGGGGGCAGGCGCGGTGAACGCAAGTCAGCAATCACTGCTCGTGAGTGCTGCCCGCAGCGGTGGCGCGCGGTCGTTCAGAGGCGCGCCCGAGCGGCTGGCGCAGAATCGGCGGGCGATGAATGACCGGTCCGACGACATCCGCCTTCCCCGTGCGGCTGCGGTCAGCGCAGCGCCGTCTGCCTTGCCTGCCGACGCAGACGCGCTGCTGGCGCTGGCCGCGCGCAGCATGTTCGACGTCTTTGCCCGCACGGCGATGGGCATGATGGTCGTCGACCGCGAGCACCGCGTGGTCTGGATCAGCGAGGGTTACAAGGGGTTTCTGCCGGCGCTGGGCTTCGCGCACGAGAGCGAGTTCGTCGGCCGCAGGGTCGAGGATGTGGTGCCCAACACGATGATGGCCCAGGTCATCGACTCCGGGCGTCCCATCATGGTGGACCTGCTGAGCAACCGGGCCGGCACCTTCCTCGTCAGCCGCCTGCCGCTGCGCGACGACCAGGGTCAGGTGATCGGCGCCATCGGGCTGGTGCTGATGGACCACCCCGAGACCACCATGCAGCCGCTGATCGGCAAGTTCGCGCGCCTGCAGGCCGAGCTCGAATCGGCGCGCCGGCGGCTGGCCGAGCAGCGCCGGCCGCGCCACACCATCGCCGGCTTCATCGGCGCGAGCCCGGCGGCGCTGGATGTCAAGCGCCAGTCGCGCCGCGTCGCGACCACCGATGCGACCGTGCTGCTGCTGGGCGAGACCGGCACCGGCAAGGAACTGCTCGCCCAGGCCCTGCATGCCGAGAGTCCGCGCGCCGGCCGGCCCTTCGTCGGCGTGAACATCGCCGCCGTGCCGGAGACGCTGCTCGAGGCCGAGTTCTTCGGCGTTGCGCCAGGCGCCTACACCGGCGCCGACCGCAAGGGCCGCGACGGCAAGTTCAAGCTCGCCGACGGCGGCACGTTGTTCCTCGACGAGATCGGCGACATGCCGCTGGCGCTGCAGTCCAAGCTGCTGCGCGTGCTGCAGGAGCGCGAGGTCGAGGCCCTGGGCTCGAACCGGGTCGAGCCGGTGGACGTGCGCATCATCGCCGCCACCAGCCGCGACCTCGAGGCTATGGTGACCGATGGGCGTTTCCGTGCCGACCTGTACTACCGGCTGAACGTGCTGCCGATCCGCCTGCCGGCGCTGCGCGAGCGCCTGCAGGACCTGGAAGCCCTGGTTCAGGCCCTGGTCGACGACATCGCACGCCGCAGCGGCCTGCCCGGGCGCAGCCTGGCACCCGATGCGATCGAGCTGTTGTCGCGCCACGCCTGGCCGGGCAACATCCGCGAACTGCGCAACGCCCTCGAGCAGGCCATCCTGATGACCGACGACCTCGTGCTGGGCGCGAGTCACTTTCCGCGCGTGGCGGCGCTGCTGGGGCCGGGCCGCGGGCTGGTCGACGCGCCGGCTGCAGCGGTGCGTCTGCCGGACGCGGCAGGCACGTCGATTCTCGAGATGAGCGCCCCTGGCTCGGCGGGCGTGGCGTCGGGTGCGCCGTCGCGGGGCGCTGACGCGCGCCTGCGCCCTCTGGCCGACCAGGTCGCGGAGGTCGAGCGCGCCGCCCTGGCCGCCGCGCTGGCTGCCACCGGCGGCAACCGCGTCGCCGCGGCGCGCTTGCTGCGCATGTCGCGTGCTGCGCTGTACGAGCGTCTGGCGCGCTGGCCCGAACTCGACGCGCGGCCTTGACCCCGGCGTCCTTGTCGTGCGGGCCGCCCCCCTTCGCGTCCTGGCCTGTCCATTTCTCGACGAACCCTCGGAGACCAACCGATGAAACCTGCAATCGTCCTCGTCCATGGCGCCTGGGGAGGGGCCTGGATCTGGCGCCGGGTGCTGCCGCTGCTGCGCGGCGCCGGGCACGAGGTGCATGCCGTCACGCTCACCGGGGTCGGTGAGCGCGCGCACCTGCTCGGCCCCTCCATCGGGCTGCGCACCCACATTGCCGATGTCCTGGGCCTCGTGCGCGCCGAGGAACTGCGCGAGCTGGTCCTGGTGGGTCACAGCTACGGCGGCATCGTCGTCACCGGCGCGGCCGACCGCCTGCTGGAGGAGGGGCTTGCGCTGCGCGGCGTGGTGCACGTCGATGCCGCGATCCCGTTGCCGGGCGAGAGCTGGAGCAGTCCGCATGCGCCGCAGGTCGTGGCCGACCGCACGGCACTCGCCGCAGCGCATGGCGGCGCGCTGCCACCGCCCGACCCCGCGGGCTTCGGGCTCCAGGGAGCCGACCGCGAGTGGCTGTTGCGCCGCCAGGTTCCCCATCCCTTCGGGCCCTACCGCGAGCCGCTGCATTTCGACGCCGCTCGCCTGGCGCGTCTGCCGCGCCTGTTCATCGATTGCGCCGACCCGGCCTACCCGACGATCGCCACGGCGCGGCAACGCGCGCGCAGCCTGCCGGGCTGGACCGTGATCGAGCGCGCCTGGGGGCACGCGCCCATGGTCGACCATCCACAGGAACTGGCGGACTTGCTGCTCGGGTTCGGGCCGCAGGCAGAGTGAGGGCGGCCATCGGGCGCCGCGCCCGACCCCGCATCGCGTACCCGGTCTGTGTGTCTGTCTTCAAGACAGTATGCGGTGTCTGAATTTCAGGTTGTCGTCTGAATTTCAGGCACTTCGTGGTCTTGAACGGGACCCAACCTCGGCATTTCTTGTCCGTCCGGTCCGCAAACCGGCGGTCGGGCGCCTCATCTTTGGCGAAATCGAGGGTGGGCCCTCGATATCCGGCTCCTGGCATGGTGCTTGCGCAGACACGAGGCCCCTGCACGCAGGCGTCGGCCCATCCTGTTGGCCGACCGGTGCGTCGGCGACTCATCCAGGAGATCCTTCATGGCCCTTTCTCCCCGCTCCCCCGCGCACCATGCGCGCGCCCTGCCGCGCCGCCGCGCGCTGACCCTGGCTGCCGCGGCCGCCGTGGCGGCCGCTTTGCCTGCCGTGGCCCTGTCCCAGGCCCGGCCCGACGTGAAGATTGCGCTCATCGTCGGCAAGACCGGTCCTCTCGAGGCCTACGCCAAGCAGACCGTCATCGGCTTCAACATGGGCCTGGAGTACGCCACGGGCGGCACGATGACGGTGGCTGGACGCAAGATCGTCGTCATCGAGAAAGACGACCAGACCAAGCCCGACGTGGGCAAGGCCGTGCTGGCCCAGGCTTACGCCGACGACAAGGTCGACATCGCCGTGGGCACGACGGCGAGCCCGGTGGCGCTGGCCATGCTGCCGGTGGCCGAGGAATACAAGAAGATCCTGCTCGTGGAACCCGCCGTGGCGGACTCGATCACCGGAGAGCGCTGGAACCGCTACATCTTCCGCACCGGCCGCAACAGCAGCCAGGACGCCGCGGCCAACGCCGCAGCGCTGGACCAGGCGGGCAACGTCGTCGCCACCCTGGCCAACGACAACGCCTTCGGCCGCGACGGCGTCAAGGCGGTCAAGGAATTCACCAAGAACGCGAAGATCGTCCACGAGGAATACCTGCCGCTGGGCACGACCGACTTCACCGCCGGCCTGCAGCGCATCATCGACAAGCTCAAGGACCAGCCCGGGCGCAAGTTCCTCTCGGTGGGCTGGGCGGGGTCGCCCACGCCCTTCCCCAAGATCGCCGACCTGGACCTGAAGCGGCGCTTCGGCATCGAGCTCGCCACCGGCGGCAACATCCTGCCGGCGATGGTGGCCTACAAGAACTTCCCCGGCATGGAAGGCGCGCTGTACTACTACTTCGGGATCCCGAAGAACCCGATCAACGACTGGCTGGTGACCAACCACTTCAGCCGCTACAAGGAACCGCCGGACTTCTTCACCGCCGGGGGCATGAGCGCGGCGCTGGCCGTGGTCGAGGCCCTGAAGAAGACCAACGGCGACACCGCCACCGAGCGGCTGATCTCCACCATGGCCGGCATGAGCTTCGAGACGCCCAAGGGCCGGATGACCTTCCGCAAGGAAGATCACCAGGCGATGCAGGACATGTACCACTTCCGCATCAAGAACGACCCGGCCTTCGCCTGGGGCGTGCCCGAGCTCGTGCGCGTGATCAAGGCCGAGGAGCTGCAGATCCCGGTGCGCAACAAGCGCTGAACGCGCCCGGCGAGCCGTGCTCGAGACTGTCGATCTGACGATCCGGTTCGGCGGCCATGTGGCCGTCGACGCCGTGTCGTGCCGTTTCGAGCCCGGCACGCTGACCTCCATCGTCGGGCCCAACGGGGCCGGCAAGACGACCTACTTCAACCTGATCAGCGGTCAGCTGCAGGCCAGCGCCGGCCGGGTGCTGCTCGACGGCGAGGACCTGACGCGCCTGCCGGCGCCGCTGCGCACGCGCCGCGGCCTCGGCCGCGCCTTCCAGCTCACGCAGCTCTTCCCGAACCTGAGCGTGCTCGAGAACGTGCGCCTGGCGGTGCAGGCGCGCGAGCAGGGCCGCGCCGGCGGTGGTCGCCTCGGCGGGCTCGATCTGTTCAAGGTCTGGCTCGACCGGGCCGACTGGATCGCACAGGCGCGCGACCTGCTGCACCAGGTGCATCTCGGCGACCGCGTGGACCAGCCGGCGGCCTCGCTGCCGCACGGCGACCAGCGCAAGCTTGAGGTCGCGCTGCTGATGGCGCTCGACCCCAAGGTCTACATGTTCGACGAGCCGACCGCGGGCATGAGCCTGGACGACGCGCCGGTCGTGCTCGACCTGATCCGCGCGCTCAAGGCGCGGCGCGACCGAACCATCCTGCTCGTCGAGCACAAGATGGACGTGGTGCGTGAGCTGTCCGACCGCATCGTCGTGCTGCACAACGGCCGCCTCGTGGCCGACGGCGCCCCGGCCGAGGTCATCGCCTCGCCCGTGGTGCAGCAGGCCTACCTCGGACTCGCGGCCGAGGAAGAAGCAGTGCCATGAACCCCACGATGCCGTCCGGCGCCGACCTCGCGCTGCTGTCGCTGCGCGGCGTGCACACGCACATCGGCGCGTACCACATCCTGCACGGGATCGACCTCGAGGTGCCCGAGGGCCAGGTGACGATGCTGCTGGGCCGCAACGGCGCCGGCAAGACGACCACGCTGCGCACGGTGATGGGCCTGTGGCCTGCCAGCCGGGGAGAGATCGGCTTTGCCGGCCAGGCGCTGCATTCGATGCCCACCCCCGACATCGCCCGCCTGGGCATCGCCTACGTGCCCGAGGCCATGGGCATATTCACCGACCTGACCGTGCAGGAGAACATGGTGCTGGCCGCGCGCGGCGCGCGCCATGCGGGTGAGCTCGACAGCGCCCGCCTCGAGTGGATCTTCAGCCTGTTTCCGGCCCTGCGCAAGTTCTGGCTCTACCCGGCCGGCAAGCTCAGCGGCGGGCAGAAGCAGATGCTGGCGATCGGCCGCGCCATCGTCGAGCCGCGCCGCCTGCTGCTGATCGACGAGCCGAGCAAGGGCCTGGCGCCGGCCATCGTCGGCAACCTGATCGCCGCGCTGCGCGAGCTCAAGGCCCAGCGCACCACCGTCCTGCTCGTCGAGCAGAACTTCCAGGTCGCGCGTGCGCTCGGCGATACGGTGGCCGTCATGGAAGACGGTCGCATCGTCCACCGCGGCGCCATGGCCGAACTGGCCGCCGACACGGCGCTGCAGCAGCGCCTGCTCGGCCTGTCCTTGGGAGCCCATTGATGTCCTCGGTCGCCCCCGCCGCATCCGCCGCCGCGCAGTCCGTGCCGCGCGCGGCCTTCGACTGGCGCCCGGTGGCGCTGCTGCTCGCGCTGCCCCTGCTGGCCTGGCCGCTGCTGGGCAGCGGCAGCACCTGGCTCACGCTCACCTTCGCCGGCCTGACGATGGGCCTGATCATCTTCGTCATCGCCTCCGGGCTGACCCTGGTCTTCGGCCTGATGGACGTGCTGAACTTCGGCCACGGCGTGTTCATCGCGCTCGGCGCCTTCATGGCCACGAGCGTCATGGGTTGGACCGCGGCCGCGGACGGTCCCACGGTGGCGGGCGTGTTCGCCTCGATGCTGGTGGCCATGGCCGTGGCTGGCGCCGCGGGCCTGGTGTTCGAGCGCCTCATCGTGCGCCCGGTCTACGGCCTGCACCTGAAGCAGATCCTCATCACGATGGGCGGCATGATCGTCGGCGAGGAACTGATCAAGGTGATCTGGGGCCCCCAGCAGGTGGCGCTGCCGCTGCCGCAGGACCTGCGCGGGGCCTGGCTCGTCGGCGAGGCCGCCATCGAGCGCTACCGCGTGCTCGCATCGGTCATCGGCCTGGTCGTCTTTGCTGCCCTGGTGTGGACGCTGAACCGCACCAAGCTCGGGCTGCTGATCCGTGCCGGCGTGCAGGACCGCTCGATGGTCGAGGCCCTGGGCTACCGCATCCGGCGGCTGTTCGTCGGCGTCTTCGTCGCCGGCTCGGCCCTGGCCGGCCTGGGCGGCGTGCTCTGGGGCCTGTACCAGCAGAGCGTGATCCCGCAGATCGGGGCCCAGGTGAACGTGCTGATCTTCATCGTCATCATCATCGGCGGCCTGGGCTCGACCTTCGGCTGCTTCGTCGGCGCGCTGCTGGTGGGGCTGATGGCCAACTACACGGGCTATCTCGCACCCAAGGTGGCGCTGTTCTCGAACATCGCACTGATGGTCGGCGTGCTGCTGTGGCGCCCGCAGGGCCTGTACCCCGTGGCCAACCGGTGACCCCGATGCTGCAACGACTGCTGTCGCACGACCTCCCGCGCAGCCCCTGGCTGGCGCTGGCGCTGCTGCTGGTGCTGGTCGTGCTGGCCTTCGCCCCCTTCCTGTTCGAGGGCGCGCGCGCGATGTCGGTGGCGGCCAAGATCCTGGTCTTCGTGCTGCTGGTGGCCAGCTACGACCTGCTGCTGGGCTACACCGGCATCGTCAGCTTCGCGCACACGATGTTCTTCGGCATCGGCGCCTACGGCATCGCCATCGCCAGCGAGCGCATGGGCGCGGGCTGGGCGGCCGTGGTCCTGGGGCTGGTGCTGGCGCTGGCGGTCTCGGCCTTGCTGTCGCTGCTGATCGGGCTGTTCAGTCTGCGCGTCAAGGCCATCTTCTTCGCGATGATCACGCTTGCCGTGGCCTCGGCCTTCCAGACGCTGGCCTCGCAACTGAGCGGATTCACTGGCGGCGAGGACGGGCTGAATTTCAAGAATCCGGCCTGGCTGAGCCCGTCCTTCGTGCCCTTCGAGGGCGAGATCCTCGGCCGGACCATCGACGGGCGCACGCTTTGCTACTGGCTGATCTTCTCGTGCGTGCTCGGCCTGTTCCTGCTGCTGCTGCGCATCGTCAACTCGCCCTTCGGTCGCGTGCTGCAGGCGATCCGCGAGAACGACTTCCGCGCCGAGGCGATCGGCTTGCGCACGGTGCACTACCGAACCGTCTCCAACGTGCTGGCCGCGCTGTTCGCCACCGTCGCCGGCGCCTTGCTGGCGCTGTGGCTGCGCTACACCGGCCCTGACACCACGCTGAGCTTCGAGATCATGCTCGACATCCTGCTCATCGTCGTCATCGGCGGCATGGGCACGCTGTATGGCGCCGTCATCGGCAGCGTGCTGTTCGTGCTGGCGCAGAACTACCTGCAGGACCTGCTCAAGCTCGCCGGTGGTGCCGTCAAGGGGGTGCCCCTGCTGGAAGCCGTGCTGACACCCGACCGCTGGCTGCTGTGGCTGGGCCTGCTGTTCGTGCTGTCGGTCTACCACTTCCCCACCGGCGTCGTCGGGCGCCTGCGGGCGCGGGCGCGGGCCTGACCGGGTGTCGCCGATGGCGCCGCTGGCCACCCTGCAGCCCCTGGATGCCCCGCGTGTGGCGGCGGCCGCAAGCGCGCCCGCGGCCTGGCGGGCCGAGCCCGCGCGGCGTGCCGTCGACGCCGGCCCGCGCTCGCGCTACGTGGCCTGCGCCGGGCTCGAGGTGCACGTCACCGAATGGGGGCCGGCCGACGCACCGGTGCTCGTGGCCTGGCACGGCTTGGCGCGCACCGGGCGCGACATGGACGACATCGCAGCCCACCTCGCGCCGCGCTGGCGCGTCATCTGCCCTGACACGCCCGGGCGCGGGCTCAGCCAGTGGAGCGCCAACCCCGCCGCCGACTACTGCCTGGAGGCCTATGCCCGCACCGCGGCGGCCTTGTTCGACGCGCTCGACGTGGCCGAGGCGCACTGGCTCGGCACCTCGATGGGCGGCGCGATCGGTCTCGTCGCCGCGGCGGGCGCGCTGCGCGGGCGCATCCGCCGCCTCGTCCTCAACGACGTCGGGCCGAGCTTGAATCCGGTGGCAGTCGAGCGCATCCGTGCCTATGCCGGCCAGCCGCCGGCCTTTGCCACCGTGACCGAGCTCGAGCGCTACTTCCGCACCGTCTACGCCCCCTACGGCTGGCTCAGCGACGCGCAGTGGCGCCGTCTGACCGAGAGCTCGGCGCGGCGCCTGCCAGACGGCCGCGTGACGCCGCACTACGACCCGGCGATGGTGCAGCAGTTCGCCCACCACCCGCGCGACTACGAACGCTGGGACGAGTGGGACCGGCTCGACCTGCCGGTGCTGTGTCTGCGTGGCGAGGACTCGGACCTGCTGCTGCGCGAGACCGCCGAGGCCATGCGCGTGCGCGGCCCGCGCGCCGTGGTCGTCGAGATCGCCGGCTGCGGCCATGCGCCGGCGCTGAACACCGCGGACCAGTTTGCGGTCGTCGAGCGCTTTCTGACGGCGTGATGCGGCGACCCGCGGGAGTCGGTTGAGAATGGGCATCGACATGATGACGACGCCTCCCTTTGACGTGCCCCAGTTGCGGCGCGCTCTGGCGCCCCACGGGATGCTGCGTGCCGCGATCAACGTGGGCAACCCGGTGCTGGCAGCGCCCGGTGATGCCGGTGCCGGCCCGAGCGGGGTGTCGGTCGACCTCGCGGCCGATCTGGCGCGCCTGCTGGGTGTGGCGCTGCAGACCGTCGTCGTGGACAAGGCGGCGGAGTCGGTGGCGGCCGTGGCCGAGGGCCGCGCCGATGTCGGCTTCTTCGCCATCGATCCGGCGCGCGCCGAGACCATCGCCTTCACGCCGCCCTACGTGCTCATCGAGGGGTGCTACGCGGTGCGCGAAGCTTCGCCGATCCGCGGCCACGACGAGGTCGACCACCCGGGCGTGCGCGTGGCCGTGGCGCAGGGCAGTGCCTATGACCTGCACCTGTCGCGCGCGCTGCGCCACGCCGGGCTGCACCGCGCGCCCACGGCGCCCGAAGGGTTTGCGCTGTACCTGTCGCAAGGCCTCGAAGTGGCCGCCGGTGTGCGCCAGCAGCTCGAGTCCGACCTGCGCGCCCATCCCGGGCACCGCCTGCTCGAGGGCCGTTTCATGGTCATTCGCCAGGCCATGGGCGTGGCGCGGGAGCGGGGGCTGCAGGCCGCGCAGGCGCTGGCGGCCTATGTCGAGGCGGCGAAGGCCGAAGGACGCGTGGCGCGCGCGCTGGCGCGGCACGGCATCGAGGGGGCGGCCGTGGCACCGCCGGGCGATGCCGGGGCCTGAAGGGCCGCCAGGAGTTGCGCCATGGATGCTGCTTCCGCTTCTGCTTCTGGTCGCCCGGCCCCGGTCGGCCGCGAGGCCTTCCCGGTCTTCGTCGAGATGCAGACGCGCTGGGCCGACAACGATGTCTACGGCCACGTCAACAATGTCGTCTATTACAGCTATTTCGACACGGCGGTCAACCGCTACCTGATCGAGCAGGGTGTGCTCGACATCCACGCGGGCTCGACGATCGGGCTGGTGGTCGAGACCCAGTGCCACTACTTCGCTCCGATCGCCTTCCCGGAGCCCGTCGAGGCCGGCCTGCGCGTGGCCCATGTCGGCCGCTCCAGCGTGCGCTACGAGATCGGCCTGTTCCGCCACGAGCACACGCACAGTGCCGCGCATGGCCGCTTCGTGCACGTGTATGTCGATCGCCAGACACGGCGGCCGGTGGCCCTGGCCCCGACCTTCCTGCAGGTGCTGGCCGGGCTGCAGGGGCGCTCGGCGAACGGGCCGTTGGACTCGGCATCCCGGTCCTGACAGCACCTGCGCAGCTCGGCCGCTCCGGGCCGGGGCGTGGTTCTCAGGCCGCCTTGCCGCCCTTCGAGGCGGTCTGCTGAGGCAGCGAGGCGGCCACACGCGTGCCACCGGCGGGGCCGGGTTCGACGCTGAGGTGGCCGCCCAGCCCCTGCACCCGCTCCACCATGCCCTGCAGACCGAAGGAGCCGCTCTTGCCGAGGTCCGCGATGTCGATGCCCTTGCCGTCATCGTCGATCAGCAGCACGGTGCCCGGCGTCGATTCGAAGTCCAGCAGCAGCTTCACCGTGGCGGCGCCGGCATGCTTCTGGACGTTGTTCAGTGCCTCCTGGGTGACGCGGAACAGACAGGTCGCTGCCTCCGGCGATAGCTGAGAGTCAGCGTCTTGCGCACCCCGCACCTGGACCGAGGTCACGATCTTGGTGTGCGCCTGGAAGTCCGCGCTCAGCGACTCGAGTGCCGCCACCAGGCCCAGGTCGTCGAGGATGCGCGGCCGCAGGTCGCTGACGATGCGGCGCACCGCCTCGAGCGCGAGGTCGGCGATCGCGGCCGTACGTTCCAGCAGGGCCGGGACGGCCGTGTGCTCGAGGTCGGCCTGGCGGCCGATGGCCGACAGGTCGAGCCGGATGGCGGCCAGCAGTTGCTGCAGGTCGTCGTGGAGCTCGCGCGCGATGCGCTGGCGCTCGCGCTCCTCGGCGCGCTGCAGGTCGGCGAGCACCTGCTGCAACTGGCGGCGCGAGGTCTCGAGCGAAACCTGCATCTGCTTGAGCACCGTGATGTCCCGCCCGGTGACCACGGCGCCGATCAAATGGCCGGCGCGGTCGCGCACCGGGCCGAAGCTGTAGCTCATCGTCCAGCCCTCGCCGCTGTCCTTGCGCTTGACGGCGTACTCCACGCTCGAGCCCACCTCGCCGCGCAGGGCCCGCTGCACCGGCCACTGGGCGGCGTCCGCGGGCGTACCATCGGGCCAGCTCAGCTCGAGCAGCTGCGGGTCGGAAGTGAACGCTTCCAGGCACCGCGCCTTGTCGGCGAAGCGGTGACTGCGCACGAAGGCCTCGTTGACCTCCACGAAACGGCCCTCGGTGTCACACAGCCACACCGAATCGCTCATGCTCGCAAGCGCGGCGTCCAGCATCGCGCGTGTGGCGGAAAGCTCCTGCTGGGTCTGCTTGCGCCAGCTGATGTCCTGGACGGTGCCGAACAACTGCACCGGTCGCCCATGGGCGTCGAGGATGGCCTCGCCACGCACGACCGCCGAGCCGATGCCGCTGGCGGCGCGCACGAACTCGACCTCGACTTCGAAGCCCCCGCCGCTGGCCAGGGTGGCATCGATGGCTTTTTTCAGGCGTGGCCAGGTGGCCGCGGTGAACAGCGTTTCCCCGTGGGAAAAGGCGGGCGGTGGTCCGGCCGGGTCGAGGCCGAACAGTTCGTACAGGTAGGGGCTCCAGTGGGTTTGGTCGGTGTCGAGCGACCAATCCCAGCCCCCGAGCTGCCCCAGGCGCTCGACCTGGCCGACCAGCAGGCGCTCGAGCCCGACCCCGCCGTCACCCACGGACAAGCCCACACGCTGTCCGCCAGACGCCACGGGTTGCGAAAACGGGCTCATCAGTTCTCTCCTGCAGGGCCGCCGGCGACAGCGTCGGCGGCTCACCTGTTGACCGGCGGTAGTGGAACAGGTTTCCCGGGCCGGGCGGTGAGAAGCGTCACTGATGTGGGCGTGGCGTGGACGCCACGCAGCGTGCTCGAGACTGCGGTGCCCGCCGGACTTGCCGCAAGCCCGTTCGGGCTGCCATGTCGGCGCAGGGGCGCCTGTCGCCTCGTGGCGCCTCTATCCCGCAGGCGCGGTCCCGGCGGCGCCGTCTTTTTGAGGCTGCGCACTGCGGCGCCTGGTTCCGGGGTGTCGCGCGAACCGCACGCCTGCGTGCGGGCGGCTGGCTCCCTAGAATGATCGGTTCCGCCCCTTGCGGGGCCCTGCAAGGCGAACCATGTCCACCGGGCTGATCCGCATCCGCGGCGCGCGCCAGCACAACCTGAAGAACCTGGACCTCGACATCCGCACCGGCGCGATGACGGTGGTGACCGGGCCGAGCGGTTCGGGCAAGTCCAGTCTCGTCTTCGACACCCTCTACGCCGAGGGCCAGCGCCGCTACGTCGAGACCTTCAGCGCCTATGCGCGCCAGTTCCTCGACCGCATGGACCGCCCGGCGGTGGACCGCGTCGACGGCGTGCCGCCGGCGATCGCCATCGACCAGACCAACCCGGTGCGCACCAGCCGCAGCACGGTCGGCACGATGACCGAGCTGAACGACCACCTGAAGCTGCTGTACGCGCGCGCGGCGCAGCTTTTCGACCAGGAGACGGCGCTGCCGGTGCGCCACGACACGCCCGAGACCGTGCACGCCGACCTGGTGGCGCGCGCCGCGGCGTCGGGAGACCCTCGCCTGGTCTTCACCTTCCCGGTCGAACTGCCCGCCGACACCAGCGCCGAGCAACAGGCGCAGTGGCTCGCGGCCAGCGGCTTCACACGCGTCCACGAGGAGCACATCGAGGGCGGCCGCAAGGTATTGCGGGTCGTCGCAGACCGCTTGCGCCTGGGCGGCGCCGAGCGCGCGCGCGTGATGGAGGCGATCGAGCTCGCCTTCAAGCGCGGCGGTGGCCGGCTCGACGTCTACCCGATGCCCGCGGTGCCCGAGGGCGGCGTCGACGGTGCGGCCGAGATGCCGCTGCCCTGGCGCTACTCCAGCGGCCTGCACTGCCCCGAGAGCGGGCGGCGCTACGCCGAGCCTCGCCCGGCCCTGTTCAGCTTCAACTCGGCCTTCGGCGCCTGCGACACCTGCCGTGGCTTCGGGCGCGTGATCGGCGTCGACTTCGGTCTCGTCATCCCCGACCACCGCAAGACCCTGCGCAACGGCGCGATCAAGCCGCTGCAGACCCCGGCCTGGAAGGAGTGCCAGGACGACCTGATCAGGTACGCCGGCGAGGCCGGCATTCCGCGCGACACCGCCTGGGGCCAACTCACCCCGGCGCAGCGCGACTGGGTGATCGAAGGCTCGCCGCACTGGAAGGGCGACTGGAACCGCCAGTGGTACGGGGTGCGCCGCTTCTTCGGCTACCTCGAGAGCAAGTCGTACAAGATGCACATCCGCGTGCTCTTGTCCAAGTACCGCAGCTACACGCCCTGCCAGAGCTGCGGCGGCGCGCGGCTGAAGCTGGAGGCGCTGCTGTGGCGCCTGGGCTCGAAGGCCGATGCCGACGCGGTGCTCGAGGCCGGTGACGGGGCGGGCGCGGGCTACCGCCGCTTCATGCCCGTGGGCGTGGCCTGGACGCCAGCCCAGCTCGAGGCCTTGCCCGGCCTGCACCTGCATGACCTGATGCAGCTGCCGCTGCAGCGCCTGCGCCGCTTCTTCGACGGCCTGACGCTGCCCGACACGCTGCGCGACGAGGCCCTGAAGTTGCTGATGGAGGAAGTGCGGACGCGGCTGAAGTACCTGTGCGATGTCGGTCTGGGGTATCTGACGCTGGACCGGCAGAGCCGCACGCTGTCGGGCGGCGAGGTCCAGCGCATCAACCTGACGACCGCGCTCGGCACCTCGCTCGTGAACACGATGTTCGTGCTCGACGAGCCGAGCATCGGCCTGCACCCGCGCGACATGAACCGCATCGTGCAGGCCATGCATCGCCTGCGTGATGCCGGCAACACTCTGGTCGTCGTCGAGCACGACCCGGCCGTGATGCTGGCGGCCGACCGCCTGATCGACATGGGCCCGGGCCCGGGCGAGCGCGGCGGTCAGATCGTCTTCGACGGCACGCCCGCGCAGGCGCGCGACGCCGACACGCTGACCGGCGCCTATCTGGGCGGGCGCAAGCAGGTCGGCCTGGGCTTGCGTCGCCTCGTCACCGAGGCCACGCCGCGCCTGGTGCTCGAAGGGGCGACCGAGCACAACCTCAAGGGCGTGACGGTGGAACTCCCGCTCCAGCGCCTGGTCTGCGTGACCGGGGTCTCGGGCTCGGGCAAGAGCACGCTGGTGCAGGACGTGCTGCATCCGGCGCTGGCGCGCCATTTCGGCCAGGCGAGCGAGACGCCGGGCGCGCACGAGCGCCTGCTGGGCGCCGACTGGCTGGCCGGTGCCGTCTTCGTCGACCAGTCCCCCATCGGCAAGACCGCGCGCAGCAACCCGGCCAGCTATGTCGGCGCCTTCGACGAGGTGCGCAAGCTGTTTGCGCTGGCGCCGCTGGCGCTGGAGCGCAGCTATGGCGCGGGCATGTTCAGCTTCAACGCCGGTGACGGGCGCTGCCCGGCCTGCGGTGGTTCGGGCTTCGAGCACGTGGAGATGCAGTTCCTCTCCGACGTCTACCTGCGCTGTCCCGACTGTGACGGGCGCCGTTACCGGCCCGAGGTGCTGGAGGTGAAGATCGTGCGCGGTCCGCGCCAGCTCTCGGTGGCCGACGTGCTGGAGCTCACGGTCAGCGAGGCCGTGGCGTTGTTCCGCGAGGATCGCGAGGTCGTCGCGCGCCTGCAGCCGCTGGTCGACGTCGGCCTGGACTACGTGCGCCTGGGCCAGCCGGTGCCCACGCTGTCCGGCGGCGAGGCGCAGCGCCTGAAGCTCGCCGGCTTCCTGGCCGAGGCGGCCACCTCGCCGGCGCAGCGGGTGGCCAAGAAGGGCACGCTCTTCCTCTTCGACGAGCCGACCACCGGTCTGCACTTCGACGACATCGCCAAGCTGATGCGGGCGCTGCGCAAGCTGCTCGATGCCGGGCACTCGCTGGTGGTGATCGAGCACAACCTCGATGTGATCCGCGCCGCCGACTGGGTGATCGACCTCGGTCCCGAGGGCGGCGAGGCCGGCGGCGAGCTGGTCTGCGCCGGCACGCCCGACGTCCTGCGCGCGCACCCGCACTCGCACACCGGCACGGCGCTGCGGGAGTACGACGTGGCGATGGGACAGTCCGCGCCGGTGGCCGCCGAGGCGCCGGCGCCGCGCGCATTCGGCGCCTCTGCGCTCGCAGGGCAGGGGGTGGGCGCCGGGGGCTTCGACACGCAGCCGGGCTCCGGCGGCGCCTACCTCGGCGACGCGATCCGCATCGTCAACGCGCGCGAACACAACCTGAAGTCGATGACGGTGGAGATCCCGCGCGGGAAATTCAGCGTCATCACCGGCGTCTCGGGCTCGGGCAAGAGCACGCTGGCCTTCGACATCCTGTTCAACGAGGGCCAGCGCCGTTACCTCGAGAGCCTGAACGCCTACGCGCGCAGCATCGTGCAGCCGGCCGGCCGGCCCGAGGTCGATGCCGTCTGGGGCATCCCGCCGACGGTGGCCATCGAGCAGCGCCTGTCGCGCGGCGGGCGCAAGAGCACGGTGGCGACGACGACCGAGGTCTGGCACCTCCTGCGCCTGCTGTGGGTCAAGCTCGGCATCCAGCATTGCACCCACGACGGTGCCGAGGTCCGGCCGCAGAGCGCCGAGAGCATCGCCGCGCAGCTGCTGCGCGAGCATGCGGGAACCCACGTCGGCCTGCTCGCGCCGCTGGTCGTGAACCGCAAGGGGGTCTACACCGACCTGGCCAAATGGGCCAAGGCGCGCGGCCACACCCACCTGCGCATCGATGGCGAGTTCGTGAAGGTCGACCCCTTTCCGCGCATCGACCGCTTCAAGGAGCACACGATCGAGCTGCCAGTGGCCGACCTGGTCGTCGACCCGGCGCGCGAGGGCGTGCTGCGTGCAGCCTTGTCCAAGGCGCTGGAGCTCGGCAAGGGCGTGCTGCATCTGCTGCGCCCGCTGGACGGCCTGGCGCAGGCCATGGCCGACGGGCAGTCCACGGCCGGCATCGGCCGGGTGCAGGTCTTCTCGACGCGGCGTGCCTGCCCGCAGTGCGGCACCAGCTACCCCGAGCTGGACCCGCGCATGTTCAGCTACAACAGCAAGCACGGCTGGTGCTCGGCCTGCGTGGGCACGGGCCTGCAGCTGACGCGCGAGCAGCGGCGCGCGCTCGACGACTCGGTGCGCGACGACGACGCGCGCGGGCGCGAGCAGAGCTTCCCGTCCGAGGAGCCCGAGGTCGACGGCCTGGTCGACGAGCCCTGCCAGGAGTGCTCAGGCGCGCGCCTGAACCCGCAGGCGCTGTCGGTGCGCTTCCAGGGCCGGCCGATCGCCGACGTCGCGCGCATGAGCGTGCGCGAGGCGGCGGACTGGGTCGCTGCGCTTGCCGCCGCAGGCCGGCTGAGCGCGCGCGAGACCGGCATCGCGCGCGACGTGATCGCCGAGATCCGCAGCCGCCTTGATTTCCTGCAGCAGGTCGGTCTGGGCTACCTGACGCTGGACCGTGCCGCGCCGACGCTGTCGGGCGGCGAGGCGCAGCGCATCCGCCTGGCGGCGCAGCTCGGCAGCAACCTCCAGGGCGTGTGCTACGTGCTGGACGAGCCCACCATCGGCCTGCATCCACGCGACAACGGCATCCTGCTCGGCGCGCTGCAACACCTGGGCGCGCAGGGCAACACGCTGGTGGTCGTCGAGCACGACGAGGACACGATACGCCGCGCCGACCACCTGATCGACATCGGCCCCGGTGCGGGCCGAAGAGGCGGTCGACTCGTCGCCCAGGGCTCTGTCGACGACCTGGCGGGCAACCCCGATTCGCTGACCGGTCGCCTGCTCGCCGCGCCGCTGCGCCACCCGCTGCGCGCGCGGCGCGGCGTCGACGGCGCCACGCCGGCGCTGACGCTGCGCGGCGCGCGCCTGCACAACCTGCGCGACGTCGACCTGCGCGTGCCGCTGGGCCGGCTGGTCGCGGTGACCGGGGTCTCGGGCTCGGGCAAGAGCACGCTCGCGCGCGACGTGCTGCTGACCAACGTGCTTGCTGCGGTGGCGCAGCGCTCGACGAAGGCCGGGCGCGAGGCCTGGGCGGATGGCCGCGGCCCGGCCTGGGCCGGCTGCGCCGGGCTCGAGGGCGTCGAGACCCTGGAGCGGGTGCTCGAGGTCGACCAGACGCCCATCGGCAAGACGCCGCGCTCCTGCCCGGCCACCTACATCGGCTTCTGGGACACGATCCGCAAGCTCTTCACCGAGACGCTGGAGGCCCGCGCCCGCGGTTATGGCGCGGCGCGCTTCTCCTTCAACACCGGTGATGGGCGCTGCCCGGCCTGCGAAGGGCAGGGCCTGCGCACGATCGAGATGAGCTTCCTGCCCGACGTCAAGGTGCCCTGCGACGTCTGCCACGGCCAGCGCTTCAACGCCGAGACCCTGGCCGTCACCTGGCGCGGCCGCAGCATCGGCGACGTGCTGCGCATGGAGGTGGACGAGGCGGTGGAGTTCTTCGCCTCCATGCCGTCGGTCGCGCATCCGCTGCAGCTGCTGAAGGACGTGGGCCTGGGCTACCTGACGCTGGGCCAGCCCAGTCCCACGCTGTCGGGCGGCGAGGCGCAGCGCATCAAGCTCGTGACCGAGCTGGCCAAGGTGCGCGACGACGCCGCCCGGCGCGCGCCGCACACGCTGTACGTGCTGGACGAGCCCACGGTGGGTCTGCACATGGCCGACGTCGAGAAGCTGATCCGGGTGCTGCACCGGCTCGTCGACGGCGGCCACAGCGTGGTCGTGATCGAGCACGACCTCGACGTGATCGCCGAGGCCGACTGGGTCGTCGACCTCGGTCCCGAGGGCGGCACCGAAGGGGGCCGGGTCGTCAGCGCCGGCACGCCCGAACAGGTGGTGGGCGCCGGCACGCACACCGGGGTTGCGCTGGCGCCGGTGCTGGCGCGCACGGCCTGAGAGGCTGAGAGTCCTTCCCCCATGCCCCTCTTGCACGCCCAAAGCCGCTGGCTCATCGCTGCAAACCACAGCCATGGCCCGGGCTATGGCTGTGGTTTGCGCCTCGATCCAGGGCGCTTGGACGCGCCTGTCGGGCACGGCGGAAAAACGCTCAGCCTCTGAGCCGGCCCTGGCCGCCTGCCGGGGAACGCCGATTCACGGCGTCGACGACGCCGCGGCGCCGATGGGGTGCCGCCCATGGCGTGCTGCCGACGCGATGCCGCCGTCGCGGCCGGTCAGCGCACCAGCGACAGCACCCGCACTCCCGGTTGCAGCATCACTTCGCTCACGACCCCGCGCACCGTGACCTCGCAGCCGGTGCTGCAGCGCGTCAGGATGTATTGCCGGTCGTCACGGGGCAGGCTCTCGGTGTCGGCGAACACCGGATTCGTGTCGAAGGGCTGGCGTGGGTCGGTCAGCATCGCCATGCCGCCCATCAGCATCAGCTTGGCGCGCACGGCAACGCGCTGGCCGCCCATGCTGGCGATGTCGAGCTTGAGGTCGGTGATCGAGAGGTTGCGGAAATCCGCCGCGGCACCGCCGCTGCGGGCTGCGGGACGGGGCGGCTCGGGGGACTTGGCCTGCAGGCTGTCGAGGAATTTCTGCAACGCGTCGTCGAAGTCCAGGTCCGGTTCGGCTCGGCACAGCTCAGCCACCCGGCGGACGATCTCGTCCGTCTTCATGCCCTTGCTGAGCTCCGACGACTTGGCGGCGTTGTAGCCACTGACATAGCCCAGCGCCCAGCCGCGGTCGTAGTCGTCCGAGGCCCATTCGCGGCAGCTCGCCGCACCTTGGATGATGTAGGCCTGCGCCGGAGCCGCGAGGACCAGCATCAGGCCGGCCAGCAGGGGGGCCAGGGTGCGCAGCCGGGCGGGCTGAGCGCGCTTGGTCATGGACATCAGAAACCCTCCTCGACGAGTTCGGCCGCGCGCAGAACGGCGCGGGCCTTGGCCTCGGTTTCCTTCCACTCCAGGTCCGGCTCCGAGTCGGCGACGACGCCGGCGCCGGCCTGCACGTACAGCGTCTGGTCCTTGACCACGCCGGTGCGGATCGCGATGGCCACGTCCATGTCGCCGGCGTAGCTCAGGTAACCCACGGCGCCGCCGTAGATGCTGCGCTCCACGGGCTCGAGTTCGTCGATGATCTCCATCGCCCGGATCTTCGGCGCGCCGCTGAGGGTGCCTGCGGGGAAGGTGGCGCGCAGCACGTCCAGTGGGCCCAGGCCGGGCTTGAGCCGCCCCTCCACGTTGCTCACCAGGTGCATCACGTGCGAGTAGCGCTCGATCCCGAAGGCGTCGGTCACCTTGACGCTGCCGGTCTCGGCGATGCGGCCGATGTCGTTGCGCGCCAGATCGATCAGCATCACGTGCTCGGCGCGCTCCTTCGGGTCGCCCACGAGCTCGGCCTCGAGCGCCTTGTCCTGCTCGAGTGTGGCGCCGCGCGCGCGCGTGCCGGCCAGCGGCCTGACGGTGACCGAGCAGCCCTCGGGGCCCTGCTCCTGGCGCACCAGGATCTCGGGCGAGGCGCCGACGATCTGGAACCCGCCCATGTCGTAGTAGTACATGTAGGGGCTCGGGTTCAGCACCCGCAGCGCTCGGTACAGCGACAGCGGGCTCTCGGTGTAGCGCTTGCGCATGCGCTGACCGACCACCACCTGCATGCAGTCGCCGGCGGCGATGTACTCCTTGGTGCGCCGCACCGCGGCCTCGAAGTCGGCCTGCGACCAGTCATGCTCGACGCCGTAGCTGGGCCCGCGCCGCACCTGCGGCGCGGTGACGGAAAAGCGCAGCTTGTCGGTCAGCTCGGCCAGGCGGCGCTTGCCCTGGAACCAGGCATCCGGGGTGCGCGGGTCGGCCCAGACGATCAGGTACAGGCGGCCGGAGAGGTTGTCGATGACGGCCACCTCCTCGGTCTGCAGCAACTGGATGTCCGGCGTGCCGAGCCCGCCGGGCTTGCGCGTGCCGGCCAGACGCTTCTCGATGGCACGCACCGTCTCGTAGCCGAAGTAGCCGGCCAGGCCGCCGCAGAAGCGCGGCAGCCCTGGGCGCAGCGCCGGCTTGAAGCGTGCCTGGTAGGCGGCCACGAAATCCAGCGGATTGGCGTCGGCCGTCTCGACCACCTGGCCGTCGGTGACGACCTCGCAGCGCTGCCCGGTGGCGCGCACCAGCGTGCGCGCCGGCAGGCCGATGAAGGAGTAGCGGCCGAAGCGCTCGCCACCGACCACCGATTCCAGCAGGAAGCTGTTGCGCCCGCCGGCGGCCAGCTTCAGGTACAGCGACAGCGGGGTCTCGAGATCGGCGAAGGCCTCGGCGATCAGCGGGATGCGGTTGTAGCCGGCCGCGGCCAGGCTCTTGAATTCGAGTTCGGTGATCACGGGAAGCGGCCGCGCCCGGGGCGCGTGCAAGGCTGGGGTGGAGGTTCGGCGCGACAGGCCCGACTTCGTCGATGATAGCCGTGCCCTCCCGGCCGGCCCCGTCCGCCCCCGTCAGCGCCGCACGGCCCGGCGGGCGACGCCCTCTTCGAAAGGAACCGCCCCACCATGTCGCTCCGAACCCGCCCGCTGCGGCCCTTTCGGGCGCTGTCCACCGCCGGTCTGTGCCTCGCCTTGCTGCTGCCCGCAGCCGCCCCGGCCTTCGACCTGCAGGGCCACCGCGGCGCCCGGGGCCTGGCGCCCGAGAACACGCTCGCGGCCTTCCGGCGTGCGCTCGATATCGGCGTGCACACGCTGGAGCTGGACCTGGGGCTCAGCCGCGACGGCGCGCTGATCGTCGCGCACGATCCGCGGCTGAACCCGGCCTTCACGCGCGATGCCGCGGGCCAATGGATCGCCGAGCCCGGCGCGCCGCTTTTCAGCCTTAGGCGTGCCGAGATCCAGGCCTACGACGTCGGCCGTCTGAAGCCAGGCACGCGCTACGCGCAGGCCTGGCCGCAGCAGCGCCCGGCCGACGGCGAGCGCATGCCGACACTGGACGATGTCTTCGAGCGCGCGCGCGCCTGGGGCGCCACGGCGGTGCGCTTCAACGTCGAGACCAAGATCAACCCGCTGGAGCCGGGACTGACGGCGCCGCCCGAGGCCTTTGCCACCGCCGTGGTCGAGGCCGTCCGGCGCCATGGCCTGGCCGGGCGCGTCACGGTGCAGAGCTTCGACTGGCGCACGCTCGCGGCGGTGCAGCGCCTGGCACCCGAGATCGCCACCGTGGCGCTGACGGCGCGCCAGTCCTGGCTCGACAACGTGGGCGACGGCCGCTGGACGGCGGGCCTGCGCCTGGCCGATCACGGCGGCTCGGTGCCGCGCCTGGTCAAGGCCTCGGGCGCGCGCGCCTGGTCACCGTTCCACGGCGATCTGTCCGAGGCCGACCTGCGCGAGGCGCGGTCGCTTGGTCTTGCCGTCGTGCCCTGGACCGTCAACGACGCGCCGACGATGGACCGCCTGATCGTCTGGGGCGTCGACGGCCTGATCACCGACTACCCCGACCGCCTGCGCGAGGCCCTGGCGCGCCGCGGCCTGCCCTTGCCGGTGCCGCTGGTGGTGCGGTGATCCGGCCTCGGTAGACAGGCCGTCCCGTCGTTTCCCCCCCAGGGCCTGAGAGGCGCTGCCCTGGCGTGGCGAGGCTGCCACAGTCCCCGCCCAGCTCTGCCGACCGCTTCAGAGATGGGCCTTGAGTTACCTTAACTTTTGACCGTACACTGAAAGGGAGTGAAGTTGCGTCTGGCAGCTTCGTGGGTTGTATTCGGCAAGACCGCTTTTCCAAGAAATGGGGCTTGCCCGAAGGGACGAAGAATGACTTTCAAGTTCTCGCCGCGGCGCGCCGAGCCGGTCTTTGCCAACGCCGAAGAAGCGGCTCGTGCGCGCCAGATTCGCCGCGAGTACAAGCGCAGGCGCCGCTCGCAGATCGCGATGGCGGTGTTCTCCAGCTTGCATGCGGTGCAGTCGACGGCGCAGACGTTCACGTCTCTGCCGAGCTCGGGTGTAACGGTTCATGGCATCACCAGAAGCGGCACCCTGTTCAACGGTACTTACGTCCTGGATGGCTCCACCACCGGCACGGTCAACCTGGGTGCTGGCGACAACAAATCCAACAGGGCGGTCGTCTTGTGGGGCGAATTGGGTCTGAGCTCCGGTCAAACCCTCCAGTTCACAAACGGTGATCAAGCCCTGGTATTGAACAAGGTGACTGGTAATGGATTGAGTGTGATGAGCGGCACGATCGGTGCCGACAACACGCTCGGCACCAACAGCGTGCGGGGCGTGATTTTCGTGAACCCGAATGGCTTCCAGATCGGCTCCGGAATCAATGTCAACAACCTGATGTCGGCTGGCGCGGGCCTCGTCTTCTCCACCAGAGATCTTCACGCCAACATCTCCGATGCAACCAGCGCCAACACGGCACTGTCTGGAATGCCATCGTTCACCGCCTCAAATTCTGCTTCGGTGACTCACCCCTCCTTCAATCTGAGCATCGTCGGTAACTCGAACGGCACATCCGGCATCCAGACCCAGGCGCAGGTGGGCCAGACCGGCGTCAGCACCGGCGCCATCAGCCTGATCAGCCAGGGGGGCAACGTCTCGATCACGGGGGGCTCGCTGGTGGCGGGCACCGTGTTCATCACCACCGACTCCGGGTCGATCAGCACCGACAACGTGGTGATCTCGGCCCCCAACCAGGTCGGGATCACGACCAACTCGGGTGTCGTGAACATCCGGACCGACAACACCGGGCGCCTCGACATCACCACGCAGGGCACTACCGCGACCGTGGAGCATGCTTCAGCGACCAACCCCTTGATAATCGGTTCGATCAACCTCGGGGCAGGGAATCTGACCTTGTCGTCGGGTAGGTCTGCCGGGGTGGCGTTCGGCCGGCCGAGCAGTGGCTCGCATTCCGTCAATGCGAACGCCATCGTTTTCAAATCGAACACGGGTACCGACGTCGGGGAGTCCGGGGCCAACAAGAGCATTTCGCTCAATGCCACGTCTGTGTCTGTGGTCGGCAACGCCGACGACCAGACGCCCCGTGACGTGTTCATCGACTTCCAGGGCAACCTGAACCTGGGCGCTGTCAGGTCTGCCGGCAACCTGAGCATCCAACCGCAGACCACCGGCAACCTCACCCAGACCGGCACCCTGACGCTGAGCGCCGCCAATCCGGCGCTGAACTTCGGCAACGCTGCCGTCAGCGGTCTCGCGCTTTCGCGCGCGACGGGCGGTAACTTGACCATCATCGGCCGAGACATCGGCTTCGGCAGCGGTGGGGTCACCAACACCGGTGGTTCCATCATCATCAACGCCAACGGCACACTGTCTGCCGGCGGGGGCACGGATCTTGCATCTTCCAGTCTGCAACTGACTGGTGGCGTGGCAACGACCAATCAGATCAAGACCCAGGTCTCGACGCTGAACGCTACCAGCGTCGGCGCCATCCAGATCACCAACAACGGGGCGCTGACGGTCAACACAGGCGCTGCGGGCACGGGCGGCTCGATCGGCAGTGCCGGTGGCACCTCCAACATCAGCACCTCCGCAGGCAACCTCGTCTTCAACGGCAATATCACCGGCGACGGTGACCTGACGCTGAGCACCCCGAGCACGGCCACGCTGACCGTACGCGACATCACCCGCAGCACCGGCAACCTGACGCTGTCGGCGGGCACGGTCACCCCCGGCAGCGGCAGCTTCTCTCTCACGGCCACCGCCGGATCTGTCAATTTGACTGGCAATGACGTGAGTGCCCAGGGTGCGGTGAGTTCGCTGAATGGCGCCACCCTCACCGCCCGCGACAGCGGCACCTTGACGATCGACGGCGCCCTGGGTGGTAGCGGCGCCCTGACCCTGGTCACCGGCAACGGGGCTCAGGGTCAGGTGAATGTCAACGGCGCGCTGAGCCGGTCTGACGCTTCCGCCTTGACCATCCAGTCGGCGGGCATCTCTTCCAATGCTTCGGGCACGATGCTTGCGACAGGCGGCAACGTCACCTTGAGCACGCTCGCACTGAACTTGGGCGCCAATGTATCGGCCCCGTCTGGCACCGTCACACTGCGCGCCCCGGCCGTCGGCAACACCATCGTGTTGGGCAGCGCCACTGGGGGCGACCTGTCGGTCCAGGCGTCGAGCCTGCAGCGCCTGCAGGCCAATGGCGCGGGGCAGGTGCAGGTCGGTACATCCGCCCAGACTGGCAGCACCACCGTGGTTGGTGCCCTTACATTCAACTCTCCCACCACCATCTTCGGCGGCGGCATCAACGTCAATGGCGCGGTCACCACCAGCGGTGCGCAGGCCCTGACGCTGAGGTCCACTTCCTCCAGCTCGGGCATTGCAGCCAACGCGAGCGGCGTGCTGACAGTGGGCGCCTTGAGTCTGATAACTTCTGGTAACCAAAGCGCCAGCCTGACTGCGGCAGGCAGCAACATCTCAGGCACGGTCACGGCCAGCACCGGTACGGGCGCGCTGACGCTCACCAACAACGGGGCCACCCAGTTGGGCAACGTGACGGCGGGCTCGGCCAGCGTCACGGTGACCGGCGAGGCGAACACGCTGACGCAGGCTGCGAGCACCACGCTGAGCGTGACGGGTGACCTGACGGCCACGACGGTCAACGGGGCGATCACGCTGAACGCTACAGGTAACGCGCTGGGCGGCAACGTGGCGCTGGCTGCGGGCACGGCCGATGCGAAGCTGACGGACACGGGCAACACATCGCTGGGTGCGGTGACGGCGGGCAACTTCACGCTGACGTCCACGGGCAACGTGAGCCAGGCCACGGGTGTGCTGACGGTGGGTGGGCTGGATCTGACGACCACCACCAACGGCAGCAT
>JAIXWM010000159.1 GCA_027491255.1 Rubrivivax sp. | reverse complement strand
CCGAGGTTCGAGATGCCTTCTCAGGCGATGGATGGGTGAGCGGGGCCCGGATCAAGAGGTGGTGTCGGGTTTACCAAGGCCTGTCGGGCTTGAAGAGGGCGTTTGAATTTCCTATGCTCGCCGCTTCCTGCCCGACTTCACGCCGCGCCCGCTGGCGTCGAGGATTCCGCCGCGTTGAACAGCAGCCTGTGATGCGGCCTGGCGCGCTCCTGTAGGGCGCGGGGTGCTTTCAAGCTGTCCAGTGAGTGCTCTTTCGGGCCGAGGGGCCTCAGCGTTTCTGGGCTCCCAGGCTGTTGCGCTTGGCGTCTGCACTCACCTTGCGTCTCGTCTGTTTCGAGCCCGACGAGGACGGTACGCTGTCGATCCTGTGCCTTCCGAACGCGCCGCCCTTCCATCAGCTCGCACCGCTGGCGCGTCCCGCGCCCCCCGCAGGCTGGAGTACCTGGAGCGCATCCGCACGCTCGACGAATGGAGCAGGCTGCACGCGCGCCCGGGGCATCACACGGTGGCGCGTACCGAGACCGTCAAGTTTCTGATCGATCTCCATAACGGCGCAAAGACCTACTTCCTGGACACCAACAAGTGGGAGGTGCACTTCGACTTCGTGCACCGCTTCCTGGACCCCTATGCCGACTACGAGCGCTTCAACATCCGCGAGTACACGCAGGATGAGCGGCGCTTCGTGCTCGGCTCGCTGATGCATTACCTGGATGGCGGGCACTGGACGGTGGAGCTTTCGGGTGGTGACACCTTGTCGGCCGAGCGCATTGCCTGGATGGTCGAGCACATTACGGCCCGGGTGGGGTGTGTCGCGGGCTTGATGTTTCGGCCCGTGTCGCCGCAGCAGATCATGCAGGCAGCGCGGCTGAACGGACGGGTTCCCGTGCTTTCCAGCGATGCGCTGAACGCTTCGGTGGCCTACCAGCCCGTGGTGCTGGGTGTGGCCTATGGCCATGTGCGGCTGATTCGCGGCGCGCTGCAGGTCTCGGCTATGCGGCCCTCCGACATCGTGGTCAGTGAGTTGGTGCCGGAGCAGATACCGCCCGTGGCCGGGCTGGTGACCAGCCAGCTGCAGGCACCTCTGTCTCATGTGGCGGTGCTGTGCCGCAACCGCCACACGCCCGACATGTCCCTTCGAGGGGCCATCGATCTTGAAGTGTTCACCCGATGGGAGGGGCAACTGGTCAAGCTCAGCGTCGCAGGCCAGGACTACACGGTGGAACTGGCCGACCCCGCCGAGGCGCAGGCCGCCTGGGCCGCCCGTCGCCCGGCCGGCGCCTGGCGCCCCGACGCCGATTTCCTGCCGCGCGGGCTGTTCGACGTGGCCACGCTGGACGTCGCTGCCGCCCGTTTCGTGGGTGCCAAGGCCGCGCAGATGGGACGGCTGGCCTGCATCGACGGACTGACGATCGCGGGTGGCTTTGCCATCCCGTTCTCGGCTTATCGAGACCACCTCGAGGCTTCGGGCCTGAACGCCGAGATCGATGCGATGCTGCACGAAGACGCGTTTGTCCGTGACGCGGGTGTGCGTTCGATCCGCCTGGCGGCGCTGCGAGCGGCCATCCAGCAGCACCCGGTGCGCAGTGAGTTGTTGGCGGAGGTGTGTGAACGGCTGCAGCCGTGGGCGTTGCAGGGTCGGTCCATCTTCCGCAGCAGCACGAACGCTGAAGATCTGGATGGCTTCAACGGTGCCGGCCTGTACGACAGCATCGAGGTGTCCGCCATGCCCTCACCACAGCAGGTGGCCGATGCCCTGCGCGGGGTGTGGGCCAGCGTCTGGCTGGAGCGTGCTTTCGAAGAGCGCGACTGGTACCGCATCGATCATCTCGGGGTGGCGATGGGCGTGCTGGTGCAGCCTTTTGTCGAAGGCGCCGTGGCCACCGGCGTGGCCATCACCGGCAACCCCTACAAGCAGGGCCTGGACGCCGTGTTCATCAACACGCAGTGGACCGGTGCCACCGTGACAGGGGCGCAGGGTGACCAGCTGCCTGAGCAGTACCTGGTGGCCACCTGGACCGGGACCTTCGAGCCCGAGCTCATCAGCCGCAGTTCGCTGGCGGGAGGGGCACCCATCCTGCGTGACGAGGAGCTTGTGGATCTCACGACCCAGCTGCTGCAGGTCCACCGGTCCTTGTTGGCAGAGCACGCGGGCACCGCCAATGCGATGGATGTCGAGTTCGCCCTGACGCGCGAGCGTGGGTTTGTGATGCTTCAGGCGCGGCCTTATCGCATCGTCTACAGCCTGGATCGCGCCGGCCGTGAGCGGCCCGGCTCGGGGTGGGTGCAGCGTTGGCAGGGCAGGCTGCGACGCCTGGCTCATCAGCTGCGCACGGGTTGGCGCAGGCGAACCGTGCTCAGCTGGCAGGATTGATGCTCAGGGTTTTGTGGGCCGCTGCTGACGAAGGGCGGAAGGAATCGCGGGTGCGGGCGGCCCGATCAGCCGTCGTCGCAGGACCGACAGCGCCTTGGCTGTCTGCGCCGCGGCTCTCGTGAGCGCCCCCAGCGCGATGGACCCCGAATGCAGCTGGACCCGGTCGGGCCAGAGTTGCTCGATGAAGGACCCCGGTTCCGAGCCGCTGTCAATGGAGCCGAAGTGGTCCACCGGGCTCTCCAGGCCCTTCAGAAAGCCCAGCTCGTTCAAGAGGCCGGGGCTTCGCTTTGCGTAGCGTGGGTCGAAGCTCACCTTGAACGCGAAACCGTCGCGGCCTGATACCAGATTGCAGGTGGAGGCGATGACCTCGCCGTTCAGCCTCAGCTCGGTGAAGAAGAGGTCGCCGTCCTCCCGGAAGGCGCGGGTCATCTCGTGGGAGAACCCCGTATGACGAGGGTCTGAGCGCAGCGAGGTGCCTTGCTCACCTTTCCAGCCTGCGTGCTCCAGTTCGATGAAGCGGTCGATCGTCCGGTCCTGCACCTCGTCACCCCGAAGGTAATGCCACGAGACCTCGCCCGATTCGGCCAGCTTTCGCCACTGGCGTTCGTAGCCTTGCAGGCGCGAGGCCGCTACGTGCTGGCGCCATCGGCTGGCCCAGCCCTCGGAAGGCAGGATGCAGGCTCGCTCATGCCACTCCTCCTCGTGCCAGGAGGCACCTCGCTCGGCCACCACGTCATGCACCACCCGGGAGGTGGCGCCTGCGCGGGGCACCTGGTTCAGTCGCAAGCCGTTCGTGCGCCTGGACAACGCTTCCAGCATGGTGTTGAGCGCGGGGTGTGCCCTCTCGGCATCCAGCAGCACCCCCCCGAGGAAGGAATGCGGTGAGGTGTAGACCTGCGCATGCGGCAATGGAAACAGCGGCCTGGGCACTCTCGGCTGAAACAGGCCCAACCCCCGCAGTTCACCACCGCGCGCCGCGCTGTCGTGCACGCTCACGGCCCACACGGGAGCGGTGGCAGGCAGCCATTTCAGGGCCGGCAGCACAAAGCGGGCCGACAGGTAGGCATTGGGCTCCAGCGCCCGGGACTCCAGAGCCCGCCACGGGGCGCGCAGCGCCGCCAGCGTGTCGATGCGGTCATGAAACTCGGCCCTCACCTTGGGCACCTTTGAAGTGTCCGCTCGGCCTGATCGATGAATGGTCTGGGCTGCATCAGCCAGCCGCCTGAGTTGCTGGCCGTAGCTGGCGCAGTGCTGGCAGTTCAGAGTCTTTGCTCACGGCGTGCAGTTGGCCGCCGGCAAGCTCGACGATCTGGTCGCAGCCCCCCAAGGTGGTGAGGCGGTGCGCCACGATGAGGATGGTGAGGTCGCGCCCAAGGCCATCGATCGCGTCCATCACGGCGCGTTCCGTGGTGTTGTCCAGGGCGCTGGTGGCTTCGTCCAGGACCAGCACATCGGCTTGCTTGTACAGCGCTCGGGCGATCCCGATGCGCTGGCGTTGCCCCCCCGACAGGCGAACGCCTCGCTCGCCGACGAAGGTCTCATAGCCTTGTGGCCACTCCTGGATGGTCGATGCCATCTGCGCCTTTGCCGCGGCCTGTCGCACGCGCTCCATGTCGATGTCTTCTCGCGGCACTCCGAAAGCGATGTTCTCCGCGATGCTCGCGTCTGACAGGTAAATGCTCTGGGGCACGTGGGCGATGCGGCGTTGCCACAGGCCGGCGTTGGCCTCGGTGATGGGCTGGCCGTCCACGCGCAACTGCCCTTCAGAGGGCTGCAGCAGGCCCATGATGATGTCCAGCAGGGTGCTCTTGCCGCTGCCAGTGGTGCCGATGAAGCCCACGCGGCTGCCCTTGGCGATGCGCATGTTCAGGTTCCTGAGGGCCCAGGGCCTGTCAGGTTGGTATCGATAGCCCAGGCCGCTGCACTCCAGCACGCGCTCAAAGGGCACGCGCTCGCCCGGCGCCGCGGTTGGCGTGGCGGGCATGCGTTGCTCCAGCAGGTCCAGGGTGTCCTGCAGGGACTGATCGCTCCCGCTCAGGCTCGTCAAGGCGTAGTAAATCTGCTGCAGCAGGGGCAGCATGCGTTGCGCCGCAATGGCCAGCGCACCCACCACGGGCAGGGCGGCCGAGAACCCTTCGGGCTGCAGCGCCAGGGTGTAAGCCAAGGCGGCAATGAAGCACACCCCCAGCGCCTCGATCGCGAAACGCGGCGTATCCCCTGTCACGGCGGTGTGGGCCTGCGCGCGGCGCATACGTTGGTCGGCCTTCCGGTACTCGTTGCAGTAGACGGCCTGGGAGTTGTCAAGCAACACGTCGCGGATGCCGCCCAGACCCTCCTGCAGGGACTTGATCCGCCGCGTGGAGCTGTCCGCCACGCGCTGGCTGTTGGCACGAAGGTGTGCGCGGCTGACCCGGTAGATGCCCAGGTAGATCAGGCCGAACCCCGTGAACGTGGCCAGGGCCACGACCGGCTTGTACAGCAGCAGCGCCACCAGGATGACACCCAGCATCAAGATGTTGGACACGATGATGAGCAGCGGACCTATGACGCTGAAGATCACCGTGTTGACCTTGCCAGAGACAGCGTCGATGACTTCGCTGCTGTTGCGAGCAAGATGCACGGCGTAGGGCTGATAGAGCGTGCGGCGGTACACCTCCACGCTGAGATCTGCGCCCGTGGCAAAGGTCATGCGCGTACGAAGCCAAATGGCAAAAATCCTGATGATGGCGGACAGCAGCGCTGCGCCGCAGAACAGCACGGTGGCGGGCAGCAACAGGCCCTCCGGCGTGGTGATGCCCAGGCGGGTGATCAAGGGCTGCGCGTAGGCGTGGGCAAAGACCTTCTCCGGTGCCGTGAGCACGCCCAGAAAGGGCAGCACCGCGCCAATGGAGAAGACTTCTGCCAGCGAGGCCACCAGCGTGAAGCCCAGCAAGGCCACCAACTGCAACCGTCGCCTGCCAGGAATGGCAGCCCAAAGACAGACAAGAGGTGAAGTGGGGAGCAAGGAAGGGGCGGCGTCGATGTTCAACGCCCATCGTCGGCGGTGATGCCAGTGCCGTGACTGCGCATCCTCACGCTGGATCCAGTCCCCGGGTTGTGCCTGTCTGCGCGGCAGAGCCCACAGGCGGGGCGCATGCTTGAAGGCCCAAACCTCGGCGGTCTGGGCGACCAAGCAGCACAGGGTCGGCAACTGCTGGTCGATCTCAAGAGGAGGCTACACCTCCCGCATCAGCCTGCCCAGTCCGTTCGAATCGATCTTCCCCAGCAGCAGGGTCAGCGATTCGGTGTTCTTTTCATCCTCGGTGTTCGCCAAGGCATCCAGCAAGACTTCGCGGATCTGATCGGGTGTCACCAGTTCCATGCTCCAGTCTGGAAACAGTCGCTCCCGAACCTCTTCGCTTTGGCTCAGCATGACGACTTCATCATGACGGGGGTCGCGCCTGATCTGGTCCATCAGTCCCGTGACGTGGTCCCGTGGGCCTTCCAGCCACTGGAAGAACACCCCACTGCCAAACACCAGCAAGCCCGTGATGCCCTGCCTGGGATTGGTGCGCCGGGCCGTGGCCACGATGCGGTCCACATCTGAGTCGTCCACCTCGCGGGCCGCGCGGCTGCAATACGCCACCCGGCGCAGCAGGGGCAGCTGGGGGCCGGGGCCAGGCTCGTCGCCCTGGCGGAGATGCTGTGCGCTCATGGGGCGTGTCTCCAGAAGATGCCACGCAGTGCGTGTGGAGCGCTGCAAGGGTTTCAGAATAGCGCAGGCCTGCTGCAGCTGCTTCTTCCAGGGTCAATTCGGGGCGGGCGCGGGTGACATCACCGCGTGCGGCCTCACGCCCTGCCCTCGGGGGCGTACACGACCCACTGGTTGCGGCCGCTGCGCTTGGCGGTGTACATGGCCTGGTCAGCATGCAGCAGCAGGGCCGCCGGGTCCTGGCCATGCTGCGGGAAGATCGCCAGGCCCATGCTGCAGCCGACATCCACCATCACGGCCTCATCCCCATCCCCCAGCAGGCACGGCTGCGTCACATGACCCAGCACCTTCTGCGCGATCGCCTGGGCTTGCGCCACGCCGTTCAGGTCTGCCAGAAGCAAAACGAACTCATCACCGCCCAGCCGGCACACCGTGTCAGAGGCCCGCAGTGAATCCTGCAGGCGTCGCGCCACCGCCTTCAGCAGTGCGTCTCCGGCGTCATGGCCGTGGGTGTCGTTGATGGCCTTGAAGTGATCCAGGTCCAGAAAAGCCAGCGCGAACTGGCCTCCGTAGCGGGTGTGGTGGACGCAGGTGCGCTCCAGCCGGTCTTGCAGCAGCACCCGGTTCGGCAGCCCCGTCAGCGCATCGTGCTCTGCAAAGTGGCTCAGCGCAGCCAGCCTCTTCTTTTCCGTGACGTCCTCCACCACCGCCAACCGGCGCACGGCACGGCCCGTGCCGTCGTGTTCCCAGATGGCCGACACCACCACATCCAGCAAGCCACCGTCAGCGCGGACCATCTGCAGTTCGGAGACGGTGACACGGCCGTCGTCGAGTCGGCTCGGGTCGATCAGGTACGCCGCCAGACGCGCTGAATCGGGTGTCAGGAAGTCGGTGACGGGCCGACCCAGCACCTCATGTTCGGCGAACCCCAGCGCCTTCAGCCACTGCTGGCTGACATTGATGATGCGGCCGGTGGTATCCAGCGAATGCAGCATGGCGGGTGTCTGGGTGTACAGGGAGCGCAGCCGCGCTTCGCTGGCGCTCAGGCGCTCCAGCGTGTCACGACGGCTGTCCACCGTGGCCGCCAGGAAGATGCCGGGCAGCAGGGTGGCCAGCACGGCGCCGTAGTACAGGCTGTCACCCCACCAGGCGGCTGAAGGAGGCAGCAACAGGATGCCGGAGCCGATCAGCAGGCCGATCAGCACGGCCACCACCAGGCAGCCCAGGGCCGTGACCGTCAAGCCGCTGACGGCTGCCAGAAGCCCGAGCGCCATGGCGATCACCACAAAGGGATGGGCCAGCGTGGTCGCCGCCAGCAGCGTGATGGCCACGGCCAGCACCAGCAGGCCCAGGTGGAGCGGGCTGTTCAAGGCTTGCAGCAGATGCCGCCGGCTGCCTGGTGCTGGACGGGGTGTACCGCTGCGGTGCCGATGGCTTGCCCGGTTTCATCGAGGCCGGTGCGCCCACCGACGAGGAACTGCACGCGCTGCTGCGCACCGTCATTGCCCGGCTGATGAAGACGCTCACGCGCCGGGGCGTGCTGGTCGAGGACATG
>JAIXWM010000113.1 GCA_027491255.1 Rubrivivax sp. | reverse complement strand
GAATGAACATGCACGCGATGTTGCACCAAAAAAGGGGATTTGGATCGGAAGTCGTATAATATTATGGCACTACATTATGGATCTGCGAGTGGGGTTCAATCCAGACAAGGGCTTACGGCGGGCCAAAGACAGGTACGGGGGAAAAGTTGACAAAGTCGGGTTAAGAGGCGTGCACCCGCATGCCGAAGGCCTTGGCCCGCTGCGCCACGGTGCACCCGATATGGCCGAAGCCCACCACCCCCAGTGGCTGGGCGCCGAGTTCGGTGCGCAGCGCGCCCGGTGCGCCGGCCCACCAGGTCCAGCGCTGCTGGCGCAGATCGGCGTCGGCGCGCGCCAGCGGCACGTGGCGCGCCAGCAGCGCGGCCATCACGTATTCGGCGATCGCTTCCTCGGGGCCGTGGCAGTTGCACAGGCTGCAGCCCGGCGGCAGCAGGCGGGCGTCGATGGCGCCGGCCCACGGCCCAGCCGCCTTGGGCCGCGCCACTGTAGGGCGCAGCTCAGGTCATGCAGGTTCGGGGACTGCAAGGGTACTCGCATGCCAAGACCCCGACGGGGCAGCCGGCCTGCGGCAGGACCGCAAGTCGAATGCCCATGGCCAGCGGCTGCGAAGGGCCTCCCCCGGGGCTGTCCGGACCCCTGCCTCCTCACACCAGGCGCAGGCCCTCGTACTTCAGCGGCAGGCTGCGCACCGGCTTGCCCCGCGCGGCCGCGATCGCGTTCATCACGGCCGGCGCGACGACGCAGATCGTCGGCTCGCCGACCCCACCCCAGAAGTCGTAGGTCTGCACGATCACGGTCTCGATGCGGGGCATCTGGGCCATGCGGCAGATCGGGTAGGTGTCGAAGTTGCGCTCGACGATGCGGCCGTTCGCCACGCTCGACTCGCTCATCAGCGAGTCGAAGCCGTAGGCCACCGAGCCTTCCACCTGCGCGGCGATCTGGTCGGGGTTCAGCGCGTGGCCGCAGTTGGTCGAGAGCACGAGTCGGTGCACCGTGACCGCGTCGCCGTCCAGCGAGACCTCGGCCACGGCGGCGCTGTAGCTGCCATAGCCCATGAACTGCGCGATGCCGCGGAACACGCCAGCCGGCAGGGGCCGGCCCCAGCCGGCCTTGTCGGCCGCGGCGTTCAGTACGCCCAGGTGCTTCGGGTACCCGGCCATCAGCGAGCGGCGGAACTCCAGCGGGTCACGCCCGGCGGCCTTGGCCACCTCGTCGATGAAGCACTCGAGATAGATGCCGTTCTGGTTCGTGTTGACGCCGCGCCACGGCCCGACCGGGACCGAGGTGTTGCGCATGGCGTATTCCACCAGCAGGTTGGGCACGGTGTAGCCGAGTTGCGCGTCGCCGGGCTCGGCGTAGTAGCCCTGCAACTGGCGGCGGTCCTTCCCGTCGACGATGTTGTGCGGCGCGAGGTAGGCATTGATCGACTGCCCGCTGACCCGCAGCGCCAGCGCCTGGAGATTGCCTTTGTCGTCGAGGCCGGCCTGCAGCCTGCACTGGCCGATCGGGCGGAAGAAGTCATGCGACATGTCCTCCTCGCGGCTCCAGATCAGCTTGACCGGCTTGCCCGGGAACTGCTTGGCGATCGCCGCGGCCTGGCGCACGAAGTCCTGGGTCCCGCCCCGGCGGCCGAAGCCGCCGCCCAGCGGGGGATTCCAGGCTTCGCACTTCTCGAGCGGCAGACCGGTCTCGGCCGCCAGCGCGGCGAGCGAAGCCTCGGCGTTCTGGCTCGAGACCCAGACCTCTGCGCGGTCGGCGCTGACGCGGGCGGTGCAGTTCATCGGTTCCATGCAGGCATGGGAGACAAAGGGGGTCGAGTACACCGCCTCGACACGCCGGGCCGATCGCGCCAGCGCCTCGGGCACGTTGCCCACCGAGCGGTCGGCGAAGACCTCCTGCGTCGCGGTCAGGCCGGCCTTCAGGCGTTCGGCGATCGCGGCGCTGGACTCGCCTGCGTTCGGGCCTTCGTTCCAGACCACCGGCAGTTCCGCCAGCGCAGTCTTGGCGCGCCACCAGCTGTCGGCCACCACCGCCACCGAACTCGCGTCGACCCGCACCACGCCCTGGACACCGCGGCGCGAGCGGACCTTGTCGGCATCGAAGCTGACGAGCCGGCCGCCATGGACCGGGCAGTCGAGGATGGCTGCGTACAGCATGCCCGGCAGTGCGGTGTCGATGCCGTACTTCGTCTGCCCGTTGACCTTCTGCGCCGTGTCGAGCCGGCGCGTGGGCTTGCCCGCGATCTTCCAGTCGCGTGGCGACTTCAGCGTGATCGACTTCGGGTCCGGCGGCGTCAGGCGTGAAGCCGACGCGGCGACCTGCCCGTAGCGCAGCTGGCGCCCGCTGGGCCGGTGCGTGATCACGCCCTTGTCCACGGCCAGTTCGGACACCGGTACCGACCACTGCCCGGCTGCGGCCTGCAGCAGCATGATGCGGGCCGCAGCACCCCCCTGGCGGACGTACTCCTGCGACTCGCGGATGCCGCGACTGCCGCCGGTGGACATGTTGCGCCAGACCCGCTTGCGGGCCAGGTTCTGACCCGGCGTCACGGGCTCGACCTTCACCCGCGACCAGTCGCACTCGAGTTCCTCGGCCACCAGCATGGCCAGGCCGGTGTGGGTGCCTTGCCCCATCTCGGCGCGCGCGACGCGGATCACGCAGGTGTCGTCGGGCTGCACGACGACCCAGGCGTTGACCTCGGCCGCCGCCGGGGCCGACTGGGCACGCGAGGGCAGGTGGAAGCCCAGCGCCAGCCCCCCGGCGCCGAGCCCGGAGGCGACGAGGAAGCGGCGACGCCTGGCGTCAGGGGCGGCGTCGTGGCTGTCGTTGACGGCGCCTGCCGGCGCGGGCGTGGTGGTCTTGAGATTCATGCCTGGCCCCCTTCCTTGGCGCAGCAGGCGGCCGGCTCGCCCTGCGCCACCATGTGGATCACAGAGCCCGCAGGCGCCGCGCCGGCCGCGTGGTGGATCGCGGCGCGGATGCGCACGTAGGTGCCGCAACGGCAGATGTTGGTCATGGCCTCGTCGATGTCGGCATCGGTGGGGCGGGGCTTGCGCTCGAGCAGCGCCGTCGCGGCAAGGATCTGGCCGCTCTGGCAGTAGCCGCATTGCGGCACGTCGAGTTCCTTCCAGGCCTGCTGCACCTTGTGGTTGCCGTCGGGCGACAGGCCCTCGATGGTGGTGATCTTCATGCCCTGCGCGGCCGATGCCGGGTACACGCAGGAGCGAATGGGCTGCCCGTCGAGCAGCACCGTGCAGGCACCGCACTGGGCGATGCCGCAACCGAACTTGGTGCCGGTCATTCCGAGCTGCTCGCGGATGACCCACAGGAGCGGCATCTCCGGTTCCACATCGACCGTGGCGGTCTTGCCGTTGATCTGGAGCGTGATCACAGGGTGGGGCCTTTCATCGGTGAGGCTGCATGGAACGGGCGGTCGCGGCGCCTTGCTTCAAGAGTGCTCAAGGGTGCCCGTCGATCCGAACCTGACGTTAGCGCCGACGGAAGGTGCGCGCCATGCTGGTTCTCCCGGATGCGTCGCGGTCTTCATTTGCGCACCGCGGGCACCTCCACCGGCAGGCCCTCGGCGCGCCACGTCAGGTACAAGCCGAGCTGGCGCATCGACAGGTCGCCCCAGGGCGGGATCTCGGCCCGCACGCCGAAGAAGCAGCTTCGGAGGCGGCGTTCGAGGGAACCCGGCTTCTGCCACTCGAGCCGGTACACCGGGTAACCGTTCGGGTGCCCCTGGCTGAGCAGGTCGGTGTGGAAGCGCTGGCCCCAGTGGCGGTCGTGGCAATGGCCGCAGGCCAGGTTGAGCTGGCCCTGGCGACGCTCGTACAGCGTGCGGCCGGCCTCGAAGTGCGGCAGCAGTTCCGGCGTCAGGCGCGCGCGCAGCGTCAGGCCGGCCGAGGCCTCGGTCACCAGCAGGGTCAGCGCCAGCAGTTCGTCGGACTCGAAATCCGGCGCGGGCTGGTGCTGACGGGTGGCCCGGCAGTGGCGGATCTGGTCCTCGAGGTTGAACAGCCGCCCGCTGGCCGGATGCACCCGCGGAAAACGCAGCGCCGCCCCGGTCATCGACCCGGGCCTGCCGTGGCAGTCCTGGCACGACGGCTCCGCGCCGCCGCCGCGTTGCCGCGCCGGCGCGGCCGACCACAGGCTGCGCCCCTGGTCGATCCACAGCTGTGCGGGATTGGCAGCCGCATCGGCCTGCATCGAGCGCACGTCCGGGCCGGCGAAGTGCAGGCCACTGCGCAGGTCCGGCAGGGCGATCGCTCGCTCGGGCGGTGCGGCGGCGGCGGCCGTGCAGGCCGCCACCAAGGCCGCGACTGCATGTCGAAGGACGGCAGCTGCCGCCCGCGGCAGCGATCGGGCCCGCCAGGCGCCGGAGTCCCCCCCGGCTGCCGGGGCAGCGCGGCGCATCCCCCCGGATGGACCGGGCGCGGCATCGCGCCGCGGGGCGGGCGCGCGAGGCGTGCCGTCCGCCGTCATGCCACGGCCATTGCCTGCCGCCAGACACCGCTGCCGCCGACCTCGTCTTCCCACTGCACCAGCCACTCGCCGCCGCGCGTGACGCGCAGCGGGAACTCGAACAGAGGATTGGCTGACACGCCGGACGAGGGCTCGGCGCGGAACACCTCCTGGCCAGCGAACTCGCACCGGACGAGCCGGATCACGTTGCGCGGGATCCGGCGCCCGTCCACGTTCATGCGGTAGCCCGTCTCCATCGGGTGCTGGATCAGCAGCCGCACCGTGATGACCTGGCCCGTGACGGGCCGGTCGGGAACGATCAGGCGGACAGGGTTCATTGGGCAGGCAACTTGGACAGGCAGGGTGGGACGAGCGGCTTCAGCCCATGTCCAGGCAGGCCGACTCGGTGACGATGACCTCGGCCGTGGCGATGCGCCATGCGCCCGTGGACAGGCCGGCCAGCGCGACCACGGTCTGTGTGCCGGCCAGTCGCACGCGGGTGGCGATCTCGGCGCGGCCCGACCACGGGCCGAGCGAAAAGACAGCCATGCGGCTGACCGGGTTGCGCGGGGACAGCAGCAGGATCTGCCGCACGTGGTCATCGTCGCTCATCGGGCTGTCCACGCTGATCCGCGCCGGTACGACGAGGCCGTTGTCGGCCAGCGCCGGCATCTGCAGGCGCATGCCGGCCTCGACCGCGCCCGCTCCGGCGAGATAGGGTTGGACCAGCTCTTCGACCGTGAGGATGCGCGCCCCTGGGGCCTGGGCGCGCACGGCCGGGGGGGCGGCGACCACCGGCGCGAACGCCAGGGCCTGCAGCACACGGCGGCGCGGGTTCGAAGCCGACTTCATCGGGGAACTCCCTGGCCGGGCCGGCCGACGCCCAGCGGGGCTGTTGCGGGGCCGACCGTCTCGCCACGGCCGGCGGGGGCGGCTTCTCCGCTCAGCAGATGGCTCACGATGTCCTGCAGCATGGCCTCGGTCAACACGGGACGGCCGCGGTAAGCGGCGGCGACGTTGTGCAGCCCCTCGATGCTGCGGTAGGGCGGCATCACCGTGTAGGGGTTGAAGCGACGCGCGTCGGCGATGCGCTCGGTCAGTTCCTGCGCGCTGTAGCGGGCCCCCAGGCCGAGCAGCGGGGGGCCGATCTCGCCGCCGCGTGGAAGGCCGGGCACGACGTGGCAGAGCACGCACCCCGTCTCGTGACGCTGGCGCAGCCATTCCAGACCCCGCTGCGGATCGCCCGCGGCCAGCGCGCCGCCCCAGGCCAGACCCAGGCCCGCTGCGAGGCACCAGCCGGTCCTGCCGACCACGGCCCGCGGGTGCCGCTCCGCCAAGATCGCACGTGCGAGGCCCGTGGCCCGGGCGGCCCGTCGCCCCACCGATCGTTCCCCATGATGCCGCCCTGGCTTCATGTCGCCACCAGACCCCGTCTGCGGCCGTCGACGGCCGATGCCGGGATTCTGCACGCAGCAAGGGCGGGGCGGCGGGAGCGCGCAGGTGCCGCCCCCGGCATGATCAAAGTTCACCGTGCTTGACAGCGGCGACTGCAGGCATGCTTCTGCGCCCCGGGGCCCTGCGCTGCCTCCCGCCGCCCCGCCCTGCTGGCGCTGACCCGCGCCGCCGCCTGGTGCCGCCCCGCGAGCGCCCGCCCTGCTGCTGGTGCGCGAGGCCGTGCCGTGCGAGTCCGACCTGCGCGCGACGACCGCGCAGTTTGGCCTGGAGACGGCGCGCGCCTTCATGCGCCACGTGCAGGACAGCGCCGAGGAGTCGGTGTGCCGTGTCGTCGCCGGATCGATGAGCTGTTCCTGCTCGCGTCAATCTATCGATCGAGCCACGGTAGGTGCCACCGACCAGCCCAAACTGTCGCCGAAGGAGGTCTTCGCGGCCGTCGACGCGCAGCACCTGGTCATCGCGCGCATCGCGTCGCCCGCCAGCGTGCGCCATATCCTGTCGCATGACCGGGTGTGCGTCAGCTTCATCGACATCTTCGTGCACAAGGGTTGGAAGGTGGGCGGCTCGGCTCGCCCTCTGGGTCGCAACGAGGCCGGATACGTGCGCAGGGTGGGACCGCTGTCGCCGAAGGCCAGGCCGCGTTTCATTGTCAACGGCGTGATCGTCGTGCAGGCGCAGTCCGTCGAGCCCATCATGGCGCAGAGCTGCCGGCTCTACCCGCCGGAGACGACCGAGGTATTGCAGATGGCGGCGGCCCTGCAGATCTACCGGGTCCGGCCTGGGGCGGGTTGCCGCAGCGCAGGCCCGGCGCTGCGTCATGAACCAGCCTGAAGGCACTGTCTGCGCCGGAAGCGACGGGACTTAGGCTGTCCGGCGCGAGGATCCAAATATTGCTGTGGGGCCAGCGCGAGGACTTCTTCGACGCGCGCGACTGTGCTCGCGACAAGCTGCATGCGCTGGAGGCATCGCACCTCGTGCAGCGGGTCCATCACATCGCGCCGGGGGGGGGGTGGGTCAGCCTGGCCGAGTTCGTCGCCGCGATGCAGGAGGTCTTCCCGCGCCTGAGGGTAGAAACTTTCCATGAACCGCCAACCGGATTCGCCGGGTTGCCCCACTGGCGGCCAGGCCCCTCATGCGTGGATGCGGCACGCGAGGAACTCCGCTTCGAGTGCCGCTATCGGCTGGCCCAGTCACTGGCCGATGGGTGCACCGGGCAGGCGAAGGACCAGTACCGATGTCGTGACGGCATTCGGCGACCAGGCCAGGCGTGTCGCGCGGGAGGATTCGAGCCACACCGTCGCCGACATCGTGCGCGAGCACGGCACACGCTCCCGAACCGTGCGACATCCCCAACCGACCTCAAGCTTCAGATACAGATCGCCGAACTGGCGGTCCTGCGGGCCCGGTCTCCCGTCCTCAGCCCAGCACGTCGATGTGCGCCTCGCGCTCCTGGCTTGTCGCGAGCAGGTTGGCCAAACCCTCGTCCAGGGTGAGCAGACTCATGCGATTGCGCACGGCGGCTGTCAGCAGGTAGGCGTCCGTCACCTGGCGATGGCCGACCACACCGCCGGTGCAGCAGGCCAGCACGTCGGTGAAGTCGAAATCCAGCGGTACGAGGCGGTGACCGGGATGCGCAAGGTTGCGCGCCAACACGTCAGCGAGGTCGGCCACGGTTGCGCCCGTGTCGAGTGCGGGCTGGCTGAGCACCCGCACATAGCCCGCCTGGGTCAGCGCGCAGGTGGCCCAGCCGGCATGCCCGTGGCGCCTGAACCAGGACACCATCGCACCATGACGCTCATGGCCTTCCCACCCGAGGGCGATCAGCGCATTGACGTCGAGCAGTCGCGCTTTCACGACGTGGACGTCATGAAAGATCCTCGATCAGGTCCTTGATCTTTGCCGACGCGACCTTGGGCCTGTCATTCGGCGCGGCGACCACCCAGAGATCGCCCTTCTTCTTCAAGGCGACGGGCGGCGCGCTGGCACGCCGGATCAACTCCGACACCGCCTTGCCCAGACGCAAGGAGCGTGCCTTGGCGTAGTTCTGCGCCAAGGCGGCGGCGTCGTCATCGAGGGTGAAGGTGGTTCGCATGGGCAGCTCCGGGACAGGCCTGCAGGGCAGATGCAGTATAGGCTTCACTGCATCAAATATGGACCATTGCATCAGACGCCAGCCGGGCCGCCCCAGCGCTGCTTATGAGGTCAGTTCGCCTTCGACAGACTTGAAGCCACGGCGGCCGTGTCCACGCTGTTGCTCATCAGCATGTCGATGGCGAACGGGTCTTCGGTCTTTACGGCGTTCCCGCCGAGCTGGATGACCGATCCTGCGCAATCGTCAGTGACCGTCGCCTCAACGATTGCGTTGTGTTCGGCGCGCAGGCTCAAAGTGCTGCATAGGTGCTCAGGCCGCGCTCGATCGAGTGAGACTGACGAGGCCAGCAAGGATCGCATCGATGCCCACCGTGCAACTCATCTTGGGCATGCCGCATCCGTCGGCGCACAGCAGTTCGTCGAGCGCGGTCGTTGCGGTGTACCTGCCCTCCGTCGACGACATGGAGCGCCTGCCTCTGCCGGCCTACCTGCGGCACGGCTTCAGCCGGGCGCCTGACGGTGGCAACCTGGCCGTCATCCAGGCGATCGACTGGTGGCGAAACGAAGCCACCGGCGAGTTGGTCTGGATGCCTGATCCGTCCTGGGGCCCGCCCCGGAAGGACGATTGGGTCAACCTCGGCCCGTGGCACCGGGGACTGGACGAGAGCTGGCCGAATGTGGTGGCGCCGCCGCTCGAAACCGACCCTCCGGTGCTCGCTGACCCGGCGACCGACACCGACCAGGTCCCGGGCGGTGGCGAAGAACCGGTGCCGAGGCGCGATGCTCCGGTCGAGTCCGAACTGCGCGTCAACCTCGACGCGCTCCTGAAGACGGACGCCGTTCCCGACTACGCGCGGCTCGGTTTCCGGAACTCGATCGAAGGCATGTCCGACGTCTACGTGCCGCAAGTCATCGTGTTCTGGCGCAATGCGGTCACGGGCGATGCCGTCTGGACGCCGAACCCGGCTTGGCTGCCGCTTGAAACGGGTGAATGGCTCGTCGATCCAATCTTGGATGGAATCGGGACCGAGACGTCCGTTGTGGTGACGCGGCCCGGCCTGATCGACCCGCCGACCGACACCGACCCACCCCCGGTCGATGGCGAAGATCCGGAGCCGACCGACCCGCCGGTCGACGACGACGGGTCGGTCGTCGGCGAGCCGCGCGTCGACAAGGAACCGCTTGGGCCATCGGGGCCACACGGCAGGCCCGACGGTGTGCCGGACGACACCGTGCCTGCCCACGTCCGCCACGGATTCATCGAGTGGCCGCCGATGCCTGACGTCGCTTCGATCCAAGTGACCGTTTATTGGCGGCATGTGGTCACAGGCGAAGTGGTCGAAGCGCCGAACCTGTCCTGGGGCCCGCCCCGGCGGGAAGACTGGATCTGCCTCGGTTCATCCTTGCCCGTGGAAGACGGGCGCGACCCGGGCAAGGAAGAGCCGCCGATCGACACCGACCCTCCCCCGGTCGACGGCCAGGACCCGCAGCCGTCCAACCCGCCCGGAGGCGACGGCGGGTCGGGCGGCGATCTCCCGTCCCCGCCCGACTTCGCGGTCGTCGTCTACCACTGGAAGCACCGGGCCGTGCTCGAGAAGGGCGCCTGGCGCGTCGGCGAGCAGGTCGAGGCCCTCGTCGGCGAGCCGCTGCCGCGGCTGTTCCGCCCGGTGTTCGAGGACGATGCCGCAGGCCAGCGCAAGCTCGGGCTGAGCGCTCTGGCGCGCGGCAGCCAGGCCCCCGACGCTGCGGCCAACGGCGCGCCCGGCGCGGCCCCGGACCCGGTCGCCGCCGGCCTGGCCGACGCCGCGACCTCCGACGGGGCCGCGATCAACCTGCGCGATGCGGTGGCGATTCTGCGGATGCTCGCCGGCCGGCCGGTCGCCGATCAGGCGCAGGCGCCTTCTCCCTTCGAGTCCATCGCGGCCGACTTCGACGGCGACGGCGCGGTCGGGTTGGGCGACGCGCTGGGCGTGTTGCGGCACGCCACCGGCGCCGGCGGCCCGAAGCCGGCCTGGGCATTCGTCGACGAGAGCGATCCCGCGCTGCCCGGTCGCGCCGGCCTGAATCCGGCACGCCTGCCCGAGGAACCCACCGGGCCGGGCGCGCTGAAGGGCGAGGTCGGGCTGGTGGGCGTGCTGCGCGGCGACATCGACGGCAGTTGGGCCCCGCCCCAGGCCGCCGAGCAGTTGGGCGACGCCTGGTTCAGCGACCTGGCCGGCCGCATCGGCGAGCGCCATGCCGACGCGGGAGTGGACAGTTCGCGGTGGGGCGTCTACCCCGGTTGAAGGCGCCCGACGTGAACAGCCAGATGTGCGTCCACTTGGCTGACTCATAGAACTGATTCGAGGACCGCCACCCAGGCGGCACCCGATGGCCTGCCTTTTCGAGGCTTTCTTATTGCCACCGATTCCATGTCGGCCCGCACCATGCGGGTGTGTGCTGCAGGCCACCTGAGTTCGTTGCCGGTCGGCCGGTGCCTGACGCTCCATCGAGGAAGAACTCAGCGCCTCCAGCCCCGGCTTCGTGAGTCTGGTGATCCTGCTCGAGACGCTCAGGATGCCGCAGAGCCGGTATGGGGTCGAGCCGTCAGGGTGGGGCGACCTGCCCCGGGATCTGCTGCGCGCAGCCAGCCTTCAGGCGCAGGATGTGCCGGCACTGCGCCGGGTGACCGTGCCGTACCGAAATGGCGCAGTGGATCTGCACGGCGCACTCATAGCCGCACCGGCCACCGAGCGTCGTGCACAAGGGGTGACTTTCGACGCCAAGGCCTCACGCCGGCTGGGACTGCGCCTGCTGGCTTGAGGGCCGCCATGGCTGCCCTTCGTTCGAACCGGGGCCGTCGGCGCTTCGTCGGCCTTTTCCTGCGCCGCCATGTGCAGAGGCGGATCCCCTGGCGCGGTGCTCGAGGCACCTGCCAAAGCGCAACGCAGCCGCAGAAGAAACGTCAACCCCGGCTGGCGCCGATGACGACGCCGTGCAGGCCTTCGGCAGGCAGGCCTTCGGCCGGCGGAGCGGGCATGCCGGCAATGGGGGCTCTTCACACTTCTTTACCTCGACGCAAGACCCCCGACACGGGGGCAGTGCAAAGTACGTACCATCGTCAACTCCGGTCCACAAGAAAACCCCGATGCCGCGCCTGCCCTTTTCTTCGGCCCTTCTGCTGGCTCCGCTGGCCTATGCGATCCATCACGCAGAGGAACACCTCGTGTTCAACTTCCGCGCTTGGCGGCTCAAATACTTTCCGGACACCAACGCGCTCAGCACCGAAGCCGTGCTGGTGATCCTGACCGCGGTGGGCCTGGTCTACGTGCTGCTTCACGCAACGATCCGCACCCGGGTCAGCGCGTGGGTCGCGCTGCTGTTCCTGATGGCCACGCAGGTGCACAACGCGTTCTTCCACATTGGCGGGACCCTCGTGTTCTCCGATTTCAGTCCGGGCCTGATCACCGCCATCGCGCTGTATCTGCCGGTCAACGCGCTGATCGTGCGCGTCGCCCTGGCGGAGGGCCTGGTGACTCCGTGGCAGTTGGGCGCGCTGTTCGTCGGCGGTGGTGCGCTGTTCTGGGCTTTCGAATACGCGGGTCCGGCGGTTCTGCTTGCGGCGGTCCCCGTCACCTGGATCTGGGCGTTGGCATCCGGGCGCCGTGGCGTGTACGACAAGGGGGTCACCCATGCTTGAGTCAGACGGGACTGTGCGCTCGAGATGGCGCCTGCGCGTCGCCTGGACCTTGCAAGTCGCGTTGGCGGCGGTCTTCGTGTTCACGGCGAGCCGCAAGTTCATGGGTCATCCGGTACCGGTCGCCACGATGGAGGCCTTGGGCGCAGGTCAATGGCTGCGCATTGCCATCGGCGTTGCCGAGCTCGCTGGCGCGATCGGTTTGCTGGTACCGCGTCTGGCAGGGCTGGCCGCCTCCTGCCTCGCGCTGTTGATGCTCGGGGCCGTCGGAACCCACCTTCTCGTGGTCGGGGGGAGCGCCGTCCCGGCGCTGGTGCTGCTCGCTGCGAGCGCCGCGGTGGCGTCGCTGCGGGGCTGGCGGCCCTGACGGGGTGCGCCCGGGTCCTTGGGGGAGCGGCTTGAAGCGTGCGCTCCAAAGGCTATCCGCGGATGGAAATCTAGACCGCGGCGTACGGACTGGCTGGGGCATCGCTGTGCGCTGTGCGCCGTGCGTGCTTGCACTCCGTGAACGGGGTTGAGACCGCGGGCATGCCCGGGGCTCGCGGCGACGCTTGTCGCCCTGCAAACTATCGATCCGGCGACCAAGGTTGCCTCGTCATGCCTCGGTGAGCGAACCACCCGTCGCTCAGGGGCGTGTCAGTTGAGACCACCCGCCGCGATCAGGTGGCCGTTGCCTCCCGCGATCATGTGTTGCCCGCCGGCGGCGATCAGGCGGCCGGTCGTCAGACTGATCAACGATCCCGGACGGGCGGTCTGCGCCGTCTGCAGCAACGCCTGCCGTACGCCAGGGTCGCTGATGCGGGCCGCCACGGACTGCGCCGGCACCACCGGATGCGCCTGAACTGCTGGTCCGGAGAACCGCTCAATGGGCGCCTGTCCGACCCAGGCGGCGGCCATGGCCACTCGAAGTACCACCACTGCGTGCGATTCGAGCCCAAAATGTTCGATCCCGAGCTTGACCCCGAGGAGCTTCGCAACCCGGCTGCCGATCCAGGCCGCACCGAAGTGCTTGCCGACATGGAGCAATCCCTGCGCGCCCTCTGCGACCCCGAGGCCGTGGATGCCATGGCCCAGCGGGACCAGGCGGCCCTGATCCGCCGCCATGCCGACCGAGACCAAGCCGCCCGGCTGGGCGCGCGGGGGCACGCCCGCGCCCGGTCACCGTTCAACGCTGCAGCCGATACGGCTCCTCGAAGTCCAGGAATTCCTGTTCCTGCAGCGCTTCGGCGATCCAGGCGCGCACGCCGGGCAGCTGTGTCACGCGGTCCATGTAGGCGTGTACCTCGGCGGGGACGGGCAGGGCGTAGGTCTTCAGACGCATGACCACCGGCGCGTAGTAGGCGTCGGCGATGCTGAAGTCGCCGAACAGCAGCGGGCCGCCGCGCTCGAGCAGCAGGCCCGACCACATCTGCACGATGCGGTCCAGGTCCCGACACACCCCGGGCCGGTCGCGCAGCGCCAGCGCGCCGGCTTCGGGCAGGTGGGCCTCGATGTTCATCGGGCAGGCCTGGCGCAGTGCGGAGAAGCCGCCGTGCATCTCGGCGCAGATGCTGCGCGCCCGCGCGCGGTGTGCGGGGTGCTGCGGCCAGAGTTGCCGCTCAGGGAAGCGTTCGGCCAGGTACTCGGCGATCGCCAGCGTGTCCCACACCGCGAGGTCGCCGTCCACCAGCACCGGCACCTGGCCCGCCGGGTTCACCTCGGCAACGCGCTGCTTGAAGCGCGAGTCGGGCGAGAAGCCGTCGAAGCGCAGCATCACTTCCTCGAACCCGATGCCGGCCTGGCGCATCAGCACCCAGGCGCGCATAGACCACGACGAGTAGTTCTTGTTGCCGATGCAGAGCTGGAGCATGGGTCGGTCCTCGGGTCGCTTCGATTCCTGCGGCGTACAAGCGTACACCGCTCACCGGCCCTCGGCAGAGCCACTGGGCGGTAGCTCGCCGGTTCGGTTCCTGGGTCGCTGAACCAGCCAGCCCATCGACAGTACCCCAGAGCGGTATGCGGCCGACGCTGTTGAAGGTGACATTCGACGGGCAGCTCATTGAGCACGAGCATCCGCGGCCTTCGCTCGACGCACGTCGTCGTGCAGCGCTTCTAGAAATCATCGAGTTTGCGCAGATCGGCACTACTGAGTTCACAGGAATATCGCGATGCGGCGGGCGTGGGCTATCCTGCGTGACGTGCAGAGCGCGCAACGCACTGCGTGGCATCTCCCGGAGACACGCCCCATGAGCGCCCACCGTGACGCGCAGTGCGACGAACCTGGCCCCGGCCATGGCTTGCCGCTGCTGCATCAGCTGCTCTACTGCAGTCGAGCCGCCGCCGGCATCGACGCGCCTGCGGTGGCCCGCATCGTCGCCACGGCGCAGCGCGTCAACCCCGTTCATGGCATCACCGGGTTGCTGGTGTGGGGCAGCGGCATGTTCTTCCAGTGGATCGAAGGCCCTCGCGACCAGGTCACGCAACTGATGGCGCGGATTCACCGCGATCCGCGCCACGAGCGGGTCGTCATGTTGAGCGAGACCGAGGAGGTGCGCGAACGGCTGTTCCCGGACTGGAGCATGGAACTGGTCACCCCCGGCGACATCCGCCCGGTGCTGCAGGACGCGCTGGCGAGCGCGAAGGACGCGAAGACCACCGCGGCGCTGTGCCTGATGCTGGCGCAGTTCGACGCGGACCGGATGGACCCTGGCGCGGCAGACCTGTGAGGCAGGTGCTCGAGCGCCGCACCAACCCCAGCGCCTTTCGCCCATGCCCCCTGCGCAGGTCGCCACGCCGCACAGCGCACTGCTGAACATCCAGGGCTGCGCGCCGTCGCAGCCTCGATGGCCGGTCACGCCCACCCTTGCCCTGGCCTAACATCGTGACCAAACGGCTTGATCGGGTCAGGCCTGCAGGACACCCGCATGACACACAAGATGGCATTGATCGGCTTGGGCATCATGGGTCGGCGCATGCTCGACAACGTGCGCCTGCATCCCGCTTTCGAGGTCAGCGGGGTCTGGGACCCGTCCGAGGCGGCGACGGCCCAGGCCCGTGAGCTGTGGCCGCAGGTGCCTGTGGCCTCCAGCGCCGAGGCGGCGATGCGGGGCGCGGATGTGGTGTACCTGGCCTGCCCCCCCGGTCCCCGCAAGGCCCACGCGCTGGCCGCGGCGGCGGCGGGCCAGGGCGTGTTCATGGAAAAGCCCCTGGGCACGGACAATGCAGCCAGCCGCGACCTCGTGCAGCGGCTGCGTGACGCAGGGCGGCCGGCCGTCGTGAACTTCACCCAGGCGTCCTCGCGCGGCTTCGAGGAACTGCGGCGTGCCATCGACGCGGGGCAGACGGGCGAATTGCTGGGCATCGACATCGTCGTGCAGTACCCGGCCTGGCCCCGCGCCTGGCAGGTGCAGGCCGACTGGCTGCGCTACCGCGACGAGGGCGGGTACACGCGCGAAGTGATCTCGCACTTCCTCTTCCTCGCCGGTCGCTTCCTGGGGCCCCTGAGGCTGCGCTGGGCGGCGCCGCGCTACCCGAGCGGGCCAGACCAGGAGCGGCTGTGCGAGCTGGACATGCTGGCGCGGCTGGAGACGGCCGACGGCCGGCCGGTCACGGTGCTGGCCACCACCGGCGGTCGGCAGCCCGACCGGCAGGAGGTCACGGTGCGGGGTACCCGGCTGAACCACCAGTTCCGCGAGTTCAACCAGCTGTGGCGCTCCGATGGCGGGCCCTGGGTGGAAGTCGTCGACTGGAGCGCGGGCGAGGACCCGCGGCGCAGCGCGCTGCAACGCCAGCTCACCCAGGCCGATCGGTGGCTGCAGGGGCGTGCGCACCTGCTCGCCACGGCCGAGGAAGCCCTGGCCGTGCAGGAACTGGTGGAAGGCATGCTGGCGGGGGAGGGCGGCTGCGCCTGATGAGCGCGCGCGCCACGATGTCCACTCCCCGCATCCTCCTCACGGGTTTCGAGCCCTTCGGCGGCGATCCCATCAACCCGAGCGCCCTCGTGTGCCGCGCGCTGCACGGGCGGCGCGTGGCGCATGCCACGGTCCATGCCGTGGAACTGCCCTGTGCCTTCGGGCGCGCCTTGCAGGCGCTCGACGAAGCCCTGGCGGCGACCTCGCCGGTGCTCGTGCTCGCGCTCGGGCTGGAAGCGGGCCGTGGCGAGATCTCGGTGGAGCGTGTGGCCATCAACATCGACGATGCGCGCATCCCCGACAACGCGGGCGCGCAACCGGTGGACGTGCCGGTGGTCGACGGCGGTCCGGCGGCGTGGTTCAGCACCTTGCCGGTGAAGGCCATCGTTTCATCGCTGCGCCAGGCGGGGCTGCCTGCGGCGGTGTCGCAGACGGCGGGTACCTTCGTCTGCAACCACGTCTTCTACGGCCTGCAGCACCGGCTCGCGGGCTCGGGCGTTCGCAGCGGCTTCGTGCATGTGCCGCTGCTTGACGCCCAGGCGCCGGCCCACCCGGGCATGCCAACGCTGCCGCTGGAGGTGCTTGTGCGCGGCGTGCGCATCGCGCTCGAGGTGGCGCTGACGCACGAGGGCGCAGACCTGCGCCTGGCTGGCGGGGCCGTCGCCTGAGAGGCCGAGAGTGCAGCGCATGCGTTCCTCCAGCCTCGCTCGAAGGCCCTCGGCCTGGTGGCCGGCGCGGCCCTTTACGCGGGAGGGCGGCTGCTTGTGATCGACCGGCACGCGCTGCGCCTGCTTGCGCCGGCCTTCGCCGTCCTCGCTCGCGCGCTCGCCCGGGCCGGCGCGAGCGCTGACGCGGTCACGCTGGCGGGTTTTGCGCTTGGCATGGGCGCGGCTGTCGCGATCGCCCTGCACGCCTGGGTGACCGGATTGGTGCTGATGCTCGCGAGCCGCCTGTGCGACGGCATCGACGGCGCGCTCGCGCGGCAGGGGCAGGCCACCGACCGCGGGGCCTTCCTGGACATCACGCTGGACTTCCTGTTCTACGCCAGCATCCCGCTGGCTTTCGCATTCGCCGACCCGGCGCGCAATGCGCTGGCCGCCGCGGTGCTGCTGGCGGCCTTCATCGGCACGGGTTCGAGCTTTCTGGCCTTCGCCATCCTGGCCGAGCGCCGCGGTCTGGCGCGCACCGCCGCTCCCAGCAAGGGCTTCTTCTACCTGGGCGGGCTGACCGAGGCCACCGAGACGCTGCTGGCCTTCGGGGCCATGTGCCTGTGGCCGCAGGCCTTTCCGTGGATCGCCGGGGTGTTCGCTGCGATGTGCCTGCTCACAGTGCTGACGCGGCTGGCGGCGGGTTGGCAGGCCTTCGGTTCACAGTGACACTGCGCGCATGAAAGGCAGTCGCTGGATTCTGCTCGCCGTGCTGGCTGCGCTGGTGGCCGCGTTCTTCGCACTCGACCTCGGCCGCTTCCTCAGCCTGGAGTACCTGCGCGGAGCGCAGCAGGAGTTCAGCGCCCTGTATGCGTCGAAGCCGGTGCTCGTGATCGGCGGATTTTTCGCGGCCTATGTGGCCGTGACTTCGCTGTCGCTGCCGGGCGCCACGGCGATGACGCTGCTGGGCGGCGCGATCTTCGGGCTGGGCGTGGGCACGGTGGTGGTCTCCTTCGCGTCCACGGTCGGGGCGACGCTGGCGATGCTGACTGCGCGCCACCTGCTGCGTGGCGCGGTGCAGGCCCGCTTCGGCGCGCGTCTGGCCGAGGTCGACCGCGGCATCGCGCGCGAGGGCGCGTTCTACCTCTTCACGCTGCGCCTCGTGCCGGTGCTGCCCTTTTTTGCGCTCAACCTGCTGATGGGTCTGACATCCATGCGCGCCCGGACCTTTGCCTGGGTCAGCCAGATCGGCATGCTGGCCGGCACGGTGGTCTACGTGAATGCGGGCACGCAGCTCGCGCAGCTCGAGTCCCTGGGCGGCATCGTCTCGCCCGGGCTGCTGGGCGCCTTCGCGCTGCTGGGCGTGCTCCCGCTGCTGTCGCGGCGGCTGGCTGCTGCGGTGCGGGCGCGGCGTGTGTACGCCCGCTGGGCGCACCGGCGGCCCAAGCGCTACGACCGCAATCTCGTCGTCATCGGCGCCGGCGCAGCCGGGCTCGTGACGAGCTACATCGCCGCTGCGGTCAAGGCCCGGGTCACGCTGGTCGAGGCGCACCGCATGGGCGGCGACTGCCTGAATACCGGCTGCGTGCCCAGCAAGGCGCTGATCCGCACCGCTACGCTGGTGCGGCAGATGCGCCACGCGGCCGACTACGGTGTGGCGCGGGCCGAGTTCACGCTCGACTTCGCGCAGGTGATGGACCGGGTGGCGCGGGTTGTGCGTGAGATCGAGCCGCACGACTCGGTCGAGCGCTACCGCGGCCTGGGTGTGGACGTGCAACAGGGCCGTGCGCGCATCGTCGATCCCTGGCATGTGGAGATCCGCAGCGACGACGGCACGACGCGCACGCTGTCCACGCGCGCCATCGTCGTCGCCACCGGCGCGCAGCCCTTGCTGCCGCCTGTGCCCGGGCTGGTCGAGGCCGGTGTCCTGACGAGCGACACCTTGTGGTCGCTGCGCGCGTTGCCGCGACGGCTGGTCGTGCTGGGCGGCGGGCCCATCGGCTGCGAGCTGGCGCAGGCCTTCGCCCGCCTGGGCGCTCGGGTGACGCTGGTGGAGCTTGCGCCGCGTCTGCTCGCGCGCGAGGACGAGGACGTCTCGGCATTCGTGCGCGCGCGGCTCGAGGCCGATGGCGTGCGTGTGCTGACGGGACACCGGGCCTTGCGCTGCGAGCCGGCGGTGGTCTCCAGCGGCCTGGCTGCTGTTGCCGAGCCACTGGTGCCCGGGCCGGACCCAACGCAGGACGGTTCCCCGGCTGCCGCCGCCGGAACCGGCCTCCCTGCCGAGGCCTGGGAACTCATCGCCGAGCGCGACGGCACCCAGCTGCGCATCCCCTTCGACCGCGTGCTGTGCGCGGTCGGCCGGGTCGCGCGGCTCGAGGGCTTCGGGCTCGAGGATCTGGGCATCGCCACCGGCCGCACCCTGCCGGTCGACGAGTACCTGCAGACCGTCTATCCCAACATCCTGGCCTGCGGCGACGTGGCCGGCCCCCATCAGTTCACCCACGTGGCGGCGCACCAGGCCTGGTACGCTGCCGTCAACGGTCTGTTCGGCATGCTGCGCCGCTTCAAGGCCGACTACCGCGTCATCCCCCGTTGCACCTACGTCGACCCCGAGGTCGCGCATGTGGGCCTGAACGAGCAGGAGGCGCGCGAGCGCGGGATCGTCTTCGAACTCACGCGCTACGGCATCGACGATCTCGACCGCGCCATCGTCGACGGCGCCGCCTGTGGGTGGGTCAAGGTGCTGACCGAACCCGGGCGCGACCGCATCCTCGGGGTCACCATCGTCGGCGCGCATGCCGGCGACCTGCTGGCCGAATACGTGCTGGCCATGAAGCATGGCCTGGGCCTGAACAAGATCCTCGCCACCATCCACACCTACCCGACATGGGCCGAGGCCAACAAATACGCCGCCGGCGAGTGGAAACGCGCGCACCAGCCGCACGGGCTGCTGCGCTGGGTGCAGCGCTTCCATGACTGGAGGCGCGGTTGAGACCCACGCAGCGCCGACGGTCGCACGCTCCGGGGCCTGATTTGAGGGTCAAGATGCGGATGCGGTCGGCCGGCCAGTGCATCGGTGCGATGCTGCTCGCGCTGGTCGCCCGCCCCGCGGCCGTGGCGGGGCCGCTGCTCGCCCCGCTGGGCGAGGCGCCGGCCTGGGTTGCGGCACCGCTGCCGGCGCAGAAGCTGCCGCCCACGCGTTTCGAGATCACCGAGGTCGACGGCCGGTCCACCTTGCGCGTCACTGCCGACGGCAGCTATGGCAACCTGGTGCACCAGGTGCCGGCGGCCGCCGCAGCGGCGCGGATGCTGCGATGGCGCTGGCGGCTGGAGGAGGCTATTGCCGGGGCCGACCTGAAGACGCGCGCCGGCGACGATGCCGCCGTCAAGGTCTGCGCTCTCTTCGACCTGCCCGACGAGCGCATCCCCTTCGTCGAGCGTCAGTTGATGCGCGTGGCGCGGCTGGCCTCGGGCCAGCGCCTGCCTGGCGCGACGCTGTGCTACGTCTGGGCGCCGCTGGTCGCCGCCGGCCAGGTACTGCCCAATGCACACACCCGCCGCATGCGCTGGATCGTGCTCCAGGGCCAGGGCGCGCCGCTTGGCCAGTGGCGGGAGGAACGGCGCGACCTGCGTGCCGATTTCCTGCGCGCCTTCGGCGACGAGGCGACCGAGCCGCCACCGCTGCTGGCGGTGCTGGTCGGTGCCGACGCGGACAACACCGCGGGCCGCGGACGGGCCGTGCTGCAGGCCCTGGAGTTGGAGCCGTGAAGCGTCTGGTCCTGCTTGGCGGCGGGCACGCCCACGTGTTCGTGCTGCAGGCCTTGGCGCAAGAGCCGCTGCCGGGTGTCGAGACCGTGCTCGTCACGCCCTACGAGCGCCAGGTCTATTCGGGCATGGTGCCCGGCGTCGTGGCTGGGCACTACGCGGTGGACGAGGCCGTCATCCCCCTGCTGCCGCTCGTTCGCCAAGCCCGGGTGCGCCGGCTCCTGACGTCGGCAGTCGGGCTGGATGCGCAGGCGCGCCGGGTGCGCCTGGCCGACGGGAACGTTCTCGACTACGACGTGCTCTCGGTGGCTACCGGCGCCGTGGCCGACCGGGGCGCCATCCCCGGCGCGCGCGAGCACGCGCTGTTCGTGCGCCCTGCGGAGCAATTCCTGCAGCTGATGCAGCGTCTGCGCGCGCTTTGCGCCGACAGGCCTCTGGACATCGTGGTCATCGGCGGCGGCGCCGCGGGCTTCGAGCTGGCGCTCGGCTTGTCGCACGCCTTGGGCGAGGGCGCTGTGGCCACCGGCAGCGCCGGCGGTTCCCGCGTGGCCCTGGTCACAGGAGGCGGCGATCCTTTGTCGAACTACCCGGCAGGCGTGGTCGCGCGCGGTCTGCGGGCCTTGAAGCGCCAGCGCGTCACGGTGCTGCGCAGCCCGTGCATCGGCATCGAGCCCGGCGCTGTGATCCTGGAGCAGGGCACGCGCGTGGCCTGCGACGCACCGGTCGTTGCCCTGGGCGCAGCCGCTGCGGCCTGGCTGCAGGGCAGCGGGCTCGCATTGGATGAGCGCGGTTTCATCGCCACCGGGTCGACACTGCAGAGCACCTCGCACCCCCATGTATTCGCCGCCGGCGACGTGGCCAGTCGGGCCGACGCGCCGCACGCGAAGAGCGGGGTCTATGCGGTGCGGGCCGGGCCGGCGCTGGCGCTGAACCTGCGCCGACTGCTCACCGGCGGGGAATTGCTGCCGCACCTGCCGCAGCAGCGCACGCTGAACCTGCTGTCCTGCGGCGACCGCCACGCGATCGCTTCCTGGGGCCGCTGGTCGGCCGAGGGACGCTGGGTCTGGCGTTGGAAAGACCGCATCGACCGCGCCTTCATCGCGCGCTTCAGCGTGCCAGGTCCCGCGGCCTCAGGATCACCAGCAGACCCTCCTTGGTGATCAGCGGCGGCACCTGACCATTGATGTCGGGTGGCAGGCGCTCGGTTTTCTCCAGCGCCCGCACCACGGCGTCGTCCCAGACGCGGCTGCCGCTGGGGCGGGTGATACGCACCGAGTTGATGCGGCCGTCGGGTCGCGTGGTGACGAAGACCTCGGTCTCGAAGTTGGTCTCGCTGTCTTCTGCGTAGACGATGTTGGGGCGGATCGCGGCCACGAGCAGGCCACCGTAGGCGCGCGAGGGCGCGGCATCGACAGCGGCGCTGCCACGTCCCGATGCGGTGGGAGAGGTCGAGGCCGCGGGCGCAGCGTCCTTGCGCGGCTCGGCGGCCTTCTGCGGTGGCTGGGACTTTTCCGCGGGCTTTTCCGGGGGCTTTTCGGGCGGTTTCTCGGCAGCCTTCTCCGGTGTCTTCTCGGGCGCTTTTTCCGGCGCTTTCTCCGCGGGCTTGGCCGGCTCCGTCTTCTCGCTCTTCGCGGCGGGCTTGGTCTGCTCCGCCTTCTCGCTCTTCGCCGCAGCCTTCTCGGCGGCCTTCTCAGCGGCCTTGCGCTTGGCCGCGTCCTCGCGCGCGCGGTCCTCGTCTTCCTTCTTCTTGCGGTCCTGGGCTTCCTTTTCCTTCTTGCGCCGCTCGTCCTCGCGCTCCTTTTCCTTTTCTTTCTTCTTGCGCTCGTCTTCCTTCTGCTTGCGCTTGCGCTCGTCCTCCTTCTCCTTCTCTTTCTCCTTTTCCTTCTTCTTGCGCTCGTCTTCCTTGCGCTTCTTCTCCGCCTCCTGCTTGCGGCGCTCCTCGGCCTCGGCCTTGCGGCGTTCCTGCTCGCGCCGGTCGCGCTCGATCTCCGCCTGGCGTTCCTGCTCGATCTGTTTCCTGGCAGCTTCCTCGCGCTGGCGCTCCTGCTCGCGCAGGCGCTCTTCCTCCTTGGCGCGCTGCTCCTCGCGCGCACGTTCCTGCTCGCTTTGGCGCTGCTGTTCCTGGCGTGCCAACGCGGCGATGCGAGACCGCAGGTCCTGGTCGGCCGTCTCGGCCTTGGCATCGGCACGGCGTTGAGCAGCGGGTGGTGGGGTCGCAGCCGCCTCGGCCGGGCGCTGAGCGGGGTTTTCCACAGGGGTCTCGGCCCGCGGCGCGGCCTGCTGAGGCTGGGCAGACCACAGCTCGGCCGAGACCGTGATCGGAGCCGGCGAGCGCCAGCTCACCCCCCAGGCGAGCGCAGCCAGCAGCAGGGCGTGCACCAGCATCGACAGCGCGAGCCCGGTGCCCGGCCGCTCCGCCAGCGATGTGCGCGGTGCGGGCGGCGCGGCCGATGCCGCCGTCGTCATGGCTGGCGGGGCTGCCATGGGGTGCGCTCAGCCCCCTTGCTTCACGGACAGCGCCAGGCGCTGGACGCCGGCGCGCTGCAGCACGTCCATCACGCTGACCACGCGGTCGTAGCGCACGGTGCGGTCGCCACTGATGACCACGGGAACTTCGGCACTGCCGCCCTGGGCTTCACGCACGCGCTCGGCGAGCTTGTCCAGGGTCACAGGCACGGAGTCGGCGTTCTGGTCAGCCCTCATGCGCAGCACGGTCCCCGGGCCGACGACGACCTCGATCACCCGGGTGGGCCGCTGTTGCGCCTTGCCCACGCTGGGCAGGTCGACGACGCCGGTGGTGATCAACGGGGCGCTGACCATGAAGATGATCAGCAGCACCAGCATCACGTCGATGAACGGGACCATGTTGATCTCGCTCATCGAGCGGCGGCGTGAGCCGCGACGGCTGGAGGCGACGGCGGGCATGGCCTACCTCGGCAACTGAGCTGCTGCCGGCGCGGCCGAGGCATTGCGCTGGAGGATGTTGGTGAACTCCTCCATGAAGGTCTCGAGCTGGTTGGCGATGCGGTCGATGTCGTTGGCGAAGCGGTTGTAGGCGACGACCGCCGGGATCGCCGCGAACAGGCCGATGGCCGTGGCCACCAGCGCTTCCGCGATGCCGGGGGCGACGTTGGCCAGCGTCACCTGCTGCAGGTTGGACAGACCGACGAACGCATGCATGATCCCCCAGACCGTGCCGAACAGGCCGATGTAGGGGCTGACAGACCCCACCGAGGCCAGGAAGTTCAGGTTTCGCTCGATGCCGTCGAGTTCGCGCTGCAGGCTGGCGCGCATCGCGCGGCTCGAACCTTCGATCAGCATCGCCGGCTCGAGCCGGCGCTCCCGCAGCTTGAGGAACTCGCTCATGCCGGCAGAAAAGATGCGCTCCATCGGCGCCGGGTCGCGCTTCTGCCGCGCCGCCTGGTGCAACTCGGTCAGGCTGCGTCCGGACCAGAAATCGCGCTCGAAGGCCTCGTTGCCGACACGGACCCGCTTCAGGCTGAAGACCTTGCCGAAGATCGCCGCCCAGCTCGCGATCGACCCGAAGAGCAGCATCGCCATCACGAGCTGCACGACCCAGCTCGCCTCGAGCGCGAGCTTGATGATGGACAGGTCTTGGTTCATGGGACTGGGCTTCCTCCTGGAGGCCGATTGTTGCAGGCTGGACGCGGCGATGCGAGGACCTCGCTGCCCGAGACCGCAGCCCGCAGCCGCTCCAGCAGCGTCGCCGGCAGCCGCCGGGGCTGCAGGCTCGCTGCGTCGGCGCAGGCCACGCGCACCGTCCCCTCGGCCAGCAGCACATCGTCGCGCCAGGCCTGCTGCTCCAGCGTCAGGGTTGCGCGGCCCAGTTCGGTCACTGCCACGCTGATCTGCAGCAGGTCGTCCAGCCGCGCTGGCGCCAGGTGCCGCACCGCGGTCTGGCTGACGATGAACATCAGCCCGGTCTGCTCGCGCAGCGCCTGCTGCTGCACGCCAAGCGCGCGCAGCCACTCGGTGCGCGCGCGCTCGAAGAACTTCAGGTAGTTGGCGTAGAAGACGATGCCGCCGGCGTCGGTGTCCTCCCAGTACACGCGTACCGGATGCGCGAAGGCCGGCTGCCGGCTCGTCATCGTCGGGCGTCAGGCGCGGTCAAGTTCGCGCCGCAGCCGCTGCAGCGCGGCCTGGATCTGGTCCATCGCGCTGGCGAAGCTCAGCCGCAGATGGCTCGCTGCCCCGGCGGGGCCGAAGTCGCGGCCCGGGGTGAGGGCGACATGCGCGCGTTCCAGCATCCGGTGGCAGAAGTCCCAGCTGTCGGCGCTGTGGGCGCTGCAGTTCGCCCAGGCGTAGAAGGCGCCGTCGGGCAGGACCGGCACCTGCAGTCCGATCGCGTCCAATCCAGCCACGGCGACGTCGCGCCGGCGCTGCAGTTCACCGCGCCGGCGCTCGCACTCGGCGATGGACTCGGGGCTGAAGCAGGCCAGCGCGGCCTCCTGAGCCAGCGTCGACGCGCAGATGTAGAGGTTCTGCGCCAGCCGCTCGACCGGACCCACCAGCCAGGACGGCAACACGAGCCAGCCCAGGCGCCATCCCGTCATCGAGAAATACTTCGAGAAGCTGTTGACCGAGATGACGTCCTCGCCGAGGGCGAGCGCGCTCTGGCCGTAGCGGGCGTCATAGCTCAGGCCGAGGTAGATCTCGTCGACGATCGTGACCCCGCCGCGGGCGCGCACGGCCTCGACGATGGCGCGCAGCTGCGATGGGTCGATCGAGGTGCCGGTGGGGTTGGACGGCGAGGCCAGCAGCACCCCGCGGGTGGTCGGGCCCCAGGCCGCAGCCACCATCTGCGCGTCAGGCTGGAAACGCTGCGCCGGTCCGCAAGGCAGCAGCCGCGCGTGCGCGTCGGCAGCGGCGACGAAGTGCCGGTTGCAGGGGTAGCTCGGGTCGGGCATCAGCACCTCGTCGCCGCGCTCGAACAGCGCCAGACAGGCGAGTTGCAGCCCGGCGGAGGCGCCGGCGGTGACGACGATGCGCTGCGGCGCCACGTCCAACCCGTGGCGTTGCGCGTACCAGCGCGAGATCGCCGCTCGCAGCGCCGGCAGTCCGGTGGCCTGGGTGTAGGGCGTGCGGCCGGCATCCATGCAGGCGCGGGCGGCCACCAGCGCCGCCGGCGGGGCGCCGAAGTCGGGTTCGCCGATGTTCAGATAGATCATCGGCTCGCCACCGTGCGCAGGGTCGCAGCCGGGCCCGGCCGCGATCTCGCGCGCGGACTTCGCCATCTCCATGACCCAGAACGGGTCGATGCGCTCCAGGCGCGAGGCGAGCTTCACGACCGACGCGGCGCCGAGCGTGCCTGCGCGACCTCGACCGCTCGCAGGTCGGCCGCGGTGCGGTCCAGCACACCGTTGACATACTTGTGGCCGTCGGTGCCGCCGAAGGCCTTGGCCAGTTCGACGGCCTCGTTGATGACGACCTTGTAGGGGATCTCGATGCAGTTGGCGAGCTCCCATACGCCGATCATCAGCGCCGCGTGCTCCACCGGCGACAGCGCACTCGTCTTGCGGTCCACATGGCGCGCCAGCGCGGCGTCCAGCGTCGCCGCGTCGCGGATGCAGCCGTGCAGCAAGGCGTCGAAGTGCGCGCTGTCGCAGCGCTCGAACTCTTCCTGCTCGCGCATGTGGGCGTCGATCACGCCCGCATCGCCGCGGGCGAGCAGCCATTCATACAGGCCTTGCAGCGCGAACTCGCGCGACCGACGCCGGGGTGAGGGGCCGGAGCGGCGCGCGCCGCCCGGCTTGCGCTGTGGCACTGGCGCAGCCGCCGCGTCTGCTGCGTCTGGCGGGTGCGGCCCGGCAGGTATCTCGGTGTTCGTTGTCATGTCATGGGCCTGTTCGCAGGGCCGGGCAGTCTGCCCGCAGCCCCTGTTCAGGCCAGTTCGTCCATCAGCAGCGCCATCTCGACGGCCACGCGCGCGGCATCTCGGCCCTTGTCGGCTACGCGCGCGCGGGCCTGGGCCTCGTTCTCGACCGTGAGGATGGCGTTGGCAATGGGGATGACGTGGTCCAGCGCGACCCGCGTCACCCCGGCGCCGCTCTCGTTGGCCACGAGCTCGAAGTGGTAGGTCTCTCCGCGGATGATGCAGCCCAGGGCGACGAGCGCGTCGTAGTCGCCGCTGTCGGCCATGGCCTTCAGCGCCACCGGCACCTCCAGTGCGCCGGGCACCTGAACCTGGCGGATGTCCTCGTCGCGCACGCCCAGCGCGGCCAGCTCGGCCAGGCAGGCCTGCGCGAGCGCCTGCGTGATCGCATCATTGAAACGCGCGCGCACGATCCCTATGCTCAGGCCCTCGCCGTCGAGCGGCTGGGCCTGACCTTGGTCAGCGTTCTTCATCGGGCGGTGTCCTGTGCGGAATCAGGTGGCGGCCGGTGCCGGACCCGCCGGCAGGAAGCCGGTGACTTCGAGCCCGTAACCGGTCATGCTGGGCATGCGTCGTGGTCGTCCCAGCAGCGTCATGCGGCCGATGCCCAGACCGCGCAGGATCTGGGCACCGACGCCATAGGTGCGCAGGTCCCACGGCCCGCGCGTGGGTGCGGCACCCGCCGCCTGGGGCAGCACCTGACCGAGCAGCGTCTCGCCGTCCTGGCCGCAGTTCAGCAGCACCGCCACGCCGGCCGGCGCCGACTGCAGACGGTTCAGCGCAGCCGGCAGGGCCCAGGAGTGGCGGGTCTCGCCGGCGTCCAGCAGGTCCAGGGCGGTGAAGGGCTCGTGCACGCGCACGAGCACGACGTCGTCGGCCGTCCAGCGGCCATGCGTGAGCGCCAGGTGCAGGCCGCCGCTGCGGTCGCGGTAGGCAATGCACTCGAATGCGCCTTGCGGCGTGACGAGCCGGCGCTGGCCGACGCGCTGCACCAGCGACTCGTGCTGACTCTTGAAGTGGATCAGGTCCGCGATGGCGCCGATCTTCAGGCTGTGGCGCTGCGCAAAGACCTCCAGGTCGGGCAGGCGCGCCATCGTGCCGTCGTCGTTCATGACCTCGCAGATCACCGACGCCGGGCTCAGCCCGGCCATCGCCGCCAGATCGCAGCCGGCCTCGGTGTGGCCGGCGCGCATCAGCACGCCGCCGTCCTGGGCCTGCAGCGGGAAGATGTGGCCGGGTTGCACCAGGTCGGAGGGCCGCGCGTCGCGACCCACGGCCACCTGGACCGTGCGTGCCCGGTCGGCGGCCGAGATGCCGGTGGTCACGCCGCTGGCGGCCTCGATCGAGACCGTGAAGGCGGTGCCGTGCTTGGTGCCGTTGCGGCTGACCATGGGCGGCAGCTGCAGGCGCTCGCAGCGCTCGCGCGTCAGCGTCAGGCAGATGAGTCCGCGCGCGTGGCGCGCCATGAAGTTGATCGCCTCGGGGGTGACGTGGTCGGCCGCGATGACGATGTCGCCTTCGTTCTCGCGGTCCTCTTCGTCGACCAGCACGATCATGCGGCCGGCCGCCAGCTCGGCCACCAGCTCGGGTATCGGGGACAGGGGCATTGCATCATTGTAGGAGGCGGGCAGCCCTCGATGCCGGTGGTCAGCCGGCGCCACGCGCCCGGTCGCCGGCCGGCGACCTACACTTCGCGCCAATCCCCCACGGTGACCGGCGCTGGCATCAGCAGGCAGCATGCGCACCGTGCCGGCCGCCTTCGCTCCGGCCCGAGCCCTGGAGATTTCCGATGAAGCCCCGCCGCGTCCCGACGACTCCCACCTCCCGAACCCTGGCGCACCGTGACGACAGCGCCCCCGGCCGGCGCTGCCTGCTGACCGCGGCCGCCACTGCCGCCGCCGCCGCTTTGCTGGGCGGCGCCCCGCAGGTGGCCCTCGCGCAGGACGTCTTTCCGTCCAAGCCCATCCGCCTGGTCGTGCCTTTCACGCCCGGTGGCGTCACCGACACGAGCGCGCGCGTGATCGCCGAGTTCCTGGGCCGGCGCCTGGGCCAGCAGGTCGTCGTCGACAACAAGCCGGGCGCTTCGGGCAACATCGGCACGCAGATCGTCGCCACCGCGCCGGCCGACGGCCACACCTTGCTGCTCGGCTTCGACGGCACGATGGTCATCAATCCCCATGTGTTCCAGAAGGTGCCCTTCGACACGGTCAAGGACTTTGCCCCGGTGGGCAAGATCGGCGACGCGGTGCTGATCCTGGTGGCCCACCCCGGCGTGCCGGCGCGCACGCTGCAGGAGGTGATCGCGCTGTCGAAGACGCAGACCGGCGGGCTGTCCTACGGTACTTCGGGCATCGGCGGCACCCCGCACATCGCCGGCGAACTGCTGCGCCAGCGCACCGGCGCCAACCTTCAGCACGTGCCCTACAAGGGCGGCGGCCAGGCGATCACCGACGCCATCGGCGGCGCGATCCCGCTCGTCTACACCGCCGTGGCCGGCGCCCAGGGGCACGTCAAGACCGGCAAGCTGCGCGCGATCGCGGTCTCGAGCGCCGCGCGCTCGTCCTCGCTGCCGGAGGTGCCCACCTTCATCGAGGCGGGCCTGCCCGACTTCGCCGTCAGCTCCTGGGTCGGCCTGTTCGCGCCTGCGGCCACCCCGCGCGCCGTGCTGCAGAAGCTCAACGCCGAGCTCAATGCCGTGCTCGCCGACCCCGCCGCGCGCGAGCGCCTGGCCGTGCTAGGGATCGACCCCACGCCGGGCACGCCCGAGCAGTACCTCGACGAGGTGCGGCGCGACCTCGCGCGCTACGGCCAGGTCGTGCGCGCGGCCGGGATCCGGGCGGAGTGAGCCTGCGCCGATGCGCAGCGTGAAGTCACCGCCCGGGTTGCGCCGGTGAACTGGCGTCAGTTGCTGCAGCCCCGGCGCATCGGGCGCGCCTTGGCGGCCTCGGCCGCCGCCGATCCCGCCGAGTTGCGCACGGAGTTCTTCAAGGACTGGGACCGCATCGTCTTTTGCTCGGCCTTCCGCCGCCTGCAGGACAAGACCCAGGTCCACCCGATGGCGCGCACCGACTACGTGCGCACGCGTCTGACCCACAGCCTGGAGGTGGCCAGCGTCGGGCGCTCGCTGGGCATGCAGGCCGGCCGCGCCATCGGCGCACTGGATGCGGCGCTGCGCGAACTCGCCGCCCCGCAGGACGTGGGTGCCATCGTGGCAGCCGCCTGCCTGATGCACGACATCGGCAACCCGCCCTTCGGCCACGCCGGGGAGGCTGCGGTGCGGGAGTACTTCGCCGGCCCGGGCCAGCCCTGGCTCCAGGGGCTGACGCCGGCGCAGCAGGCCGACCTTCTGCGTTTCGAGGGCAATGCCCAGGGGCTGCGCACGGCAGTGCGGCTGCAGCACCCCGACCAGCCTGGCGGCCTGCAGCTGACCTGGCCGACGCTGGGCGCCTTCTCCAAGTACCCCTGCGACGCGCTGTCCGGCTGCCAGGCCGACGCCGGTGCTGCAGCGCGCAAGTTCGGCTACATGGACAGCGAGCGCGCGCTGTTCGCCGAGCTTGCCGAGGGCCTGGGCCTGGCCGAGCGCGGCCCCGGCGCCTGGCAGCGTCATCCGCTGGCCTTCCTCGTGGAGGCGGCCGACGACATCTGCTACGGCGTGATCGACATCGAGGACGGCGTGAAGTCGGGCCATGTCGACTTCGACGAACTGCTCGCGCTGCACGCCCCCTTCATCGACGGCACGCACCAGCAGCGCGCGCAGACGCTGCGCGACCGCCAGCACCGCGCCGAGTACCTGCGCGCGGTGACGATCGGCGTGCTCGTCGACCGCACGGCGCAGGCCTTCAGGGCGCACCATGACGCCCTGCTGGAGGGCCGGCACCCGAGCCCGCTGCTGGAATCCATCGACGGCGCGGCGGAGTTCCAGCGCTTCAAGGCGCTCGCCGCCGAGCGTCTGTACGACGAGCGCAGCAAGCTGCAATGGCAGGTGGCAGGCTTCGAGATCATCGGCTGGCTGCTGCAGTCCTTCTGTGAGGCGGTGGAAGCCGCCGCTGCGCCCGCGGATGCGGCGGCGCCGGGCGGCGAGCGCGCGCGCATGCTGCTGCGCCTGATCCCGGCAGCCGAGCGCGTGGCCGCCGCGGGTACGCGCTACGAGCGGCTGCTGCGCGTGACTGACTTCGTCGCCGGCATGACCGACCGCTACGCGGTCGACACGCACCGGCGCCTGCGCGGGATGGGGTCGTGATCGTCGGCGGCGCAGGGATGGGGGCCGTGAGATGAGCTTCAGCTTTTTCTGGCACGACTACGAGACCTTCGGCCGGGTCCCACGGCGCGATGCGCCGGCGCAGTTCGCCGGACTGCGCACCGACGCCGACCTGAACCTGGTCGGCGAGCCGGTGATGGTGCATTGCCAGCCGCCCACCGACCGCCTGCCCGACCCCGAGAGCTGTCTGCTCACCGGCATCCTGCCGCAGGACTGTCTGCGCCTGGGCTTGCCCGAGCAGGCCTTTGCCGCCGCGATCGAGCGCGAGCTCGCGCGGCCGGGCACGGTGGGCGTGGGCTACAACAGCATCCGTTTCGACGACGAGGTCACGCGCCATCTGTTCTGGCGCAACCTGATCGACCCATACGCCCGGGAGTGGCGCAACGACTGCGGGCGCTGGGACCTGCTGGACCTGGTCCGCTGCGCCTGGGCCCTGCGGCCCGACGGCATGGAATGGCCGTTGAACGGCGAAGGCCGGCCCAGCTTCAGGCTCGAGCACCTGACGGCGGCCAACGGTGTGGCGCACGAGGCGGCGCACGACGCGCTGTCCGACGTGCGCGCCACGCTGGCGATGGCGCGGCTGCTGAAGGCGCGCCAGCAGCGGCTGTGGGACTACGGCCTGACGCTGCGCCACAAGGCCACGGTGCAGGCGGTGCTGGCAGCCGGCCGTCCGGTGCTGCACGTCTCGGGCCGCTACCCGGTGGACCGCGGCTGCATGGCCATCGTCTGGCCCTTTGCGAGCCACCCTCTGAACCGCAACGAGGTCATCGTCTGGGACCTGGCGCACGACCCGGCCGAACTGATGACGCTGGACGCGGCGGCGATCCGCGCGCGCCTGTTCGTGCGCCGCGAAGAACTGCCCGAGGGGGCCGAGCGTCTGCCCATCAAGACCATCCACCTCAACCGCTCGCCCATCGTCATCCGCAACCTCGACACGCTGGACGATGCGCGTGCCGAGCGCTTCGGCATCGACAAGGCGCAGGCCTGGCGCCACGCAGAGACGGCGGCGCGGATCGGCGGGGAGATGGCGGGCGTCTGGGCCGAGGTCTACCGGCGCGAGGGGCCGACGGCGCCGGTGGACGTCGACGAAGATCTGTACGGCGGCTTCCTCGACGACGCCGACCGCGGCCGCCTGGAGCGCCTGCGTGCGCTGACGCCCACCGATCTGGCCCGCCAGCACCCGGTCTTCAAGGACGGACGGCTGGAGGAGTTGCTGTTCCGCTACCGCGCGCGCAACTTCCCCGACACGCTGGACGCCGAAGAGCGCGCACGCTGGGAGCAGCACCGACGCGAGCGACTGCACGAGGGCCGCGACGGCGGGCCGACGCTGGCGGCCTTCCTGGACCGCATCGACGAACTGGGCGAGAACGCCGACGAGCGTGGCCAGGAACTCCTGGGCGCGCTGGCCGACTGGGCATCCGAGATCGCGCCCGATTGAGGGGCCCGGTGCGGGCCTGGAGTGCGGGCAGGAGGGCGCAGGCCGATGTCGTCGGCGCTGCCGCCGGCGAGCCGTCAGGACGACCGCTGAGCCAAGGCCGCAACCGCGGCCGGTGGCCGGCCCGCATGAGCGCCGGCCTCCTGCGGGCTCCATTGGGTGATCCACTGCGCCACCCGTGCCGCGGCCGCCGACGGTGCCCGGTTCGAAGCCTGGGCGAGGTAGAACTTCTGAACCAGGTCGGGCTCGACGATGGGGCAGGAGCGGAGCAGTCCGGCCAGGACGTCGTCCTCGATCGCCTGCCAGTGCGCGACCGTGTAGCCCCATCCCGCCTGAACCATCTTGCGGATCAGGTGCATCGAATGCGCCTCGATCACGACGTCCAGCGCCATCCCGGCGTCGCGCGCGGCCATCTCCAGCCATGCCCGGGTGCCGTTGGGCATCCAGGAAAGGATCAGCGGCAGGCCGGCCAGGTGCCGGAAGGGGACCGGCCCGTCGCCCAGCCTAGCGTCCGCGGCCGGCCCGACCAGGTGCAGGGGCGCCTCGTGGACGAGCGCTGCACCGTCCAGGCGTTCCGGCCCCCATTCCGACAGCACCGCCAGGTCGACCCGACCATGCAGCAGTTCCTCCACCAGTTGTCGCGTCGAGGCTTCATGCACCCGAAGGCGGATGGCCGGCGCCTCGGCGCCCACGCGGCGCCACAGCCACTGCATCAGGGGCCAGGACATCGAAGCCTGGAAGCCGAGCAGGACCGTGCCGGCGGGTGCGCTCGCGCCGTCATCGACCCGGGACTGCAGGCGAGATGCCTCCTCCAGCAGGCCGCGTGCCGGGCCCATCAAGGCCTGGCCCGCCTGCGTCAGCACGACGCCGCGGCCGTTGCGCGCGAACAGCCGATGCCCCAGACGCAGCTCCAGGGCGGTGATCCGCTTGCTCAGCGCTGACGGTGTCTTTCCGGTCAGCCATGCCGCCTGGGAAAGGCTGCCCGCCTGAGCGACAGAGACGAACAGCTGCAGTTCCGAAAGATCCGGGAGATGCGCCATGAGATTTTCCTGTATGGAACATCTGATTGTGAGGCCGGCGGCTTGCCAGAGAGCATCAGGGCTGCCAGCATGAGGGGTTGAAGACCGTGTCACCCACCACGCACCACCCATGGCCGAGCCCCTGAATGTCCTCGTGCTGATGTCCGACGAGCACAACCCGAAGTTCCTGGGTTGTGCCGGCCATCCCTACATCGAGACGCCGAACCTCGACAGGCTGGCCGCCGGCGGCACGCGCTTCAGCGCCGCCTACACGTGCAGCCCGATCTGCGTGCCCGCGCGGGCCGCCTTTGCCACCGGGCGCTACGTGCACGAGGTCGGCTTCTGGGACAACGGCGACCCCTACGACGGCAGCGTGCCCAGTTGGCACCACGCGCTGCGCGGGGCCGGCCACAGCGCCGTGTCCATCGGCAAGCTGCATTTCCGGGGCCGGCCCGGGGACGACCACGGCTGGTCGCAGGAGATCCTGCCCATGCACGTGATCGACGGCGTCGGCGACGTCAAGGGCCTCGTGCGCGAACGGATCCCGGTGCGCAAGGGCGGCGACAAGATGGCCAAGCTCGCGGGGCCGGGCGAATCCACCTACACCCGCTATGACCGGCAGATCGCGGATGCCGCTTGTGACTGGCTGGCCCGCGCCTCGGCACAGCCCGCCGGCAAGCCCTGGGTGCTGTTCGTCTCCCTCGTGTGCCCGCACTTTCCGCTCACGGCGCCCGAGCGCTGGTACGCGCACTACCATGCCATGGACCTGCCGCCGCCCAAGCGCTACGCCGCGGCGGAGCGTCCGCGCCACCCCTTCACGGACGAGTACGCCCGCGTGGTGGACTACGACAGCCACTTCCACGACGCCGCCGACGTCAAGCGCGCTGTCGCGGGCTACAGCGGCCTCGTGTCCTACATGGACGAGCAGGTGGGTCGTGTGCTCGCGGCCCTGCACGCCAGCGGTCAGGCCGACCGCACCGTCGTTCTGTACACGAGCGACCATGGCGACAACCTCGGCGCGCGCGGGCTGTGGGGCAAGTCGACGCTCTACGAGGAGTCGGCGGGTGTGCCGATGATCCTGTCCGGCCCCGGACTGCCGGCAGGCCAGGTCGTGGACGAACCCGTCAGCCACGTCGATTGCGCCACCACCATCCTGCAGGCGGCCGGGGCGCCGCCACTGGACGGCGCGTCGGGGCACGACCTGGCGGACATCGCGCGCGGTGGGCAGCCAGCCCGCCCGGTCTTGTCCGAATACCACGCCATCGGCTCCACCGCAGGCGCCACCCTGTTGCGCCGGGGCCCGTGGAAATACTGTCATTACGTGGACCATCGGCCCCAGTTGTTCCACCTCGAGGACGATCCGCAGGAGTTGAACGACCTGGCGGGCGAGCCGCGCCACGCCCGCGATCTTCAGGACTGCGAGACCGAGTTGCGGCGCTGGCTCGACCCCGTGGATGTCGATCGGCGCGCCAAGAGGCGCCAGCGCGAGTTGCTGGACCGCTTCGGCGGGCGCGAAGCCGCGCTGGGCCGCGGCGACCTCGGCTTCACGCCGGCGCCCGGCACGAACGCGTCCTTCGACTGAAATGCTGAAAGTCGTTGCCCCATGCCCGACTCGCACGCCCGAATGCCCTGGCTCTTGGTGGCAAATCCTCGCCATGGCCCATGCCGTGGTTGCGGTTTGCAACTGGACACGGGGCGCTCCGGCGCGTCTTTCGGGCACGGCGTAAACGCTCCCGGCCTCTGAGCCCCACCCCATCCGATCAGCCTGAGAGGAGACATCGAATGACCCGCAAGCAACCCGTCTCGCGTTCGACCTGGTCGCGCCGCGACCTGCTGGCCTCCGGCATCGGCCTGGGCCTTGGTGCGACGGGCGCACTGGCGCCCGTTTCGGCGCCGCGCGCCCAGCCGGTCTGGCCGTCGCGCGCCATCAAGCTGGTCGTGCCCTTCATTCCAGGCAGCGCGCCCGACGTGCTGGCGCGCGGCCTGGGCGAGCGCCTGGCGGCAGCGCTGGGCCAGCCGGTGGTCATCGAGAACAGGGCCGGGGCCGGCGGAAACATCGGCCTGGACGCGATCGCCAAGGCGCCCGCGGACGGCTACACGATCGGCCTCGGAACGAGCAGCATGTCCATCAATCCGGCGCTGTACCGCAAGGTGTCCTACGACCCGATCCAGGACTTCACGCCGGTGCACCTGACCTACGCGATGCCGCATGCCCTGATCGTGGCGGCGGATTCCCCGGTGCGCTCCGTCGCCGATCTGGTGCGCAAGCTGCAGGCCGAGCCGGAAAAGCACAACTACGCCTCCGGCGGCAACGGCAGTGGCGCGCACCTGTGCGCGGAACTGTTCAAGTCGATGGCCAAGGTCACTGCCGTGCACGTGCCTTACCGCGGCGCGCCCGAGATCCTGACCTCGGTGATGGGCGGGGCGGCCCTGTTCGGCTTTCCGACCCTGTCCACCGCGGTGCCGCTGGTCAAGTCAGGACGGGTGCGTGCACTCGGCGTCACGGGTGCGCGTCGCAACGCGGCACTCCCCGACGTGCCACCGGTGGGCGACACGGTGACCGGGTTCGAGGTCGTGTCCTGGTTCGGCATCGTCGGGCCGGCGCGCATGCCCGTCGAGGCCGCCCGCCGCCTCGATCAGGAGGTCCGAAAGCTGCTGGCCGACCCGGCTTTCCGGGACAAGGTCCAGGCTGACGGGACGGAGATCGTCGGCGTGGGCCTGGACGAATTCCCGGCCTACCTGCGGCGTGACCTGCAGAAGTGGAAGCAGGCCGTCGAACTCAGCGGCGCCCGGGTCGACTGAGCCTGGATTCGGCAGTCGACCGCTTTCTTCGGCGAGCAAGTGCTTGCCGGGCCGGGAGATTGCGGCGACGACCGGAATCACCGGAAGGGGGACAGCGCTGCATATCCGCTCGAGCGGGCCTTGACCACTCTGGCGGCGTTGCGGACCCTCCCCATGGCCCGAGTCACGGCCGTGGCTTGCGCCGGCACGCGGGGTGTGCTGCCGCACCGTTCGAGCGCGTCGGAAAAACTCTCTGCGATTGAGGCCCGGGCGCCACCGTCTCGGCCCTGCCCGCGGCGCTGATGCCGCGAACCGGAACACGTGATGCGCCTGCCCGCGACATCACCGAGAAAACCCTGATGCCGACATGGGCTGCATCCCCTAAGGTCGCGGTCCATTCCCCGGCCATCTCCGGGGTCGGAGGAGTTCCAAGGTGGTCCGCTTCAAACTCAACAATGCGCCGGTCGAGTCGCCGGCGCCAGGTGGCGACAGCCTGCTGCAGGTGCTGTCCAACGACCTGGCCCAGAACGGGCAGAAATTCGGCTGCGGCAAGGCGCAGTGCGGGGCCTGCACGGTGCTGGTCAACGGCGACCCGGTGCGCAGTTGCGTCGTGCCCTTTGCCAGTGTCGAGGGCAAGTCGGTGACGACGCTGGCCGGTCTGAGCCGCGACGGCCGCCCGAGCCGCTTGCAGCAGGCCTTCATCGACGAGCAGGCCGCGCAGTGCGGCTATTGCACGTCCGGGATGATCATGCAGGCGCAGGCGCTGCTCGACCGCAACCCGCGTCCCACCGCTGCCGAGGTACGTGCTTCGCTGGACGGCAATCTGTGCCGCTGCGGCGTCCACAACCGCATCGTGCGCGCCGTGCTGCGCGCTGCAGGAGCCACCGCATGAAGCCCCTCCACGCTCCTGACGCGCCCTCGCGCCGCCGCTTTCTCAAGCAGGCCGGCTTCCTGAGCATGGCGTTCGCCATCCCGCTGGGCGACGGTCTCGCCCAGGGCAGCGCCGCGCCGCGTCCGCAATTGCCCGGTGACCTGCAGCAGCACCGGCGGCTCAGTGCCTGGATCCGCATCCTGTCGGCCGAGCAGGCCGTCGAGTTGCGTGTGGGCAAGGTCGAACTCGGCCAGGGCATCCTGACCGCGGTGGTGCAGATCTGCGCCGACGAGCTCGACGTCGACATCGGCCGCGTCAAGGTGATCTCGGGTGACACGGCGCTCGTGCCCAACGAAGGCGTGACGGCGGGGTCGTTCTCGATGCCCAACTGCGCCACCGCCGTGCAGCAGGCAGCAGCCGAGGTGCGTGCCGTGCTGCTGGACCTGGCGGCGCAGCGGCTGGGACGTCCGGCCGCCTCGATGCGGGTGGAGGACGGTCGCATCGCCGCCGGCGACGGCGCCGCCACCAGCTACTGGGAGCTCCTGGTCGGCCAGGCGCTGGACCGCGAGGCCACCGGCCAGGTCAAGCCCAAGCCCGCGTCGCAGCACCGCTACATCGGGCGCTCCGTGCCGCGGCTGGACATCGCGCCCAAGGTGCTCGGTCAGGCCATCTTCGTGCAGGAACTGCGGCCCCAGGGCGTGGTCCATGGCTGCGTCGTACGCCCGCCGACCTACGGCGGCCGACTGCTCGAGGTCGACCTGGGAGCGGCCGAGCGCATGCCGGGCGTGCTCAAGGTCGTGCGCAACGGCAGCTTCCTCGGTGTGATCGCCCGGCGCGAGGCCCAGGCCCACGCGGCCGCGCAGGCGCTCGAGCAGGCCTGCCGGTGGGATGTTCCCCAGCGTCTGCCCACGGCGCAGGAGATGCCCGAGTGGCTGACGCGCACCCCGCCGGACCGCGTGATCCCGACCCACCGCAAGGCCCGCGCCAACGGCGCGAGCGTCGCGCGCACGCTCGAGGCCACCTACTACCGGCCTTACCAGATGCATGCCTCGATCGGGCCGTCGGCAGCGGTGGCCACGCTCGGCGCCGATGGCGTGCTGACGGTGCAGACCCACAGCCAGTCGGTGTTCGAAACGGGCCGGGCGATCGCGGCGATGTTGTCGATGCCGGTCGACAAGGTCAGGCTGCAGCATGTGCAGGGATCGGGTTGCTACGGGCACAACATGGCCGATGACGCGGCTGCCGACGCGGCCCTGCTCGCCGTGGCGCTGCCGGGCACCCCCGTGCGCCTGCAGTACACGCGCGAGCAGGAGCACCGCTGGGAGCCCTACGGATCGGCGATGCTGATCAAGGTGCGCGCCGGCCTGGATGCGGACGGCAACATCCAGGACTGGTCGTTCAACCTGTGGTCCACCCCGCACGGCACGCGGCCCAGCGGCGCGGCTGGCAACCTGTTGTCGGCGCTGTACCTGGACAAGCCCTTCGCCCAGCCCAAGCCGCAGAACGGCGGCGCGCCCAACTTCGCCGCCGACCGCAATGCGGTGGCGCTGTACGACTTCCCTGGCCAGGAGGTGCTGACGCACTTCATCGCCCAGATGCCCTTGCGGGTGTCTTCCACGCGCGGGCTCGGCGCTTACGGCAATGTGTTCGCGATCGAGTCATTCATCGACGAACTCGCGCATGCCGTGGGCGAGGATCCGGTGGCCTACCGCCTGCGCTTCATGAAGGACCCGCGAGCCCGCGATGCCATCACCCGGGCCGCCGAAGCCTTCGGCTGGGCGGCCTGGAAGAAGACGCCGGGACGCGGGCGCGGCATCGGCTTTGCGAAGTACAAGAACATCGCCGGGTACTGCGCGGTGGCCCTCGAAGTCGAGGTCGACCGCGACAGCGGCCGCATCCGCGTCCTGCGCGCGGTGGCCAGCGCCGACAGCGGGCACCTCGTCAGCCCCGACGGCGTGGCCAACCAGATCGAGGGCGGGCTGATCCAGTCGCTGTCGTGGACGCTGAAGGAGGAAGTGCAGACGAACGGGACGCAGGTGCTGTCCTCCGACTGGGCCAGCTACCCGATCCTGACCTTCTCAGAGGTGCCACCCGTCGAGGTGGTGCTGATCGACCGTCCTGGCGCGCCCTACCTGGGCACCGGCGAGGCCTCGCAAGGCCCCACCGGCGCAGCCTTGGCCAACGCGGTGTTCGACGCCGTGGGGGTGCGTTATCGCCAGCTGCCGCTGACGCCGGACCGCGTGCTGGCGGGCTTGAAGCGGGCCTGAGCGCCTCGAGTCTGGTGCCTTGCGGGCTGCAACAGCGGGGCGCCGGACCGGCTCGGCCTGCGTTTGCGCGGGCAGGAATCGATCGCGTGGGCGGTCACGTTGCAGTGCCTGTCCAGGGGCTTGGCGGCGCCGTACGGCACCGCGTCGACCCTCACGTGCGTGCCGCGCCAGGCTCGGTGGCAAAGCGAGGGGTTTGGCGCACACCGTCGTGGTGCCATGCGCCCGCGCGATGCGGGCCACGGCGGCGAAGCCGACCAGCACCATCAACGGGTTGGCGCGCCTCTCGCGCATGACCGGCTTCATGTTCGGGTCCACCGCATCGCTCAGGGCCCCGCTGGCGGTCTGCGGTGCCGCCCGCGCCCGGGCGCCGAAACGCGGCAGCACTTCGACGAGCCGCAAGGCGCTGATCGTGCGGTGGACCACCTGCGCGACGGCTTCGCCGCCCGCCGAGACGAGCGCCCGCACCGCGGTTCAGCGACGCCGACGCCCAAGCTTGATAACCGGCACGATGGGCCGGAACATGCAGCCCTCCGACCCCTGTCGCTGCGACGCTTGTGTTCAGACTGCGCGCATCCCGCTGTCGACGAAGAGTTCAGTGCCTACGGCGAAGGATTCGTCGGAAGCGAAGGAGACCACTGCCTTGGAAATTGTTGGCGCCTATACCAGGCGTCCTGGGTGACGATTGCCTCGTATTGCCCGGGGTAGTTCTGCCCTATTCAGGCCACCAGGCCTATGTACAGCGGGTCGTTGACGATGCAGTGCCCGCAGGCCTTGTCTGTCAGCCGGCCCGGCCGCGTCGCACCCTTCTTCGTCGTTCAGGATTTCGACGTGACGCCGCCCCTCAGGCGGTCTGCAGTTCGAAGTGCACCGCGCGCCCCATCGCGGTGGCGATATTCACCAGCGCGTCCAGCGAAAAGCGCGACACCCGGCCTCTGAGGAGGTCGTTCATGCGAGGCTGGGTCACCCCGCAGCGCTGAGCGGCCTCCGTCTGAGTCCAGTTGCTCTCCTTGACGATGGCGGTGATCTGGCGCATCAGCTCCGAGCGCGCTCGCAGGTTTGCCGCCTGCTCGGGCGTGTCGGTGAGGGCGTCCCAGACGCTGGCGTAGGACTCCACCGCAAGTGCAGTCCTCTTGCTCGTGGTGCTCTTGGCGGTTTTCATCTAGGGTTCCTTGGACAAGGCAAGCCATCGGGTTCGAGCCAATTCAACCTCCCGAGGACTCGTCGTCTGGGTCTTCTTCTGGAACGCGTGCAACACAGCCACGCAGTCCTTCAGGCGTGCGGTATGGATCACCCGGTACGTTCCCGACTCGTCCCAGATCCGAAATTCCTCCACACCCTTGCCAATGGCTGGCATGGGCTTGAAGTCGTCAGGCTGCTCGCCGCGCTGAACCTTCTCCAACTGGTAGCCAGCGTCCTGGCGAGCGTCCTCGGGGAACTCCCGAAGACGCTTGAGTGAATCGCTGATGAACCGTACGGGCTTCATGAGCAGCAATATATCCGAATGGATATAAGCGGGCAAGCCACCCCCTCGATCGGCTCAAGTCACCTGCTGCTTCAGCGCCCTGATGCCTGAAAGAGACTTCGACGCCTTCGCGGCCAGTCTGGCCTGCCACAAGTCGTAAGCGGCGTGCTGAGCCAGCCACACTTCGGCTGCTTCTCCGTGATCCCGCCCCAGCCAGCGCTCGATGCGCAGTGCCGTTGCCGGGCAGATGGCGGCCCGTCCGTCAGGAACCTTGGAGAGCGTTGTGCGGTCCACGCCCAGCTGGGCGGCTGCTTCGCTCACCTGCAGGCTCAAGGCCGGCAGGATGTCGTCGCGCAGCGTCAAGCCGGGGCGGGGGGGTTGAACATGGAAGTCATGTGAACCTCAGTGGTAATCCAGGTAGTCAACCAAGACTGCATCGCCGTTTTCGAACGAAAAGGTCAGGCGCCAGTTTCCGTTGACGCTGACCGACCCGTGCCCGGACAGGCTTCCCTTCAAGGGGTGCCAATCCCAGCCAGGGCGGTTCATGTCTTCAGGCCTCGTGGCGGCAACCAGCGCAGACAGTTGTCGAGCCAGGCGAGGGGCGTGCGCAGCCTGGATGCCGGCTCGCGACCCCGAGCGGAAGAAGCCCAGGATGACGCCCAATTCGCGCATGAAGCCGGCATGGTTTCGAGTTGTCACCGGCCGGATGTGAGGGTTCTCAATGGTTGCTGCTTTCCAGGGTGAAGCCCTCGTCCAACCAGCCGGTCACGCCGCCGGCCATGATCTTCACCGGACGCCCAAGCTTGGCCAGCCGCAACGCACCCCGGGCCGCGCCATTGCAATGGGGACCCGCGCAGTAGGTCACGAACAGCGTGTCCTTCGACCATTCGTTCATCCTCGACTCGACGATCTTTCCGTGCGGCAGGTTGATCGCCCCCTTGATGTGCCCCTTCGCGAAAAGCGCCGGGCTGCGCACGTCCAGCAGCACGAAGTCCGCAATCTTGGACAGGGCGTCGTGGACGTCCCAGCAGTCGGTTTCGAAAGTGAACTCGGCGGCGAAGTGAGCCTCGGCTACGGGGGAAGGGGCTGCAGCGACGGCAGAGACGGAACTGGACATACTGATCTCCTGATCAAGCGAGCTCATATTCTTCTTGCTGGAGCCAAGGCCTTCCACTGGCAAAAATGACAGCCATCAACAACTTTTCGCCAAACACTGCTGCATCCGGGCCGCTCGTCGTGGCGCTGGTGTACGACGGTCTGTGTACGTTCGAGTTCTCGATCGTGGCCGAGGTCTTTGGCTTGGACCGGCCCGAAATGGGAGCGGGCTGGTATCGCTTCGCGAGTGCGGCCATGGAGCCCGGGCCCTTGCGCGCGCAAGGTGGCCTCGTGTTTCGAGTTGACGATGGACTGGAACTTCTGGATCAGGCTGACCTGATCGTCATACCCGGATGGAAGGGGGTTGACGTGGACGTGCCAGATGCGCTGCTGGCAAGCCTTCGCTGCGCATGGCAGCGAGGCGCGCGGCTGGCGTCCATCTGCTCGGGCGCGTTTGTGCTGGCCGCAACAGGCTTGCTCGACGGCCAGCGAGCGACAACGCATTGGCGCTACGCGCAGGCGCTGGCCAGGCGTCATCCAGGGGTGGAGGTGGATGCATCCGTGCTTTACGCCAGCAGTGGGCGGGTCTTCACCTCGGCAGGAAGTGCCGCGGGCATCGATCTGATGCTTCACATCGTGCGCGAGGACTTCGGCGCGGAGGCTGCCAACAGCGTCGCTCGGCGATTGGTGATGCCGCCTCACCGGCACGGCGGTCAGGCCCAGTTCATCGAGCGTCCGGTGCCCACGGACCGCAATGCCCCGTTGTCCAGGCTTCTCGAGCAGTTACGCCGGGATCCCGCTCGGCGCTGGAGCGTCGGCGACATGGCGCGAAAAGTCGCCATGAGCAAGCGCACCTTCTTGCGACGCTTTACCGAGACTACCGGCATGACCCCGGCTCAATGGCTGGCCTTGGTCCGGGTCGACGAGGCCAAGCGGCTTCTGGAAACGACGGCGCTCCAGATGGAGCAAGTGGCCGCTGCGGCAGGTTTCGCAAGCGTGCAGGCCTTGCGGCATCACTTCCAGGCCAAGGTGGGTGTGGCACCGCGGGAATACAGGGCATCGTTTCGATAGAGCGGCAGGATGGCATCGCCGTCTTCAACAGAAGAGGTCAGGGGCCAACTCCCCTTGGCGATGACACGCCCGATCCGCATCATGAGCGACCCCGAGCGTCAAGCCTGGCCCAGCGGCTGCATCTCCACCGCCACGCCGCCGAGCACGGCATTGCCCGACAGCGGGTCCCGCAGGTCCTCGTCGAGCAGGTCGTTCAGGTTGGCGCCCGGGCGGGCCGAGGCCAGCGCCAGACGCGTGCCCGGCAGGTCGTGCCCCCAGCCATGGGGCACGCTGACCACGCCGGGCATCATCTCGGCGCTGCACTGCACCAGCACGTCGATGCTGCGCTCGCCGCGCCCGGTGTGGCTGCGCATCCGCGCCAGGGCGCCGTCGCGCAGGCCCAGGCGCTGTGCGTCCTGCGGGTGGACCAGCGCCGTGCAGCGCATCGGGCCCTTGGCCAGGACGGGCAGGTTGTGCATCCAGCTGTTGTTGGATCGCACGTCGCGCCGGCCGATCACCACCAGCGGTGCCGGCGCGCGCGCCAGGTCGGCGCGGCAGCGCTGCAGGTCGGCCAGCAGCGGCCCGGGCGCCAGTTCGATGCAGCCTGACGGGGTGCGCAGGAGCTCGGGCACCCGGGGCGCCAGGGGCCCGAGGTCGATGCCCCCGCCGGCCGTGGCCGCCTGCACGCGCGCCAGCGTCAGCCCTTCGGCCGCCTGGCCGAAGCCGTCCCCGTACGGGCCGCTGCGCAGCGCCAGCTCGAGCAGGCGGTCGGGCCCGCGCAGCCCGGCGGTGGCGGCCAGCACGGCGTCGGCACGGGCGCCGAACTGGCGCCGCACGTCTTCGCCGAAGTACTCGTCGTCGAGCTGCTCGGCGCTGGCAGCCAGGCCCCGGCCGCCCGCCACGGCAGCCAGGCGCAGCAGCGTTTCCCACTCGGCGGGCTGCCCCGGCCCGCGCGCGAACACCGGCGCGCTGTAGCGCGCGTGGTTGCGCCACGAAAGCTGCGGGAAGGGCATGTCGTAGTGCAGGTCCTCCAGCGGTGAGGGCGCCGGCAACACCACATCCGCATGGCGCGTGGTCTCGTTCAGGTAGATGTCCATGCTGACCATGAAGTCCAGGCGGTCGAGCGCCGCGGCCAGACGCTTGCCGTGGGGTGCCGACAGCACCGGGTTGGTGGCGATGGTCAGCAGGGCGCGTATCTGCCCGGGGCCCGGGGTCTCGATTTCCTCGGCCAGGCAGCCGATGGGCAGCTCGCCCATCACCTCGGGTGCGCCACTCACGCGGCTGGTGTGGCGCGCCAGGGGCACGCCGCGGCCGACGCCGGGCCGGCCCGCGGTGTTGGCGGCGAAAGCGGCCGCCTTCGGGAACATCGCGCCGCCGGGTTTGTCCAGATGGCCGGTGAGGACGTTGAGCACGTCGACCAGCCAGGTGGCCAGGGTGCCGTACTCCTGGGTGCAGCTGCCGATGCGCGCGTACAGGCTGGCGCGCGGCGTGCGCGCCAGATCCCGCGCCAGGCTGCGGATGGTGGCCGCGTCCAGCCCGCAGCGCGGCGCCACGGCCTCGGGCGCGAAGCCCTGCACCGCGGCGGCGATGTCGGCCACGCCCTTCAGGTGCGGCTCCAGACGCCCGGGCCGCACCAGCTGCTCTTCGAAGAGCGTGTGCACCATGCCCAGCAGCAGGAAGGCATCGGCGCCGGGCCGGATGAAGTGGTGGGTGTCGGCCAGCGCGGCCGTCTCGGTGCGGCGCGGGTCGATGACGATCAGGCGGCCGCCGCGCGCCTGCAGGGCGCGCGCCTTGCCGCGGAAGTCGGGCACCGTCCACATGCTGCCGTTGCTGACCACCGGGTTCGCACCCAGCACGATCAGCAGCTCGGCGCGCGCGATGTCGGGGACGGGCACGCTCATCCAGTGGCCGAACAGCAGTCCGCTCGACACATGGCGCGGCATCTGGTCCAGCGTGGCGGCGGTGAACACGTTGCGGCTGCCCAGCGCCTTGGTCAGGCGCGGGATGTAGCCGAGCAAGCCGATCTTGTGCGCCGCGGGATTGCCCACCACCAGACCCACGGCATGGCGGCCGTGCGCCTGCTGCACCGCGGGCAGGCGCGTGGCGATCTCGGCCCAGGCCTCGTCCCAGCTCGCTTCCACCAGCACGCCCTGGCGGCGCACCAGCGGTTGGCGCAGGCGGTCCGGATCCTCGTGCAGGTCCTTCAGGGCCACGCCCTTGGGGCAGATGTAGCCTGCGCTGAAGACATCGGCCGCATGGCCGCGGATCGAGACCACCTTCGCGCCGCGAGTCTGGATCTCCAGGCCGCAGCAGGCTTCGCACAGCGGGCAGATCCGGTGGTGGGTGGTGGTGGCTTCCATCGGCAGTGTGCCCTTTGCAGACAAGGGGGAGAGGCTGGCCTGTCCGGGCGATGTCCCCGGCGAGTTGGCGATGGTAGTGCGCCTTGACCGCCGTCGGGTCAGGCAGCCGGGGAGTCCGGTGATGCGTGGTCCTCCCCAGAAACAGAGCGAGAGGCGGCCGTTCATGCAGCCGCTTCGAAGGGGTTCATCTGGAAGCCCTGGGCGGCGGCGCGGCGTTCGAGGACTGCGATGCTGCGCTGGCGCTGCGGCTTCCCGCGGCGGTGCTGGTCCTGGTCGAAGAAGGCCTCACCGCTGGTGAGCTTTAAGCACACCATCCGGTCAGGCTTGTGGACAGTGGCGGTGTTGGGCTCGTTCATGCGGGTGCGCAGGTGCAGATGGAACGCACCCAGCCCTCACATATGCGCGGCGCCGACCAGCTGG